>NZ_JAFBCK010000001.1:3382500-4075000 GCF_016907695.1 Actinokineospora baliensis | reverse complement strand
CCGCGGTGACGCTGTCGCCGACGCGCAGGTCGGCCAGGGTCTTGCGGAACGGGTGGACGTCCTCGACCGTGCGCGGGGCGCCGGGGACCCACTCGCCGGTGATGGCGGCCAGGACCCGGGGGCTGGCCTGGATCGCGGTGCGCTGCAGGTGGTGCAGGACGCCGCGGATGCCGCCCATCTCCTCGCCGCCGCCCGCGCGGCCGGGGCCGCCGTGGACGAGGGCGGGCAGGGGCGAGCCGTGGCCGGTGGACTCCTTGGCGTTGTCGGTGTCGAGCACCAGGAGCCTGCCGTGCCAGGGCGCGACCCCGAGGACGAGTTCCGCGGCGAAGTCGGCGTCGCCGGTGACGACCGAGCCGACCAGGCTGCCCAGGCCGCGGGCGGCGAGCTCGACGGCGTGGTCGACCCCGTCGTAGGGCAGCAGCGTGCTGACCGGGCCGAACGCCTCGACCTCGTGCGGCTGAGCGCGGTCAGGGTCGTCGGCGCGCAGCAGCACCGGGGACAGGAAGGCGCCGCGCTCGGGGTCGGCGTCGAGGGTGTCGACGTGGTCGAGCGCGCCGAAGACCACGGTGCCCGCCTCGGCCAGTGACCGCACCGAGCGGCGGACCTCCTCGCGCTGGTCGAGGCTGGCGAGGGCGCCCATGCGCACGTCCGGGTTGGCCGGGTTGCCGACGGTGATCTTGGCGAGGCGGGCGCTGACCGCGTCGGCGACCGCGTCCAGCTGCCCGGAGGGGACGAACGCGCGGCGGATGGCGGTGCACTTCTGCCCCGCCTTCACCGTCATCTCGGCGACCAGCTGCTTGACGAACAGGTCGAACTCGGGGGTGCCCGCGGTGGCGTCCGGGCCGAGGATCGAGCAGTTGAGCGAGTCGGCCTCGGCGGTGAAGCGGACCGAGTTGGCCACGACGGTGGGGTGCGAGCGCAGCTTGCGGGCGGTGGTCGCCGATCCGGTGAAGCCGACCAGGTCCTGCGGGGTGAGGTGGTCGAGCAGGTCGCCCGCGCTGCCGCTGACCAGCTGCAGGCTGCCCTCGGGCAGGGCGCCCGACTCGAGCATCAGCTCCACCAGCCGCGCGGTCACGTAGGCGGTCTGGCTGGCGGGCTTGATCAGCGTCGGCACGCCCGCGACGAACGCGGGGGCGAACTTCTCCAGCGGACCCCAGACCGGGAAGTTGAAGGCGTTGATCTGCACCGCGACCCCGCGCAGCGGCGCGGCGATGTGCCTGCCGACGAAGGTGCCCTCGCGGCTGAGCCGCTCGACCGGGCCCTCGGCGAGGACCTTCGCGTTGGGCAGTTCGCGGCGGCCCTTGCCGCTGTAGGTGAACAGCACGCCGATGCCGCCGTCGATGTCGACCAGCGAGTCGCGCTGGGTGGCGCCGGTGCGCGCGGACAGGGCGTAGAGCTCGTCCTTGTGCTCGGTGAGGTGCGTGGCGAGCACCTTGAGCAGCGCGGCGCGCTGGTGGAAGGTCAGCTCGCGCAACGCGGGTCCGCCGACGCGGCGGCCGTGCTCGAGCGCGCCGCCCATGTCGACCCCGGCCGAGGAGATCCGGGCGACCTCCTCGCCGGTGACCGCGTCGAGCAGCGGGACCCCGTCGTCCGGGGTGTGCCAGCGGCCGGATACGTAGCTGCGCAGCAGCGCCATCTGGTCGACCTCCTGAGTCGATCGCGGACCCGGCCTCGTCGCCGTGCCCACCGCGCCCGATGCTAGTGGCGCCGCCACCCCGGCCGCGCCGCGCGCGGGTGCCCGGATCGTGAAATCCATTCAACGCAATCCGGGGTGCGTCGTTACCAATTGCCATTCCGAACAATGGGAACGCGGTGGGAACATCCCACCCTTGCCGATCGTGTCTTTTGGGTGAAAAGGTGGCTTCTTGACAGCGTGACCGTCCGGTCGCTGCCGGTCGCCGGGACTAGCTGACCTGGGATTTCGCCGGTATTCCGGGCTGGAACGATTGTTACCCCGCACGGGGCCGACTGTGCGGACCATTCCCGATTCACCCCTGCCGCGGCATTGCCGCAGAATCGAGAAACGCATGAAGAAGACGAAGATCGCGGTGGCCGTCGCGGGTGCCGCGCTGTCCGTGCTGGCCGCCATGCCCGCCGCCAACGCCGCGCCCGCCGGGGACCCGGTCCTCACCCCCGCCATCATCGGTGGCGGCACGGCGAGCAACGCCCCGTGGGCGGCGCGCCTGTTCAGCAACGGCCAGCAGTCCTGCTCGGCGACCATCATCGCCCCGCAGTACATCCTGACCGCCAAGCACTGCGTGGCCAGCGGCACGATCAGCTTCCGGATCGGCAGCCTGGACCAGACCACCGGTGGCACCACCGCCAACGCCTCGCAGATCTACCGGCACTCCGCCTCGGACCTGGCCATCGCGCGCCTGGACCGCAGCGTGTCGGCGACCTACGCGCCGCTGGGCACCACGTCCGACGCCCGGGTCGGCCAGCAGGTGCAGGTCTACGGCTGGGGTGCCACCTGCACCGGCCAGCCGGAGATCAACTGCCAGTCGCGCTACCTCAAGGTCGCGACCGTGCAGGTGACCTCGACCAACGCCCGCGACGCCTACAACGGTGTCGCGGTCCAGGCCCGCCGGGTCAACGGCATCACCGCCGGTGGCGACTCCGGTGGCCCGATGTTCGGCAACGGCCGCCAGATCGGTGTCGCCTCCACCAGCGACCGGCAGAGCATCACCAACTACACCTCGGTGGGCTCCTACCGCAGCTGGATCCAGAGCATCGCGGGCGTCTGACCCGGACAGCGCCTTTCCAGCAGGGGGTCGCGGCTTCGGCCGCGGCCCCCTCGCGCCGTCACGGGCAGGTGGCCAGCATCTTGGTGAGCCCGGCGAGTTCGGCGTCGTCCACGGTGAGCTTGTACTTGACCTTCACCGCGATGTAGCCGGTGGCGTAGTCGCACCAGTAGCCCTGGGTCGGGCTCCACTTGCCCGGGTCGCCGTCGCTCTTGCTCTGGTTGGAGCGGGCGGTCACCGCGACGAGGTTGGCCGGGTCGTTGTAGTAGGCGGCGCGCTGCGGGGCGGTCCAGTTGCGCGCGCCGGAGCGGTTGGCCTCGGCGATCGGCACGATGTGGTCGATCTGCAGGGCCGACGGGTCCTTGGTGGTGACGCCGTCGTAGCGGCTGGTCCAGCAGAAGTCCTTGGGGCAGGTCGGCTTGCACTGGCCGTCGACGACCTCGCCGTCGCCGTCGCGCACCAGGATCTGCTCGCGGGTGTTGCACTTGCTGGCCGAGTCGTAGGCCCACTCACCCCAGGCCTTGCGGTCGTAGTGCGCGCCGGTGTCCTCGGGTTGGGGTTGGCCAAGGGCGGCCAGTTGGGCGGCGTGGTCGCCGGGGGCGCCCGGGGCGGGCGCGGGGACCGAGGTGCCACCGGTGCCCAGCGCGTTGGGGTCGCAGGCGGTGAGCGCGAGGGCCAGGGCGGCCAGGACAGGGACAGTGGAACGCATGATCACTCCCGTTATGCAGGACTGAGTGCATACATTCCATTGATCATCACCCGATCCGGGGAGGCGCGCCGAACGGGAGCCCATGACGACGCCCACGCGCGAAGGCCCGTCGGCCGCAGGGGAGCCGACGGGCCTTCGCATGCCCCCTCGTCCCCGCCCGGCCCCTGCCCCGCCAAGCCGGGAACGATGCCGGGTGGGGACGAGGGGGTGGGTGGCGGGAGAGAGTGTTACTAGTGCGGAGTCGCCTTTTCCGCGCCCGCGCCGGTGAGGGCGCGGACCTCCATCTCGGCGTACTTGTCGTCCCGGCGTTCCTTGGACAGGACGGTGCCGAGCCAGCCGAGGAAGAACGCCAGCGGGATGGAGACGATCCCGGGGTTCTCCAGGGGGAACCAGTGGAAGTCGACGCCCTGGATCATCGAGGGGGTCGAGGCGGTGGCGGGTTTGCCGGAGACCGCCGGGGAGAACACGATCAGGATGATGCTCGCCGCCAGGCCGCCGTAGGTGCTCCAGAGGGCGCCGGAGGTGTTGAAGCGCTTCCAGAACAGCGAGTACAGGATGGTCGGCAGGTTCGCCGACGCCGCCACCGCGAAGGCCAGCGCGACCAGGAACGCCACGTTCTGGCCGTTGGCGACGATGCCGCCGACGATGGCCACGATGCCGATGACCACCGCGGTGATCCGCGCGACGCGGACCTCGGCGTTCTTGTCCGCCAGCTTGTCCTTCTTGATGATGTTGGCGTAGATGTCGTGGGCGAACGACGCCGAGGCGGTGATGGTCAACCCGGCCACCACGGCCAGGATGGTGGCGAAGGCGACCGCGGCGATCAGTCCCAGCAGGACCGGTCCGCCCAGCGCCTGGGCCAGCAGCGGCGCGGCGGAGTTGGCCTTGCCCGGCGCCGCCTTGATGGCGTCGGGGCCGACGATGGCGCCCGCGCCGTAGCCCAGGACCAGGGTGAACAGGTAGAAGATGCCGATCAGCCAGATCGCCCAGACCACCGAGCGGCGGGCCTCCTTGGCGGTGGGCACGGTGTAGAAGCGCATCAGGATGTGCGGCAGCCCCGCGGTGCCGAGCACGAGCGCCAGGCCCAGGGACAGGAAGTCGAGCTTGCTGGTCCCGGTGGCGCCGTACTGCTTGCCGGGGCTCAGCAGCGCCTCACCGGTCTTGCCGCCCGCGTCGACGGCGCCGCCGAGCAGGCTGGAGAGGTTGAAGCCGAACTTGGCCAGCACCCAGATGGTCATCGCCAGCGCGCCGGTGATCAGCAGCGCCGCCTTGATGATCTGCACCCACGTGGTGCCCTTCATGCCGCCGACCAGCACGTAGACGATCATGATGACGCCGACCGCGGCGATCACGACGGCCTGGCCGGTCTTGTTGGTGATGCCCAGCAGCAGCGCGACCAGTCCACCCGCACCGGCCATCTGGGCCAGCAGGTAGAAGAAGGACACCACCAGGGTGGAGGTGGCCGCCGCGGCGCGGACCGGGCGCTGGCGCATCCGGAACGCCAGCACGTCGCCCATCGTGTACTTGCCGGTGTTGCGCAGCAGTTCGGCCACCAGCAGCAGCGCGACCAGCCAGGCCACCAGGAAGCCGATGGAGTAGAGGAACCCGTCGTAGCCGTTGAGCGCGATGGCGCCCGCGATGCCGAGGAAGGAGGCGGCGGAGAGGTAGTCGCCCGCGATGGCGACGCCGTTCTGCGGTCCGGTGAACGCGCGGCCCGCGGCGTAGTAGTCGGCGGCGGTCTTGGTGTTGCGGCTGGCCCGGAACACGACCACCAGGGTGATCGCGACGAACACGGCGAAGATGCCGATGTTGAGGGCGGGGTTGTTGCCGGTGACCCCGGCGGCGACGGCGCTCACTTGGCCTCACCGGCCTCGACGCGCTCGCGGATGCCGGTGGCCAGCGGATCCAGCTTCCGGTCGGCGTAGCGCACGTAGAGGCTGGTGATCACGAAGGTGGAGACGAACTGCAGCAGGCCGAGCACGAGGCCGACGTTGATGTCGCCGACCAGTTTGGTGGCCATGAACCCGTGCGCGTAGTCGGCGAGCAGGACGTAGACCAGGTACCAGACCAGGAAGATCGCGGTCATCGGGAACACGAAGCGGCGTAACCGGCGGCGCAGTTCGACGAACTCGGCGCTGCCGTGGACCTCCGCCCAGTCCGGCTCGTGGTCGGGTTGGTGCGTGTCGGGGTCTGGGGACTTACTCATCGGGCGCCTCCCTCGATGGTGTTCCGCGTCACCGTAGGGACGGGGCGCGGCGCGCAGAGGGGTCAGCGGCCCAATCGACGGATGATGCGACGAGCGGCCGACGAACGGCGTGCCGACCAGGACGAGTGGCCCAGGTCACCGCCGCGGCCGAGGTCGTGCCGTTCCCGCAGGTGCAGCCGCAGCATCGCGGCCTGCGACCACGCGGGCGGGCGGCCCAGCAGCGACACCCCGACCATCGTGGCGAAGGCCAGCGGCACCGACCAGGGCGCGGGCTGGGCGATGAGGATCGCGGGCCAGCCCGACACCGGCGGCCCGAACAGGGTCGCCACGATGGCGCCCGCGGTGGCCGCGAGCCCGGCCGCCACCCCGGCGATCGCACCGGCGGCGGTCAGCCTCGGCCACCAGATGCCCAACACCAGCAGCGGGCAGAAGGTCGACGCCGCCACGGTGAACCCCCAGGTCACCAGCACGCCCGCGTCCAGGCGGGCCGAGGGCAGGGCGAGCAGGACCACGACGGCGGCCGCGGCCACGACGGTGAACCGGAGCCTGGCCAGGCCGCCGGGGACCAGGTCGTGGGAGATGGCGCCCGCGACGACGAGCAGCAGGCCGAGCGAGGTGGCCAGGAACGCGGCGAAGGCGCCCGCGGTGAGCAGCCCGGTGAACACCGTCCCGGTCGGCCCGGAGTCCACTTGGGACGGTAGAGCGACCACGGCGGTGTCGGTGGCGCCGGACAGGTACAGCTGCGGCACCAGCACCTTGGCGAGCGTGCCGTAGATGCCGGGGAACAGGTAGAAGACGCTGAGCAGGCCGACGGTGATCGCGGCGGTGCGGCGCGCGGCGCGGCCGTCCGGGCTGGTGTGGAAGCGCATCAGCACGTGCGGCAGGCCCATGGTGCCCAGCATCGTGGCGACCAGCACCGCCCATGTCCCGAGCACCGGGTGGCCCGCGTGCGAGGTGTCCAGGAGCGGGCGCTGCCAGTCCGGGCCGCCAGGTGCCGCGCCGCCGCGCAGGCCGGGCACCGGCGCGCCCGCCGGGAAGACCACAGTGGACCCTTCGGCGACCCGGTACTCCCCCGCCGGGATCCACAGCGGCGCCCCGTCGCCGGTGCGCGCGGTCAGCGGCTCGTCGAGCAGGAGGGTGACCTCGAGCCCGAAGTCGACCGGGGTGTCGCGGGTGAAGTGGGTGAACTCGACCGGGTGCACAGCCTCGTGCCGCACCTGCGGGCCGACCTGCAGCAGCAGCCAGATCGCCGGGACGATGAACAGCACCAGCTTGAAGCAGAACTGGAAGGCCTGCACGTAGGTCGCCGCGCGCATCCCGCCGACGGCCAGGGTCACGCTGACCACGACGGCGGCGATCACCACGCCCACCCAGTACGGGCCGTCGCTGACCACGCTGAGCACGAGCCCGGCGGTGCGGAACTGGGGCACGAGGTAGAGCCCGGCGATCACCAGCACGGTGACGGCGGCGAGCTTGCGCAGCGGGGTGGACGCCAGCCGCGCCTCGGCGAAGTCCGGCACGGTCACCGCCCCCGAGCGGCGCATCGGGGCGGCGACCAGCACGAGCATCGCGACGTAGCCCGCGGTGAACCCCACCGGGTACCACAGCGCGCCCATGCCGTCCTTGACCACGAGCCCGGCGACGCCGAGGAACGAGGCGGCGGAGAGGTACTCGCCGGAGACCGCGGCCGAGTTCAGCAGCGGGGAGACCCGGCGGGAGGCAACTAGGAAGTCGGAGGTGGTGCGGATCGCCGCGACCCCGCGCAACCCGACCAGCAGGGTCAGCAGCACGACCGGCGCGACCGCGAAGACCGCGATCACCCGGTGTCCTCGGCGCGCTCGGCGCGGCGCAGGTGCCAGTGCGAGAGGGCGACCATGGCAGGGAACGGGATGGCCACGATCGCGATCCAGGACAACGGGACGCCGAAGACCCGCACGTCGTCCCACTCCGGAGTGAGGTCGAGCAGGACCGGGAGGCCGAACAGCAGCGCGAACAGGGTGCCCAGCGCGGCCGCGGCCCTGGTGCGCTGCGCCTGGTAGACCCGCAGGGCCTGGCGCACCTCGGCCGGGTCCATGGTGGGCGGCCGCCACGCGGTGCGGTGGCGGCGGCGGGCGTGCGCGAGCCGGGTCTGCGGGCTGGTGACGGCCACCCTGCGGTGCGGGCTCACCGCTTGCCCAGCTCTCCCCGTTGCGCCGCCCGCAGCAACCGCTCGCGCAACTCGCGGGCGTGGCGGCGGCTCACCGGGACGTCGCCGAGGTCGGTGTGGGCCAGCATGCCGCCGACGGAGTCGCTGCGCAGCTCGCGGACCGCGTCGAGGGCGACCAGGAACCCGCGGTGCACCCTGGCGAAGCCGGAGCCCTCCCAGTACTCCTGCAGCCGGGAGATGGGCATGCGCACCAGGTGCACGCCGGTGGCGGTGTGCAGCCGGACGTAGTCGCCGTGCGCCTCGGCGAACTCGACCTCGGCGCGGCGCACGTAGCGGGTCCTGCCGTCGGTCTCCACCGGCAGCGCGGGCATCGCGTCGGGGCGCGCCACCTCCTGCTCGGCGGCGGTGGCGCGGCGGGCCGCGGTGGCCCGCACGACCCGGGTCAGCGCGTCGGCGAGGCGTTCGGCGCGGACCGGTTTGAGCAGGTAGTCCACCGCGCCGATGCCGTAGGCGGACACGGCGTGCCCGTCGTAGGCGGTGACGAACACGATCACCGGCGGGTCGCTGAGCTTGGCCAGCAGGGACGCCAACTCCAGCCCGTTGAGGCCGGGCATGGAGATGTCGAGGAAGACCGCGTCGAACGGCTCGGCCTGGATGACCTTCAGCGCGCTGACCGCGTCCTGCGCCGCGCGGACCCTGGCGACGTCCGGGGAGGCGCGCAGCAGCCTGCACAGCTCGTCCAACGCGGCCCGCACGTCGTCGACGGCCAGCACCCGCACCCCGTTCGCGGCGCCAACCTGGCTCTCGGCGTTCACGGCACGACCCCCGGGGCGAACATCGGCATCCGGACGACCACCCTGGTGCCCGCGTCCCGCTCGGTCTCCACCACCAGCCCGTACCAGGGGCCGTAGACGTTGCGCAGCCTGCGGTCGACGTTGGCCAACCCGACGCTGTCGGCGGGACCGCGACCGGCCAGGATCGCCTCGGCGTGCGCGGGGGCCATCCCCACCCCGTCGTCGTCGACGGTGATGACGCAGTCGCCGCCCTCGGCCTCGCCCCGCACCTGCACGACCCCGCCGGTGGGCCGCGGCTCGACGCCGTGGCGCACCGCGTTCTCCACCAGCGGCTGCAGCACCAGGTACGGGATGGCCACCGCGAGCACCTCGGGCGCGACCCGCACCTGCACCCGCAGCCGCTCCCCCAGCACCGCCCGCTGCAGCGCCAGGTACGTCTCGATCGCGTGGAACTCCTCGGCCACAGTGGTGTAGTCGCCGTGGCGGGCCAGGCTGTAGCGGTTGTAGTCGGCGAAGTCGAGCATCAGCTCGTGCGAGCGCTCGGGGTCGGAGTGCACCAGCGCGGCGATGACGGTCAGCGCGTTGTAGACGAAGTGCGGGGAGATCTCGGCGCGCAGGGCCCGCAGCTCGGCCTGGGCGGCCTGCTCGGCGGAGGCCTCCAACCTGGCCCGCTCCAGCGCGGCGACCACCAGTTCGGTGGCCTCCCGGCTCGCTCGGGGCGACACCGCCCCGGCGACGACGAGCACACCGGCCAACTCGTCGTGCACGTGCAACGGCGAGACGACCAGCGGCGGGCGGCCGACGCGGGTCTCGCTGTGCAGGACCTCGTCGACCTGGGCCAACCACTTCGTACCGCCGGGAACCGGGCCCGCCCAGGTCGGGCGGCCGGAAAGATCGGCCAACCCAACGGCGTCGGCGGCGACGAGACCGCGCAGGCCCCGGGCCGCGGAGGCGACCCCCGTACCGGTGAGACCGTCGGCCAGATCCTCCCCGATGCGGCGCGCCGAGGCCAGGACCGCGCCGGGATCGGCGGGAGCCCGCCGGGCGAACGGCAGCCACGAACGCTGGTCGTCCTGCGGCATCGGCGGTCCCCTTCGGCGGCTGGCGTAGATGGTAAGCGCCCACCACACGAAGGGGTGAGCTGAGATCGACCGCCCGCGCGAGCACGGCATCTCCCTGGGATGCCCGCGACGACGGCCTGCCCCCGCAGGCAGGCGGACGGCAGACGTCACCGGCACCATCGACGACCCCACCCTGGCGAGAAGCCCCCCCAGCCACACAACAGGGTGAGTCGAGACGGCCCGCCCACACGAACACGGCGCCGCCCTGGCCATCCACGGTGATGACCTGCCCCGGCAAGTCGTTTCCGACGCGCCGCAGGCGGGCGAACAGTGGTCGTCACCGGCGCCATCAACAACCCCCGCGAAGATCCCCGCCCGCCATACAAAGGGGGCTGAGATCCACCGCCCGCGCGAGCACGGCGCCTCCCCTGGCCATCCGCGACGAGCCCCCCGACGCACCGCAGGCGGGCCGGGCAGCATCGACGACCCCGCACCGGCGAGAAGGCGGCCGCCGACACGGTGTCCTCCGTGGCGGCCAGCACGGACGTGCCAGTCGCGGGCGGAGCAGGCCCGGGGCCGGGCTCAGTCCGATCGGATCGGGGTGAACACCCCCGCCATGGCGGCCAACCGGGCGTCGGCGCGGCGGTGCAGCAGTAAGCGGAACTCGCGGGGTGCCCGCGCGCGGATGACCAACTCCCCCGCGGCCTGCAGCACGACCGCCTGCACCACGGTCCGCAGCGCCGGGTACGCGTCGGTGAGGTCCGCGCAGACCTCGTCGGCGATGGCGCGGAGGTCGGCTGCGGTGTCGGCGGATCGAGGCATTGGTCAAGCATGACCTGCCTGTGAAGTCCCCCGGTTGCCGTAGCGTTACCGGCCGCGAGCCGTTGAGCTGCACCGCTTCGACCGATCCTCGACTGTCCTATCGGGACAAGACCTCGCCCGTGGGAACGACTTCACCCGTTCGTGGGAACCGCGATCAGGCGGCCGCGGGTTCGGTGGCGAACTGGGTCCGGTGCAGCTGCGCGTACCGGCCGCCCGCGGCGATCAGGGCGGTGTGCGTTCCCCGCTCCACGATCCGCCCGCCCTCGACGACCAGGATCTCGTCGGCCGCCCGGACCGTGGCGAGCCGGTGCGCGATCACGATGGCCGTGCGACCGACGAGGGCTTCCGCGAGCGCCTCCTGCACGGCCGCCTCGGAGGTGGCGTCCAGGTGCGCGGTGGCCTCGTCGAGGATGACCACCCGCGGCCGGGCCAGCAGCAGCCGAGCGATCGTCAGCCGCTGCCGCTCACCGCCGGACAGGTGGTACCCGCGTTCGCCGACGAGGGTGTCCAAGGACTCCGGGAGCGCGGCGACCACGTCGGCGAGCCGGGCGCGGCGCAACGCGTCCCACAACTCGGTGTCGGTGGCGGCGGGGTTGGCCAGCAGCAGGTTGGCGCGGATGGATTCGTGGAACAGGTGCCCGTCCTGGGTGACCAGGCCGACCGTGTCGCGCAGGGAGCCCGCGGTCACGGAGCGGACGTCGACGCCCGCGAGGCGGACCGCGCCGGAATCGGGGTCGTAGAGGCGGGTGGCGAGCTGGGCGATGGTCGACTTCCCCGCGCCGGAGGAGCCGACGATGGCGACCAGCGTGCCGGGTTCGGCCCGGAAAGACACCTGGTGCAACACCTTCCCGCCCGCTCGGGTGTCCAAAGTGGCCACTTCCTCCAGGGAGGCGAGGGACACCTTGTCCGCGGCCGGGTAGCCGAAGTCGACGTGGTCGAACTCGACGGAGACCGGGCCGTCGGGGACGGGCTCGGCGCCGGGCGCGTCGGTGATCAACGGCACCAGGTCGAGGACCTCGAAGACGCGCTCGAAGCTGACCAGCGCGCTCATCACCTCGACGCGGGCACCGGCCAGCGCGGTCAGGGGCGCGTAGAGCCGGGTCAGCAGCAGCGCGAGGGCCACGACCGCGCCCGGCTCCAGGGCACCGGTCAACGCCAGGTACCCGCCGAGCCCGTAGACGAGGGCGAGCGCGAGCGCGGAGACCAGGGTGAGCGCGGTGACGAACACCCACTGGACCATGGCCGAACGCACGCCGATGTCGCGGACCCTGGCGGCGCGGGCGGCGAACTCGGCCGACTCGCGGTCGGGGCGGCCGAACAGCTTCACCAGCGTCGCGCCCGGCGCGGAGAACCGCTCGGTCATCCTGGTGCTCATCGCCGCGTTGTGCTCGGCGGCCTCCCGGCGCAGGTCCGCCAGCCTGCGGCCCATGCGGCGCGCGGGGATCACGAACACCGGCAGCAGCACCAGCGCCAGCACGGTCACCTGCCAGGAGATGCCGATCATCACGACCAGCGTCAGGGTGAGCGTCACCAGGTTGCCGACCACCCCGGACAGGGTGTCGCTGAAGGCCCGCTGCGCGCCGATGACGTCGTTGTTGAGCCTGCTGACCAGCGCGCCGGTGCGGGTGCGGGTGAAGAACGCGACCGGCATCCGCTGCACGTGGTCGAACACCCGGGTGCGCAGGTCCAGGATCAGCCCCTCGCCGATGCCCGCCGACAGGTTCCGGCCCACCAGCCCGAACCCGGCCTCCACCACCGCGGCGACGGCGATCACCGCGGCCAGCCAGAGGACCACGCCCGGCTCGGCGTGGTGCACGATCGCGTCGACCACGCGCCCGGCCAGCACCGGGGTGGCCACCGCCAGCGCCGAGAGCACGACGCTGACCAGTAAGAACCAGCCGATCCGGCGGCGGTGCGGTCCGGCGAAGGCCGCGACCCGGCGCAGGGTGGCCCAGCCGCTCGGCCGCCCCTCGCTGGAGTTGAGCGTCCGGTAGAGCGAGCTCCAGGCCACCATCTGCATGTCCATGCGCGTTCCCCCTCGATCACTGTGCCTGCCCCGACGGTAAAACCTCCAGTAATGTCGAGGTCAACTACGCCGTAGGATGCCGCCCGTGATCACCGCACTGCGCGACCTCGGCACCGGCGCCCGGCTTCTCGGCCGCGGCCTCACCCTCGTCCTGAGCAACCGGTCCCTGCTGCTGCGCGGCGCGCTGCCGGTGCTGCTGACCAGCGTGCTGCTGTTCGCCGGGCTGATCACCCTCGCCGTCAACGCCGACGACCTGGTCGCCTGGGCCACCCCGTTCGCCGACGACTGGTCGGCGACCTTGCGCACCGCGCTGCGGATCGGGGTCGGGATCTCGCTGGTGGTCGCGGTCGCGGCGGTGTCGCTGCTGCTGTTCACCGCCCTGACCCTGATCGTCGGCGGACCGTTCTACGAGAGCATCGCCGAGGAGGTCGAGGACCGCGAACTCGGCGGCGTCCCCGGCGTCCAGGAGATCGGCTGGGCACGAGCGGCGTGGATCGGACTGCGCGACGCGCTGCTGCTGGTGCTGCGCGGACTGGCGTGGGCCATCGTGCTGTTCGCCCTCGGCTTCATCCCGGTGCTCGGCCAGACGGTGGTGCCGGTCCTGGCGGTCTGCGTCGGCGCCTGGCTGCTGGCGATCGAACTCACCGCCATCCCCTTCGTCCGCCGCGGCGTCAGCCTGCGCGACCGGCGCCGAGCCCTGCGCGGGCGGCGGGCGCTGACCCTGGGCTTCGGCATCCCCGTGTACCTGCTGTGCCTGATCCCCTTCGCCGCCCTCTTGGTCTTCCCAGCGGCAATGGCAGGTGGCACCCTCCTCGCCCACCGGGTCGGCGCGGGCCGCTAAGCGGCGCCGCGCTTCCCCGGTCGGGTCAGAGCTTGCGGCCCATGCCGCCGAGCATCATGAAGTTCATGTCGGTCAGGGGGGTCATCCTCGGGCCGTCCGGCCACCACTCGTGCAGGAAGGTCAGGCCGGGCTCGATCAGCTCGAGGCCCTTGAACCAGCACTCGACCTCGGTGCGGTCGCGGAACGCGGTGGCGATCCTGGTGTTGCGGAACCCGTCGCGCAGTGCGGTGGCGAGGTCGGCGTAGTGGCTGCCGTCGGCGTGGTCGTATTGCTGGCTGATCACGACGTAGGAGCCGGGGGCGAGGGCGTCGATCCAGCCGTGGACGGTGGTGCGGGCCACGACGTCGTCGAGCAGGTGGCCGGTGACGGCGCAGAGCATCAGGCCGATGGGGCGGTCGAAGTCGAGCCTGCGGCGCAGGTCGGGGTCGGAGGTCACGTACTCGGGCTCGGTGATGTCGTAGTCGAGCATGTGCGTGTTGTCGTTCTCCTCGAGCAGCGCCCTGCCGTGCGCGAGCACGACCGGGTCGTTGTCGATGTAGACGACCTTGGCCTCGGGGTTGTGCCGCTGCACGATCTGGTGGGTGTTGTCCACGGTGGGCAGCCCGGAGCCCAGATCGATGAACTGGTCCACGCCACGCTGGGTCACCAGCAGCCGCAGCGCCCGGCAGAACCACTCGCGGTGGTCGCGGGCCATCTGCCGCACACCGGGGGCCAGCGCGGCGAGCCGCTCCACGGCCTCGCGGTCGGCGGCGTAGTTGTCCCGACCTCCGAGAAGGGCGTCGAAGAGCCGAGCCTGGTTGGGCGCGTCGAAGTCGATCGCCATGCCCCGGGGCAGCTCTCCCCAGGGTTCGGACTCGGCAGCAGGCATGTGACTGACTCCACAGGACGCGGCAACGGACGGTGAACAGACTAGGACACCGGGCGACCGCTGCGAACGGCCCCCACCGTACGTCGTACTCGGTGCGGCGCCCCGGCGAGACCCTCCGGCGCAACCGTCACCCGGAAGATGGAACGCCGTACGGGTGATGTTGGGCCGGATGGCCGGGTGGTCGGACCTCAGACCCCGACAATCGGTCACCCGGCCCGGTGATGGCCGCCGCTCAGTCGAGCACCCGGGCCCACACACCGAGTTCGGCGCGGCGCGGCGGGTCGGCCCCCGGGCGGGCACAGGTGAGCGCCCCGACGGCGTTGGCGAGTTCCAGCGCGCCCGCGAGGGTCGCCTCGTCGAGACCGCTGATCGGACCGCCCGCGGCGGCGAGCGCGCACAGCAGTCCCGCCGTGAAGGCGTCGCCCGCGCCGACGGTGTCGACCACGGCGGTTGGCGGGGCAGGGCGCTCGACGGCCAGGGAGGTCGTGACGGCGAGCGCGCCGCGCGGCCCCCTGGTCAGCACCACCAGCCGGGGCCCCAGGATGAGCAGCGACTCGGCGCGGCTCTCCGGGTCGGTACCCGGGTAGAGCCACTCGAGGTCCTCTTCGCTGACCTTGACCACGTCCGCGAGGCCGACCTGCCGCTCGAACCGGGACCGGGCCACCTCGGGGCGCCCGGCGAGGGCGGGCCGGATGTTGGGGTCGAAGCTCACCGGCACCTTGGCGGCGCGGGAGGCGCGCATGGCCGACTCGACCACGCTGGGCGCGAGCGCCGCGGCGAGGGACCCGGTGTGCAGGAACCGGGCGCCCGGCACCAGGGGGACGGAGTCGACGTCCCAGGCCACGCGGAAGTCGTATGTCGCCACGCCGTGCTCGTCGGTGGCGGCGAAGGCGACGCTGGTCTCGTTGGTGGCCGAGGGCAGCACGACGGTCCGGACGCCCGCGTCGTCGAGGTGCGCGCGGACCATGGCGCCGAAGAGGTCGTCGCCGAAGCGGGTGCTGAGCACGGCCGCGCCACCGAGGCGGGCGACGGCGATCGCGGCGTTGGCCGGGCCGCCACCGGGGTGCGCGGTGAACGTCCGCCCGTCCGGCGCCGCCACGAGGTCCACCAGCGCCTCGCCGAGGACGCTGATCACCGGCGTCACGCGGGGAACGGCAAAGTCGGCTGCGAGGTCGACGCACCGGTGACGGCCGCGGCCCTGGCCTCGGCCGAGGCGAGGCAGTGACCGCAGTTGACCGGTTCCGCCGCCGGGTGCAGCTCCCCCGCACCGGCGCCCGACCAGCCCTGGCCGCAGGCGGGCGCGGGCATCGCCAGCCCGGCCACCCACGGCGTCATCCGCACCGCGTGCACGACCGGCGACCGGCGCACCCGCAGGTTGCGCTCGGCGAAGCGGGTGGCCTCCTGCCTGGCCAACGCCGAGAGCCCGGCGTAGAGCGGATCCTGGATCAGCGGCTCGGTGCTCACCGCCCCAGCATGCCGCACCCGCCCGACAAACCCGCGACGACGACGCGCCTAGACCTCCGGGGTGCCCCAGGCCCAGCGGATGCCGTGGCGGCCAGGCTCCAGGTCGAGGGCCATGGTGTGCACGGTGTAGGCGGAGTCCAGGGTCAGCGCCCTGACCTGCTCGCGGCCGCCCACGTCGGTGAACTGGACGCAGTAGCGCGGGAGGGCGCGGGGGTCGAAGCGGACCTCCAGCAGGTACTCGCGGACCGGCATCCGGCTGACCCGCTGGTGGCCGTAGGCGATCGGGCGGGGGCTGGGCAGGTGGTACTCGTGCTCGACGATGATCGTCTCGCGGCGGCCGAGCGGGCGGTCGAAGAGCAGCTCGGCGGCGACCTGACCGCCGCGCAGGTCGACGTTGACCCGGCCGAGGGTGCAGTTGCGGGTGCCGGTGAGCGTCGGCGGGGCGCCGCCCTCCCGCTCGGCCCAGCCGGTGACCACCAGCCGGTCGACGCCGTCGCGTTCGGCGCGCAGCACCTGGCGGGTGCGCTGGACGGTCTTGGCGCGGTCGGGGCCGATCACGATCCGGTCGTGCGCGGAGAGCCGGGTGATGGCGGTGTCGTGGCTGAGGTCGAGCTCGGCGACGAGCCTGCGGAACTCCGCCGTGTCGGCCCACGGGGCGGACGCGGCGAGCGGGCGGGGGGTGCGCCTGGCGGAGCGGCCGCGCGGGCGGGGCGCCTCCAACAGGCCGCGCAGCGCCCCCGCGCCGAGGCCGAGCAGGTCCTCCAGGTGGCCGAGGGCGGCGATCGAGCGGGGGCGCTCGGGGCGGCTGCGGCCGGTCTGCCAGTAGCTCAGCGTGGCGAGACTGACCGGGGTGCCCCTGGCGCGCAGTTGCTCGGCGACGCGTTCGAGGGTGATCTCGCTGTCGGCGATGGCCGCGCGCAGGGCGTCGGCGAAGCAGTGCGGGGCCGGGTCCACCTACCGGAACGTAGCCAAGGGTCGCCGGGAGCGGAAGGGGTGGATCGTTGCACGATCGGCAGTACCGCGTTCGATTTGGGGGCAGCGGCCGTGGAAATCGCCGCGCAATTAACGCCGTACACCGCCCACCGAATGGAGATACCCCGATCCGGTAATCCCGGTGACATACCGAAACCGGAGTCGGACAAGGCGGGCGAGAGGTATCGGCCGACCGGGTAGGCAAGGGTTTTCACTGTTGACAAACAGCGACGATCGCGGTCTGTCACCGTTCTGACCAGCGCTTGGTCCGGACCACTACGACGAACGTGCGCGGGCGTGCGGGCCATAGCGGAGCGCATCCGCATCGCGGGTCGCGATTTCCGGCGAGCGCGGAGTGCGGCCACAACAGGTGTGAAGAAACGGCAACATCCCACTGCAGGCCCGCTCTTGCCGGGACCATCACACAGGGGCCAGTATTCGCCGGTAACGCTATCGGTGCCGCGAACGAGCGGGTGCGGCTCGGTCGCGGCAAACCCTCCAGCGCCGTTCGCGGCGCCCCCTGCGGGAGGTACGTTGAAACGCACTCGATTCACCTTGTTCGCCGCGATCGCGGTCGCGGCGGCGGTGGTGGTGTCCACCGGCGGTGTCGCCAGCGGCGGCCAGCCCGGTGCGGCGCAGGCGCGCGCGAGCGCGGAGTACTCCGTGTCCGGTGTGCGCACCGCCCCCCAGCGCAGCGCCATCGCGGCCACCGGCGCGGCGATCAACGGCACGGAAGACAGCAGGCTGCTGATCACCGCGACGCCCGCCGAGGCCGCGAAGATCCGCGCCCTCGGGTACACCGTCGTGGCCGACGCCGCGCCGCCGACCGACCGCGGCGCCCAGGGGACGATGGACTTCCCCAGCGCCGACGCGGGCTACCACAACTACGCGGAGATGGTCGCCGAGCTGAACAAGGCGATCACCGACCACCCCGGCCTGATCAGCAAGCAGGTGATCGGCAAGTCCTACCAGAACCGGGACCTGTACGCGATCAAGATCTCCGACAACGTCGCCACCGACGAGAACGAGCCGGAGGTGCTGTTCACCCACCACCAGCACGCCCGCGAGCACATCACCGTCGAGATGGCGATCTACCTGCTCAACCTGTTCACCGACAGCTACGCCACCGACAGCCGGATCAAGGGCCTGGTCGACACGCGGGAGATCTGGATCCTG
The DNA here is from genome assembly GCF_016907695.1 of Actinokineospora baliensis. Taxonomy (NCBI): domain Bacteria; kingdom Bacillati; phylum Actinomycetota; class Actinomycetes; order Pseudonocardiales; family Pseudonocardiaceae; genus Actinokineospora; species Actinokineospora baliensis. The sequence continues at coordinate 4,057,174 of NZ_JAFBCK010000001.1, read as the reverse complement.
CCCGACCTCAACCCCGACGGCGGCGAGTACGACATCGCCACCGGCTCCTACCGCAGCTGGCGCAAGAACCGGCAGCCCAACTCCGGCTCGAGCGCGGTGGGCACCGACCTCAACCGCAACTGGGACTTCAAGTGGGGCTGCTGCGGCGGCTCCTCCACCAGCCCCAGCTCCGACACCTACCGCGGCCCGTCGGCCGGGTCGGCGCCGGAGGTGTCCACGGTGCAGAACTTCGTCAAGAGCCGGGTCGTCGGCGGCAAGCAGCAGATCAGCACCGCGATCGACTTCCACTCCTACAGCGAACTGGTCATGTGGCCCTTCGGCTGGACCTACGACCAGGTCGTGCCCGGGATGACGCGCGCGGAGTACAACACCTTCCAGACGCTGGGCAAGGCCATGGCGCAGACCAACGGCTACACCCCGGAGCAGGACTCGGCGCTCTACATCACCGACGGCGCGATCGACGACTACCTGTGGGGCGCGCACAAGATCTGGGCGTTCACCTTCGAGATGTACCCGACCGGGTCCGCCGGTGGCGGCTTCTACCCGCCGGACGAGGTGATCAGCCGGGAGACCTCGCGCAACAAGGCCGCGGTGCTGCACCTGCTCGACTACTCCGACTGCCCGCCGAGGGCGACCGGCGGCACCTGCGGCACGACCCCGCCGGACCCGGGCGGCAAGGTCTTCGAGAACACCGCCGACGTGCAGATCCCGGACGCGGGCGCCGCGGTCACCAGCGACGTCACCGTCACCGGGGTCAGCGGCAACGCCCCTGCCGCGCTCAAGGTCGACGTGGACGTCAAGCACACCTACCGCGGTGACGTGGTGCTGGACCTGGTCGCCCCGGACGGGTCGACCTACCGGCTGAAGAACTCCAGCACCAGCGACTCGGCGGACAACATCATCGCGACCTACACGGTGAACGCCTCCACCGAGGTCGCGAACGGCACCTGGAAGCTGCGCGCCCAGGACACCTACCGGTCCGACACCGGCTACATCGACAGCTGGAAGCTCACCTTCTAGCCGTCCCCCGGATTCCACGCCCTGCTACAGCACGGGCCCGTGCTGTGTGGACACGAGAGGAAAGACCGTTGAAGAGGATCACCAAGCTCCAGAAGGCGCTGGTGCTCGCGGTGGGCACGGTGGCCGCGGCCGCCGCGGTGGCGGGTCAGGCACTCGCCGCCGCCCCGGCAGCCCAGCCGCCCACCGACATGAGCCCGCAGGTCGTCGGCGGCACCCGCGCCACCCAGGGGGAGTTCCCCTGGATGGTGCGGCTGTCGATGGGCTGCGGTGGCGCCATGTACTCGGAGAGCCTCGTGCTGACCGCGGCGCACTGCGTGAACAGCACCGGCAACAACACCGGCATCACCGCCACCTACGGCGTGGTCGACCTGCAGGACTCCGGCCGGGTCACCAGGACGTCGAAGTACGTTTACCGCAACCCGGGCTACTCCGGCTCCGCGGGCGGTGACTGGGCGCTGATCCAGCTGTCGAGCCCGATCACCGGCGCGGCGCTGCTGCCCATCGCGACCACCACCGCCTACGACTCCGGCACCTTCACCATCGCGGGCTGGGGCGCGGCGTCCGAGGGCGGCGCGCAGCAGCGGTACCTGCTCAAGGCACAGGTGCCGTTCGTGTCGGACGCCACCTGCAAGTCGGCCTACCCGAGCATGAAGGCCGCGGTGGAGATCTGCGCGGGCTACACCCAGGGCGGCACCGACACCTGCCAGGGCGACTCCGGCGGCCCGATGTTCCGGCGCGACAACGCCAACAACTGGGTGCAGGTCGGCATCGTCTCCTACGGCCAGGGCTGCGCCCGGCCGAACTACCCCGGCGTGTACGCCGAGGTGAGCGCGCTGTCCTCGGCCATCGCGGCGAAGGCCTCGGAGCTGGGCGGCACCCCGCCCACCACCACGACCCCGCCGACCACGACGACGAACCCGCCGTCTGGCCGCACCTTCGAGAACACCAACGACGTGCAGATCCCGGACGCGGGCGCCGCCGTCACCAGCGACATCGCGGTGTCGGGCATCTCCGGCAACGCCCCGGCGACGCTCAAGGTCGACGTCAACATCGTGCACACCTACCGCGGTGACCTGCTCATCGACCTGGTGGCACCGGACGGGTCGACCTACCGGTTGAAGAACTCGTCCACCAGCGACTCGGCGGACAACGTCGTCGCGACCTACACGGTCAACGCCTCGACCGAGGTGGCCAACGGGACCTGGAAGCTCAAGGTCCAGGACACCTACCGCCAGGACACCGGCTACATCAACAGCTGGAAGCTCACCTTCTAGTCCCCGGTCCGGTCTGGTCCGACCCGATGCCCCCGCCTGAACCGTCAGGCGGGGGCATCACCCTTTCCCCAGACCCCGGCGGTCAGCTCCAGCAGGAAGCGCTGCTCCGGATCCGCCAGGCGCTCCCCGAGCAGCGCGTCGAGGTGGTTCATCCGGTACCGCACCGTCTGCGGGTGCACCCCCAACCTGCCCGCCGCCTCGGCGATGTCGCCCCGGGTGTCCAACCACACCCGCAACGTCCCGGCGACCCGGTCCCGCTGCTTGTCGGTGAGACGCGCGAGAGCGTCGACCACGGGCCTGGCGATCTGGTGGACGAGGGCCTCATCGGCGAACAGCAGGAGGGTGACCAGGTGGTCGTCGCACCGGATCACCTGACCTGCGGGGAGGATGCCGCGGTGCACGAGCGCGAGTGCCCGCTGAGCCACCCGCAACGAGCGGCAGGCGTCTTGAGGGGGCACAGCGGGACCGATGACGACGCGGGCGGCCCAGTCGGCGGGGTCGGTGGGGGTGGCTATGACGAGGTGGGGGTCTGGGTGGGTTAGGTCAGTGAGGGCGTTGGGTGGGAGGCGGTCGGTGGGGTGGTCCAGCAAGACCACGGACAGGGCGGGGGGTAGGGGCCAGGCTGCTGCGGCGGCGAGGTCGGCTATTGCTCGGGTGCTGGGGGGCGGGTCGGTGAGGAGGGCGTGCAGCAGTCGGGTGCGGCGCTGGTCCAGTGCTCCCCCGGCGGCTGCCCGGGCCTGCGTGTAGCCCTCGACCGCCACCACGCACAGGTCGTCGACGTAGGCGAAGATCGCTTCGGCCACCGCCAGCAGGGTGTCGGCCTCGATGCCCAGGTCCTGCCCGGCCGCGCTGACGTGGCGCCACACCGACCGGGCGCCGACGCGGACCGCGGTCTGCAGGGCGTCCATGGTGCGGCCCTCGTGGAACTCGACCCGACCGGCGTGCCGCAGCACCGCGAGCCACTCGTCGCGGTCGGCGCGCGGGTCCTCGATGAACTCGAAGCACTGCAGCACCGCCGCCCGCACCGCCCCGACCAGCACCTCCCGGAACTTCCCCGCCAACGGCCGCCGGTACTGCGGCACGGCGTCCTGGATGGCGACCACCGCGTCCCGGATCAGCGCCCCCGCCATCGGCCGCACCCGCCCGGCCAACTCCGGCACGACCGCCCCCCACAGCGGTACCGCGCTCTCCCCCGCCCGGTGCGCCAGCGTCATCGTCCCTCCCGGAGGTGTTCCCCGACGCTAAGAACGGACGGCTGGAGGTGTCAACGAAGTCCAGCCAGCCTTGTCCACGGGCACAAAGCCCCGCTCAAGAGCGCTTGCGCACCAGGAGATGGCCCTGCTGGAACCGCTCACCGTCGTGGGGCTCGCGCAGCAACCGGGCCACCTCGACAAGCCCGGCCCGGCGGAGCAGGTCCGCGAGGGTGTCGGGCGACCAGCGGTAGGCGAGCAGCACCTTGTGGTCGAACCCCTGGGGCACCGGGTCGTCGCAGGCGAAAAACCCGAGCAGCAGGTGGCCACCCCGCGCCAGAACCCGGTGGAACTCGGCGAAGACGGCGGGCAGCCGCGGCGGCGGGGTGTGGATGACCGAGTAGAGCGCGAGGATGCCGCTGAGGGACGCGTCGGGCAGGTCGAGGGCCGTCATGTCCCCTTCGTCGAACTTCAGGTCCGGGTGTGCCCGGCGGGCCAACGCGACCATCTCGGCGGACAGGTCGATGCCGAAGGTGTCGGGTCCCAGAGCCTTCAGGTACGCGGTCACGTGGCCTGGTCCGCAGCCGATGTCGCCAACCGGACCGGAGTCACCGGCGAGCACGAGTTCGGCGAACGCGGCCAGCAGCGCGCGTTCGAGTGGCCTGGTCCTGAGCGAATCGCTGAACAGCTCGGCGTACTGGGCCGCGACGGCGTCGTAGGCGGCCTTGGCCTCGAGTGAGGGGAACGGATCGGTCACGGGGTGACCCTACGTCGAGCACGGGAGTGAGATCTCTTGTGGGGTAAGAGGTTCGAGGTTCGAGATGGCGAAATTTGGGCTGTTCAGGCGCTGTCTGCAGTGGAGGGCGCGCCGGTAGGTTGACCGATATGAGGCGTTGCTGGGTGGGTGCGGTCGTCGTCGTCCTGGTTCCGGTGTTGGGGGTGCCCGCCGACGCGGCGTTTCGGAGTCCGTTGTTGACCGACGGGGCCTTGCCGTTTCCGCAGGGGGTGACCAGCGCGCAGGTGCGCGACATCAACGACAGCGGGCAGATCGTGGGTGGTGGCGCGCTCGACAACGCCGAGCGGGCGTGGTTGTGGCAGGGCAACACCGTGGCGCAACTGGGGGTGGGGTCGCCGAGCGGGATCAACAACCTGGGGCAGGTCGTGGGGACCGAGTACGTCCCCGGCGGCAGCGGGTACTACGAGCGGACGCCCAAGGTGTGGGCGGGTGGGACCGAGTCGGTGCTGTCGGGGCCGTCGCGGTCGTACGTGTCGACCGGGGACATCACCGACAGCGGCTACGTCCCGGTGACCTACCCGAACTCCGTCCAGGGCTACCACATGGAGAACATCGGGCTCTGGCGCGACGGGACCTTCACCAGGCTCGCCGCGCCGACGGCCGGGCCGCACGTGTCGCTGGGCGTGGTGACCGAGAACGGCACCGCGGCGGGCTACTTCCTGCCCATGTTCGGCAGTGACTCCTACGCCTTCCGTTGCGATGCCCAGGGATGCGCCCGGTTGGCCGCCCACCCCGGCGGCACCCGGGAGCCGATCCCGGTCGCGGCCAACGAGAGCGGCGTGATCGTCGGCAACCAGAACGGCGTCGGACTGCGGTGGGAGGGCACGCAGGTGAGCGCGCTGCCCGCGTTGGCGGGGGCCGGTGACGCGACGGTGTCGAGCAACCGGCAGGCGATCAACGAGCGCGGCGACATCGTGGGCGTGTCCGGCGGGCGGGCGACGCTGTGGCGCGACGGGGTGGCGATCGAGTTGGGGTCGCCTGCCGGTGGGCAGAGCGCGGCGGTCGCGGTGAACGACCTCGGCGACGTCGTCGGGTGGTCCAAGTCGCCGGACGGGGCGCAGACCAGGGCGTTCCTGTGGCGGGCCGGTCGGTCCTACGACCTCGGAACCGCGGGTACGGCGAACGCCACCCCGGTCGCCCTCAACAACACCGGCACCATCATCGGCTCGTCCAGCACCCCCGACTACCGCCAGATCCCCCTGCGCTGGACGGTCCGGCCACCCAGGTAGTCCAGGCGGAGTGTCAACTGTGGACGGTGTTGGGTCGCCTGCGCGGTGGCGTGGGCGGTAGGTCTTCGCCCGTGCGCAGCAGGCGGTCGGCGCGCAGGGCGATCTCCAGCTCCAGCCGGGTGTCGGGGTTGGCGAGTTGGGGGCCGAACAGCTTGTCCACCTGGCGCATGCGGTAGCGCACGGTCTGCGGGTGGATGTCGAGGCGTTGGGCGATCTCGGGGGCGCTGCCGCGGGTTTCGAGCCAGGCGAGGAGGGTCTCGGCGGTGCGGGCGCGCTGTTTGGCGGTCAGGCCCGTCAGCGGGGCGAGGGCGCGGCGGCGGAGTTCGCGGACGAGGAACTCGTCGGCCAGCAGCCACAGGGTGGACAGGTGGTCGTGGCACCAGGTGAGCGAGGTGTCGCCGCCGATGATGCCCCTGCGCACCAACGCCATCGCCCGGCGCGCCCAGTTCAGCGAGGTCGCGGCCTCGCGCAGCGGGACGAGCGGCCCGACGCAGGCGCGGCGGCCGCGCAGGTGGGGGTGCAGGGCGCGCAGCTGCCGCGCGGGGTCGGGCAGCACGAGGCACGGGAGGTCCAGGTCGACGAGGACCTCGGGGTCGTGCGGTCCGGCCAGCACATCGGGTTCACCGTCGACGGCCTGCTCGACGACGACCACGGCGACGGTGTCGGGCACGCGCCAGCGGGCGGTGGCGGCCAGTTCGGTGAGAGCGGTCATCGACCCGGGCGGGTCGCTGAGGACGAGTTCGACCAGCCTGCGCCTGGCGCGCTCGATGACGCCCGCGGACTGCGCCTGCGCGGCGGTGTAGCCCTCGATGGACAGCGTGGAGATCTCGTCGACGTAGGCGAAGATCGCCTCGGCCGCGACGGTGAGCATCGCGGTGGGCAGCCGCTGCTGCTGCCCCCACGCCGCGAGGTGCCGCCACGCGACCCGACCGCCGACGCGGTAGGCGGTCTGCAGGCAGTCGAGGCTGCGGCCCTCCGCGAACTCCACCCTGCCCAACTGCCGGAACACCGCCGCCCAGTTCTCGTCCGACGGCCCCCCGATCCCCACGGTGTCGAGGATCCGCAGCACCGACTGCTCCACCCCCGCCATCATGATCGCCCCGAAATGCCCCTCCAGCGGTTGCGCGTACGCGGGCACCGCCCGCTGGATCTCCCGGACCATGTCCTGCGTGAGCCGCCCGACCACCGGCCGGAACCGCGCCACCAACTCCCTCGGCAGACTCGCCCACAACGCGATCGCCCGTTCATCGAGCCGGTGCACCATGCCGTCCCCTTCCACCGACCCGTTGTTTTGTGCCAGCGACCATAAGTTCGCCCGCGCGAAGGTGTCAATCGAAACGGATGTCCGGGGAGTGGAACACTCGTATGGCGCAGAAGTCCGCGTACCACGGGTGTGGTCCCGGTGGAAACCGAACCTCCGTTTTGTGTTGCGGTGACAATTGTGCGATCGCGCAAAGCCGCGTCCGGAATGTGTGCGGAGGTGATAAAAACACGCTCGACGCTTCCGGGCCCGGCGGCCGTGTCAGTACGGTCCAGCCAGACCGCCTTGGAGGCCCCCATGCCGTCACCCCGCATCGCGCTGGCCATCACCGGCGCCGCGTTGGCATCAGCTTGCTCCGCCCCGCCCGCGCAGGCACCCGCTGTGGGGTGGGTGGACCGGATCTGTTCGACGATGGTGCTCAACGGTGCGCGGCTGTCGCAGTTGCCTGCCGTGGATCCTGGTGATCCGGTGCGGGCGAAGGAGGGGCTGCTGACGTTCCTGACGTCGCTGAGCGAGTCGCTGACGGCTGTTGGGGACGGGATCACGAATGCGGGAGCGCCGCCGGTGGCGGATGGCGGGGCGGCGGTGGAGAAGGCGTTGGCGGGGCTGGAGGGGGCTCGAACTTCGGTGGATTCGGCGCGGTCGAAACTGGCTGGGGTGTCGGTGGCGGATCCGGTGGCGTTTCAGATGGCGGTGGCGGAGTTGGCGGACGGGTTGAGTGGGTTGGCGGACAATCGGGGGCCGTTGCGGGATTTGCGGGAGAATCCGGGGATTGAGGACGCTTATCGGGAGGCGGGGAGTTGCCGGGCGTTGGACGGGGTGGGGTGATCTCCGTTCTCGGAGGTTGTCCACAACGGTCTAGCTCATCCACAACGGTCTAGTTTGTCCACAGGGCGCTGTTCGTGTGCCTGGTTTGTCGGTGTGCCTCGGTAGGCTGTGTATTCGGGGGATCTTGGGGTAGATGATCTTCGGCTCGTCGCTTCGCGCCTTGCATCGGGTCCTCGCCTCGGCTGCGCCATCGGGCCCGGTCGCGAGTTAACTGCAGGCTCGATGCGGTGGACCTGTTTTGCGTGGGGCCCCTACGACAGCCGTGGCAGGACCGCAAAGCAGGGGCCGAAAAGCATGGCCCTGCAGCGAAGCGACGCTACGACTGCCGTCCCCCCACACAAAACAGATCCACCCCATCGAGCAGATGGCACCAGCGACTCCGAGTGTCCAGTGGCCGGGCTGGCAGGGCTGACTCAGCGGGCTGGGTTGGCGGGGCCGGTTCGGGTGGGTCGGGTGTGCTCGATGGGGCGAACTTGGTTTGCGCGGGGCCCCTGCGCTACCCGTGACAGGACCGCAAAAGCCGGGGCCGAAAAGCATGGCCCTGTCCGCGCACAACGCTACGGGCACCGCCACCCCACACAAACCAAGTCCGCCCCATCGAGCAGTAGGTGGGCGGCTTCCGGGGAGCGGTGGTCGGGCTGGCGGGGTCGGCTTCGGTGGGCTGGGGTGGCACCAGTGGCTTCCGGGAGCGGTGGCCAGGTTGGGTGGGCTGGGCCGGTGGGATGGGTGGCACGGCCGCTGCCGGGAGCGGTGGGCGGGCAGGCGGGGTGACTCGGTGGGTTGGGGTGGCGCCAGCGGTTTCTGGGAGCGGTGGTTGCTTGAGGCGTCGGGGTCGGGTGGGGGATGGCAGGGGAGCTTCCGGGTTTTGGGGCGACTGGGCTTGGCCAGGCGGTTGGCGGCCTTGGATCACTCGCCCTGGTCTGGATGTCCGCTCGCTCCGTCCGTGGAGTGTCGTCTAGGGGGTTAGGGAGAGGAGTTCGGACAGGGAGCCGCGCAGGCGGGGGGTGTCGGCGGTGGGGGTGAAGGTTCCGGGGCGGGTGGCTGGGGGGACGCCGGGGGAGGGGGCGTTTTGGGAGCCTCGGACGTTCCCTGTGGTGGGGGGTGTGGCGCAGTGGGCGTTGGTGTTCCACGGGGCGGGGGTGGTGTCCAGGCCGTTGCGGTGGGGGGTGGCTTCGTAGCCGGTGGTGCAGGGGGTGGGGGTGAAGTAGGTGGTGACCAGGCTGAAGTGGGCGCCGTCGGGGTGGATTGTTTCTTGGGCGGCGGCCAGGGCTTGGGGGGTGGTGACCAGGAGTTGTTCCAGGGCGGGTTGGCGGGGGGCCAGGACGTTGGTGGTGGTCAGCAGGTTGGCGAACAGGACGCTCAGGGTGGGGCCGGTTTCGTGGAGGAGGGTGCGGATCTCGGTGGCGGCGCCCGGGGCGGTGGTGAGGATGGTGCGGAGGTCGGCGTCGGAGTGGGTCAGTTGGGCGGCGATGAGCTTGGTGTTGGCGGCGAAGTCCTTGATGGCGGTGGACTGGGCCGCCTGGGTCGTCAAGACCGTGCCGGAGTCGGTGATCAGGGACAGGGTTTGGGGCAGGTGCGCGGTGGCGGCCTCGGTGAAGGCCGCGGACGCGTCGAGGAGGGCTTGGAGGCTGGGGCCGGTGCCCTGGGTGGCCAGGTAGAGCTCGTCGACCACGGAGCGCAGTTCGTCGCCGGGGACGGAGTTGACGAGGCGGTCGAGGTTGAGCAGGACGGTTTCGCTCGGCAGCGGGAGGCGGCTGTGGGCGCGGGCGATGACCGACCCCTCCCGCAGGTGGGGTTCGCCGTCGCGGCGGGGGCGCAGGTCCAGGTACTGCTCGCCGACGGCGGAGCGGTTGGCGACGACGACGTCGACCTCGGCGGGGACCGGCGGTGCGTCGTCGCGCAGGTGCAGGTCGACCTCGACGCCGTCGGGGACCAGGTGCAGGTCGCCGACCCGGCCGATGCCGACGCCGCGGTAGGTGACCTCCGCGTTGGTGAACACCCCGCCCGAGTCGGCCAGCCTGGCCTTCACCACGTAGCCGCCGACACCGAAGAGGCCCACGTACCTGGCGCCGACGTAGCTGACGCCGACCAGGGCGATGAGGGCGAACGCGGCCACCTGGACCCGCACCCGGCGCGTGAGCATCAGCGGCCGCCGCGGGAGTCGAACGACAGGTGGGCGTTGAGGTAGTCGCCCTTGATCGCGTCGAGGGCGGCGTCGGTGAAGGGGAAGGTGAACAGCAGGTCCATGGCCTGCGGCAACTGCTGCCCGGCCTTCTCCAACTGCCGCAGCGTCGGCTCCAGCGCCCGCAGCGAGGCGACCAGGTCGGCCCGCACCTTGGTCACGGTGTCGGTGGCGACCCCCGACAGCGAGTCGAGCGCGGTGAGCATCGAGACGAACTGACCGCGTTGGTCGGCCAGGACTTGGATGCCCGGCCCGAGCCCGTCGAGCAGTCCCGCGATCCGCGGCGCCCGCTCCCCCAGCGCCGCGGACAGCCGGTCGAGGCTGTCCAGCGCGCGGGTGATCTCGGTGCGGTGCGCGTCCAGCCCGGCGGTGAAAGTGTTCACAGTGGACAGAAGTGCGCGGATGTCGCCGGTGTTCCCGTCGAGCGCCGCGTTGAGTTCACGGGTGATGTCGCGCAGCTGCGCCACTCCCCCGCCGTTGAGCAGCATCGCGAGCGCCCCGAAGACCTCCTCGACCTCCGGGTTGCGGTTGGTGCGCTCCAGCGGGATGACCGCGCCGTCGGTCAGGGTGCCCTCGCGGGCTTCCTCCGCCGGGTCGTCGAGCTCGACGAACTTCTCCCCCAGCACGCTCGACTGCCGCAGCCGGGCCAGCGCGGTGCCGGAGAGCCGCACCGACCCGTTGACCACCATCGTCACCAGCGCCGACCGCCCGTCCGGAGCGAGGTCGATCCGCTCGACCTCGCCCACCGCCACGTCCTCGACCTTGACCCCCGACTGCGGCACGAGGTCGAGCACGTCCCGGAACACCGCCGTCACGCGGAACGGGTGGTCACCGACATCGGCGCCGCCGGGCAGGTCGACACCGTAGAGACCGGAACCGCAGCCGGAGGCCAACACGGCCACGAGCACCAAGACCAGCGCGCGCATCATCGACCTCCGGGGAAGGAGTACTCGTTCAGGTTCGCCCGGCTGTCGATCGTGCGCGTCGCCGGGTCGTAGGCGCGCAACAGGTTCGACAGCGCCAGCGGGGTGGCGTCGAGTGCCTCGGCCAGGGATGCCCGTTGGTCCACCAACACCTTCGTCGTGCTGATCAGGTTGTCCACGTTGGACTTGACCAGGCCGCGGTTGTCCCGGACGAAGCCCTGCACCACGCTCAGCGCCCCGGCCAGCTCGTGCAGCGCGGCGTCGAAGTTGGCGCGTTCGTCGGCGAGGAATCCGGTGACCGTGGACAGCTTCTCGTTGACCCGGCGCAATTGGCCGTCGTTGGCGGCAAGCACCGCGGTGAACTTGGACAGGCCGTCGACGGTGCTGAACAGGTCGTCCTGGGAGCCGTTGAGGGTGCGGGCCAGGTCGCCGAGATCGCGGATCGTCTGCCCCAGGTCGGCGCCGTTGCCCTCCAGGTACGCCTGGCCGGTGTGGATCAGGTCGCTGAGCGCGCCGTCGGCGTTGGCGCCCTGCGGGCCCAGGGCGGTGGTCAGCCGGTCGAGGCTGGTGAACAGCTCGTCGAGCTCCACCGGCACGACCGTGCGGGTCTGCGGGATGACGGCGCCGTCGGCGATGCGCCGGTCGTCGGTGGCCACCGGGGCCAGTTGCACGTAGCGGTCGCTGACCAGGCTGGGGGTGATGACCAGCGCGGTCGCGCCGGGCGGGACCGGCGCGCCCGCGTCGATGGTCATGGTGACCTTGACGTTGGGCCCCAACGGTTCCACAGCGTCTACGATGCCCACCGCGACCCCGAGCACCCGCACGTCAGAGCCCGGGTAGAGGCCCACGGCGGCGGCGAAGTAGGCGGTGACCGTGCGGTACTTCCCGGTGTCGAACAGCGCGGCGGTGCCGACGACGACGAGCAGCACCGACACCGCCCCCAGCGCGAGGAACTTCAGCGTGCGGCGGAGCATCAGCGTCCCCCCGGTGCGGGCGGGACGCAGCCCGCGGACCCGTCGGCGACCGGGATGAGGCCGCAGATGTAGCTGTCGATCCAGTGCCCGTTGCCCACGGCGTTGCCGACGAGCCGGTAGAACGGACCGGCCAGGCGCAGGCTCCGGTCGAGGTTGTCCTGGTTGCGGCGCAACACCTCGGTGACGCGTTCCAGTTGCCGCAGCGCGGGCGCGAGCTGCTGCTGGTTGTCGGCGACCAGGCCGGACAGCTGCTTGGACAGGTCCCTGGTGCCGGTGAGCAGCGCGCTGATCGCGTCGCGGCGGCGGGCGAACTCGGCGAGCAGCGTGTCACCGTCGTTGATGAGCGCCTGGAACTGGTCGCCGCGGTCGGCCAGGGTCTTGCTGATCCCCTTGGTGCTGGCCAACAACCGCTTGAGCTCCTGGTCACGACCGGCGATGGTGCGCGAGAGGCGGGACAGGCCGTCGAGCGCGGTGCGGACGTCGTCGGGGGTGGTGGCGGAGAAGGTCCGCGACAGCGTCCGGAAGCTCTCGGCGAGCTGATCGGTGTCGATCTCACCGGTCGTCTTGGCCAGGTCAGCGAACGCGTCGTTGACGTCGTAGGCGGTGAGCGTGCGCTCGAGCGGGATCGGGGTGTCGGGGTCGAGTTCCTCGGTTCCCAACGGGTCCAGGGCAAGGTTCTTCTGCCCGAGCAGGGTTTTGATCTTGATGGCGGCCACGGTCTGGTCGCCGAGCCAGACGTCTTTGGCGCGGAAGGTGACCGTGACGTGGGTGCCGGTCAGCTCGACCTTGGTGACCGCGCCGACCTTCACCCCGGCGACCCTGACCTCGTCGTCGGGTTTGAGGCCCGCCGCCTCGCGGAACTGGGCGGTGTAGGTGGTGCCGCCGAGGGCAGGGAGGTGGTCCCAGCCGAACACCAGCAGGGCGACCAACGCCATGGTCAGCGCTCCGACCAGGCCCATCCGGACCGGGTCGCGCTCCTGGAACGGCTTCACGGGCGGCACCTCGCGTCGGTGATCGGGATCCCGATGTCGCCGGGGGCCTGGCCGGGGGCGGGGGCGACGTCGGTTGTAGCCGAGCAGAGGTAGAAGTTCAGCCAGGAACCGTAGGAGGCGGTCCGCCCGATGGCCTCGTACTTGACCGGGAGTGCGGTGAGGAACTTCTCGAACTCGGGTGTGTTGTCGGCCAACGACTTCGACAACGAACCCAGGGCGTCGACATCGCGGCGCAGGGGCTCGCGGCCCTGGTCGAGCAGGCCTGCCGTGGCGTTGGTGAGCGCGGCGATGCCGTCGATGGCGTCACCGATCGGGGCGGCGTCCTTGGCCAGCCCGCTGACCAGCTGCTGCGTGGTGAGCACCAAAGTGGACAGCTGCTCATCTTTGGCATCTACCTGCGACAGAACGGTGTTGAGGTTGTCGATCACTCGACCGACCACGTCGTCCTTGGCGGCGAGCGTGGTGGTCAGCGACCCGATGTGGCGCACCAGATCACCCACGGTGCCGCTCTCGCCCTGCAGGACTTGGACGATCTGAAGCGACAGCTTGTTCACGTCCTCGGGCGAAAGCGCTTGCAGGAGCGGCTTGAACCCGTTGAACATGGCGGTCAGGTCCACGGCGGGTCTGGTGCGCTCGAGCGGGATGGTGCTGCCTTCGGCCAGCTTCCCGGAGTCCGCGCCCTGGTCGAGGGCGATGTAGCGCTGGCCGATGAGGTTGCGGAAGCGGACCGTGGCGGTGATCGACGGGGCCAGGGCGTAGCGGCGGTCCACATCGAACTCGACCTCGCTGAACCGGCGGTCCACCACCGAGATGTCGCGCACCTGCCCGACCCGGACCCCGGCCATGCGGATGTCGTCACCCGCGTTGAGCGAGGTGACATCGGTGAAGCGGGCCTTGTAGACGGCGGTGTCGCCGGTGCCCCGGTTGGCGATGGTCGCGGCGAGCAGGAGGGTCGCCAGGACCGTGACCACGGTGAAGACGGCGCCTTTGAGCAGCGGCCCGCGCAGGTCCGCGGTCATGAGAGCTCCACCTCCGCGCCGCGCAGCAGTGGTCCGACGAGCAGGCCACCCCAATCACCCATCTCAGCCGGGGTGACGCCTTCCACCGGGGCAAGCAACTCGGCGATGAACCGGCCTTCCTGCGGCGAGTTCGCCACGGCCGGGATCACGCTGCCCTGGCTGAGGCCCGCCGGGTAGCAGCGGGGGCCGCCGGTCGCGGTGAAGGCGGGTTTGTCGCGGCCGGGCTGGTAGGCGCCGCGACCGGGCTTGACTGTGAGCTTGACGTGCAGGCCCGGTTCGTTGGTGCCCTTGCCGAGCACGGTGTCGACGCGCGGCCTGAGGGCGACGGCGGCCTGGGTGAGGCAGGGGAACTCGGGTGAGTAGCGGGCCAGCAGTTCCAGGGTGGGGCGGCTGGCGGCGGACAGGCCGATCAGGGTGGCGCGGTTGGCCGTCACGAAGCCTTCGAGGTCGGCGGCGGTGTCGGTCATGGTGTCGAAGAGGGCGGCGACGTTGTCCTTCTGCTCAGCGAAAGTCTTTGTGGTGACGGTCAACCCGGCCAAGGCGTCGACGATGTCGGGTCCGGCGGTCTCGTAGACGGCGAACGTGTCGGCGAGCGCGGTGATGTCGGCCTGGATCTTCGGCAGGCTCGGGTTGAGCTGGTCGAGGTAGGAGTTGAGGCCGACCAGGGTCTCCCCCAGCGACTTGCCCCTGCCCTCCAGCGCCTGCGAGAGGGCACCGAGCGTGCTGGAGAGCTTGTGCGGCGCGACGGCTTGCAGCACGGGCATCAAGTCGCGCAGCGCCTTCTCGACCTCGATGGCGCGCGTCGTGGTGTCCTGGCGGATGACATCGCCGTCGGCGAGGGGGCGGGCGGGCTCGTCGGGCAGGACCAGGCTGACGTAGCGCTGGCCGAACAGGGTCTTGGGCAGCAGCCGAGCGGTCGAGTTGCTGGGGAGCTGGCCGAGCCGGTCGGGATCGATGGCCAACTCGACGGACACGCCGTCACCGGTGGTGCTGACCGCCCGGACGCTGCCGACGATCACACCGCGCACCTTGACGTCGGCGTTGACCCTGAGCTGGTTGCCGACCCGGTCGGCGCGCAACGTCACCACGGCGGCGGAGGTGAACTCCTTGGCGTAGACGGCCACGGCGAGCCAGCCCAGCGCGCCGAGCAGCAGGAGGAAGACCAGTCCGAGCGCCTGGTCGCGCAGGCGGCTCATCCGGCCACCCGCACAGTCGTTGAAGCGCCCCAGATCGCGAGGCTGAGAAAGAAGTCCATAATGGACACCACGACGATCGCGGTCCGCACCGACCGGCCGACGGCGACCCCGACACCCGCCGGGCCCCCGGAAGCGCGGTAGCCGTAGAAGCAGTGGGTGAGGATGATCGCGACGCTGAACACGAGCACCTTCACGAACGACCAGATGACGTCCTCCGGTGGCAGGAACAGCGAGAAGTAGTGGTCGTAGGTGCCCGCCGACTGGCCGTAGACGCCGACGGTGGTGACGCGGGCGGCGAGGTAGGAGGTCAGCAGGCCGACGACGTAGAGCGGGATGATCGCGGCGAACCCGGCGACGATCCGGGTGGTCACCAGGTACGGCATGGACCGCACCGCCATCACCTCCAGCGCGTCGATCTCCTCGGAGATGCGCATCGCGCCGAGCTGGGCGGTGAACCCGGACCCGACGGTCGACGACAGGGCGAGCCCGGCGACCAGCGGGGCGATCTCGCGGGTGTTGAAGTACGCGGAGAGGAACCCGGCGAACGCGGAGGTGCCGATCTGGTTGAGCGCGGCGAACCCCTGCAGGCCGACGACGGTGCCGGTGAAGACGCTGAGACCCACCATGACCCCGATCGTGCCGCCGATCACCGCGAGGGCACCGCTGCCGAAACTGACCTCGGCCAGCAGGCGGACGACCTCGCGGGAGTAGCGGGTGAGGGCGAACGGGATCCAGGCGAGAGCGCGCAGGGAGAACCGCAACTGCTCGCCGAGGCGCTCCAGCGCGCCCGCGGTGCGCGTGATCATCAGGCCCCCTTCGCCGGGACGATTCGCAGGTACACCACGCTGATCACGAAGTTCACGAAGAACAGCAGCAGGAAGGTGATGACCACGGACTGGTTGACCACGTCGCCGACGCCCTTCGGGCCGCCGCGCGGGTTGAGCCCCCGGTAAGCGGCGACGAGCCCGGCGAGGAACCCGAAGAGCAACGCCTTGAACTCGGCCACCCAGAGGTCCGGCAACTGGGCGAGGGCGGAGAAGCTGGACAGGAACGCCCCCGGCGTCCCGTCCTGGACGACGACGGTGAAGAAGTAGCCGCCGCACACCCCGACCACGCTGACCATCCCGTTGAGCAGGGCGGCCACCGCCATCGCCGCCACCACCCTCGGCACCACCAACCGCTGAACCGGCGACACCCCCAACACCCGCATCGCGTCGATCTCCTCGCGGATGGTCCGCGACCCGAGGTCCGCGCAGATCGCCGAACCCCCCGCCCCCGCGACGACCAGCGTGGTGACGATCGGACTCGCCTGCTGGATCACAGCGAGCACGCTGGCCGCCCCGTTGAAGGACTCAGCCCCGATCTGCGCGGTCAACGACCCCAACTGCAACGTGATCACCGCCCCGAACGGGATCGCGACCAACGCCGCGGGCAAGATCGACACACTGGCGATGAACCAGAACTGCCGCACCACCTCCCCCCACCGCACCGGCCGCGCCATCCCCACCACGACATCGAGCCCCAGCGCGAAGAGACCGCCGAGTTCCCGCAACACCCCGGTTGCGGCGCGGAGGGGGGCGCTCATCGGGGGCCGCCGGGGAGGTGTCGGGGCTCGCTGTCGCTGAGGTGTGCGGGCGGGATGTGGTGCCGGAGGTGGGCGGTGGATGGGGTGCGCCGAAGTGGCAAGCGTGCGACGTGGATGTGGCGGAGTGGGGTCATCGGGGGCCGCCGGTGATGGGGATGGCTGAGGTGCGGCGGCAGGTGCGCGGCGACGAGACCGATCAGGGTGGGCGGCGAGAGCACGCGCGCGGCGCGGTGCTGGCGGGGCGGGGTCATAGGGGGCCGCCGGGTGCGATGACTCGGGCTAGGAGCAGGGACTCGCGGACGTGGGAGTGTGCCGGCGCGGCGTCGGAGGCGGGCGGAAGGTGGGATCGTCGAGGGGTGTGGAGGGCGATGGCGCGACGGCAGTAGGGGAACGGCGCGGCTGACCACGGCGTTCGGCGATAGAACGCGCGCGGTGCGGTGGCGGCAAGGCGAAGTCACCGGGAACCGCCGGTGATCGGGATGGCCGAGGTGCGGCGGCACCAGGTGGGGAACGGCGAGACCAACCACCACAGCGCCCGGGACCACGGTGTTCCGCAGTGGCATGCGTGCGGCGTGGATGGGGTGGCGGCGGGGCTGGGGCATCGAGCGCCGCCGGTCTGTGGAATGGCCGAGGCGCAGCAGCAGGTGGGCCTCGGCGCAGTGGGAGCGAGGCGGAGTCATCGAGGGCCACCGGCGAACTGGATGGCTGCGATGGGGCGGCAGGTGGACAGCGGCGACTCTGCTAAGAGTGGTCGGCGAGAGCACGCGCGCGGCGTGGATGTGGCGGGGCGAGGTCATTGGGGGCCGCCTGCGAAGGGGATGGCGGAGGTGCGGCGGCGCCAGGTTTCGTAGTGGTCGAGGTCTTCGGGGGTCATGGTGGCGAGGGTGGCGGTGCGGGTGTGGGCGGGGAGGGTGTCGAGGGTGCGCAGGAGGCGGAGCTTGCGTCGGCGGACGGCGGCGCGGGGTGGGAGGCCGGGGGTGGGGGGTAGTTGGGGGGTGATCTCGTGAGGGCCTGAGTGGGTGGTTGGGCCTGCGTCGGGGGTGTCGTTCTCCTCGGACATGCCGATGGGGCCTTCTTTGTGGCCGTTGAGGAATTGGGACACCACGGGGATGTCGGTCGTGAGGAGGAGTTCTCGGGGGCCGAACACCACCAACTCCTTGCGGAAGAGCATGCCCAGGTTGTCCGGCACGGTGCGCGCCACCGTGGTGTTGTGGGTGACGATCAGGATGGTGGCGTCGGTTTGGGCGTTGAGGTCGATGAGCAGTTGGCTGAGCAGGGCGGTGCGGACCGGGTCGAGGCCGGAGTCTGGCTCGTCGCACAGGATGATGTGGGGGTCGAGGACCAGGGCGCGGGCCAGGCCTGCGCGCTTGCGCATGCCGCCGGAGATCTCGGCGGGGAGTTTGTGCTCGGCGCCGCGCATGCCGACCTTGTCCATTGTGGACATGACGATGGCGCGCACCTCCTTCTCGCTCTTGCGGGTGTGCTCGCGCAGCGGGAAGGCGATGTTGTCGTAGACCGACATCGAGCCGAACAGGGCGCCGTCCTGGAACAGCACGCCGAAGAGCTTGCGGATCTCGTAGGTGTCGCGTTCGGCGCAGGAGCACAGGTCGACGCCGTTGATCAGCACCCGGCCGCGTTCCGGGCGCAGCAGGCCGATCAAGCACTTGAGGAACACCGACTTGCCGGTGCCTGACGGTCCCAACAGGACGCTGACCTCCCCGGCGGGCAGGGTCAGCGTGACGTCCCGCCAGATGGCCTGGGTGCCGAACGACTTGCCCAGGCCCTCCACCACCACCTCGACGCCCATCGCGGCCCCCTAGACCGGCGGCCGGGTGACGAGCCGGTTGGTGAGCGGGTTGCCCGGGCCGGAGACCAGACCGGTGATCAGCGGGTCGAGGTCCTCGGTGGTGCCGCAGCCGGTGAACGGCGGGATGGTGATCACGCTGGTGAGCGTGCTGACCGAGCCGGGCACCACCAGCACCTTGCCCCTGAGCCGGATGTCGATCGGGGTCGCGGTGTGGCAGGCGTCGCCGACGGCCAGCGGCACGCCGTCCTGGAAGACCTCCGACACCCGCAGGTCCACGCGCAGGACGACGTCGATGTCGGCGTTGGCGTTCGGGGTGCCGTCGATGGTGAGCACCGCGCTGCCGGTGGCCTGGCCGACCGGGGTGAGCGTGATGGTGTTGGTGACCGGCATGAACCGGAACACCACCAGGTACGCCTTCGCGGGCGGCAGCGACAGGTCGCCGGTGAGCGGCAAGCGGCCGTCCGGGCCAGGGAGGAAGCCGATGACCGAACTGAACGTCCCCGGGCCGATGACCACATCCGACTTGAGCTTGGCCAGGCGGGTGGTGACGGTCAGGTCGAAGTTGTACGGCAACCCGGGCGGCAAGTCGGCCACGGCGGCTGGAGTGATGTCGACCGACCCCAGAGCGCCCTCCACCGCGTTGGCGGTGCACGAGATCGTGGTCTGACCGACGCGCAGCGAGGCCGTCAGACCGGTGAGCCGAACCTGTGCCTTGCCCTGCTCCGGCGTCACTTCGACGCCCTCACTGGCCGCCGTGACAGTCAAGTCACCCGCAGCGGGCAACTCAGCAGCCGCGATGTCAAGCTCCTCCGACGTTTTCTCCTGCCGCACAACGATCTCAGCGGCGACCAATCCCTCCACTGTGGACCCATAGGAGCGGAGAGTCGCGGGCAGGACGAGGCGCGCGGAGGGGGTCACGGTGACCGGGGTGCCGACCGGGGCCGCCTCGGGCACCGTGAGACCGAACTCCACCGGGACGTCGACGTACTCCCCGCCCGGCAGCGCGCACCCGAAGGTGCCGGGCGCCGCGGCGCGCTCTTGCGCGTCCACCGCCACGACGCCCGCACCGGCGGCCAGCAGGGCGGCCGCGACCCCGAGCGTCACTCGGGAAGGACAGGAGAAACCCATCGGGCCCCATTCACCAGAATGCCGAAACTGTTGCACCGCAACGCTTTTCGCGTCAGCAATGGCGACGTTACCAGCGGGTCACTTCGGCGACAACGACATGTCGCGCCGCCCCGCAGAATTGTCACGCGGCGCGCAAGAACGGCATTCGGGTTTGTCCCCGGGAGATCGTTGACACCCGCGACACCGGATATTTATCGTCGGCCGAGCAACACCCGCCGGGCTTCGGGAGGGAGCGGCCATGACCGGGCAGCGGCAGACGGGCCTGTGGGCGGCGGTGCCGGTGGAGCTGGTCGCCCGGTTGCGGCGGACCGACCTGGTCGCCGAGGTCGTCGCGGAGATCAAGGCGGCGGTGCCGGAGTACGCGGGCAGCCGGGTGCTGGTCGCGGCGGTCACGGCGGCGCTCCGACCGGGCGGTGACCCGACTGCGGCGTTGCGGTACGCGGGCCGGGTCGAGTACGCGAAGGGGCGATCCCTGGACGCGCTGCAGACCGCGGTGCGGGTCGGTGCGCGCGTCCTGTGGCGGCGGCTCAGCGAACTCGGCCGCGACGGCGGGGTGTCCACCGAGGTGCTGCTCGACCTAGCCGATCTGGTGTTCGCGCACGTCGATGACCTGTGCGCGACCGCGCGGGCCGGGTACGCCGCGGCCCGCGATCAGGCCGACGACGTGCTCCGCGAGCGCAGGCGCCGGTTGTTGCACCTCCTGCTGGCGGGCGAGGCGACCCCGGCCGAGCTCGTCGACCTGGCGGCCGCCGCCGAGTGGCCGGTGCCCGAGGAGGTCAGCGTCGTGCTGCTGGAGCACGCACAAGACGTCGACACAGTTGGGCTCGTCGACCCGGACAACCCGTGCCTGCTGGTGCCCGCAGACCGCGTACCGCCGGACCTGGCGGGGCTGGTTGTCGTCGGGCCGCCGGTGCCGCCCGCGCGAGCCCGCGAGTCGCTGCTGATCGCGCGGCGCGCGGTGGAGCTGGTCGCCAGGGGTGTCCTGCCCGGTACTGGTGTGCTGCGTTGTGCCGACCACCTGGCCGCGCTGCTGCTGACCTCGGACGAGTTCCTCCTTGCCAGGCTGACCGACCGGGCCCTGGAGCCGCTGGCGTCACTCCCGCCGAAGCAGCGGGACCGGCTCATCGCGACGCTGCGGGTGTGGCTGCGAACCCAGGGTGTCAACGAGATCGCGGCCCACCTGGACGTGCACCCGCAGACCGTGCGCTACCGGGTGCGGCAGCTGACCGGGCTGCTGGGCGCCGACCTGGTCGACCCGCCCCGGCGGCTGGCGCTGGAACTCGCGTTGCGCGGTCAGGCGCTGGCCGGTCCCCGCTGAGCTGGACCACCCGGGCGTGGGTGGCCCAGCTCAGGATCACGCTGACGCGAAAGCCCGCGCAGGGCGGCGGGTGCGTCGGATCGCGTGGGACATGGCGGGCCTTTCAGCAGGAATTTCGAGGAGGTTGATCGCGCTCACCCAGCCTGCCCCGCGCGCCGCCGGGGAACGAGGGCGCAACAGGACAACGGCGTGATCAGGACACCGGTGGATTTTCACAGGACCCACCACGAGGGGCTGTGATGGCGCGGCGCGCGCGACTAGAGTTCCGCCATGGCGCACCTGTTAGGGCCGGTCGGCCTCAGCGAGACGGACAACGCCGTGTACCTCGCGCTGGCCACCACGCCGCGCGGCACCGCCCAGGACATCGCCGACTCGGCCGAGCTGCCGCTGCCCGCGGTCCGCCGCGCACTGCGCAACCTCACCGCGGCCGGGCTGGTGTCCACCCTGCTCGCGCGGCCCATGCGGTACGTGGTGGCGCCGCCGGAGGTCTCGATCGAGGCGCTGGTGTCGCGCAGGCAGCAGGAACTCGAGGGGCTGCGCGCCGCCGCCCGCGAACTGGCGCTGCGGCTGCGCGAGACGCCCACCTCCGCCGAGTCGAGCCTGGTGGAGATCCTGGAGGGCAACGACGCGATCCAGCACCGGCTGGCCCAGCTGCAGCTCGGCGCCCGCGAAGAGGTGCTGATCATCGACGCGCCGCCGTACCTGCACGGCACACCGGTGCAGAACGACCAGGAGCTGGTCTCCCTGAGCCGGGGGGTGCGGTACCGGTCGCTCTACCACGGTCCGGCGCTGGCGCTGCCCGGCCACTACGAGCAGATGATGGCCTGCATCGAGGCGGGCGAGCAGGCCAGGACCCTCGCCTCGGCCCCGATGAAGATGATGATCGTCGACCGCCGGGTGGCGCTGATGCCGGTCTCGTTCGCCTCCGCCGAAACCAGGACCCGGCTGCTCGTGCACGCCGCGCCCCTGGTCGAGGGCCTGGTGGTGTGCTTCGAGGCGCTCTGGGACCAAGCCGCGCCCGTCCTCGGTGGCAGCGCCGAACGTGCCGCCACCCTCTCCGAACGCGACCGGCAGGTGCTCTCGCTGATGGCCGCCGGGCTCAAGGACCAGGCGATCGCCAGGGCACTGGGGGTCGCCCAGCGCACGGTGGTCCGCCGCATCGGCGAGATGATGACCACGCTGGGCGCCGACACGCGGTTCCAAGCGGGCCTGCTCGCCGCGCGCCGGGGCTGGCTGTAGACCCGGGGCGTAGCGTGGGTGGTGACCCGACCGCAAGGTGACGCTGCGTCGGAGATGCGCTTCGGGTAGCAACGCGAACTCGGACTTCATTTTCCTCGTGGCCGCCCCGACACAGGGAGCGCCACACATGATCTCGATCAGCCACGACCGGATGACCGCCCGCGACATCCCCGTCCTGCGCCTCCGCGGCGACATCGACCTCGCGACCCGCCCCACCATCGCCGCCGCCCTCACCGTCCGCCTCGCCCGCCGACCCCGCCTGCTGGTGGTCGACCTGACCCACGTCGGTTTCGTCGGCGCGTGCGGCCTGGCCATGCTGACCCAGGCCCAGCACCAAGCCCGCACCGCTGGCGGTGAGGTGGCCGTCGCCTGCTGCGCCGCGCCGGTGCTGAGGGCAATGGAAGTAACCCGGCTACTGGGCGAGATAGCCCCCTACGCGACCGTCGCGGACGCCTTGGCGGCGGCCAGCGTGCGGATCCCGCAGCAGCGGCGCCGCTGAGGTCAACTGCGGGAAGTCGTCAGCTGGACCAGTAGGTGGGGTGGCCGTGGACGGTGGGGTCTTCGGAGACTGAACTCAGGGCTGTCACCGTGACGTGGCCTGCGGTGAGGAGGGCTCCGTCGGTACCTTCGGCGGGTTTCTCCTCGACCTTCACCGTGGTCAGTTCCACTCGGCCGTCTTCGAGGCGGTGGACGGCGTTGGTGACCCAGCCGAACTCGGCCAGGCGGGCCCACCGGATCGGTTTGAGCTGGTCGGGGGGCACGTTGGGGACGTTGACGTTGAGGACTGTGCCTGGGGGGAAGTCTCGGAGGGCGGCCAGGACTTCGGGGAACACCGCTTCCACGGTCTCCCAGTGCGCCGCCGCCGACTCGTCGAGGGGGATGTCGAGGGAGAAGGCCAGGGCGCTGATACCGACGACGGCCGCGGTGAGGGCGGCGCCGACGGTGCCCGAGTGCAGGACGGAGCGGCCGGTGTTGGCGCCGCGGTTGATGCCGGAGATGACCAGGTCGGGGCTGGGGCCGAAGCCGCCGTTGCAGCCGACCAGGGCGATCAGGCCCGGGTGGGCCGAGACGGCGAGGGCGGGGGTGGGCACGCCGGGCAGGTCCCTCGGCTCGACGACCAGGTGGCGGTGGTCCTCGGTGGCGGTCAGACCGGCGCCGGTGCCGCTGGCCTCGGCCGCCGGGGCGGCGACGGTGACCGCCAGGCCCGCGCGCACGGCGGCCCGCGCCAGGGCGTGCAGCCCCGGTGAGTCGATGCCGTCGTCGTTGGTGACCAGGGCTGTCTCGGCCATGCCGCCCCTTCCCGGGTGCTCCCACCCGCGCCGGGCGCGGGGCTCGCGATCCAGGTTGGCACAGACCGCGGGTGCGACGACGACGCGGCGGGTCAGATGCCGGTGCGAAACCCCACTCGAATATGACCCCGATCGAGGGGTAACGCCCGCACGGCACCGGGTCGAGACCGACAGCGCGTGATCACCACGGCGTCGCATCCCCACGTGATGGGTGATGCCAGAGGGCCCAAACCCGGCCATATGCCACTGGCTGTGGTCTACCGGGCGAGCCCCGGCCCGCCACCGGCCACCCGCGCCGGGGCGGGCAGCGGCGCGGCGGGCTGGTGGATGCCATCCTGGCCGGGACCGCCGGTGATCACCGGGACAGGCGGACCCCGGGGACCGGCAGGCCACAGGACGGAGGGACTGCCCATGCGTGCTCCGCAGCTCACCCCGGCGAGCCGGATCCTCGTCGCGGGCCACCGCGGCCTGGCCGGGTCGGCGCTGTGCAGGCGGTTGCGCGCGGCTGGCCACGAGAACCTGGTGCTGGCCACGTCGTCCGAAGTGGACCTGCGGGACCGGGCGGCGGCGGGCGCCTGGCTGGCCGAGCACCGCCCGGACGTGGTCGTGCTGGCGGCCGAGCGCGGCGGCCGCGGCGGGGCGGGCGGGCCTGCCGACGTGCTGTCGGACAACCTGCGCATCCAGACCTCGGTGCTCGACGCGGCCCGCGTGGTCGCGGTGCCCAGGCTGCTGTTCCTGGCCTCGGCGTGCCTGTACCCCAGGGAATCCCGGCAGCCGATCCGGGAGTCCTCGCTGATGAGCGGCCCGCTGGAACCCGCGACCGAGTTCTACGCCATCGCCAAGATCGCCGGGCTGGCGCAGGTGCGGGCGGTGCGCGAGCAGGACGGGCTGGCGTGGATCAGCGCGTTGCCGACCAACCTCTACGGGCCCGGCGACGACTTCCACGCCCCGCACGGGCTCGCCGGGCTCATGCGCGCGGTCCACGAGGCCGCCCAGATCGGGGCGCCGTCGGTGACCGTGCCGGGCAGCGGCACCCCGCGCCGGGAGTTCCTGCACGTCGACGACCTCGCCGAGGCGTGCGTGGCGCTGCTGGAGCAGTACGACGACCCGACCCCGGTCAACATCGGCACCGGCCGCGACATCAGCACCGCGGACCTGGCGAAGATGCTGGCGGAGACCATCGGCTACACCGGCGCGATCGAGTTCGACCCCGCCGCCCCGGACGGGGCGCCGCGCCGGGTGCTCGACATCCGCACCATGACCGGCCTGGGCTGGGAGCCCAGGACCCGGCTGCGGGCGGGCATCGCGGCCACCTACGAGTGGTACCTCGACAACACCGCGCTGCCCCGCCAGCGCGAGGCCGTGCGCGGCCACGAGATGGTCGGCTGACCCGCGCTCGCTCCTGTGTGGACGGTCCGGGGTCTCGAGGGGCGGGATCGGCGGTTGTGCCACCGGCCGCCCGCACCCACCTGCTAGGTTCGACCGGGACCGATCCGCGCGGACTCGAGGGGGTGAGCGGGGGTGATCCCGGCCGTCGACCGCCCCGGTGCGACCCGGCTCGACCGCACGCTGTCCACCCCGCTGTGGGCGCAACTGCACGCCGACCTGCTGCGCCGGGTCGAGGGCGGCGAGTTCGAGCACGCCTTCCCCGGCGAGTTGGCGCTGGCCGCGGAGTACGCGGTCAGCCGCAACACGGTGCGCGAGGCGCTGCGCAGGCTGCGCGCCGACGGCACCGTGGTCGCCGGGCGCGGGCACCCGCCGAGGTTGGGCAGGCAGACCGAGATCACCCAGCCGCTCGGGGCGCTCTACAGCCTGTTCGCGTCGGTGCGCGACAGCGGGATGAGCGCCTACAGCCAGGTCCGCACGCTCGACGTGCGCGCCGACGGGGTGGTGGCCAGCAAGCTGGGGCTGGAGGAGTCGACGCCGCTGCTGTACCTGGAGCGGGTGCGGTTCGCGGGCGGGGCACCGCTGGCGGTGGACCGGGTGTGGCTGCCGTACGCGCTGACCGCGGCGCTGCGCGAGGCGGACTTCGCCGAGACCTCGCTGTACCGCGAACTCGACAGCCGGTGCGGGATCCGGCTCACCGGCGGGCAGGAGCGCATCCGCGCGGTGCTGCCGACCCCGGGTGAGCGGCGGTTGCTGGCGACACCGGAGACCACCGCGGCGCTGGCCATCGACCGGCTCGGCCTTGCCGAGCGGACCCCGGTGGAGTGGCGGCACACGGTGGTGCGCGGCGACCGGTTCAGCGTGCTGGCGCGGTTTTCCGCCAAGGGCTACCAGCTCGACGTCCACAGTGGACACCACAGGGCCGACTGGTCGCGGTGAGCTGGGTTTTCTCTCCAGGCGTAGAGACGGGGCGCCGGGCCCTGCTGTGCCCGGCGCCCCTACCCCCGTGGCCGTTCCCCGGCCGGTCCGGCTCGGGGGCGACCGCGAGCCCGACGTCAACACCTGTACCGCCGTGCCGCCGGGCCCGACGCGGGCGGTGGCGGGGCGCGAGGCGTAGGTGCACGGTCCGCCTTCGGTTTTCCGCCGCGTCGGGTGGCGTCGACCGGCGGCGGGTCACGCCGTCGGACGTGGTGCCGCGCCTGGCGCGCACAGCCCTCGGACTGTCCACACCGGAGCGCGGTGGTCGTTCATCAGGCCACGTTCAGCACGAAGTCGAAGGTGGCTTCCTTCGCCGAACCGACCGTGCGGACGTTCATCAGCAGCCGCGGGTCGTAGATGGTGTCGGTGTTGTTGCGCGGCTCACCGGGGAAGTACGTCTGCGTGGTGAGGATCCGACCGCCGGGGTTCTGCACCTTGACGTGGATGTGCCGGGTGCGGCCGGGGTAGAGGCCGGGCACGATCGTGGTCAGGGTGTACTTGCCGTTGGCGTCGGTGTACTGGTGGCCGCGGAAGGTGTAGCCGGAGTTGTCGTAGGCGCCCCGGCTGTCGGCCTGCCAGAAGTCCAGCAGCGCGTTGGCCAGCGGCCTGCACGAGCGGCTGAAAACGTAGCCGCTCACGGTCAGCCTGGTCCCGGTGGTGCCGGGCTGGATCAGGCTGGTGCGCTGCGGGGAACCCGGCTTGAAGTACGGGCCCTCGGTCTGCGCGATGGTGGTCTGCTGGCCGGGGGTGCAGGCCAGGTTGAGCGCCTCGGCGCCGTCCGGGCGGACGTCGGCGGGGCTGGCCGCGGCGAAACCGCCCGCGGCGGTGGCGCCGATGAGCCCAGCGGCGGGAACCACGAGGGCACCGAGCTGCAGCAGGCGCTTGCGGGTGATGTTGCCCTCGCCCGCTTCTTCCAGGGGTGGGAGTTCAGTCACTTCGGGAGTACCTCCTACGACGAGACCACCGGGTTGGCGATCGTCACGGATTGGCACAGACGATGCTGTTGCAGTGACAGACCCGTTGCAATCCGTGGTGATACGGGCTTAACTCAGGCGCTACCGTGAGCGGATCCGTGGTGAACGCACGCCTCCGGGCTCCGCGAGTCGTTCGCCCCCGGCAAAAGGTGCAGCATGGAAACGGCTCCTCTGGGAACCACTGTGGACAGATCACCACCGGTCGACCGCGCGCCGCTGGTCGGCCGCGCGAGCGAGCTGGCCCGGCTGTCCTCGGCGACCGCGCCCGCGCTCCTGCTGGTCGCGGGCGAGGCGGGGATCGGCAAGAGCCGCATGGTCGACGAGTTGCGCGGACACCCCGACCTGCTCGGGCACCACTGGTTGGTCGGTGAGTGCCCGCCGCTGCGCGAGCCGTTCCCACTTGGCCCGGTGCTCGACGCGCTGAAAGGTCTGGACGTGTTCAGCCCGCCGGTGGGTCGGGTGGACCGGGTGGACGTTTTTCCCAGAGTTCGCGCGGGTCTGGCCGAACTGGGACCGGCGGTGCTCGTCGTGGAAGACCTGCACTGGTCCGACGAGACGACCTACGAGTTCCTGCGGTTCCTGTGCCGCGGGCTACCGCCGAGGTTGAAGCTGCTGGTGACCTACCGGCCGGAGAACGTGCGCACCGAGCGGCCGGTGGTCGACCTGGCCGGGTACCTGCCCCGGTGGGCGCGCGCGGTGGAGACGACGGTGCGCCCGCTGCGGGTCGCCGACGTCGGTGAGCTCGCCGCGGCGCTGCTCGGGCTGACCAAGGTCACCGACGAGTTCGCCACACGTCTACACGAGTTGACCGGTGGCGTGCCGTTCGTGGTCGAGGAGGTGTGCCGGGCGCTGCCCGCCGAACCCGCGCCCCGGTTGGCCGACGCGCCGCGGTCGGTGCTGGACCGGTTGACCGCGCCGGTGGCCCTGCGCGGGTCGATCGCGGAACGGTTGGCGGCACTGCCCGCCGCGGTACGTGACGTGGTCGCCGCCGCGGCCACCCTGGCCGCGCCGGTGGACGAACACCTGCTGAGCCGGGTCGCCGGGCTGGACAGGCCCACCGCGGCCGGGGCGATCGACCGTGCCCTCGCGCACGGCCTGCTCCGGCAGTGCGCGCCCGGGCTGCTGGCCACCCGGCACGCGCTGGCGACCCGCGCGGTGATCGACCTGCTCGCCCCCGACGAACTGCGCCGCGCGCACCGAGCCGCGGCGGCGGCGCTCGCCGAGGCCAACCCGGTGCCGCACGCCAGGTTGGCCAGGCACTGCAAGCACGCCGGGCTGGTCGCCGACTGGGTCCGCCACGCCGAGGCCGCCGCGACCAGGGCGGTCGCCTTGGGCGACGGGGACACCGCGGTGGACCTGCTGGCCGATGTGGTGGCCGGGTCCGGCATCGATGTCCCGACCAGGGCCAGGGTCGCGGCGCTGCTGAGCCGGGCAGCGCAACCCGGTCTGCGCCACAACGAGGCGGTGGCGGCGCTGCGGTCGGTGCTCGCGGTGCCCGACCTGCCGGAGGGGCTGCGCGGCGAGATCCGGTTCGGGCTGGGCATGCTGCTGGTGTCGCAGACCGGGGAGGCGGGGGCGGGGCGCGAGCAACTGCGCACCGCCGTCGGCGAACTCGACGCGCGACCGGACCTGGCGGCCAGGGCGATGGCGGCGCTGGCGATCCCGTCGTTCACCTCCGGCACGATCACCGAGCACCTGGCCTGGGCGAAGCGGGCGCTGGACATGCTCGGCTCGTTCGACGACCACGCCGTGCACACCGCGGTGCACGTCAACCACGCCTCGGTGCTGATGTACTCGGGGGACCCGGACGGCTGGGCGGTGTGGCGGGCGGCGCTGGCGCGCGGGTCGACACCGGAGGCCCGGCTGCACCTGTTGCGCGGGGCCAGCAACGGCGCCGACGCGGCGGTGTGGCTGGGGCACGACGCGCGGGCGCGGGAACTGCTCGCGCTGATCCCGACCCTGGTCGACGAGGACTCGAGCCTCTACACCAACCGGCTGGTCGCCGGGACCCGGTCGCGGCTGGACTTCGCCGCCGGTCGGTGGACGGACCTGGCCGAGCGGGTCGGGCACGTGCGGGCGGGCGCGGGGGCGCACCGGCTGCCGATGCTCGACACCGAGGCGCGGCTGGTGTCGGCGGAACTGGCGCTGGCCACCGGGGCGCTGGCCGACGCCGAGGTGGACCTGCGGGCGATCACCGACCACAACGCCCCGCTGACCATCCCGCTGCTGACCGCGGCGATGGCGGCCCGGGCCAGGATCGCGCTCTCCGGTGGCCGCGCGGACGAGGCGGTGGCGTTGCTGGGGCCCGCGCTGACCGTGGTCCGCCGCCACGGGAACTGGGTGTGGGCGACGGCGATCGTGCCCCCCGCGTGCGCGGCGATGGTGGCCGTCGGGGACCGCACCGGGGCGATCGCGCTGCACCGCGAGTTCGCCGAGGCCGTCCTCGACCGGGACGCCCCCGCCGCGGGCGCCGCCGCGCTGCAAGCCGCCGGGTATGTCGCGACCAGGGCCAAGGCGGCGGACCTGTTCGCCGCGGCCCAGGGCGAGTACGAGGCGATGGGGCGCCCGTACGCGCTGCTGCAGGCCCGGGAGGCGTTCGCGGAAGTGCGGCTGGCAGGCGGGGACAAGCAGCCGATGCTGGACGTGGTCGCGGGCTTCACCGACCTGGGCGCCCGCTGGGACGCCGCCCGCTGCGCCCAGGTCCTGCGCAAACACGGCATCACCCCCCGCCACCGAGGCGGCAGGAGGGGATACGGGGACGCCTTGTCACCCCGGGAAGCAGCGGTGGCGCGGATGGCGGCGCGGGGTAGTACGAACAAGGAGATCGCGGAGGCCCTGTTCATCTCGGTCCGCACGGTGGAGGACCACGTCGCCAACGCCCTCCGCAAATGCGGCGTCCGCACCAGGACCGACCTCCCCTGCGACTGACCCGCCCTGCTGGCGGACGGGCCGAACACCCGCCACCCCGGTGAAAACCGGTGCCACCAGACGACGCACCAGCCGCACAGGAGGACAGGCGCTGCTCGCACTGGAGGCGCCACACCGAAGACTCCGTGGCCCTCGCCCCGCAAGCAGCCCGCGCCCGGACCTGCCTGCCCTGCGATCAATCCCCCAGCGGACAAGCGAACCCGGGCGCCCGTGAGGGCGCCCGGGTCCTGGTGCGGGTGCGTCAGCTGGTGACGAGGCGCAGGCCGTAGACGGAGAGGATCTCGGTCAGGGGCTGGAAGTACGTGGTGCCACCGGAGGAGCAGTTGCCGGAGCCGCCGGAGGTGACGCCCTGGGCCTGGTTGCCCGAGAGCCACGAGCCGCCGGAGTCGCCGGGCTCAGCGCAGGCGTTGGTGCGGATCAGGCCGCTCACGGTGCCCTGCGGGTAGTTGACGCTCTGGTTCTTGGCCTGGACGGTGCCGCAGCGCCAGCCGGTGGTGGAGCCGGAGCGGCAGATGGACGCGCCGACCGCGGCCTCGGTGCCGCCCTTGACCGCGACGGTGGTGGAGCCGCTGTAGCGGTTGACGACGCCGCGCGGGGTCCAGTTGGTGTTGGTGCGGACCCAGGCGTAGTCGTTGCCGGGGAAGGAGGACCCGGCGAAGGTGCCCTGGGCGACCTGGTTGGAGCCCTTGGTCGTGGCGCCCGAGCGGCCGCAGTGCCCGGCGGTGACGAAGCCGCCCTGCACCGAGAAGCCGACCGAGCAGCGCGAGCCGGAGCCGATGTAGTAGGCGTCGCCGCCGCGCACGTCGTAGAGCGGGCGGGGCGACTCGGTGGACTCCACGACCGTGATGGCCGAGGCGTCGAGGCCCGAGGTGGCCACGAAGTCCTTCGCGGCCGCGGCGGTGCCCCGCGCGGTGGTCAGGGTGACGGTGTTGCGCTGGACGTCGACGTACCAGCCGGTGACGCCGGTGGGCGCGGTCTTGGTGTCGAGCCCGGCGGCGGTGGCGTCGAGGTGGCGGGCGCTGTGGCGCACCACGGTCGCGTCGGCGCCGCCCGCGCGGACCTGGGCGGCCTTGCCCGCGTCGGTGACGCCGACGACGAGCTTGCCGGTGCCCGCGTTGTAGTAGGCGCCGCCGAAGGAGTCGCTGAGCCGCCCGCGCAGGTCGGCCTCGAGCGCGGTGGCCTTGGTCTCGCTGTCGAGCCGGGCCAGCGCGGCGTCGCGGGACAGGCCGAGGTCGCGCTCCATGGCGCTGAGGACCTCGGCGGAGACACCCGCGGTGTCGGCGGCGGGAGCGGCCTGCTGGCCCGCGAAAGCGGGGACGGCGGCCACGGCGCCCGCCGCGGCGGTCAACACCACTGCGGCGATGAGTGTGCGTTTCACATGTGCTCCAACGGTGGGAGATGCAGGGGAAAACAGGCCCCATCGACACGGGCCCGAGTGTTGCCACCGAATGCGCTAAGCCCTCACTCGCGACGTATCCGGTGGTGTTCCGAATGGTGCTCGTGGTGACAGCACAGGGCAAGGGGAACTTGTTACCGGATATGCGCGCAGTGGGAAAACAGGCGATATCCAGCGCATTTCCCATTCAGTCCGAAGCGATTTCGCCTTCAACGACCACCGGAATGGACCACGGTCACCACGGGCGACCGGGCACCGGAGTTAACTGTGAATGCCTGGACCGTCAAGGCTTCCACACGCGGCGCGGACCCCGCCGACCTCGGGCGCAAGGATGAGTACGCCGACGGGGTCCGCACACACGGCCAGGTCGATCCGACCACCGGGAATCCGACAGCCGAAATCCGCCACCGACGATCCGGACGCCGGTGGCACCGACATTCACCGCCCAGCACCGCACCTGTTCAACGGGGCTTTTCGAGGAGGTCCGACCTGTTGGCGCCAACCGTAGGTGGCGCCGAGGCGCGCGGTCATCGGGGGAAACCCTCGCCGCTCACCCCTCGCGCAGGTGCGCCGCCAACTGGGTGCGGGAGCGGATGCCGAGTTTGCGGTAGACCCTGGTGAGGGCCGCCTCGACGGTCTTGACGCTGATGAACAGGCGGTCGGCGATCTCCCGGTTGGTGGCGCCCTCGGCGACCATCTCGGCGATGCGGGCCTCCGTGCCGGTCAGCTCGCTGCGCGGGCGCCCGGCGTCAACGGCCCCGGCGAGCCGGGCGAGCATCCGCTCGGCGTGCTCGGTCCACGGGGTCGCCTCGGCGGCGGTGAACAGGGCTACCGCGCGGCGGGCGGGTTCGCGGGCCGCGGCGTAGCGGCGCCTGCCGCGTTCGACGCGGGCGCGCACGAGCAGGCAGTGCCCGGTCTCCAGCGGCTGACCCAACGCGGTGAACACCGATTCGGCTCCGCGCAACAGGTCCACCGCGGAGTCGGTGTCGCCGCGGGCGGCCTGCAGGAACGCCTCGGCGCGGTCGAGTTGCGCGGCCACGCCAGCGGGTTCGGGGACCCTGGTCAAGCGGTCGCGGCAGTCGACGAGCAAGTCAGCCGCCTCGTCGAGCTCACCGGTCGCCACTAGGCCAGCGACCAAGTCGCTGTGCCAGCGCAACATCGTAGGGTCGCGGATACCGCGCGGCGCCTCGAGCTCAGGGACGCGGCGTAGTGCGGCGACGGCCTCGCTAGGCCTACCCGTGCGCAGTAGGGCTTGGCCGAGCAAGTGCAGGTGCCTGCGCAAGTACACGAGATCGGACTCCTGCTCCGAAGCCCGCACACCGCGCTCGGCGTAGGTGAGTGCGCGGTCGACGCTGCCACCGGCCAGTTCCGCCATCGCGCTGGTGTACCACCCGGGTCCTGGACTGAGCCGGGCCTGGCCGCAGATGCGTTGTGCACGGGCGGCGTAGTCCACGGCGTCGCGGCAGCGGCCCATCCTGGTGGAGACCTCGGCGAGGGCGCTGAGCACGTTGACCAGTTCCTCGACCGCGCCGCGCTCGACCATGCCGAGCATGCCCAGGAACATGGCGCGGGCGTCCTCGAGCCGTTCGTCGAGCGCGGCGAAGCGGGCCATGACGTACACCGGGGAGAAGTGCAGCCACCCGTCCATGTCCGGCGGCGGCAGGGCCAGCGCGGCGCGCAGCGGGTCGTCGAAGTCCGGTTCGCCTGCCAGGCGCTTCATCAGCGCGACACCCGCCAGGGCCATCGCCTCGATGGAGGTGTCGCCCACGGCGCGGGCCAGCTCTGCGGACTTGGTGGACTCGGCGATCGACTCCGCAGGCCACCCGTTGATCATCGCCGCCCAGGACTGCCACAGGTGCAGCAACCCGCCCGAGCGCGGGCAGTCCCCCGCGTCGGCCATGGCCAGCGCGAACAACTCCCGCTCCGTGGCGACGCTCTGGCCCGCGAGGTGGATCAACGCCATCCGCGCCTTGACCCGCTGTAGCGGCGCGGCGTCACCCTCCAACACAGCCTCGGCGGCGCGGCGGGCCAACTCGGGCCGCGCGGCGACGGCAGCGGTCTCGGCGGCCGCGACCAGCCACTGCACGCGGTGAACCTGGTGGTCGGGCGGGGTGCGGTCGGCCGCGAGCAGGTACAGCTCGGCGGCGAGGTCGCGGGATCCCTGGCGCTGCGCGCTTTCCGCGGCGACGACCAGCGAGCGGGCCACGGCGGCGCCCGGGTCCGCGGAAGCCAGCGCGCGGTGGCGTTCCCGGTCGGCATCGAAGGTGACGGCCGCGGCGAGTTCAGTGTGCGCTGCGACGCGATCCTCGGCGTTGGCGAGGTCGGCGATAAGAGTCGCGGCAGCGGGTGGGGTGAACCTGATGTTCTCCGCGTCGGTCACCACGAGACCGACCTCGGCCGCACGGGCGATATCGCGAGCAGCATCACCACGTCCCGCGCGGTGTAAGAGGCGCACGGTGGGGCGGGATGCGAGAGCGCACCAGAGCAGGGTTTCGCGTTCTGTCGGTGCGAGTTGAGCCAACCGTTCCCGGACTAAGAGGGCCACGGAGGGCGGGAGAGGTTCACGGTCAGTGGACGCGCCAGCCAAGGTGAGCGCTAGGTAGGGATTGCCCGCCGAGTCTGCGTGGATCGCAGCGGCAGTGCGCGCGGGTAGTCCGTAGGCATCGAACAGCGCGGCGAGGTCTTCGGCGGTCAGCGGCGGGACGGGTAAGCGCAGCACGGGACCGGGGATGAGCGCGGTGGGCGGGATCGCGCTAGGGCCATCGTCATCGAGCGGCACGATCTCGGGTAGCCGCCCCGCGACCACCCCACGAACCGGCGCAGACCCGATGCGGCGCACCGCGTAGGCGATGACCTCCGCAGACACCGCATCGATCCACTGGACGTCATCGAGCAGCACGAGCACCGGCGCTTTGGCGGCCATGGCAAGCAACGACAGGTGCCAGGCATGCCGCAACGGCATCCCACCGTCGTCGCGGCGGCCGGTGAGGACCTCGGTCGCGGCGGCCCGGAACTCGTCGGGCAGCGCGGCGATGATCGGGGAGGGTACTTGGGCCAGGAGTTCGGCGAGGACGCCGCTGCGGATCCAGCGTTCGCCTTCGGCTGCGGTGGCGCGGAGGACTGATGGGTGTGCGGCGGTGAGGGCGTCGAGGATGGTGGTCTTGCCGATGCCGCTGGGGCCGGTGAGGACTACGCCGCCGCCGTGCGACAGGCGGTCGTGGATCTCGGCTAGGAGTGGGTCGCGGCCTACTACGGCACCGATCACGAGCGCAACTCACCTCATTGGGTTTATGGGTGCCGACACAGTACAGAGGTGGTTGGCGCTGGACAACGGCTCGCCTGCGGCATTGCTGCCCGGTCCGTGGTGGGTTGGGGGTGCTCGATGGGGCGAACCTGTTTTGCGCGGGGCCCCTGCGCCAGCCGTGGCAGGACCGCAAAGCTGGGGCCGAAAAGCATGGCCCTGCAGCGCACAACGCTACGACTGCCGCTCCCCCACGCAAAACAGGTCCGCCCCATCGAGCATCTGGCACCGGAAGGTCCGAGTGTCCAGTGGCTGGGTTCGGTGGTCGGAGTCGGGTGGTTGGGCTGGCGGGGTTGGCTCGGTGGGCTGGGTTTGGGTGGGCTGCTTCCGGGAGCGGTGGTGCCAGAACAATCTCCCGAGCCGTCCCACCCACCCCAGCCCACCGAGCCAGCCCCGCCAGCCCGGCCACCGCTCCCAGGAAGCCGCCCACCTAAATGCTCGATGGGGCGGACTTGGTTTGTGTGGGGTGGCGGTGCCCGTAGCGTTGTGCGCGGACAGGGCCATGCTTTTCGGCCCCAGCTTTGCGGTCCTGCCACGGGTAGCGCAGGGGCCCCGCGCAAACCAAGTTCGCCCCATCGAGCACCCCCCACACCCCACCGCCCGGGTCGCGAGGTCGCCGCCAGGCGACGAGCCGACCCCCGATGCCCGAGGCGGACTGGCAGGGCTGAGCCGGTGAGCTGGCTCAGGAGTTGGTGGGCCTTTCTAGGCTCGCTCGACCAAGTGGCCGATGACGTCGGGGCCGGGGTGGGGGTGGCCGGAGGCGTCGCGGCGGGGGTCGGGGGTGGGAAGTTCTATTGCGGAGCCGGTGCGGGATGAGCCTGCGGGGCGGGGGCCGATCCAGGCGAGGGTCAGGGCGGTTTCGCCCTTGAGGAAGCGGTGGGCTCGGACGCCGCCGGTGGCTCGGCCCTTGGGGGGGTATTCGGCGAAGGGGGTGACCTTGACGGACTGGCCGGTGGACGTTACTACCAAGGGGTCGCCGTGGTCGGGGTCGTCGATGCGGATGCCGCCGAAGAAGACGACCTTGCCGCCGGAGGGCAGGGTGACGCCCGCCATTCCGCCGCCCTTGAGGCCCTGGGGGCGGACGAGGGACGCGGCGTAGCGCAGCAGGGACGCCTCGGCCGTCACGAACACGAGGGTCTCGGAGCCGTCGCGCAGCCAGGTGGCTCCGACGACCTCGTCGCCCTCCTTGAGGGTGATCACCTCGAACTCGTCGGAGCGGACCGGCCACTCCGGGGCGCACACCTTCACCACGCCCTGGCGGGTACCCAGCGCCAGGCCGGGTGAGCCCGCCGCCTGGTCGCCGAGCGGGGCGATGCCGATCACCCGCTCCCCCGTCGACAGCGGCACCAGTTCGCCGGCGGCCATCCCGCCGCTGACCGACACGGTGCCGCTCTGCTCGGGCAGCACCGGCAGCGGCAGCACGTCGGTCTTGACCGCCCGGCCGCGGTTGGTGATCAGCAGGACCTGCCCGCGCGCGGTCGAGTGCACCAGCGCCGCGACCGCGTCGTGGCGGGCGCGCCCCTTGCGGGTGCGGCCCTCGGAGGCCTCCTCCGACTCGGCGGCGGTGCGCGCGACCAGGCCGGTCGCCGACAGGATCACCTGGCACGGGTCGTCGGTGACCTCCAGCGGCCCGGCGGGCTTTGAGGCGGCCAGCACCTCCTTGAGGTCGCCGTCGACCAGCGAGGTGCGGCGCTCGGCGGTGCGGTCCTTGGCGACCTTGCCCAGCTCCGTCGACACGACCCGGCGCAGCACCTTGTCGTCGTCGAGGATCTTCGAGAGCTCCTCGACCTCGCGGCGCAGCTTCTCCTGCTCCTCCTCGAGTTCGAGCTTGTCGTACTTGGTGAGGCGGCGCAGCGGCGTGTCGAGGATGTAGGTGGCCTGGATCTCGGAGAGCTTGAACCGGCTGATCAGGCCCGCCTTCGCGGCCGCGGCGTCGTCGCTGCCGCGGATCAGGCGGATGACCTTGTCGATGTCGACCAGGGCCAGCAGCAGGCCCTCGACCAGGTGCAGCCGGTCCTCGCGCTTGCGCTTGCGGTAGCGGGTGCGCCGGGTGACCACCTCGTAGCGGTGCCGCAGGAAGACCTCCAGCAGCGCCTTGAGGCCCAGCGTGCGCGGCTGCCCGTCGACGAGCACCAGGTTGTTGATGCCGAAGGACTGCTCCATCGGGGTCAGCCGGTACAGGTCCGACAGCAGCGCCTGCGGGTTCACCCCGACCTTGCACTCGATCACCAGCCGGGTGCCGTTCTCCCGGTCGGTGAGGTCCTTGACGTCGGCGATGCCGGTGAGCCGCTTGCTCTTGTTCACCTCTTCGGTGATCTTCTCGATGATCTTCTCCGAGCCGACCTGGTAGGGCAGCTCGGTGACCGTGATGGCCTGGCGGCGGCTGCCCTCCAGCGGGCCGATCTCCACCTTGGCGCGCATCCGCACCACGCCCCGGCCGGTCTCGTAGGCCTTGCGGACCTCGTCGAGGCCCAGCAGCAGCCCGCCGGTGGGCAGGTCGGGGCCGGGGATGAACTCCATCAGCTTGTCGAGGTCGGCGTCCGGGTGGGTGATCAGGTGCCTGGCGGCGGCCACCACCTCGCCCAGGTTGTGCGGGATCATGTTGGTGGCCATGCCGACCGCGATGCCCGAGGTCCCGTTGACCAGCAGGTTCGGGAACGCCGCTGGCAGCACCACCGGTTCGAGCAGCGAGCCGTCGTAGTTGGGCCGGAAGTCGACGGTGTCCTCGCCGAGCTCGCCGACGAGCAGCATCGCCTCGTTGGACATCCGCGCCTCGGTGTAGCGGCTGGCGGCGGGGCCGTCATCCGGTGAGCCGAAGTTGCCGTGCCCGTCGACCAGCGGTGCGTTGAGCGAGAAGTCCTGGGCGAGGCGGACCATCGCGTCGTAGATCGCGGTGTCGCCGTGCGGGTGGTACTTGCCCATGCAGTTGTGCACCACGTGGCCCTCGACCACGAAGGCGTGCTCGGCGGAGCCGACCTGGATGTCGTAGGTGGTGCCCTCCCCGGCGGGCACCACGGCGGCGACGGTGACCGGCTCGGCGGCCGGACCGGCGATCCGCAGCAGACCACCGTGCTTGTGCGCGTCGCGCACCCAGGGCAGCAGCAGCGACGCCAGCCGGGCGGCGGCCGGGCCGGACACGGTCATCCCCCGGTCCGACACCTCGGCGTCGATGCCCAGGTCAGCGAGCAGGCACCACACCTGGCGCAGCAACGCCGGATCGGCCACACCCGCGATCCGGCCCGCGCCGCGCCGGACGTGCCCGGCGCCGTCGAACAGGCCAGCCAAGTAGGGCGCCCATGACGCCCGGTCGGCCAGGACCACCGCGGGCACCGCGTCGCGCGGGGGCAGCGGGCCGCCCGCGATGGTCAGGATGTGCCGGTCGCGCTGGGTCGGGGTGCGGGCCTCGCGCTTGTCGCGCCGCGCGTCGAGCCCGGCGCCGATCGCCCACCCGTGCACGAGGTCCACCGGCGCCGAGTCCAGCGACTCGACCCGGACGTCCCCGTCCACGGCCGTTCCCGCCGCCGTCACCAGCCCGAGCACGTAGGCCGAGCCGTCGTCGCTGAAGGTGACCTCGCGGGCGCCGCTGCCCGCCACCGTGCTGTGCCCGGCGAGGTCGCGGGCGGCGACCCACTCGCCGGTGCCGACCCGGAACCGCTGGCCCGGGGTGACGAGCATGCTGTGCCCATTGGTCCAGTGCACGCGGACCAGTTCCGAGACCGGGTTCTCGTACACGGCCACCACCGGCACCGGCAGCCCGGCCGGGTCCAGCACCGCGTCACCCAGCTCGATCTCCTGGATCGGGCGCAGACCACCGGGGGTGGACACCAGCGCGCCGCGCACGAAGCAGTCGCCGACCACGCGGGAGGACTTCACGTAGGCGTGCGTGGGCCGGTAGCCCTGCTCGTGCATGGAGAACAGGATTCGGCGGTGCACCGGC
This sequence comes from Actinokineospora baliensis, assembly GCF_016907695.1. Classification (NCBI taxonomy): domain Bacteria; kingdom Bacillati; phylum Actinomycetota; class Actinomycetes; order Pseudonocardiales; family Pseudonocardiaceae; genus Actinokineospora; species Actinokineospora baliensis. The sequence continues at coordinate 4,019,024 of NZ_JAFBCK010000001.1, read as the reverse complement.
TTGAGGCCGTCGCGCGCGTCGGGCAGCGCGCGGGAGTGGATGACCGAGTAGGCGTACTCCAGGTAGGAGTCCTCGATCTCCGTGCGCACCGGGTTGTCGACGACGGTCGCGCCCGCGCGGTCGAACGCGGTGGGGTCGACCTTGGTCGCGGGGGCCTTGCGGCGTGCCATGGTGGCGGCTCTCTCTCGTGCTCTCAGCTGTCAGCGCCCGCCGGGTGTGCGCGCGGGCGGCTGGGTGTCTCAGAGGTCGATGGCGGACTGGTCGACGCGGGCGGCGGAGTCGACCAGCCAGTTGCGCCGCGGCTCCACCTTCTCCCCCATCAGCAGTTCCAGCGCGGTCTCGGCGGCCTCGGCGTCACCCATGGTGATGCGCCGCACCGAGCGGGTGGCCGGGTTCATCGTGGTCTCCCACAGCTCGTCGGCGTCCATCTCGCCGAGGCCCTTGAACCGGGGCACCGGCGTGACCACCTGCCTGCCCGCCTTCTCCAGGCGGGCCACGGTGGTCTCCATCTCGCGCTGGGTGAAGGTGAAGACCGTCTCCGCGCCCCGGCCGCGGGTGGTGATCTTGTGCAGCGGCGGCATCGCGGCGTAGAGCCTGCCGTCGTCGATGACCGGGCGCATGTACTTGGCGAACAGGGTGATCAGCAGGGTCCGGATGTGCGAGCCGTCCACATCGGCGTCGGCCATCAGGATGACCCGGCCGTAGCGCATCGCGGCCAGGTCGAAGGTGCGGCCGGTGCCCGCGCCGAGCACCTGCACGATGGCGGCGATCTCGGCGTTGCGCAGGGTGTCGGCGAGGCTGGCCTTCTGCACGTTGAGGATCTTGCCGCGCAGCGGCAGCAGCGCCTGGTACTCCGAGACCCTGGCCATCCGCGCCGAGCCGAGCGCGCTGTCGCCCTCGACCAGGAACAGCTCGCTGCGCGCGACCCCGGTGGTGCGGCAGTCGACGAGCTTGGCGGGCATCGCGGCGCCCTCGAGCGCGGTCTTGCGGCGCGCGGCGTCCTTCTGCTGCTTCTGCGCGATCCGCACCCGGCCCGCGTCGACGATCTTCTGCAGCACGACCTTGGCCTCGGCCTTGCTGCGCCGGTCCTCGGTCCACTCGCGCAGGTGCTTGTCCACCACGCCCTGGATGACCTTGGTGATGCCCGCGGTGGACAGCTCGTCCTTGGTCTGGGAGGTGAACTGCGGCTCGGGGATGCGCACGTGCACGACCGCGGTCATGCCCTCGAGCACGTCGTCGAGGGTCGGCGGGTCCTCCCTGGGCTTGAGCAGACCCCGGGTCTTGGTGATCGCCTCCTGCAGCGCCTTGACCGCCGCCCGCTCGAAGCCCTTGCGGTGCGTGCCGCCGTGCACGTTGCGGATGGTGTTGGTGAAGCACTCCACGGTGCGCTCGTAGCCGGTGCCCCAGCGCAGCGCCACCTCGACCTCGGCGCGGCGCTCCACCTTGGACCGCATCACCCCGTTCTCGTCGGCGGCGTTCTCCTGGTAGCTGCCCTCGCCGGTGACCAGGAGGGTGCCGGAGACCGCGCGCTCGCCGTCAGGGCTGAGGAACTCGACCATGTCCACGAGGCCGTTGGGGAACTGGAAGGACTCCTCGGCGAACCTGCCGGGCGCCTCGGGGTCCTCCTGGCGCAGCACGTAGGTGACGCCGGGGACCAGGAACGCGGTGTTGCGCAGCTTCGCGCGGACCGACTCGACGTCGAGCGCGGCGCCGTTCTCGAAGTACCGCGCGTCGTACCAATACCGGCTGGAGGTGCCGGTGGTGTCGTTGCGGCGCATCCTGCCGACGACCTCGAGGCCGGACTGGCGGGTGAACGGCGCCTTGGGCCCGTCGCCGTCGAACACGCCGGGCACGCCGTGCGCAAAGGACATCCGGTAGACCTTGCCGTCGCGCTTGACGGTGACGTCGAAGCGGTGCGACAGGGCGTTGACCGCGGAGGCGCCGACGCCGTGCAGGCCGCCGGAGGTCTTGTAGCCGGAGCCGCCGAACTTGCCGCCCGCGTGCAGCCTGGTCAGCACCAGCTCCACACCGGACAAACCGGATTTGGCGTGCACGCCGGTGGGGATGCCGCGGCCGTCGTCGTCGACCTGGACGCTGCCGTCGGCGTGCAGGGTGACCACCACCCGGCTGGCGTGGCCCGCGACGCCCTCGTCGGTGGAGTTGTCGACGATCTCGGTGAACAGGTGATTGATGCCCCGGCTGTCGGTGGACCCGATGTACATGCCGGGCCGCTTGCGCACCGCCTCCAGACCCTCCAGGTGCGTGAGGTCGTCGGCCCCGTACAGGGTCTCGGCAGTCACTGGGTCGTTCTCCCGCTGCTGTTGTCCCGGCCCCGGGGCGGTCGTCCCCGCCCCGAACCCGCGCTCGGCGTCCGCGCGACCGGTGCCGCTCGAACAGGTGTCCCAAGGTACCGGAGGGTATCGGCCCACCATGACAACCGTGGCGCGCCGCGCGCGGCGCGCCGGGTGGTCCGCGCCACGCGGGCGCCCGGGTCAGCTGGTGATGACATAGGCCGTCCGGCCGCTTGCGCGCCGGGCCGACCGTGGGCGAGGTTGTGTGAATTTACCGCCGACCCGGCGGTAGGCGCCGTCTTGACGGGTGATCAGAGGCGCGTTTATGGTCTAGACCACAGCACATCTAGACCCAGCTGAACTGCACCAACCCCTCCGGCGTCCGGGTCCGGCCGACGCCCGACGGGAAGCGGCGTCCCCCGCTCCCCGTTTCCACCCCTGCGCGGGTCGCCAACGGCGGCCCGCGGAAACGCCGTCCACTCCTGTGGAGGAGCACGCAACCATGAAGCACAAGCGCAAATTCGCCGCGGCAGCGGCAGGGGCGACCATCGCCCCGCTGTTGATGGTCGCCCTGCCCGCGAGCCAGGCCGCGGCGCACGGCTACATCAGCTCCCCGCCCAGCCGCCAGGCCAACTGCGCGGCGGGCAAGGTCAGCAACTGCGGCCCGGTCATCTACGAGCCGCAGAGCGTCGAGGGGCCCAAGGGGCAGAAGAACTGCCACGGCGGTCTCTCGCAGTTCTCCCAGCTCAGCGACGAGTCGAAGAACTGGCCCGCGGCCTCGGTCGGCAACTCGGTGAACTTCACCTGGACGCTCACCGCCCGGCACGCGACCTCGACCTGGGAATACTTCATCGGCAGCGAGCGGGTCGCGGTCTTCAACGACAACGGCGCGCAGCCCGGTGCGACCAAGACCCACACCGTCAACCTGGGCGGCAAGTCCGGCCGGGTGAAGCTGCTCGCCGTGTGGAACATCGCCGACACCGCGATGGCCTTCTACAGCTGCGTCGACCTGCAGGTCGGCGGCGGTGGCACCACCACCACCCAGCCGACCACCACGACCACGCAGCCGACGACGACCACCACTCGTCCGACGACGACCACCACGCAGCCGACCACCACGACCACGCCGCCGCAGTCGGGCACGTGGGCGGCGGGCACCAACTACGCGGCAGGCGCGACCGTGACCTACAACGGTGGCTCCTACCGCTGCCTGCAGGCCCACACCGCGTTGGCGGGCTGGGAGCCGAGCACCACCCCGGCTCTCTGGGCCAAGAACTGATGGCCACCCGGTCCGGGCCTCGGCGGGTCCGGACCGGGTCCCCCAAGGAGGCACCCATGAGACGTCCACTCATCGCCGCCGCCTGCCTCGTCGCGCTCGCGGGCTGCGCGGGCAACGGCCACACCGACCACGCGGCGGGCCACGCCGACCACCTGGCGCCCACCACCCCGGCCTCCTCGGCCGCGGCCCCGCTGACCACCGCGAGCGGCGCCGCCAGCGCCGCCCCCGCCGTCAGCGACTACAACCTGGCCGACGTGATGTTCCTGCAGATGGCGATCGCCAACCACAACCGCGGCATCGAGCTGATCCACCTCGCCGACAAGCGACCGATCCGCGAAGACCTGCGCAACCTGGCCGCCGCCATCCGGCTGACCCAGGAGCAGGAGGTCGGCCAGATGAAGAAGTGGCTCTCCGGCTGGTCCCAGTCCACCGACGTCAACCCCGACCCCAACGCCCACTCCCACCACGGCGGCATGCCGGTGACCGACGCCCAGGCACTGGCCGAGCTGGGGAAACTGCCCGACAGCGAGTTCGAGAAGCAGTTCATCGCACTGCTGACCGCCCACCAGCACAACGCGGTGGAGTTCGCGCTGACCGAGGGCAAGGAAGGCGCCAGCGCGGAGGTGAAGGCGTTCGCGGACAAGGTGGTCAAGTCCCGGACCGGCCAGATCCAGCAGTTGCTGAACTACCAGCAGTGAGCTCCGTGCGGGTCCCGGCCTTCTCCGGGACCCGCACGGTCACAGATCCGGTTGTGCACCGAGCGGGACGTCAAGCAGCTTCGGCTTCTTGAGCAGGAACCTCAGCAGCTTCTCGGCGCCTTCTTTCGTGAAGTCCTCGACCACGTAGTAGGTGGTGGTCGACGGGGCCAGGAAGTCGGGGATCCCGGCGGTGGACTGGCCGGGGAGGACAACGGGGACGAACCGCCGCAGGTCGTGCTGGTTTGCGTGGAAGGTGTCCCGGATCAGGCGGGCCTCCCACTGGGCACCCCTGCCTTCGTCGGGGTTCGCGCGGCCCTCTGCCCGCTCCCGGTACCGCTCAGAGGCAATGCACAGAACGACGTCGGCCTCGCGGATCTGCTCCCCCATCCAGAGCACCCAATCCTGCCGCTCCCCCGCGGCGAGCTGGTCCAAGCGGGCGTCGATGCCGTTGGTGCGGAGAAACTCCCAGAAGCCCTGAACCACTTCGTTGTGGTTGTCCTCTTGGGCGTAGGAGAGGAACACCCTCGGCACCGTCATCGCCTCCTCCGCCGCGACCTGCCCGCGGCTTGGCCACTCTTGATCGAGTGCAGTCCCTCTTCGAACTGCTTCACCAGCGGGTTCTGCTTGCTCAAGCTCCTGCGCAGGAGGGTCAGCATGCGAATCACGATGCGCACCGCGTTCTGCGGATTGCCCGCAATCGCCGTCCAGGACGCCAAGGGCAGGTGAAGCCCGATCGTCAGCGGGTCGAACTCGCCGCGCAACGTAGCGAGCCGCTCCACCATGGTCGTGAAGATGTCGCGCGCCGCGACCGGGTTGCCACCATCGCCGATCAGGTCCGCATACTGCGGTTGCAGATCGATGACCTCCACGCTGACCTCCCCGAACTCGGCGACCGCCGCGGCTTGGATCTCCTCGTAGATGGCGATGGCCTCCTCCGGTCGGCCCAGCGCCGACACGGCGTCGGCGACGAAGCTCCTGGCAAGCAAGGTGCGGTACGCGCTTGGCCCCAGCACCCGGGCCCGGGCTGAGGCGACCTCGTCGAACAGCTCCACGGCACGCTCGTACTCACCCAGCTCGAAGACGCAGTGCGCGATCCAGTACCGGGTGTCCAGCAGGTGCGGGTGGTCGGCGTCGAGCAGCAGCGCCTGCTCCTCGGCGATCCCTTCCAGCAGCGACCGCCCGCGCTCAAAGTCCTTTATCCACACCGCCAGGGAGGCTCGAGCCCGAAGCACCAGCGCACTGTCGCCGTACGAGGCCGCCACCATTTCGTCGACCATCTCCGCGATCTGCAGCTCCGCGATCCGCCGCTCACCGATGTCGTCGTACAGCAGCGCGATCCGGAGTCGGAGCTCGAAGGTCTCCAGGTCGTCCGGAAGGTGACCTACCACGGCGAGGGCGTGCGCGTGGAGGTCCTGCCACACCTTCATGGTCTCCAGGACCAGAACGGGCTTGGGCAGAGTGACGGCAACCAGCTCCCTTGCCCGAGCGGCGTGGGCGAGTCCATCGCGGTGGCGGGTCACGGATTGGATCAGGCGGTGGACTGAGATCGTTGCTTCTGGGCCTCGGGTGATCAGGCTGTGGGAGCGGAGTTCGCCGATGGCGCGGACCAAGGCCAGTTCGTCGGCTAACGGGTGCAACACCGTGACCGGGATGGCGTCCGGGGCGAGGTAGGCGATGGTGTCGAGGACTTCGCGGGCCAGCGGGCTCAGGCGCTCGATGGCCAACAGCCACGTGGTGGCGACGGTGTGGGGGTAGTCGTCGGGTTGGTTGTCGGCCTGCAGATCAGCGCTGCGGTCTCGGTAGAAGCGCAGGTAGGTGGCGAGAGCGATGCCGTTGGTGGCGGCGAAGGCGGCGGCTTGGGTGAGGGCCAAGGGGAGACCGCCGAGTTCGTCGGCGAGTTCCGCGGCCGCCTCGGCGTCGGTGTCTTCGGAGGTGGTGGTGAGCAGTTCGACGGCGGCCGCGTGCGGTAGGGGGACAATGTGGTGGACGGTGTCGGGCTTGGGCCAGCGGCCTGCTTGGCTGGTCACCAGGACGTGGCCGTTGCCCCTGGCCGGGTAGAGGCCGTTGAGCGCGGCCGTGCTCGGCACGTTGTCGAGGATGAGCAGCCAGGGGCGTTTGTAGTCGGACAGCCAGGTGTTGACCGCGTGCACGGGGTTGCGGACCAGGGTGGCCTCGGACGCCGGGCGGACCAGGTCGAGGAGGTCGCGATATTGGCGGTCGAGGGCGGCCTTATCCTCGGCGTGGATCCACCAGACCACGCCGTAGTCGTCCAGGTGCTGTTCGGCGTAGGCGCGGGCGAGGCTGCTCTTGCCGACCCCGCCCATGCCGGTCAGGACCCGGACCACCGGGGCGCGGCCCTTCTTCGGCGCGGTGAAGGCGGCGCGCAGGTCGGCCAGCTCCTGATCACGCCCGACCACCGGGGTCATGTCGCCGATGTTCGGGGAGATGACTTGGTCGGGGGGCGCGGGGGCGACGGCCTCCGCGGTCCAGGTGTCCAGGTCGGGTTCGGCGGCGAGGGGGAGGCTGGCGAGCCTTGGCTTGCGGAGGATGAAGCGGAGCAGGTCCTCGGCACCGGGCACCGTGAGGTCGCGGACGGTGTAGACGGTGGTGGTGGCGGGGGCGAGGAAGTCGGGGACGCCGTCGGGCGAGTGGCCGGGGAGGACTACGGGGACGAACTTCTGCAGGTCGCCGCCGCTGGCGTAGAACTCGGCGCGGATCAGGCGGGCTTCCCAGCGGACGCCGTTGCCCTCGGCGTGGCGGTACTGCGGGGAGGCCACGCAGAGGACGACTTCGGCGGCGCGGATCTGCTCGGCCGTCCACAGCGACCAGTCCTGCCGCTGGTCTTCGGCGACCTGGTCGAACACCGCGTCCACACCGTTGCCGCGCAGGAACGCCCAGAACGAGCGGACCAGCGCGCGGTGCTCCTCGGACTCGTGCGCGTAGGAGAGCAACACCCGACGCGCCACTGATCACCCCGATCTGCTGTTCCGCCACCCGGTCCATCGCTGGGGTGGACCGGGTCGTTGCGGGGAAGATCCTATTGCGCGGTGATCTCGTCGTAGGTGGGGAAGTGGTGGGCGATGGAGTCGTCGAGGAAGTTGGCGATCCAGCCGTTGTCGTCGTGGAAGAAGCGGATGGAGATGTAGTCGGGGCGGGTGCCCATGTCGAACCAGTGGGTGGTGTTGGCGGGCACGCTGAGCAGGTCGCCCGCCTCGCACAGGACGGCGTGGACCTTGCCGTCGATGTGCAGGTAGAAGATGCCGGAGCCGCGGGCGAAGAAGCGGTCCTCGTCGTCGTCGTGGGTGTGTTCGGAGAGGAACTTGGCGCGGGCGGTGGCGGCCTGTTCGCGCCAGGCGTCGGTGTCGACCGGGGTCATGGTGACGGCGTCGACGAAGTGGTAGCCCTCGCGCGCGGAGACCTCGTCGACCCGGGTCTGGTAGGCCTTGATGACCTCGTCGGACGGCGGGTTGCGCGGGAGGTCGACCACGGGCCAGCGGGTGAAGCGGACACCGAGCTCGGCCAGGACGGCCCGGATCTCGGCCTCGTCGCGGGTGCGGGTCAGCACGGTGGCGGGGTCGGTGTCGGGCCAGACGGTCAACAAGGTCATCGGGTCACCCTTCCGCGATGGCGGTCTTGAACCGCAGCAGCCATTCCAGGCACTCGGCGCGGTGCCTGGCGACCATCAGGTCGTCCCCCCACACGTACACCCCGTGCCTGGCGACGACCAGCGCGGGCGTCCCGGGGTCGTACCCCGCCTCGAACGCGTCACCGAGCACGCCCATGTCCTGGGAGTTGGGCACGACCGGGACGCGCACCAGGTCGTCGTGCGCGCGCCTGCCGAAGCCCTTGAGCATCTCCAGGTCGCGCAGCTCGATGCCGTCCGGCCACCGCTCGGCGGCCACGACCGGGGCGAGCATGTGCAGGTGGACGACCGCGCCAGCGCCGGAGACCGCGGCGATGCGCGCGTGCAGGCCCGCCTCCGCGGAGGGACGCAGGCGCTGCCCGGGCAGGGCGGCTCCGGTGCCGTCGACCTCGACGACGTCGTGCGCGGTGAGCTCGCCCTTGTCCAGGCCGCTGGCGGTGACGGCCAGGCGCAGCGGGTCGCGGCCGAGGGTCACCGACAGGTTGCCCGAGGTGCCGCGCATCCAGCCCAGCGCCGTGTACCGGGCGGACTCGACGGCGATGGCCTGGCCCGCGGAGACGATGGCCTGGGTCGCCCGGTCAGGCATCGGGCACGATCCGGAAATCGTCGAAGGTCTTGGCGACCCTGTGGTCACCGAAGTCGGCGCCCGCGTACGGCTCGCCGTCGCGGGCTAGGCCGATGGTCTGCCAGCCCGCCTCGGCGGCGGCGTCGAGTTCGGCGGGAACGTCGGACAGGAACACGATCCGCTGCGGGGTGGGTCCGCCGATGCCTTCGGCGATGGCGGCGTAAGAGGCCGCTTCGCGCTTGGGGCCCGCGTTGACCGTGTCGAAGTGGTGGCGGAAGAGGGTGGTCAGGTCGCCTTCGGTCGTCGTGGAGAACGACGCGATCTGGCCCGCGACGGAGCCGGAGGAGAACACGGCGAGCTTCAGCCCGGCCTCGTGCCAGCCGCGCAAGGTGGGGACGACGTCGGGGAAGTACTCGGAGACGAGGCCGCCGCGGGCGTAGCCGTCCTGCCAGATGAGGCCCTGGAGGTCCTTGAGCGGCGCGGCCTTGCGGTCGGCGGCCATCCACCCGTGCAGCACCGCCACCACGGCCGCGGTGTCGGCGCTGTCCGGCAGCCCGGCTTCGGCCTTGGTCCGCGCGACGGCCGAGACCACCACCGGGTCGGTCGGGTGCGCGTCGATCCAGGGGCCCAGCCGGGGGCGGGCGTAGTCGTAGAGCACCACGTGGACGCCCGCGGTCGGCATCAGGGTGCCCTCGATGTCGAGCACGACCCACTGGGCGGACAGGGTGTCGGTCACGGTTCCTCTCTCTGCCGACGGCGACGGGGCGCCGAGCGGCGATCAGCGGTGGTAGTCGGAGACGGCGGCGGGGACGAAGGGGCCGCGGTCGGTGACGATGGTGGTGACGAACCGCGGCGGGGTCACGTCGAAGGCCGGGTAGTGGCCGCGGACCTTGTCGCTGGCGGTGCGCACCCCCAGGGTGTGCAGCACCTCGCTGCCGTCGCGGTGCTCGATGGGGACGTCTGCCGCGGTCGGCGCGGCCGGGTCGGGGGCCTGGACCTGGGCCAGGAACGGCACCCCGAAGGCGTGCGCGGCGACGGCGAGGCCGAGGGTGCCGACCTTGTTGACCACGTGCCCGTCCATGGTGACCCGGTCCGCGGCGGTGAGCAGCACGTCGACCAGGCCGCGCTGCAGCACGGAGGCGCCCATGCCGTCGGTGATCAGCGTGGTGTCGACGCCCATCTCGGCGAGGGTCTCGGCGGTGAGCCGGGCGCCCTGCAGGTACGGGCGGGTCTCGGTGCAGACGAACGACACGTCCTTGCCGAGCCGCTGGGCCGCGGCGACGGTCTCGATCAGGTAGGCGTCGGCCCAGCAGTGGGTGAGGACGCGGGCACCGTCGGGCAGGAGCTTGGCGCTGTGCTCGCCGAGGGCGCGGCTCTTGGCGCGGTAGAGCGCGTCCCCCGCTTCCGCTCCCCGCGTGGCCGCGGCGACCAACTCCTCCCCCGCGACCGGCCCGGCGGCGTCGACCTCGGCGAGGACGGCGGCGACGGCCTTGCGCAGGTGGTTGTTGGTGGCGCGGCTGGCGATCAGGCGCCCACCGGCCCGGTCCAGCGCGGCACGGGCGTCCGCCACGGGCAGTCCCGCCGCGTCCCTGGCCGCGAGGACCATGCCGAACAGGGCGGCGAAGTACGGACCGGAGGACTGGGTGACCATGTCCTCGATCGCGACGGCGACCTCCTCGACCGTCGCGCAGCGCACCCAGACCCGCTCGAACGGGAAGCGCCTGCGGTCGAGGATGGCGACGGCCTCGGGGTCGAGCCTGACGCTCTCGTCCAGGGTCGGTCTCGGCATCAGCTGTACCCGGTCGGCGCGGGGAACTCGCCGGTCAGCAGGTGCTTGCCCACCTCGGCGGCCTTGTAGACGGTCGGGTCGTGCAGGGTGAGGGTGCGGGCGTTGCGCCAGAAGCGGTCGATGCCGTGCTTGGCGGAGGTGGCGCGGGCACCGGTGAACTCGAAGAGCCGGTTGGTGATCTCGACGGCGAGGTCGGAGGTGACGACCTTGGCGTGCGAGACCCGGATCGAGGTCCGTCCACGCTCGTCGGCCGACAGCGCGTCACCACGGGCGGCGGCGTCGGCGAATGCTCGCGCGGCGGCGTCGACGAGCAGGTCGGCCGCTTCCAGGCGCGACAACAGGCTGCCGTACCCCGCGAGGATGTGCGGGTCGTCGGTGGCGTGCTCGACACCGGAAGCGGGCCAGGCGCGCGCGGTTTCCCGGGTGTAGCGGGCGGCCTCGGTGAGCGCGCCCCGGCCGATCGCGGCGAGGACCCGGCTGAGGACCAGCTGGAAGCCCAGCGGGGCAAGGGAATCGCGCTGCGCGAGGGCGTCACCCGGCAGCGGCTGCGGCCCGAGGACGTCGTGCTCGGCGACGAAGACGTCGGTGAACTCGACGCCCCCGCTGGCCGAGAGCCGCTGGCCGAGGTTGTCCCAGTCGCCGAGGTAGCGGATCCCCCCGGCGGTCGCGTCGAGGGTGAAGGTGATCTTGCGGCCGGTGGTGGCGTGCGCCCCGCTGACCACCAGCCGGTCCGCGACGCTGGCACCGGTGGCGAAGAACTTGCGGCCAGCGACCAGGTATCCACCGTCCACATCGGACAGCACGAGGGCGTCGTCGCGCGGATTCGCGACACCGGCCCAGAACCAGCGCTGCTCGGCGGTGGCCCGGTTGAGCTCCTCGGTCAGGTCCGGCCGGTCGAACAGGGTGGTGCGCCACACGTGCAGGTAGTGGTAGCCCAGCAGGTGCCCCACGGACGAGTCGGCCGCGGCGACCTCAGCCAGCACCGCGTGCGCCACGGCCCAGTCCTGCCCGTGCCCCCCGTGCGCGGCGGGGACCAGCAGCGGCAACAGCCCGCTCTCGCGCAACAACGCCACCTCGACCAGCGGCTCGGCGCCCTTGCGCTCCCGCTCCACCGCATCGGCCGCCAGCCGCGCGGCCACGTCCCGCGCCACCTCGACCCACCGCTGGTGCCCCATCACACTCCCGCCGTCCTCAGTACTCCCCCGGCAGTATGCCGGTCGGCGCGGCGGCGACCGCTATGTGGGACTCCCGTACGCCCGCTCCACCCTGGCCACCCGCACCTGGAACGCGTCATACCACTGCGTCCGCCCGCGCTCCCTGGTCCTGACGTGCTCCGGCTGCTCCCGCCACACCGCGATGGACTCCTCATCGGCGAAGTACGCCACGGTGATCCCCACCCGATCGGCGTCGCGCACGGAGTCGTAGCCGAGGAACCCGGGTGAGGCCTCCACCAGCTCGAACATCCGATCGGCTGTCTCGTGGTAACCCTCGTCGTCGGAACTGAGCACCGAGCAGAAGATGACCGCGTAGTAAGGCGGCTCAGGCGTGGTGGTGAGGCTCATGTGTCCAGTCAAACAGGCCACCACCGCCGGTGTCGTGCCCGTAACGGGCTAGGTCCGCTCCGGTGGGCACCGCGTCCGCTCGGGCGGTTCAACCGGGGACCAGATCGGGCCACACGAGCGCGGCGGCGCCCCAAGTGGCCCCGGCGCCGAAGGCGGGCAGGACGAGGCGGTCGCCCGCCCTGATCCGACCCGTGGCGCTGCCGTGGTGCAGTGCCAGCGGGATGGAGGCGCCCGCGGTGTTGCCGACCTGGTCGAGGTGCAGGACGGCCGCGTCGTCGGGCAGGCCGAGGCGCTGGGTCACCGCGGTGAGGATCCTGGCGTTGGCCTGGTGCCCGACCACGTGCTTGACCTCGGCCAGGTCCCAGCCGGCGATCGCCAAGACCTCCCTGGTGACGGCCTCCATGTTCTTGATGGCGTGGGCGAAGGTGGACCGGCCGAACATCCGGATGTGAGCGGGTGCGGTGTCGCCAGCCGACCTGGCCAACGCGCCACCGCCGTCGACGGCGATCAGGTCGGCAAGGCCGCCGTCGCTGTGCAGGGCGACCGCCGCCACCGCGCCGGGTTCGTCCGGGTCACCCGCCCGGTACACCGCGGCCCCCGCGCCGTCGCCGAAGATGGGCGCGGTCGCCCGGTCATCGGGGTCGACCAGGGTGGTGAAGCTCTCCGCGGCGACGACCAGGACCGTCTCGGCCTGCCCGCCCGAGATGAGCGCACGGGCGACCTGCGTGGCGTAGAGGAACCCCGAGCACACGGCCGAGACGTCGAAGGCGGGCACTCCGGCGAGCCCCAGGCGGTGCGCCACCTCCGGCGCGGTCGCCGGGCACAGGCGGTCCGGGGTGGTGGTCGCGAGCACCACGTAATCGACGGCGTCGAGGCCCGCGCTCTTGAGCGCCCGCGACCCGGCTTCCACCGCGAGATCCGCGGTCCCGGTCCCGGCGCGCACGACGTGGCGTTGGCGGATCCCGGTGCGCGCCGTGATCCACTCGTCTGTGGTGCCGGTGCGCGCCGCCACGTCGGCGTTGGTCACCACATCGGGCGGGAGCCAGGCTCCCAGTCCGCACAGCACGGCTGATGGCACAACGCGCCCCCTTCAGAACGTGAACTCGTGCTTGGCCCTGACCAGCAGGGCGACCAGCGATTCGCATTCCCGCGTGGTGTGCGCGGCGGTGATGCCGACGCGCAGCCGACCGGTTCGCGCGGGCACGTGCGGGTGGACGAAGGCCGCGGTGAACACCCCCCGCTCCATCAACCAGTTGGCCACCGCGATCGTCTTGTCCTCGTCGCCGACCAGCACCGGCACGATGTGGCTGCGGGTGTTGAGGACGTCGACCCCCGCCGCGCGCAGGCCGCCCAGCACCAGGGTCACGTTGGCCTGGAGCCGGGCGCGCAGGGTGGGACCGTGCAGCGCCAGGTGGTTGAGCGAGGCCAGCGTCGCCCCGACCACGCCCGGCGCGGAGCCGCGCGAACTGGTGTAGGACGGCGACAGGTAGCGCAGCAGGGGCTCGATCAGCGGGGTGGTCAGCACGAACCCGCCGACGCTGCCCAGGGCCTTGCTCATCGTGCCCACCACGACGTCGACCTGGTCCAGGACCCCGAAGTGCTCGGCGACGCCGAGCCCGGTGGGCCCGACCACGCCGAACGAGTGCGCCTCGTCGACCACCACCAGGGCGTCGTGGGCCTTGGCGAGGCGGACGATCTCGTCGAGCGGGGCGTAGTCGCCGTCGGCGCTGTAGAGCCCGTCCACCACGACCACGCGCCTGCGCTTGTCGGCGGACTTGCGCAGCAGCTGCTCCAGGCGCGCCGTGTTGTTGTGCGGGAACGTCCGCACCTCGGCGCCGGAGAGCTTGCTGCCCATGAAGATGGACACGTGGTCGGTCCGGTCGTTGATGACCACGTCGTCCGGGCCCGCGAGCGCGGTGATCACCGCGAGGTTGGCCGCCATGCCGGAGGGGAACAGCACGGCCGAGGACAGGGCCGACAGCCCACCGAGCACCTCCTCGACGTCGCGGTGGATCCGGGTGTGCCCGCACAGCAGTTGGGCGCCGTAGGTGTTGGTGCCGAAGCGCTGCACCGCTTCGACCGCCGCGGCCTTGAGCGCGGGCTCCTGCGAGAGGCCGAGGTAGTCGCACGAGCCGAACATCAGCAGCGCCTCGTGCTTGTCGGTGCGCACCGAGGTGCCGGTGTTGGCCTCGATCACCGGGAAGAAGGGCGAGACACCCGCCCGTTCCCACTCGCCGTAGGTCTCGTCCAGCTTGATCGGTGCGGTCGGTGTGGACATCGGTTCTCACCCTCCGGTGCGCGCGGCCCTGGCGAATTCAGTGGAAATGGCTTCGGTCAGGTGCCGCACCGTCGCGGCGCCGTCGACGGCGAACTCCCGCAGCACCCGGTCGAGGTCGACGCCGTAGTCCTTCTCGATGTTCATCAGAATCTCGGAGAACGTGAGGGAATCCATTCCCAGGTCGACGAGAACGGTGTTGTCGGCGACCTCCTCGATTCCCGTCTCGTCCTGGATGAGGGTGATGAGGACGTCATTGAGCTCAGCACTCATACGATTTTCCTCTGTTCCTGGAGAACGCGGCCGCGCGCGTGGCGCTACTTCCTGGCGAGTTGCTCGGCGTGTTCGGCCCGGCGGCTGAGCAAGCCCTGGCTCAGCAGGATCCCGAACACGACGACCAGCGCGCCGACGGGCTGGTTCCACGTGATGTCCTCACCGAGGACGGCGATGCCCAGCGCGACCCCCACCAGCGGCGACACGTAGGTCACGGTGGAGGCGGGTGTGGCACCCCAGTGCTCGACGATGAAGGTGTTCCAGATGTAGGCGATCCCGCTGGCCAACACCCCGAGCACGACCACGCTCAGCACGATCGGTGTGGTCAGCGACACCGGTGTGACAGCGGTGAAGGGGGCGACGAGCAGCATCATCGCCGCCGCGAGCGCCACCTGCACCGCGGCGATCGTCGCCGCGTCGTGCTGGTGCCGCCCGGACACGTGTTTGCGCAGGTGGGTGAACGCGAGCCCGTAGCTGGCGGTGCCGACGAGGCAGGCCAGCTGCGGCAGCCCGGTGCCCGAGAGCTCACCGAGATCGGCCAGCAGCGCCCACGGCGCCAGCACCACGACGATGCCGACCGCGCCGATGAGGATCCCCAGCGAGCGCAGCGCGGTGAGCCGCTCGGCGGGCAGCAGGGCCAACCCGATCGCCATGGTCATCAGCGGTGTGGTCGCGTTGTAGATGCTGGACAGACCGGACGGGATGTGGCGCCCGGCCCACGCGAACAGCAGCAGCGGCAACACGCAGAGCAGGAACGCCACCACGGCGAGGTGCCCGATCAACCGCGGGTCCCTCGGCCACCGGCGCCCGGTGAGCAGCAGGATGAGGTTGAGCGTCACCGCTCCCAGCACCAACCGGCCCAGGACCAACTGCTGCGGCGTCAGCCCGGCCACCGCGATCTTGATGAAGAAGAAGCTCGACCCCCAGGTGAGTGCCAGGGCCACGTAAGCGACCAGGACCCTGGTCGCGGAATTGCCCGCGCGTGACATTGAATCCATCCCCCGAGAACAGATCGCGGCTACCTGTGCGATCGCGTGGATATCGCCCTGCCAAGCGAAGAATGCCCCATTGATCAGTGGCCGGAACAACCTTGACGCTTTATCGACCACCCCGCGAGCAGTCCGGACAAATCGGCCTGATGACCTCGCGTAACAATGATGCTAGCAGCCGGGCGTGAAGCGCAGCGTGCGACAACCGGGTGACGCTGTGGCCACTTATTTTCATTGCTTTCCGGACTGGGAAAACCAGACGCCGGGTGGGAATGGCGCCCGCGCGGGGGTCAGCCGGTGAGGGCGAGGGCTCGGCCGCGGTCGCGCCACCAGAGGTCGTAGGCGGCGTTGCAGCCCTGGCGGCGGTGGAAGGCGGCCACGACCTGGCTGTGGATCTCTTCGATGTGGGCGGCGACCGTGGTGCCGGGGCGGTAGTAGAGGCGCAGCTCCTGGGTGAGCGGGTGGTCCTCGATCGCGCGGATGGCGATGGCGCCGGGGTGGTCGCGGCTGGTGGCCAGGGCTGGGCCGATCGCGAACCGGGCGGAGACCAGTTCCAGCATGGTGGCCAGGCACTGGGTGCTGTGCGGCTGCTCCAGCACCACGCCGTGGTCGCGGCAGACCTGGTTGACGTAGGTGCCCCAGCGGGTGGTGCCCGGCGGTTCGTCGACCCACGGGTGTTCGGCGACGTGGGCGAGGGTGATGGCGGGCAGGCTGAGCAGGGGGTGGTCGTGGGCCAGGGCGATGAAGACCGGCTCCTGCGGGTGCACGACCACGCTGCGGACGCCTTGTGGCTGGGGGAGGCCGGACAGGGGTGCGCGGTACACCAGGGCCAGGTCGAGGGCGCCGATGGCGACCTTGTCGACGCTGATCCGTTCGTCGATGTCCTCTTGGACGCTGACGCCCGAACACCACGGCTGATCGTGCAGCCAGCGGCTGACCTCTATGTGCAAGAAGCCGCAGTAGCCGCCTACGCGGAGCGGGTCTGAGGGCAAGCCGCGTCGGGACCACTCCCCCACGCGCTCCGCTATTGCTGCCATACCGCTGAGCACCACTCGCGCCTCGTTGAGGACCTCCGCCCCCAGCGGCGTCGGGAGGCAGCCGTACTCGGCCCGGAAGAACAGGCGACCGCCGACATTGCGCTCTATGCGCTGCAGGAGTCCGGAGAGGGCGGGTTGGGACATGCCTAGGCGGCGCGCGGCTTGGGTGAGGCTACCGGTCTCGTCGATGGCTGCCAGCGCGCGCAGGTGGCGGATCTCCAGCTCCACGATCCCTCCGCATCCCACCGCGGGTGATCCGGTGGTTCCGCGACGGTACCTCTCGTGCGCGCGTGCTGTGAAGGGGTGCACGACGCGCCGCGCACCCCTTCACAGCACTGTCCCGGTGACCGCGGCGGGGTCCACCACTGGGGTGAACCCGGCCGGGGCCGCTGCGCGCGGCAACCCGGCCACCGGGGGTACCCGCCGGTCCCGAGCGGCGGATCGGCGAGCCGACCGGGGCTCCCCGCGTGACCGCGACGTGTCCGGGGTCGCGGGCAGGGGGACCGACCGCCCGGTCGGGTGGGGGCTCGCCGCCCCGACCGCGCCCGTCGGGATCGGGGCGGCCGTGCTCTCGGTCCCCCGGCGGGGGTCGTGAGCGGCGCGAACGCGATCACCGGTGCGGCCGGGGTGATCGGCGACGCCACCAAGTGCGTGCGGCACCTCCTCCGAACGGGCGCGTCCCGCGCCCGCGCTGTGGGTGAACCGACGGTAAACCGGGCGTGATCAGGGCGAACAGATCACAGATCGGCATAACGCTTCCCAGGGATCACCACCGACACGATCGGAGTAGCGAGCCGAACCCGGTTCGGCCGACGGAGATCATCAGCACTAGCCTGTACAGGTATGGCGGGCGTAGAGGAGATCCGTTCCTGGATCGCGGTGGCCACGGAGAAGGCGCGGTCGGGGATCGCGGCGATCGCGCAGGCGAGCTTGGAACTCGACGAGGCGCGCGGGGCGTTGGCGACCGCCAGTTCCGGGCACGCTCCCGCCGAGCTGGCCCGCTCGCAGGGCCTGCTCGCCGAGGCCGAGCGGGCACTGGCCGACGCGCGCGACGCGCTGTACGCGGGCATCTCCGCCGCCGAGGGATACCTGGGCGGGCGCTGACCCGGTCGCCGCGATCGGCTTCACTTGACCGGCGGAGCACGCCGGTCCGCGCGGGGGCGCCGAACAACCACGTACTGACACCGGCCGCACACGAGCTGATGGGGTCCCACGATGCTGGGTAGGCGGGAGCGCAGACAGCGCGCCGAGAACGCGCTGGCGCGGTTGCGTTCCGTGCTCAACCAGGCCCTGGGCGCTGCGGTGGGCGGGCACGAGCGGGCGGTGCTGCACAAGCGGCAGCTGGAGTTCGAGCGGGCGGTGCAGCGCATCGGCCTGGCCAAGGCAGGCCGCGACCGCGAGATCGCCGAGCAGCTGACCGACCCGGCGCTGGCCCCGGTCTGGGAGCGGATCACCCGCGAACGCGACGACAGCTACGCCGAATGGCGCCGTGACGGCCTTGGCGCGGTGCGCGAGCTGGTGGCGGCGCACACCCCCGGTCCGGCGGGTCAGCCGTGGCAGGAGTGGCTGGGCGCGGTGGGCACCGACCCCGGGGTGAGCGCGCCCCGGATGTGGCGGATCGGCACAGCGCACGTGGAGCACGAGTCGCCCGAACACGGGTTCCCGCTGGCGGTGCCGCTGCTCGAACACGCCCACCTGCGGCTGAACTCCGCGCGCGGCGACCGGGCCGCGGTGGACTCCATCGTGGAAACCCTGCTGCTGCGGGTGTTGAGCACGTTCACCCCCGGACTGGTGCGGCTGCACCTGTGGGACATCGGGCACCTGACCGGGCCGCTGCCCAACCTGCACCCGCTGACCGCCGCCGGGTTGCTCGTCGTGCACGACCCGACCCGGCTCGACGACCTGTTGGCGCTGCTGGCCGGGCACATCCGCAAGGTGCACGCCAACGCGTTGCGGGCAGGGCGGACCACGCTCAAGGACGCCTGCGCGGCGGCGGGGCGGCGGGTGGAGCCGTGGCGGGTGGCGGTGCTGTTCGGCAACGGTGAGCGGCTCGACGAGGAGCAGTACCGGGAGCTCAACCGGATCGCCCGCACCGGACCGGACGCGGGCGTGCACCTGATCCTGGTGGACATGCCGGTGTCGGCGAGCAGTCCACTGGAGACGGTCACCTTCACCGACCAGGAGCAGGCCACCTCCAGCGTCACCGGCTCCGGTGTCGTCGTGCGCGCCGACCCGCCGGTGTCGGCGGCGGCGGCGATCCGCGCGGCGACGGCGATCCGCGACGACATGGTGGTGCGCCGGGGTCGGCCGCGCTCGTTCATCGACCTGCTGCCGCGCGTGCTCGGGCGGGAGAGCTCGCGGGAGGAGCTGCGCACGGTCATCGGGTTCGACGAGGGCGACCCGGTGGAGCTGGTCCTCGGCGACGCGACCCCGCACGCGCTGGTGGCCGGGCCGAGCGGGTCGGGCAAGACGAACCTGCTGTACGCGATGCTCGGCGGGCTCGCCGCGCGGTACCCACCGCGCGAGCTGGAGCTGTACCTGTTGGACTTCAAGGAAGGCGTGTCCTTCGCGGGGTTGACGCCGGGCACCAAGGACCCGAGTTGGCTGCCGCAGGCGCGGCTGGTCGGGGTGAACGTCAACACCGACCGCGAGTTCGGGTTGGCGCTGCTGCGGTACCTGTCGCAGGAACTGGCCAGGCGCGCTGAGGCGGCCAAGCGCCAGGAGGTCACCAAGCTCGCCGAACTGCGCGACGCGGAGCCGGAGGTGAGCTGGCCCAGGGTGGTCGCGGTGATCGACGAGTTCCAGGCGCTGTTCTCCGGCCGCGACCAGATCACCCAGCAGGCGGCGGCGCTGCTGGAGGACGTGGCGCGGCGGGGCCGCTCACAGGGGATCCACCTGGTGCTGGCCAGCCAGGACATCGCCGGGATCGAGGCGTTCTGGGGCAAGCCCGCGGTGTACGACCAGTGCACGCTGCGGATCGCGATGCCCAAGGCCAAGCGGGTGCTGGCGCAGGACAACCTGGCGGCCAACACGCTGCAGCGCTGGCACGTGGTGGTCAACCACGAGTCCGGCATCGCGCACGGCAACGAGGTCGCGCACGTGCCCGACGCGTCGAGCCGGGGCACCTTCGACGAACTGCAGCGACGGCTGTGGCGCGAGGTCGAGTCAAGCGCACCGCGACTGTTCGACGGCGCGCACCAGCCGTCGTTGCTGACCACCGCGGAGTTCGCGACGCCGCGCGGCCCGGTGCTGGGCCAGATCATCGACGTCGCCGACCGGGCGGCGGTGCTGCGGCTGGAGGCGGCGCCGGGGCGGAACCTGGCGGTGCTGGGGACCGCTGTGGAGGACGCGCTGGCTGTCATGGCGAGCGCGGCATTGTCGCTGGGTCGCGCGTACAAGCCGGACGAGTGCGAGTTCGAGCTGTGGTGTCACGTGGAGTCGTTGCGGGACAACGTGACGGCGGTCGCGGAGGCACTTGCCCACCAGGGACACCGGGTGCGGGCGCGGTTCGACTCGACCATCGCCGACATGACCGAGCAGACCTGCCCCGGCAAGCGGTTCGTGTTCTTCTACGCCGTGGACGGTGCCACACAGTTGTTGGAACACAAGGAAACCGGGGTTGTCCAAAGTGGACTCGACAAGTTCCGGGCGCTGCTCAAGCACGGCCCCGCGGGCAACGTGCACACCTTCGGCTGGTGGCGCGGCGTCGCCCGGCTCAAGGACACCCTCGGCTTCGGCGGCAACGACGACGTCGGCGCCTGGGTGGCCCTGGACGTGCAGGGCTCGGAGCTCAACCAGCTCGCCGCCGGGCAACTGGTGGACTGGTCGCCGCGACCGCACCGGGCGGTGTTCTTCGACCGGACCACGCACAGCCGCCCCGACGTGCTGATCCCGTTCGACCCGACGAGCGCGCTGGAGGAGCGGTGACCGAGGACCCGGTGGCCCGCTACAAGGAACTGCTGGAAACCGCCCACCACGCCGCCCGAGCCCACTCCGAACACGAACGCCGCCGCGCGGTCGACCTGGTAGCCGAGATCAACGCCGCCGACCAGCGCGTCACCGCCGCCGCCAAAGCCCAAGCCCAAGTCGACGGCGAGATCAACGCCTGGTGGCGCCAGGTCATCACCGCAGCAGGCGACCTGAAGTGGCTCACCACCACCCCCCGCCCCACCCCCGACCCGTCCGCCAACCCGGACCAACTGCGCGACTACCTCCGCCAAATCGAACCCGCCACCAAGGAGTTCAACACCACCCTCCGCCGAGCCATCTGGCCCCGCCGCATCTGAGAGCACAATCTCGGGGCCAGCACCTCGCCTCCTGGAAGCCGCTGGTGCCACCTCAGCCGATCGAGTCAGCCCCGCCAACTCGGCCACCGCTCCTAGGAAGCCGCCCACCCAATGCTCGATGGGGCGGACTTGGTTTGCGTGGGGTGGCGGCAGTCGTAGCGTTTCAGCGCGGATAGGGCCACGCTTTTCGGCCCCAGCTTTGCGGTCCTGCCACGGGTAGCGCAGGGGCCCCGCGCAAACCAAGTTCGCCCCATCGAGCACACCCAGCCACCACGAACCGACCCCGCCAACCCAGCCCCCCGAGCCAGCCCCGCCAGCCCGACCACCGAGCTAGCCCCGCCAACCCAGCCGACCGGGTCAGCCCGCCAGCCCGACCACCGCTCCGAGGAAGCCGCCCACCCGAACTGCTCGATGGGGCGGACTTGTTTTGTGTGGGGTGGCGGCAGTCGTAGCCTTGCCTCGCTGCAGGGCCATGCTTTTCGGCCCCGGCTTTTGCGGTCCTGCCACGGCTGGTGCAGGGGCCCCGCGCAAAACAAGTCCGCCCCATCGAGCACACCCACACCCCACGGACCCGGTCGCAATGCCGAAGGCGAGCCGCCCCATCGAGCCAGAAAAGGCCCCGCTTCCGGGCCGGGGGGCCGGAAGCGGGGCGGCGGGCCCGCGGTGCGACCGGGAGCATCGGGGTCGCGGGCCCGGGGTGGCCACCTCACCGCGCGGGGTCAGGGCGCGGGGGTGGCGCTGGTGTCCGGTTATGTCGAGGGCAAGAGCGGGAGCAGTGGGATCAGCGGGAGATCCGGGGTGAGCAGGGCCGATAGCAGGTGCAGCAGGCTGGGCAGGACCGCGACCACCACCGGCGCGGGCAGTTCTCCTGCGGTGGCGACGAACGCTTGGGTGTTGGCCAGGACGTGGAGGGCGTCTTGGCTTTCGGTGATCTCGCGCAGGTCGGCCAGGACCGGGGGCAGCCGGTCGAGGACGGCGTCGACCTCGGTGGGGGTGGTGAGCTGGGCGGCCAGGTGGTCGAGCTCGGTCACGGGGTCCGCGCTCGCGGGGAGGGGCAGCAGGGCCAGGGCCGCGGCGATCACAACAGCGGCTGGCGCGGGGAACCTCATCTGTCGGGGCGCCCTTTCTGGTCGGTGTACGAGGTACTCGGGCTGCCCCAACAGCTAGCAGCGCGCCCGCGCCGGGACCAGTCCGCGCCGCTGGGTGATGGCGCAAGCACATAGCTGACGCTGAGCCCTCAGTGGACGGACATAACCGCTGGTCAGCACCATCGTGGGCGGGCGGTGGCGGTGGGTGCGGCCGGTGTGCACGCTGCGCTGACCCCGGCCCGCGCGATGGGCGGCGGCGCAGCCGATCGGGTGATTTCCGAGCTGTCACCCGACCGTGCGGCGCTATCGGGCGACGAGCACGGCCGCGTCGAGGACTGCGACGACGAGCATCGCGTGGAACGTGGCGCGGGAACGCGGGCGGCCGCCGAGGACCAGTCCCACGGCGGTCACGAGCGCGGCGGCCCCCAACGCGACGAAGCCCACCACCGTCGGTACCCCGACGACCAGGGTGGCGGACGCGGCCAGGACCAACAACGCGGCGGCCACTCTGGAGCCAGTAGGACCGACTCGGTGCGGTAGGCCCACCACGCCGGTCTTACGGTCATCGGCGAGGTCCGGCAACGCGTTCGCGAAGTGCGCCGCGCAGCCCAAGAGGGACGCGGTCGCCACTAGCCACCACGGCGGCCAGTAAGGCGACGGCAGTCCAAGAGTGACGAATGCGGTTAAGAGCCCAAACGACACCGCGTAGGGGGCTAGCGAAAAGACTGTGGCTTTCAGTCGAAGGTCATAGGCCCACGCGGACATAAGAGCCACGACATGCGCGAGCCCGGCACCAAGCCCGGAAAGGAACGACAGCCCCACTGCGGCCAGCGCACTGATCAGGACCGCGGTCCGCACCGACCGCGCGGAGATCCGTCCTTGCGCGACCGGCTTGTCGGTCCGACCGACAGCGGCGTCCCGGGAGACGTCCACAAGGTCGTTGAGCCACCCCACCGACAACTGCCCGGCCAGTACCGCGGCGGCGACAGCGGTACTACCCCACCAACTCTGGCCCAGTCCGGCGGCCAGACCCGTTGCGGCGAGGGTCACCGCGACGGCAGGCTCCGGGTGGGATGCGCGCACGAGCGGTGTCACGCGGCCCACGGTACGTCAAGCAGAGGGGGTACCCGTGTGCCAGCCTCAGACGATGACCACGCTCTACGACGACCTCGCCGCGCAGTGGTGGCGTCCCCGTGGGGCATTCGCCGCGTTGCACTGGCTGGCCGAGGCACGCGCCCAGCTCATCCCCCCTGCACGGCGTCCTGGGGCGGTTCTGGTCGACCTGGGGTGCGGTGGCGGCTTGCTCGCCCCGCACATCAGCGCCAAGGGCTACCTCCACGTCGGGGTCGACCTATCGCGCGAAGGCCCGCACCTAGCGGCCGCACACGGTGTGAAGGCGATTCGCGGTGATGTGCTTCGCGTTCCTCTCAAGCCCGGCTGCGCGGATGTCGTTGTCGCAGGGGAAGTTCTCGAGCACCTGTCAGATCTACCGCGAGCCATTGGCCAAGCGTGCGGGCTCTTAAGACCAGGCGGGCTTCTAGTGCTGGACACACTCGCCAACACAGCGCTGTGCCGGTTCCTCGCGATCACCGTCGCCGAACGGCTGCCTGGTGTGCCGCGCGGTGTGCACGACCCGAGCCTGCTGGTCGACCGGGCGGCGCTGGTCGCCGCGTGCGCCGAGCACGGGGTTCGGTTGCGGCTGCGGGGCATCCGCCCCTCGGCGTTGGACCTGCTCGGCTGGGCGGTGGGCGCGCGCGACGGGGTGCGGATGATCCCGGTGCCGACCACAGCCGTGTTGTTCCACGGGGTAGGGACGAAGGAGAGCTGATGGCGGCGGTGACCGGGATCGGTGTGGCGACCCCGCCGCGCATCACGCAAGAGGCTCTATGGGACGGCTACTTCCGCGCGCACACCGGTGGCGGCGGCCTCGCGCGGCGGATCTTCGCGGGCGCGGGCGTGCGCGCTAGGCACACCGTCGTGGACCCGGTCACCGAGGACATCTCCGGGTGGTCGACCGAGCGGCGGATGGCGCGCTTCGCCGAGCAGGCACCGCCGCTGGCCACCGCTGCTCTGGTCGACGCGCTCGCCGCGGCGGGCCGCTCCCCCGGTGATCTGGGCCTGCTGGCCGTCGTGTCGTGCACCGGGTACGGCACGCCCGGGGTGGACGTCGCGCTCGCCGACGGGCTGGGGCTCGCGGCCGACACCCAGCGGCTGCTGATCGGCCACATGGGCTGCTACGCAGCGATCCCCGGTCTTGGCGCCGTGTGCGACTTCGCGACCGCGCGCGGGCTGCCCGCGGCGCTGGTGTGCGTCGAGCTGACGTCGTTGCACGTCCAGCCGCCGGACGACGACCCCGAGCAGGTGGTGGCGCACGCGTTGTTCAGCGACGCCGCGGCCGCCGTGGTCGTGGAGCCGGACGCGCCGGGGTGGGAGCTGCTGGACGTCGCCGCGCACACCGACACCGACAGCCGCGACCTGATGACCTGGCGGGTCACCGACCTCGGCTTCCGGATGGGCCTGTCCGCGCGGGTCCCCGACGCCCTCGCGGGTGCCGTGCGGCCGGTCGTGGAGAAGATGCTGGCCCGCCACGGGGCCACGGTGGACGATGTCGCGGGCTGGGCGGTGCACCCGGGTGGGCCGAGGATCCTGGACACGGTGCGGCTCGAGTTGGGGCTGACCGAGGCCGCCATGGCACCCTCGCGGGCGGTGCTGGCCGAGCACGGCAACTGCTCGTCGGCGACAGTGGTGCTGGTGCTGCGCGAGATCGGCGCGCGGCCGGGAGAGCTGGTGGTGGCCATGGCGTTCGGACCGGGGTTGACCCTCTACACCGCGCTGCTGCGACGATCCGGGTGAGCACGACCCGGGTCTACCGCGACGGCGCGCTGGTCGACGAGGACGTCCCGCTGGCGGGCTTGCGCGAGCGGCTGGCGGCCGAGGGAACGGTGGCCTGGGTCGACATCGACCACAGCGACGCCGACCACAGCGACGACGCGGAGCTGATGCGGGCAGGTGCGGAGCTGGGCCTGCACGAACTGGCCTTGGAGGACGCCGCGCAGCGCCACCAGCGGCCCAAGGTGGACCTGTACCGCACGCACCAGTTCCTCGCGGTCTACGCGGTGTCGATGGCCGACGACGGGACGCTGACCACGGCGGAGCTGTCGGTCTTCGTGACGCCGAAAGCGCTGGTCACCGTGCACGACGGGTTCGACATGACGCCGGTCGCGCGGCGCTGCGCCGACTCGGTGCTGACCGGTGACCGGGTCGGGGTGCTGCTGCACGCCCTGCTCGACTTCGTCGTGGACGGGCACCTCCAGGCGGCCGCGACCCTCGACGAGCTGATCGAGGACCTCGAGGGCGTGGTCTTCGAGGACGACCCGGACGTGCGGCGACTGCAACGGGAAGCGGTGCGGCTGCGGCGAAGCCTGTCGCACCTGCGGCGGGTGGTGATCCCGATGCGCGACATCATGACCGGCCTGACCAGGGTGCCCGACCTGGTCGACGAGGAATTGGAGCCCTACTTCGGCGACATCCGCGACCACGTCGCGCACGCGACCGAGTGGACGGAGTCGTTGCGCGACCACGTCACCGCGCTGCGCGAGACCCAGCTGACCATCCAGGGCAACCGGCTCAACCTGATCATGAAGAAGGTCACCGGGTGGGCCGCGATCATCGCCGTGCCGACCGCGATCACCGGCTTCTACGGCCAGAACGTGCCGTACCCCGGCACCGGCGAAACGTGGGGGTTCTGGATGTCGTCCGGGGTGATGGTCGTGCTGGGCGCGGCCCTCTACCTGATGTTCAAGCGCAAGGACTGGCTCTAGGGCGTCCTGCCCTTGAGCGCCTCCGCGCGGCGCAGGTACGCCTTGGCGACCTCTGGCTCGTCCGCCGCCTCGTAGAGCAGGCAGTAGGTGAGCATCGCCATCTCGGCCAGCTCGGGGTCGGTCGCGGCCAGGTCGAGGTACGCGCCGACTGCCCGGATGGCCTCGTGGGGATCGGTGACCATGGGGATTTGAAGTTCGGCGACCTTGAGCGCGGCGCGCGGCGAGACCGCGGGGTGGTTGTACTCGACAACCGCCTTATAGGCGTCGACGACAACCTCGGGGTTGAAGGCGGCAGCCGCTGAATTGATGGTCGCTTCGGCGAGTGCGTAGGCAGCCTCAGGTGACCATTCGGGATGGTTGGCGGCTACCACTTGGCGGTAAGCCTTGACGCGCTCGTTCGCATTGTCGGTGAGGCGGGCTAGGCGGAGTGCGGCGAGTGTGCTCCAGTCGCCGTGTTGGGCAGCGGCAACGGCCCTATAGAGCGGGGCCGCGACCCACGGCTTGGTTTCGGCCTCTGCACGTAGGAAGTCGGCGACAACCGCCGAGGAGTCCACTGTGAGCGTCGCCCGGGGCTCGACGCGAGGGACCGGCAACGGGACGCGGGCGACGGCGACGCTGTCGACGGTGTCGTCGAAGGTGCGCTGCGGTGTGGACAGCCCGGCGTCGGACATTCGGTCGGAGATGTGGTGGTAGAGGTCGTCTACGGACACGTAGCCGTCCCCGTCGCGGTCCGGCTGACCGGTGGCCAGGCAGTCGGCGGCGAAACCGGTGAACGGACTGGGCTCCCCCGGCCGCTCGGCGTCCCTGGTCAACTGCACCGACAGCGCGCTGGCGATGACGAACACCCCCTTACCGCTGAGGTGGCGGGGTAGGTCGGGGGCCGCCTTAAAGCCGCCCGCGTGACAACAGTCGAGCAGCACGACCTTCGCCTTGGCACGGGACGCGGCCATCATGTCGACCACCAGGCTCGCGGGGACCCCGGTGGCCATGATCCGGCCGGACTGGGTGTCGCGGGCGGCGAGGTGCAGCTTCCCGTGCAGGTCGAGCTTGCCGTGGCCGCTGTAGTAGAGCAGCAGCTGGTCGTCGCGGGTGGCCTCGCCGAAGAACTCGTCGAGCGCGAGCAGGATGTCGGCCCGGCTGGCGTCGGCCACCACCCGCACGTCGGCGAGCCGGTGCAAGCCGACACCGGGGGCGGTGAGCGCGGACCGCAGCACCTCCGCGTCGTGCTCGGGGCCCAGGAGCGGGGCGAGGCCGGGGTCCTCGGGGAACGCCCAGTTGGTCACCAGCAGCGCCCGATACGTGCGCTGCTGGGAGGAGGCCGGTGCCATAGTGACCATCATGACCGAGGCGCGCGTCGACGACCGGCGTTTCCAGGACCTGCTGGCCGAGGCGACACGCGTGGCCGAGCGGCGCGACCCCGGTGCCGGGCGCGACGAGCGGGTGACGGCAGTGCTGTCGGGTGTCGCGCACCTCGCGGACGAGGTGATCTTCCAGCTCACCCGGCTGCCTGAGCTGCTGCGCGGCCCGCTGCTCGACGTGCTCGGCCTGCGCCCGGCCCGGGCGCGGATGGCCAAGGCCGTGCTGGAGGTCCGCTCGGCGCACCCGGTCACCCTCCCGCGCGGCACCCGAGCGTCCACTGTGGAGGGCGTGGAGTTCACCACCGAACACGACCTGCGGGTGGCGGCCGCCGAGGTGGTCGGGGCGCTGACCCGGTTCGACGGCGACGCCGCGCAGGTCCTCGACCTCGGCGGCGGGTACGAGGTCTCCTCGGCCACCGACAGCGGCCTGTACCTGGGCTTCTCGACCCCGCTGTCGAACTGCCTGGTCGAGTTCACCTTCACCGACGCGTCCACGCTCAAGGACAGCAGGCCGACCTGGGTCGTGGAGGCGTGGGACGGCGAGACGTGGCGGCCTGCCGCCGTGCACCGCGACACCACCGGGGGCCTGTCGCGCAGCGGCACGATGCTCGTCCGCGTGCCCGACAACCACGGCGAGCTCGCGATCAGCGGGATCAGCGGTGCGTGGATCAGGTTCCGCGGTGCCGCCGAACTCGACGAGACCCACATCTGGTTCCGGGTTAGCGCCCGCACGGTCGGCGGGGTCGTCACCGCCGCGCACGGCAGGCTCGTGCTCGACGAGCCCCTCGGTTCAACAACGGGCGAACCCGGTCAAGGGCTCGGTGCGCACCAGCGGCCGGTGGTCGGTCCGGCGCCGGTGGTCGAGGTCGGCGGCGTGGACGGGTGGGACACGTGGACCGTCGTCGAGGACTTCACCGGCAGCGGCGCCGAGGACCGGCACGTCGTGCTCGACGGCGACACCGTGCGGTTCGGCCCGGCGGTCACCGAAGACGACGTCTTGGTCCAGCGTGGCGCACTCCCCCGGGCAGGCGCGCTGGTGCGGGTGCGCGAGTACTGGGCGGGCGGCGGCACGCGCGGCAACGTGCCCGCGGAGGCACTACGCGTGCTCGAAGGCTTCCCCGACGTGACCGTGACCAACCCGCTGCCCGCGACCGGTGGGCGCGACGCGGAAACGGTCGACGAGGTATGGCGGCGGGCGCCGTTCGCGCTGCGAGCCCGCGACCGGGCGGTCACCGCGCAGGACTACGAGTACCTAGCACGAGAAGCCGCTCCTGAGCTGGCGCGGGCGCACTGCGTCCTCGGCGACGACGGCGCGATCAACGTACTGCTCGTGCCTAACGCGCCCAGCGACGAAATGGGACGCGTCGACTTCAATGACCTAGGGCTCGACCAGAACACGCTGCGCACGGTGAGCGACTACCTGGACGAACGCCGGGTCATCGGCACCAGGGTCGTCGTGGACGCGCCGCGCTACGGCGGAGTAACTGTCGTCGCCCAAGTCCAGAGGGCACCAGGGGTGAGCGCCACGCGAACGCACGACGCCGCCTTACGCGCGCTCTACTCGTACCTGCACCCGATCATCGGTGGCCCCACCGGAACCGGGTGGCCCTTAGGGCGCGCGGTGCACGTAGGCGACATCTATGCCGTGCTGCACCAGGTCGAGGGCGTCTCCGGGGTGGACGACGTGCGGCTCTACCTGGTGGACACGCACAACCGCTCCAGGGGCGACTCGGCCACGAAGATCACCGTCGACCGCGACGCGCTCCTGTTCTCCGCCGACCACCAGGTGCGGGTGCTCGCCACGTGACCGACCCCATCCCGACCGCGGTGACCGCCCTGTTCGCCGCGCTCCGCGCGACTGCCGAAGACCCCCGGGAGCTCCTGGATCCGGCGACCGCCGCGCCGGACGTGCTGCGGTGGATCGCCCACATCGTGGGAGCGGACACGACCCTGCCGACCGGGCCGCTGCGGGGGCAGGTGGCCCACGCCATGGCCGCGCACCGCCGTCGCGGTACCGTCGCCGGGCTGCACGCCCTGGTCGCCCTCTACGGCGGGACCGCCGAGGTCACCGAGGTCGGCACCACCGTCACCGTCACGGTGACCCTGCCGGAGGCCGATCTCGCCGACCCCGTGCGGGACGCGGTGGCGGCGGCCGTGCCCGCCCACACCCGCGCCACCGTGCGCGTCCAGGTCCGCCCGAACGAGTGATCCAGCGGGGTGGGACGTGGCATCGGGGCCGGGCGGTTCGGGTAAAGTCGGTGCCCGAAGCCGAGAGGCGCTGCAACGGGTCGGGGGTGCCCCGCCCGCCACGCTCGGCTCAGGTCCACCCCTCGTCGGGCGGGCCACGCGGCAAGGGCGCCTCCGGATACCGGAGGTGTGCACGTGAGCGATCAAGCCCGGATCGACCGGCTGCGGGAGCTGCTCGGCCAGCGCGTCGTGGTGCTCGACGGCGCGTGGGGGACCATGCTGCAGGGCGCCTCGCTCACCGACGCCGACTACCACGGTGACCGCTTCGCCGACCACCCGCGCGACGTCGCGGGCGACCCCGACCTGCTCAACCTCACCCGCCCCGACCTGATCCTGGACGTGCACCGCCAGTACCTGGCCGCGGGCGCGGACATCACCACCACCAACACCTTCACCGCCTCCACCATCGCCCAGGCCGACTACGGCCTGCAGGACTACGCGGCGGAGATGAACCTGCGCGGCGCGCAACTGGCCCGCCAAGCCGCCGACGAGCTCGGCGACCGGTTCGTCGCGGGCTCGGTCGGGCCGCTGAACGTGACCCTGTCGCTCTCGCCCAAGGTGGAGGACCCGGCCTACCGCGCGGTCACCTTCGACCAGGTCAAGGCCGCCTACGCCGACCAGATCGCCGCGCTCGCCGAGGGCGGGGTCGACCTGCTGCTGATCGAGACGATCTTCGACACGCTCAACAGCAAGGCCGCCATCGCCGCGGCCCGCGAGGTGGCCCCCGAGCTGCCGCTGTGGATCTCGGTGACCATCGTCGACCTGAGCGGGCGCACCCTGTCCGGGCAGACGGTCGAGGCGTTCTGGCGCTCGGTCGAGCACGCCGAACCGCTGATCGTCGGGGTCAACTGCGCGCTGGGCGCCGAGCAGGTCCGCCCGCACGTCGCGGAGCTGTCGCGGCTGGCGGGCACCTACGTCGCGACCCACCCCAACGCCGGTCTGCCCAACGCGTTCGGCGGCTACGACGAGACCCCGGCCGAGACCAGCGGGCTGCTGACCGAGTTCGTCGAGTCCGGCATGGTCAACCTCGTCGGCGGCTGCTGCGGGACCACGCCGGCGCACATCGCCGCGATCGCCGAGTCCGTGCGCGGCCTGGCGCCGCGCACCGTTCCCGAGGTCGAGAAGGCCAGCCGGTTCAGCGGCCTGGAGCCGTTCGCGATCGGCGCCGACACCGGGTTCGTGATGATCGGCGAGCGCACCAACGTCACCGGGTCGGCCAAGTTCCGCAGGCTGATCGAGGGCGACAACCACCAGGCCGCGGTGGACGTGGCGCTCGACCAGGTGCGCGGCGGGGCGAACCTGCTCGACGTGAACATGGACGCCGACCTGCTCGACAGCGAGCAGGCGATGACCACCTTCCTGAACCTGATCGCCACCGAGCCCGAGGTGGCGCGGATCCCGGTGATGGTCGACAGCTCGCGGTGGAGCGTGCTGGAGGCCGGGCTCAAGTGCGTGCAGGGCAAGGGCGTGGTCAACTCGATCAGCCTCAAGGAGGGCGAGGAGCAGTTCCTGGCCCAGGCGCGCGCCATCCGCGACTACGGCGCGGGCGTGGTGGTGATGGCCTTCGACGAGAAGGGCCAGGCCGACACCACCGAGCGCAAGGTCGACATCTGCGCGCGGGCCTACGACCTGCTCACCCAGCGGGTCGGGTTCCCCGCCGAGGACATCGTGTTCGACCCCAACGTGCTGGCCGTGGCGACCGGCATCAGCGAGCACAACGGGTACGCCAAGTCGTTCATCGACGCGCTGCCGCTGATCAAGCAGCGCTGCCCGGGGGCGCGCACCTCCGGCGGCATCTCGAACCTGTCGTTCTCCTTCCGCGGCAACGACACCGTGCGCGAAGCGATGCACTCGGCGTTCCTGCTGCACGCGGTGCGGGCGGGCCTGGACATGGGCATCGTCAACGCCGGTCAGCTGGTGGTCTACGAGGACATCCCCAAGGACCTGCTGGAACTGGTCGAGGACGTGCTGTTCGACCGGCGCGAGGACGCCACCGACCGGCTGGTCGAGTTCGCCGAGACGGTCAAGGGCTCCAAGACCAAGCGCACCGTCGACCTGTCGTGGCGCGAGGGCCCGGTCGGCGAGCGGCTGTCCTACGCGCTGGTGCACGGGATCGTGGACTTCATCGAGGCCGACACCGAAGAGGCGCGCGCGGGGCTGCCGCGGCCGCTCGAGGTGATCGAGGGCCCGCTGATGGACGGCATGAAGATCGTCGGCGACCTGTTCGGGTCCGGGAAGATGTTCCTGCCGCAGGTGGTCAAGAGCGCGCGGGTGATGAAGCGCTCGGTGGCCTACCTGGAGCCGTTCATGGAGGCGGAGAAGGAGAAGGCGCGGCTGGAGGGCCGCATCGACACCAGCCGCGGCCAGGGCAAGGTCGTGCTGGCCACGGTCAAGGGCGACGTGCACGACATCGGCAAGAACATCGTCGGCGTCGTGCTCGGCTGCAACAACTACGAGGTGATCGACCTCGGCGTGATGGTGCCCGCGTCGGTCATCCTCGACACCGCGGTCGCCGAGGGCGCCGACGTGGTCGGGCTGTCCGGGCTGATCACGCCGTCGCTGGACGAGATGGTGACCGTCGCGGGCGAGATGCAGCGGCGCGGCCTGAAGCTGCCCGTGCTCATCGGCGGCGCGACGACCTCCCGGCAGCACACCGCGGTGCGGATCGCGCCCGCCTACGACGGCACGACGGTGCACGTGCTCGACGCGTCCCGGGTCGTGGGGGTGGTGTCGAACCTGATGGACACCACGCGGGCCGACGAACTGGACACGGCCAACCGGGCCGAGCAGGCGGCGCTGCGCGAGGCGCACGAGAACCGGCACGCCAAGCCGCTGCTGACGCTGGCCGAGGCCCGGCTCAACCGCGAACAGGTCGACTTCGCCGACCTGCCGACCCCGACGTTCACCGGCGTCCGCGAGGTCAGCCCGTCGCTGGCGGAGCTGCGCGCGATGGTCGACTGGCAGTTCCTGTTCCTGGCCTGGGAGCTCAAGGGCAAGTACCCGGCGATCCTGGACCAGCCGGTCGCCCGCGAACTGTTCGACGACGCCCAGGCGATGCTCGACGAGATCGGCCACCGCTTCCGCTTCCAGGGCGTCTACGGCTTCTGGCCCGCGTTGTCGGACGGCGACGACCTGTTCGTCGACGGTGTCCGCTTCCCGATGCTGCGCCAGCAGACCCAAAAGCCGGAGAACCGCCCCAACCGCTGCCTGTCCGACTACGTCGCCCCGTCCGGCGATTACCTGGGTGGTTTCGCGGTGTCGGTGCACGGCGCCGAGGAAATGGCCCGCGAGTACGAGGCCGTCCAGGACGACTACAAGGCCATCATGGTCAAGGCCCTCGCCGACCGCCTCGCCGAGTCCTTCGCCGAATGGGTCCACCTCCAGGCCCGCCGGGAGTGGTTCGAACCCGACGCCACCCCCGACCTGGCTGACCTCCACGCCGAGCGCTACCGCGGCATCCGCCCCGCCCTCGGCTACCCCGCCAGCCCAGACCACACCCTCAAGCGCCCCCTGTTCGACCTGCTCGACGCGGAAGCCCAGGGAATCCACCTCACCGAGTCCTACGCCATGACCCCAGCGGCAGCGGTCAGCGGCCTGATCTTCGCCCACCCAGACAGCCGCTACTTCACCGTCGGCCGGGTGGGCAAGGACCAGATCACCGACTATGCCACGCGTACGGGGACGGACCTGTCCGAAGTGGAGCGTTGGCTGCGCCCCAACCTGGCCT
Organism: Actinokineospora baliensis; assembly: GCF_016907695.1. Taxonomy (NCBI): domain Bacteria; kingdom Bacillati; phylum Actinomycetota; class Actinomycetes; order Pseudonocardiales; family Pseudonocardiaceae; genus Actinokineospora; species Actinokineospora baliensis. Next base: position 3,986,096 of record NZ_JAFBCK010000001.1, on the reverse strand, counting down.
ACGAACCCAAGTAGGTCCACTGTGGCCTGGCGGGTGCGCGCGACCCCTTGAGTGGTGGCGCGCGCTCGCTGGCCGCTCCGGTTGGCACAGCAGGCGGACAACGTCAGCCCGTACTGGCACCGACGAGGCGGACTTCGCTCAGCCGCGCTTGGCCGCGGTCTCGGCGTTGCGCATCACCCAGTCGACCAACCCCGCGCCGCGGTCGCCGACCGACAGGCGGTTCTCCACGATCGCGGGTGCCGAGGTGACCGTGAACGACACGGACGCGTACTCCGTGCGCAACTGCTCGACGACCTTCTCCAGGATTTCGACCGCCTGGGGATACCCGCGACCAACGGTGGTCAACGCGGGAACCGCGGGGTGCTCGTCGATCTGGAACAACCCCACCTCCGGCCGCTGCAGTTCGGGCAGGGCGATGACGAGGTCCGCCTTCGACAGGATGATCAGCAGCGGCATTCGAGCCGACGACCCCGCGGCCTGCCGCCGCAGGCGCGCCACCAGTTTCAGGTCCTCGACATCCGCCGCGACCCGCTCCCGCGCGTCGGGCTTGAGGAGGTCTCCCAGCGGGATCACGTGCGCCACGGCGTGCGCGGACAGGACGTACTCGAGGTAGCCGGGGTCGTTGTCGCTGTTGGGCTCCAACTCCATCCAGTGCTCGCCCGCGGAGTCCCCGATCTCCAGGTCGACCACCGTCCGCTTGGCCTCGATCTTCCCGGAGTAGGTGGACACCACACCCCGCACCGTCGACTTCGGCCACAGGCCCGCGGGGATGTTGCGGATCGCCCGGTACACGGAGATGGCCGACCGCGACTCGGCGGTGAACTCGATCCCGGGCCGCCGCTCGTTCATCAGCACGTCGAGGAGCAACACGCTGAACACAGTCTTGCCCACCTGCGGCAATCCGGTCACCGCGACGCGGAAGCTCAGCGTTCGCACCTCCCCGATGCCACGGAGTTGCAGGAATTGCATCACTGCGATAGCCAGTAGAGATCCACCCAGCGCGAGCCAGACCCACCAGTCTCGCGAGGGGTCCTCGGAGGTCAACAGATTGACGGCAGCCGCGGTGACAACGCCGATCGCGGCCACGAGGACAGGCAGATCCCGCCGCGCCGGGGACAGGGGCGCCATCACAGGTCCTTCCAGATGGCGCGGGCGGCCATCCCGCACAGGATCGCACCCACGACGAACGCCGCCACCCAGTGCAGCCACGACGGGGCGCTCTGCTGGATTCCCACCGCCAACTCCTTGAGCTCGCCGAGGTCGCATGGCGGCGCGCAGCCCGCGACCTCGGAGGTGAGTCTGCCAGTGGCCGCCATGTCGTCGGCCCGGATGGCTATCGCGGTCTCGGCGGGCATCGCGAGGAACGCGACCAGGCCGACGCGCTCCCAGGGCGGTCGGCGGTCGGCCATGGCCTTGACCATGACGGCGAACCCGACCGCGGCGAGGCCGAAGGCCATGTCCACCAACGAGAAGCCTGCCAGCACGTCCTGTCCCCGGCTGTTGCGGGTGATCGCGAGGACAAGCCAGGGGAACAGCAGCGGGGCGATGACGATGACGAGCAGGTCGATCACCCTGCGGTCCTCGTAGCCGCTGGGGGCGCCGACCGGGGTGCGGGCCGCTCGGGTGAAGGGGACCTGGTGGGGTAGGTCCGCGCCGTCTTCCGCGGCAGTCACGAGTGCGGCTCCGTTTCGGCTGGACTGGCCGCGCGCGGCGGCACAGCCTAGATCGTCACGGAGCGGGGAGTGTTACTCAGGGGCGACCGCGGCGAGGGCCTTGTCGAGTTCTTCCAAGAGTCGCGCCTTGGGGCGGGCGCCGACGAAGGTGGCTATGGGTTGGCCGTTGTGGAAGAGGATCAGGGTCGGCAACGACATGACCTGGTAGTCGCGGGCGACGCCGGGGTTTTCGTCGGTGTTGACCTTGACGATGGTGATCGGGCGTTCTTGGGCGATCTGGTCGAGGACGGGGGCGATCATGTGGCAGGGCGGGCACCACTGGGCCCAGAAGTCGACCAGGACCGGGCCTTCGGTGGTCAGGACAGCTTCGGCGAAGGTGGCGTCTGTCGCGATCACGGGGTCTCCACTGTGCAGGTCGGGTGCGGCTCACGGGCCAGGGCGGCGGCGAGTTTGCGGGTCAGGTCCGCGCGCAGGTCGGTGAGCTGGTCCAGGCACGCCTCGACGTCGGCCAGTTTGCGGCGGTAGACCTCCACGGAGTCCGCGCACGCGTCACCGGCGGTGTTGCCCGCGCGCAGGCAGGCGACGAACGGGCGGGTCTCGGCGAGGCTGAAACCGGCGGCCTGCAGTGCGCGGATCTCGGCGACCACGCGCACGTCGTCCTCGTCGTAGGAGCGGTAGCCGTTGGCGGCGCGCTGGGCGGCGAGCAGGCCCTGCGCCTCGTAGAACCGCAGTGCCCGCGTCGTCGTCCCGGCCCGTTTGGCCAGCTCACCAATCCGCATGGGACCGACGGTAAACGTTGCCGCTCACGTCAACGCAAGCGTTTCGCCTCGGCCGCGATCTCGTCGGCGTTGGCCTTGAAGTGCTCGCGCTTGGCCACCGCCTCGCGCACGTAGTCGCCGACGCGGGCGGTGTCGATCTCGGTGCCGAGGGTGAAGTCCCAGGTCATCAGGGTGGACGTGCCCCGGCGCAGCACCTTGAGCGGGTCGTCGAGCAGCACGCCCCAGAGGAACCGCAGGCAGGCGCCGCGTTTGGTGACGTTGATGCCCGCCACCCAGTGCCGCCACCCGCCGTCCACCGTGTACATCAGCAGCCCGTACTTCACCGCGACGTCGAGTTCGTGCGCGGCGCTGACGGCCTCGTGCAGCGTGAGCACCGCGGCGGCCTCGTCGGCGGTGTGGCGGTGCGCGTACTCCTCGGCGACGGTCATGCGCACACGGTAGCTGACCTGCGGCGTTGACACCCCATGCGAACATATGTTCGTGTCGAACGAGGGCCCGATCCTGCACGCCGACCTGGACGCGTTCTACGCCTCGGTCGAGCAGCGCGACGACCCGGCGCTGCGCGGGCGGCCGGTGATCGTCGGCATGGGCGTGGTCCTCGCGGCCAGCTACGAGGCCAAGGCGCGCGGGGTGCGGACCGCGATGAACGGCCGCCAAGCACGGCTGCTGTGCCCGGACGCGATCGTCGTGTCACCGCGGATGTCGGCGTACTCGGCGGCGTCGAAGGCGGTGTTCGAGGTCTTCCGCGACACGACGCCACTGGTGGAGGGCATCTCCATCGACGAGGCGTTCCTGGACGTGGGCGGACTGCGCAAGATCGTCGGCCCGCCCCGGGTGGTCGCCGCGGACCTGCGCGCGGCGGTGGCGAGCCGGGTGGGGCTGCCGATCACCGTCGGGGTCGCCAGGACGAAGTTCCTCGCGAAGGTCGCCAGCGGTGTCGCCAAGCCGGACGGGCTGCTGGTGGTCCCGCACGACGCGGAGTTGGCGTTCCTGCACCCGCTCCCGGTGGAACGCCTGTGGGGAGTCGGCGCGGTCACCTCCGGCAAGCTGCGCGCGCACGGCATCACCACCGTCGGGCAGGTCGCCGCGTTCGACGTCCGCGAACTCGTCAGCATGCTCGGCGTCGCCGCCGGACGGCACCTGCACGCCCTGGCCCACAACCGCGACCCCCGCCGGGTGCGGGTCGGGCAACGCCGCCGATCCATGGGATCCCAACGGGCCCTGGGCTCCCGCCGCCGCACCTTCACCGAACTCGACGAGTTCACCGCGGGCCTGGTCGACCGCCTCGGCCGTCGCCTGCGCGCCGCGGGCCGAGCCTGCCGGACCGTGACCCTGCGCCTGCGCTTCGCCGACTTCTCCCGCGCCACCCGGTCGCACACGGTGCCCAAACCCACCACCAGCACCGCGACCATCCTGACCGCCGCCCGCGGCCTGCTCACCGCCGCCTGGCCCATGATCGCCGACCGGGGCATCACCCTGATCGGCCTCTCCCTCTCCAACTTCGACGACGACGCGGTGCAACTGGAGTTGCCCTTCGCGGGGCCAGACCTGGCCGCCCTGGACACCACCCTCGACTCCCTGCGCACCCGCTTCGGCTCCTCAGCGGTGACCCGCGCGGCACTGCTCAAACACCCCGACCCCGTCGAGATGCCGCTGCTCCCGGACTAGCGTGTCGCGGCGGGGCGTGGAGTGGTCCACAGTTGGTGGATGCGTGAGCGAGGCCCCGATCCCGCTGCTCGAGTGGTGAACCGCGCGGAGGGGCAGATCGGCAACCTGGTGCAGGCGGGCCACATCGATCAGGTTGTCTTCCCGCCGCCGGAGCGGGTCGGCGTCGCCGTGGTGCACCGGGTGCGCGAGTCGGAAACAGCGGGCGAGGTGTTCGTCGGCCGCGCGCAGGTCGTCGAGCAGGTCGCGACCGCCTACGAGCGCGGGGTGGGAGGCGTCGTCCTGGCGGGAATGGGCGGCGTCGGCAAGACCACCGTCGCCCAGCACGCCGCCGTGCAGGTGGTGCGGCAGGAGTGGTTCCCCGGCGGGGTCTTCTGGGTCGACATGCACGGCTACAGCGCCGAGCGGCAGGTACCGGCCTCGGCGGTGTTCGGCCCCTTGTTGCGGGTCTTCGGTGTCCCCGGCGAACAGATCCCGACCGACACGGGCGAACAGGCCGCGGTGTACGGGCAGGTGCTCGACCAGTTCGCCGCTCAGGACTCCGGTGTGCTGCTGGTCTTCGACAACGTGGCCGCAGGCGACCAGGTGCGCGACCTGCTCCCCCGGCAGGCCCCGCACCGCTGGTTGGTGACCACGCGCGACACCTTGCACCTGCCTGCTGCCGCGCGGGTGGACCTTGACGTCCTCGCGTCGGCCGAGGCGTGTGCGCTGCTGGATGAGGTCCTGGGGACTGCGAGCGATCCGCACGAGTTGGCTGCCGCGTGTGGCGGCCTCCCGCTGGCACTGCGCATCGCCGCGGCGTTGCTCCTCGACGAACCCGAGCTGACACCTGGTGAGCTCGCGCGGCAGTTGCGGCAGGCTCCCGGGGTGGAGGGGTACGCCAGGGGTGAACAGGCGCTGGCAGCGGTGTTCGACTGGTCTTGGCTCCGCCTGGTCGAGCACCACCCCGACCGGGCTCGCTTGCTGCGGCTGGTGTGCGTGGCCCCCGGGCCGGACGTCTCCACCGCCTCCGCGGCCGTTCTCGCCGAGTGCCAGGTGGATCAGGCCAGGGTCGCGCTCCGCGGCCTGCGGCACGCGTACCTGTTGCGCCCCACCGGCTCCGACCGTTGGGGACCGCACGACCTCATCCGCGCGCACACCACCAACCGCGAGGCTCCCGGTCTTGACGCAACTGGCCTGGCAGCGTCGCGCGCGCGGTTGTTCGAGCACTTCGCGCAGACCGCCAACGCCGCTGACGAGCGGCTGCGCGCACTACCGGGCGACCGGGTCGAGGGTCGTTTCGCCGACTCGGTCGAAGCACTCCAGTGGCTCGACGCGGAACGCGCCTGCCTGGTGGACGCGGTGATCGAAGCCGCCACCACCGACGACCACGAGCACGCAGCCCGGTTGGGCACCGCGCTGTCGACGTACCTGACCTGGCGGTGGTACCTCACGGACCTGGTCACCGTGGCGACGCACGCGCGCGCCAGCGCCACCCACCTCGACCGGGGCACCTTCGCCAACTGCACGGTGATCCTCGCCAACGCCCTCAGCAGGAGCAGGCGGTTCGACGAGGCAGTGGTCCTCCAAGTGAGTGCCGCGACCGTGTACAGCGAGGCGGGCGACGCGGGCGGGGAAGCGGCGACGTGGAACAACCTGGGCAACATCCTGCTCAACCTGCGTCGGATCGGCGAATCCGTTCAGGCACACGCGCGGGCTCGCGAGCTCTACCGGGCGATCGGGGACCCTCGGAACGAGGGTGCGGCGCTGAGCAACCTGGGTCTCGCACTGCACGAGTCCCGGCGGTTCGAAGAAGCCCTGGCGGTGCTCGAGCACGCGAGCGAACTTTTCGGGGACCTCGGCGACCGGCGCGGCGAAATGGTGGCCCGTGCCAGCGCCGGAGCTGTCCTGCGCGAGGTGGGGCGGTTGGACGAGGCGGCAGTCGCGCTCCAGATCGCGCTGGACGCGGCGCTGGAGATGGAGGACGTGTACAGCGAGGCCACCGCGCGCGACAACCTGGCGGCGACGATCGCTTCGGCGGGACGCCCGGGCGAGGCGATCGCCGTGTACGAGCGGAACCTGGCTTTGGCCGAGCGGTTGGGTGACCGGCACATGGAAGGGTTGACCTGGAACAACTTGGGCTCGACCTTCCGGGAGGCGGGGCAGCTCGACCGCGCGGTGGTCGCGCACGGGCGCGCCGAGGAGCTGTTCCGGGCCAATGGCGAGCGCTACCTCGAGGCGGCGGCGGCGAACAACGCGGCCGTCGCGCAGCTCGATGCGCAGCTGTTCCAGGCAGCCGCCGACACCCTGCTCCGAACCGAGCAGCTGTTCCTGGACTCCGGTGACGGCGGTGGCGTGGCCGTGGTGCTGCAGAACCTGGGCCGCGCGATGTGGGGGCTCGAGCGACCGACCGAGGCGAAGGCGTACTGGAGTCGCGCCAGGACAGCGTTCCTCGAGCTCGGCGACGTGGCGGGCGCCGCGCGGATGGAGCAGAACCTCCGCCGCGAGATCGGGTGACCGGATCGGCGGGGATCGGGCCGCGGGAAGGCCGAAGCCCCGGCGGGTGGGACGCCCGCCGGGGCTTCGGGTGGTGCGGTCTACGCGGCTTGGGACTGGCCGGGGGACAGACCGCGGGGGGTGGGCTGGTCAGCCCGTGTAGGGGCCGGACTTCACGGTGGGGGCGAAGGCGGCGAGGCGGCCACCGGCCAGCTGGTTGACCCGGGCCGCTTCCTGGGCGTTCGGGTACGGGTTGCGGCAGGAGGTGCCCGCGGAACCACCGGACATCAGGTAGGAGCAGACGCCGTTGTAGTTGTCGGGCAGGCCGAGGCCGTGGCCCATCTCGTGGGCGACGATGCGCAGGGCGTCGTTGCCCGCGGCGACGTCGCGGGTGTCGATGTAGATGGTGGCGCAGCCGAAGCCGCAGGGGTAGGCCCGCGAGCCGCCGCCGGTGGTGGCGGAGATGCGGATGGTGGCGCTGCCACCGCGGACCAGGCGCAGGTTGGGCGCCTTGGAGTTCCAGATCTGGGCGGCCTGGTCGGCCTGGGCGCTGTAGGAACTGGCGCTGTAGTACACCGTCCGCACGGCCGCGGCCGCGGGTGCGGCCACCGAGGAGGAGGCGGGGGCGGCGGACGCGGTGGCGGTCAGCCCGGCGAGACCGAGGACCAGGGTGGCACCCGCGATGAGGACGCGCGTGTATCCACGCAGGGACATAAGGCACTCCTAGCGTTTGCGATGCAGGGAAAGTGTTCTCGCGAACACCGGCTCACCGAGTGTAGGAATCCGCATCACGGCCAGATATAGGGCGACCACATCAAGTGGCCTTATTACGCCGTGCAGGTTCACATAACCGCAGGTGGCGTGGGCTGATCGGGTACCCCAAAGGCGACAAGTGGGGATTTCCCAGATGTAACGGGACGTTTGTCCAGCGTACAAGAGGAATTCTCAACCACGCAGTGCGTCACCGTGTTCGAGGACCCAGTCCCCCATTGCGCGCAACGGGCCGTCGACGAAGCTCACGCCCAGTGCCGACAACGCGTACTCCACCCGGGGAGGGGCTTCGGCGAACACCCGCCCATCCACACCTACCGTTCGGTGCGCGTCGAACTGCTTACCGTCGGCGGCATGCGAATCGGGAATCCTCGGCACCGGCGCGGTCGCCACCGCTCTCGGTGCGGCTTGGGCCACAGCGGGCCACCACATCACCATCGCGGGTCGCTCACCCGCGCGCGCATCGGCGCTCGCGGACACCTGGGGCACCACAGCGGCAACGTTGCGGGAAGCGGCGGAGATCGCCGAACGCAGCGGCGCGCACGTGGTCAAGGCGTTCCACCTGTTCCCCGCTGCGCACTGGGCCGACGCCGCGGGCACGGTCGTCCCCCTCTGCGGCGACCACCAACCGGCCTTGGACACCGCGGCGGCCTTGGTGCGCGACCTGGGCGCCACCCCGGCCGTGCTCGGCCCGCTGAGCCGGGCAAGGCAGCTGGAGGAGGTCGCGGGCTTCGTCATCGGCCTCGCCTTCGCGGGGACCAACCCCAACGCGGCCATCCCCAGCACCTGACCAAAAGGAGGACCGGCCCCGGGGCAGGGTTTCCCAGGGCCGGTCCGAGTGGACCGCGGGGCGACCACCGGGCCGGGTACACCGGCGGCCGTCCCGCGTTGCTGTTACCAGGACATCAGCAGGCGCCGAGGTCCTGCCACACCCCCCACTGCCCACTCAGGTCGGGCCGGTCACCCTGGGTCCACCACTTGTTCTTGTACTGGCGGCCGTTGTAGGACACGGTCTGGCCGCCCGCCGCGTAGACCTTGGCCGCGTCCCAGGCGGGGGCGGTGCAGGTCGGCGGCTTGGTGGTGGTCGTGGTGGTCGTCGTCGTGGTGGTCGTGGTGCTCGACGACGGCGGGGTGGTGGTGGTCGTCGTCGTGGAGGACGACGGCGGGGTGGTGGTCGTCGTGGTCGTCGACGACGGCGGGTTGGACCCGCCCGTGCCGCGCAGGTACTCCTGCGCCGCGGTGTAGGACTTGCCGCCGAAGGTGATGGTGATGTTCGACGGGGTCGCGATCGGCAGGTAGTAGGACAGCTGCACCTCGGCGCTGGCGCCCGGCGCCAGGCTCTGCCAGGACGGCAGCTTCAGCGAGAAGCGGTGCAGGTCGCCCTTGATGCCACCGATGTTGGGGCCGGTGTGGCCGGTGGAGACCACCGACAGGCTCCAGCCGGACTGCTGCCCGATGGTCGGCGGGGCCGAGGTGCCGTAGTCGAACTGGATCTCGGTGCCGCCGGGCAGGGTCTGGGTCGAGGAGTTGGTGACCTTGGCCTTGGGCGTGATCGGGTAGTTCGCGTCGCCGACCGGGAAGCCGCCGAGCTGGAACTTCACGTCCAGCACGTCGCTGGGCATGGTGATCTTGGCCTTGCCGGCGCCGTAGGGCGAGGCGGTCTTGAACTTGTCGTAGAGCAGCGTGGTCAGCGTGTTGCCCATGAACCACTCGCCCTTGGTCTGGTCGTAGGCGTAGTCACCGGCCAGCTCCCAGATCATGATGCCGCCGAGGCCGCGGTCGACGACGTACTGCGCCTTGGTGCCCAGCGACTGCTCGTCCTCGGTGGAGAGGAACACCTTCTTCTGCGCGTTCCACAGCCACGGCGCGACCAGGGTCGAGTCGTAGTTGCGGGCGTAGCTGCCGGTGATCCGGTCCTCCGGCTTGTTGACCGGGTCGAGGCCGTAGGACGCGGCGTAGCTGCCGACCTTGCCCTCTTGCAGGTTCTTGGTGTGCCACAACGGGTTGGAGCCCGCGGGGACCTCGCTGCCCTTGGTGTCCTCGTCGTGCCACAGGTTGTCGATGCCGATGGCGCCGTTGCCGCAGGACACCTTCGACCCGACCGTGCCACCGGTACCCGGCGGGCACTTCGTCTGGTCCGGCAGCGGGGCAGAACCCCACAACCCGTTGGTACCACCGGAGACGTTCTGCCAGCCGCGGGTGTAGTACGGCACGCCGAGGTTGATCCGGCCCGCACCCATCGCACCTCTGAAGTAGTGGTACGACCAGTCGCTGTTGAGGTACCCGAGACCCGCGTACTGCGAAGTCGTGTAGTACTGCCAGAACTGCAGCTCCGCGTCCTTGCCGTCGTCGTAGAGCGCCGCGTTCGGGCCGACGAAGTTGTTCCACGCGCCGTGCAGGTCGTAGGTCATCATGTTGAGGTAGTCCAGGTACTGGGTGACCTGGTAGGTCTCCTGCCCGCGCAGCATGTAGCCGGAGGAGGGCGCGGCGACCGAGAGCGAGTAGTACTTGTTGTCCGCGACCGCGGCCGCGTCCAGCTTCTCGCGCAGCGTCTTCATCAGCGTCACGTACCCGGCCATCAGCTTGGCCCGGCGCGCGTTGGAGAAGGAGAAGTCGTCGGGGTTGCCGGAGTTGGGCATCGAGGTCGCGTACTCGTAGTCGATGTCCACGCCGTTGAACCCGTACTTGCGGATGAACTCGACCGCCGAGTCGGCGAAGGTGTTGATCTTCGCGGCGGAGTCGGTCATGGTGTAGAAGCCGCCGTCGGCCACGCGCTTGCCGTCAGCGCCGAGGTAGCCACCGGTCTCGGCCCAGCCGCCGATGGAGATCAGCGTCTTGACGTTCGGGTACTGCTTCTTGTACTTGGTGAGCAGGTTGAAGTGCCCCTTGTAGGGCAGCGACGGGTCCATCTCGGCGCCCGCGACGCCGGGCCAGGTCATGCCGGTGGCGGCGTTGTCCGGGCCGTCGGGGCCGACGGAGACCTTGCCCGCGCCGTCGATGTGCGCGAAGGCGTAGTTGATGTGGGTGATCTTCGTCCACGGGATGTTGCTGGCCAGGTAGGCGGGCTGGCCGTTCTTGCCGGTGCGCCAACTGGTGAAGTAGCCGATCACGCGGCGCGGGTGGTCCGCGCCCATCTTCTCGCGACCGTCGGTGTCGTAGGCCAGACAGTAGGGCACCGCGAGGTTCGCGGTGGTGGCCAACCCGTCCGGGCGGCAGTCGTTGTTGTCGGCCGCCGCGGCCTGGTTGCTCGGCGCCGCGGCGATCGCGACGGTGATACCGGAGAGCAGAGCCAGCAAGAGGAGCAGGGGAAGGCTCTTTCTGACCACGCTTCACCTCCTGGGGGACATTGGAGCGCAGGGATGCAGGGATGTGCATGTGATCGTAATTGGTCTAAACCAGCTAACTCAACCGGTCTAGACCAATTATTTCCTTCCCAGTTCCCACGGGCTTCACTCACCGGTCATCGGATGATCGCGTGAATCGCCGGCCACTCACGCCGACTTATGGTCCGACGTGGACGGTCGAGGGGCGTCGCCGCTGGTGAGGTGATCCCATTTTCCCAGTACCGGCATAGGGATCCGCTATGCATTGTTGGGATGGGCGCGCCGACCCGGGCATGGTGCACGCTCGGTGAGATCCGATCGCGCGCGGTGCACCACGGCGCGCGACCCGCTGCGAGCCACGGCCCCACCCTGCCCCGGGGACCGGGCTCGCGACCGCGAGGAGGCAGGGTGTCGATCACCCGACGTTCCGCGCTGGCGATGACGGTGGCCGCCGCGGCGGCCACAGCCGTGCTCGCCGGAGCATTCCCGGGGGCCTCCGCGGCCCCCTCCCCCGCCGCGCCGCAGCCGAGCACGAGCTACCTGTACCGCGTCAGCGGCGGCGCCGCCCAGTCGGAATCGCTGCTGCGCGCGGGCTTCGACGTGCTCGAAGAGCGCCAGGGCGCGGACCTGTTCGTCATGGGTTCGGCCGAGGTCGGCACCCGGCTGCGCGCGGGCGGCTACCGCACCGCCGTCGAGCAGGTGCTGCCGCCGCTGAACTGGGCGCCGCCGGCGCGCAGTGGCCAGGCGGCGACGCTGGACGCCGCGGTGGCCGAGGAGACCTACTACGGCGGCTACCGGACGGTCAACGCCCAGTACGCCCACCTCGACCAGGTGGCCCGCGACCACGCCGCGCTCGCGACCGTCGTCGACTACGGCGACTCGTGGCGCAAGACCCGCGGCTCCGGCGGCTACGACCTCAAGGCCATCTGCATCACGAAGAAGAACGCAGGCGACTGCGCGCTGTCGACCTCCGCGCCCAAGCCCCGGCTGTTCGTGATGGGTCAGCTGCACGCGCGCGAGATCACCACCGGTGACGCCGCCTACCGCTGGATCGATCACCTGACCGACGGCTACGGCACCGACACCCAGGTGACGAACCTGCTCAACAGCACCGAGGTCTGGGTGGTGCCGATCGCCAACCCCGACGGGGTCGACATCGTGCAGCGCGGCGGTTCGTACCCGTACCTGCAGCGCAAGAACGCCAACAACACCAACGGCTCCGGCTGCGGCACCACCGGCGGGTCGAGCCAGGTCGGCATCGACCTCAACCGCAACACCAGCTCCGGCTACGGCGTCGGCAGCAGCACCCAGCCGTGCTCGGAGACCTACCGCGGCGCCAGCGCCAACTCCGAGGTCGAGACCAAGGCCCTGCAGTCGCTGTGGCGCTCGCTCTACAAGGACCGGCGCGCGACCGGCACCACCGCGGCCGCGCCAGCCGACACCACCGGCATGGTCGTGAGCATGCACAGCTACTCGAACATGGTGCTGTTCCCGTGGGGCTTCAACTCCTCGGTGAAGTCGGGCAACGACGCGAGCCTGCGCGCCATCGCCAGGCAGATGGCGTCGCTGGCCGGTGGCTGGCGCTACGGGCAGCCCGGGGAGATCCTCTACAACGCGGGCGGCGCGACCGACGACTGGGTCTACGACGAGCTGGGCGTGTCGAGCTTCGTGTGGGAGATCGGCAACCCCAGCGGCAGCTGCTCCGGGTTCACCCCGGCGTACTCCTGCCAGACGAGCCTGTACTGGCCGAAGGTCAAGGGCATGCTGCTCTACGCGGCGAGCAAGACGGCCCGACCGTACGGCAGCTGACTCGACGTCCTGGCGGGCCGGTGCGACCGGCCCGCCGGGACGCGGTACCACCGCGGGGGCGCCCAGTCGACACAGGGGCGGCGGCACCCCCACCTCCGCCTGGGCGATGCCTGCGCCCCCGCGGAGGCCATGGCGGGGGCCGGGCGCACCCTCACGCGCCCGGCCCCCGCGACTTTTTTCCCGGGTTTCTCCACACTTGGCCGCCAGTCCCTGCCCACGGCGGGGGCGGACGCTCTATGGTGTACCCGTTCCCCCGGGAGGGCGCCTGACCGACGGGAACGCGTTCACGGGTCCGTGCCCTCGCTGAGACCCGAGCGCCGGGTCTGGTCGCGTCATGCAGGGGCGCGACCAGACCCTGTAAATCCCCCCTCTGGCAAATCCCCCCAGCGGCAATTCGGTGTATGCCCCCCGGCCGCGCTGTGGACCGGTCCACCCCCGGTCGGTGGCCACCCCCGCCCCCGTCCGGCTGATTTCCTCCGCGCGTGGACGAACCGCTAGCCTGTCCACCGTGGACGCCCTGGAGATCGCCGCGGCAGCGGCCGCCGTCGGGTCGGGCCTGATGGCCGGGCTGTTCTACACCTTCTCCGTCGTGGTCATGCCCGCGCTGGCGCCGCTGCCCGCCGAGGTCGGCGTGGCGACCATGCGCTCGGTCAACCGCGTGATCATCAACCCGCTGTTCCTCGTCCCGTTCCTGGGCACCGGTGCGCTCGGCGTGCTGCTGGCGATCACCGGGCCGTGGCCGAGGGTGCTGGGCGCCGCGCTCTACCTGGTCGGGGTGTTCGTGGTGACCGGGGTGCGCAACGTGCCGTGGAACACCGAGTTGGACGCGCTCACGCCGGGCACCGCCGAGGCAGCCGAGTACTGGCCCGGCTACCTGCGGCGGTGGACGGCGTGGAACCACGTGCGAACGGTCGCCTCGACAGGGGCGGCCGTGGCGTTCGTGGTCGGGTGACCCACGGTCGGGTGCGCTCGCCAGCACGGGTGTGCTCGCGTGCGCACCGGTCATCGCGGCACTGACTATCGCGCCGACCGGTGATCATCGAAAGCCGCCGAGCGAACCAGTGGGTTGCGCCCGCGCGCGGCGCGCGGCGCTTCCGTAGCCCCTCCCCGGCGAAGGCCGGGGGGACGCCGGATCCGACGTCATGGTTGGCCAATACACTGATATTCCGAAATGCGCCGATCTGCTCGCCTCAGTCGCACTCGACGAGCGGGACCAGCGGCGCGGGGACCGGCGGGGTTTCGCGCAGGCGGCGGCAGAGCTGTTCGACGAGGTGGTCGTTGGCGTCGTGGTCATTGGCGTCGGCGTTGGCGAGGAAGAATCGCAAGAGCGCCTCGGCGGCGTCCGCGCGGTCGACGATGACCGGGTCGCTCACCGGTCTCGGGTAGTCCGATCCGGCAATGCGGTCCGCGGTCCCCTCGTAGACATTCTCGCGCATATCCCCCACCCCCTCGAGGTGCCGCCCAGTGGCGGTCATGCTGCCAGAATGCCACCCGAACGCCACAGGGTGATCACGATCGGGTGAATTAGGCCGATCTTTTTCCGAACCGCCGGTGGAGGTACCGCCACCCTACCGCCATAACACGGCCGAACGGGGGATCACCCGTGAAAAAATAAAAACCAAAAGTGCAAGTTGCAATCCCATTGCCTGCGCACCCGGGCATAACACCTGACCATTACATGGACGCTATATTAGCGGACCTGAACAATCCGACGTGGAACGTCGGATCCGATCATTGGTCGCGTGGCGCTAAGGAAGTCACCCCGACACCGGGCGGTACGGCGCCGGTCCCACCCGGAAGTCGATTTCCAGCGAACCGACTCGCCCCGCACCGCACCGCCACGTCCCGGCGGCCACCCCCTGGACCGGTCCACCCCGGCCGGGTACGGGCACCACGAACACCGGTGGCGTCCACAGCGGAGCTGTGGACGCCACCGGTGGTCAACTCCGGGTCAGCCCGCCAGGGCGCGCAGCCTGCGCAGCGTCTCCTCGGCGCCGAGGGCCTGGCTGATGGCGTGCAGGTCGGGGCTGCGGGTCGAGCCGCTCAGGGCGACCCTGACCAGCTGCGAGGCCTCCCTGATCGAGCCGGGGTAGGCGTCGGGGTTCTTCTTGTAGTCCTTGGGGCTGCCCGCGAAACCGTGCTTGGCGGCCAGCTCGCGGATCTGGTTGAACCACTCCTGCGCGTCGTCGGCGTGCTGGTAGCCGTCGGCCAGGTCGCCCGCGAAGGTGGTCACGACGTCGGCGGCGACACCGAGCGGGGTGACCCGGTCGTCGGTCGGGCCCGCCAGCGGGGTGAACAGGCTGGGCAGGAAGAACCCGTAGGCCGAACGGAAGTCCGACCACTTGCGCAGGTCCTTGCGCGGGTTCTCCACGCCCTCCCGCTCCACGGCGATCGCCCGCAGCGCCTCGTCGCGCTGCGCGTCGAGGGCCGCGGCCAGGTCGGCGTCGTGGTGGCGCGCCCACGCCAGCACGGCCTCGAACACCTGCTCGCTGGTCAGCGTCGCGATGTGGTCGGCGCTGATGTCCTCGAGCTTCACCAGGTCGACCAGCGGACCGGCGACCCCGCACTGGTCGAGCCGGATCGGGGTGGCCAGCGCCTCGTCCAGCGGCAGCTCGGCGAGCCGACCGTTGGCCAGGCCGCGCAGGTAGTACAGGATCGCCCTGGCCGGGTAGCCCGCCTCGATGTAGAAGTCGACGCCCGCCTCGGGGTCCTTGCGCTTGGACAGCTTGCGCTTGCCGCCGGGGATCTGCTTCATCAGCGGCGCGATGTGCGCGTACGGGATCGGCTCGAAGCCCAGCGCGGCGAACAGCTGCAGGTGCAGCGGCACCGACGAGATCCACTCCTCGCCGCGCACCACCAGCGAGACCCGCATCAGGTGGTCGTCGACCGCGTGCGCGAAGTGGTAGGTGGGCAGCCGGGGCGAGGTGTCGGAGGACTTGAGGATGACCGCGTCGTTGCGGTTGGCCTCGGCCTCGAGCGCGCCGCGGATCTCGTCGGTGAAGCGCACCCGGGGCTCGGTGTCGTCGGGCACCCGGAAGCGGACCACGTAGGGCGCGCCCTCGGCCAGCTTCGCGGCCACCGCGGCCGGGTCCGCGTCGCGCCAGATCGCCCAGGTCCCGTAGTACCCGGTCGGCAGCTTCGTCGCCTGCTGCCTGGCGGAGATGTCGGCGAGCTCCTCCTTGGTGGCGAAGCACAGGTAGGCCTTGCCCTCCCGCAGCAGCTCGCGCACGTAGGTCAGGTAGATCCGCTCGCGCGCCGACTGGTGGTAGGGCCCGTACTCCCCCGCCGCGTCCGACTCGTCCGGGTGCAGGTCGAAGTAGTCGAAGGCCCGGGTGAACTGCGCCACCGCCCCCTCGACCTCGCGGGACTGGTCGGTGTCCTCGACCCGCACGAAGTACACCCCGCCGGAGCGGCTGGACACGTCCTTGTCGATGGTCGAGACGTACACCCCGCCGATGTGCACGAACCCCGTGGGCGACGGCCCGAACCGGGTGACCCTGGCGCCCTCGGGCAACCGCCGCGCCGGGTACTGCCGCTCCCAGTCCCCCGGCTCCGGCAGGTCCGCCGGGAACAGGGCATCAACAACAGCGCGCTCGACCATGATCAGGTCCGTCTCACTTCCGGGGTCCGTGCTGGGAATCGGCGGCCAGCTTAGCAATCGCAACTCCGCACCGACCGGCTCGCCCGCTCGACCGGGTGACGACCGGGCTACTCGGCGGACCCCGCCCGACCTGCGATCCGATCCCGCAGCGGGCGCCGCGCCAGTGCCTCCTCCAGCGCTGCGAGCACCGCGCTCAGCGGGTGGGGCAGCTCCGCGTCCAGCTCGGTCGCCGCGGCCGCGGTCGCGGCCCACTCGGCGTCGACGAACGGCAGCAGGTCGAGGGCACGGTCGGTCAGCCGCACGATCCGCTGTCGGGCGTCGGCGCCCGGTTCCAAGGTCACCAGGCCGTCGCGCCGCAACTGGGCGACGGTCTGGCTCGCGGCGGAGTGCGTGACGCCGACCCCGGTCGCCAGGCCCCGGATGGACCGGGGACCGTCGGCGGCGAGCAGGCGCAGGTAGGGGCTGAACCGCGGCCGGTACCAGCCGAGACCCGCGTCGGCGTATACCCGGGCGACGTCGGCCTCCATCAGCTCCAGGACGTGCCGCAACCGGGTGCCGATGGCCTGCGGGTCGCTCACCGGGTGGAGATTACTTGACCCCCTACTTCACCCCGCCCGAGGTCAAGCCCGCCACGATCCGCCGCTGGAACACCAGGACCAGCACGACCAGCGGGATCGTGACGATCACGCCCGCGGCCATCTGGGTGCCGAACGGCGAGTCGAAGTTGGTGGTCCCGGTGAACTGGCTGGTGATCACCGGCGCCGTCTTGAGCTCGTTCTTGTTGACCACCGACAGCGCGATGATGAACTCGTTCCACGCGGCGATGAACGTGATGATCGCGGTGGTGAACACCCCGGGCGCGGCCAGCGGCAGGATCACCCTGCGGAAGGCCCCGGCCGGGGTGCAGCCGTCGATCTGGGCGGCCTCCTCGAGCTCGTGCGGCATCTGCCGGAAGAACGCGGTCAGGTTCCACACCGCCAGCGGCAGCACCCACCCCACCGACGGCACGATCATCGCCTGGTAGGTGTTGATCCAGCCGATGCCGGAGAACAGCTCCAGCAGCGGCACCAGTAGCGAGATGCCGGGGAACATGCTGGTGGCGATGATCAGGGCCAGCACGACGTACTTCCCGCGGAACTCCAAGCGCGCCAAGGCGTAGCCCGCGAACGTGGCCAGCAGCAGCACGAGCGCGGTGGTCACCCCGGCGACGACGAAGCTGTTGAGTAGCGCGCGCAGGAACCCGTTGCCACTGGCGAAAGCCGCGCGGTAGGACTCCAGCGAGATCGGGTCCGGCAGCGGACCGGAGTCGAAGATGTCGCTGGTGCGGCGCAAACTCGACACCAGCATCCAGTAGAACGGCGCCAGGCAGTACACCACGATCGCCGCGATACCGAGGTAGCGCCACCTCATCGCTTCCGCCTCTCCTTGGTGCCGAACACATCGGCACCCAGCAGCCGCACGAACGCGAAGGCCACCAAGGCGACGTAGACGAACAGCACGACCGCGTACGCCGACGCGGGTCCGTACTTGCCGAACTTCACCGCTTCCTCGAAGGCCAACACGGTCACGGTGTCCGTAGCGCTCTTGCCCGGCCCGATGAGGGTGTAGGGCAGGTCGAACATGCGCAGCGTGTCGAGCACCCGGAACAGCACCGCGACCAGCAGCGTCGGCTTGACCAGCGGGAGCGTGATGGCGAAGAAGGTGCGCCACGGCCCGGCGCCGTCGAGTCGGGCGGCCTCGTAGATCTCGGCGGAGATCACCTGCAACCCGGCGAGCACGAGCAACCCGATGAACGGTGCGGTCTTCCAGGTGTCGGCGATGACGACGGCGAACCACGCCTGGACGCCGTCCGTCGTCCACAGCACCGGCGCACCGGGAAGCAGGTCGTTGGCGACGCCGTCGGCCTGGAACACCCAGCGCCACAACAGACCCGCGATCGCGGTCGGCACCGCCCACGGGACCAGGATCGCCGCGCGCACCAACGCCCTGCCGCGGAACGCGCGGTGCATCACCAGCGCCATCAGCACACCGAGGACCACCTCGATCGACACCGCGACGACGGTGAAGGTCGTGGTGTTGGCCAGGGCGTTGAGGAACCGGTCGGCGGTCTCACCGGTGAACATGTCGGTGAAGTTCTCGATGCCGACGAACCGGACGCCCTGCACGAGCAGGCCGGTCTCCGGGTCGACGCCGTCGTTGCGCTGGTAGAAGGCCAACCGCACAGCGGAGATGATCGGGTAGAGCACGACGAGGCCGAGCACCAGCAAGGTCGGTGACACGAGCAGCGCGGCGAGCCGCCCAGCACCCGCGCGGCGGCCCGGCGCGGCGGAACCCGGTTCCACCGGGGCGAAAGTGACCACAGCCGACCTCCAGGAGGGCAGGCGGCGGGGCCTGGGGGTACCCCACCGCCTGCCTGGCTCACTTGGTGAGTGCCTCGAGCTTGCCCTGCAACGACTTCAGCGCCTCGTCAACGGGCGCGTCACCGCTCATGGCGCCGTAGGCGGCTTCCTGGATCGCCCGCGACACCTCCTGGTACTTGACCACCCCCGGTCGCTTCTTCGCGCCCTCGATGCTCTTCTTGAGCTGCGTGAGGTACGGGAACTTGGCGACCAGGTCGGCCTCGTCGTAGAGCGCGGACCAGGTCGGCGCCTGCGAGGTCTTCTCCAGGTTCTTGCGCTGCTGCTGCTCGCTGGCGGAGTACTTGATGAAGTCCACGGCGGTCTTCTTGTTCTTGGTGAAGGCGCTGACCGCGTAGTTGTGCCCGCCCAACGACGACGCGCCGGGGCTGTCGAGCCCCGGCAGGGGCGCGACGGCGAACTTGCCCGCGACGGCGGAGGACCCGTCGGTGGCGCTGGCCTTGGCGTACTGGTAGGGCCACTGGCGGTGGAACAGCAGCTCGCCCGCTTGGAACGCGCGCCTGCCTTCCTCCTCCTTGAAGGTGCGGGCCTTCTGCGGGATCAGACCCGACTTGACGCCGTCGACCAGGAACTGCAAACCCTTGCGCGCGGCTTCGGTGTCCAGCGTCGGCTTGCCGTCCTCACCGACGACGGAACCACCCGCGGAGTTGACGGCCTCGCTGAAGTTGACCGTCAGGCCCTCGTACTTCTCGAACTGCCCGGCATAGCAGGAAACCCCCGGTGCCGAGGGCAGGACCTTGGCGCACGCCTCGGCCAGCTGCGACCAGGTCGTGGGCGCTTGCAGTCCCGCGGCGTCGAGCAAGTCCTTGCGGTAGTACAGGAGTCCGCCGTCTGAGGTGATCGGCACGGCGTAGAGCTTCTTGAAGTACTTGCCGGTCTCGACGGTGGCGGGGAGCAACTCGCCCAGCGGGAAGTCGTTCTCCGGCAGGGGAACCACCCACTGGTTGGCCGCGAACTCGGCCGTCCACACGACATCGAGGTTGAGCACGCCGTACGCGTCGGACTTGGTCTGGGCGTTCTGCACCATCTGCTGGCGCTGCGCGTCGGCGTCCTCCGGCAGTTCGATCACCGTGACCTTCTGGTCCGGGTGCGCGGAGTTCCACTCGTCGACCTGGTTCTGCAGGTTGCCCGAGGTGTCCTTGCCGGTGACCAGGGTGATCGGCCCGATGCCCTCGAGCGCTTGGGTGGGCGGCGGTTGGCCCGCGGTGTCCGATCCGCACCCGCTCGCGCCCAGCACCAGCGCTGCGGCGGCGATCACGGTGAGTCGGCGGTACCGGAACATGAGCCCTCCTGAATGCGCGGCGGGGTTCGCACTGTTCTCCCACCGGTACACGCCGGGAAATGCACAAGTGCACCTCGTTACCGTTTCGTGACCACCCGGTGCGGCATTCGGATGACGCTTTCGGGCAATGCCCGCCATTCGCCTGGTGCGTTCGGCGGGGATGCGGCACCCTGGTGGGCCCGTGTGCGATCTGGACGTGAGGTGACCGATGGCCGAAGTGCGGTACGAGACGGCGTCGCGGGTGTACCCCGGTTCGCCACCGGTGCGCGCGGTCGACGGGCTCGACCTGTCCATCGACGACGGTGAATTCCTGGTGCTGGTAGGGCCTTCCGGCTCCGGCAAGTCCACCGCGCTGCGGATGCTGGCCGGTCTGGAGGAGGTCGACGAGGGCCGGGTGTGGATCGGTTCGCGCGATGTCACCGCGATCCCGCCGAAGGGCCGGGATATCGCGATGGTGTTCCAGTCCTACGCGCTCTACCCCCATATGACGGTCGCCCAGAATATGGGGTTCGCTTTGAAGTTGCAGGGGTTGACCAAAGCGGCCATTTCGGAGAAGGTGCTCGAGGCCGCGCGCCTGCTCGACCTGGAGCCCTACCTCGGCCGCAAACCCAAAGCGCTCTCCGGCGGCCAGCGGCAACGGGTCGCGATGGGCCGGGCGATCGTGCGCGACCCGGCGGTGTTCCTGATGGACGAACCGCTGTCGAACCTGGACGCGAAACTGCGGGTGGAGACCCGGGCGAACATCGCCGCGCTGCAGCGCAGGCTGCAGACCACCACGATCTACGTCACCCACGACCAGGTCGAGGCCATGACCATGGGCCACCGGGTCGCGGTCCTCAAGGACGGCGTGCTCCAGCAGTGCGACACCCCCCGAGCCCTCTACGACCGCCCCGACAACGCTTTCGTGGCGGGCTTCATCGGCTCCCCGTCGATGAACCTGCGCACCACCGCCATCACCGAAGCCGGGGCGACCATCGGCGGCCTCGTGGTGCCCCTCCCCCGAGAAGCCCTCGCCGCCGTCACCACCGGCGAGGTCACCCTGGGAATCCGCCCCGAATCCCTCACCCCGGTCACCACAGACACCCCCGGCTTCGACGTCGTGGTGGAACTCGTCGAAGAACTCGGCGCCGACGCCCTGGTCCACGGGTCCCTCCCCCAAGACCCCGACCCCACCCGAGTGGTCATCCGCGTCGACGGCCGAACCCCACCCACCCTCGGCGACACCATCCGAGTGGCCATCCGCAACCCGGACGAACTCCACCTCTTCCACCCGGAAACCGGCGATCGGGTGATCTAGAACCTCGGAACGGCCGTTCTGCTGGTCGGCCTACACCATCCGCCCACCGGCTGTCACGACGGTTGATCGGTCGCCTTGCCAGTTCGCGTTCACACTTTCGCAGTATTCTTGTGCTGCCTTGTCCCGCCCGTGGAATAGGAGCCGTTCGGCCCAAACTGTCATCTCCGCGTAACAGTCCGGATCACGGTGCCGATGTTGAGCAACGGCACCCAACGCGGCAGGATCCGACGGCAGAGGTGGGGTCACATGGGCGGGTCACCGAATGGCGTCCAGCAGGCGCAAGCGCCGCCTGCGGAGGTCAAATCCCTTGTCCGGGCGTTGTCGACGCGGGACAACTGGCGGAACTGGGTCTACCTGGCGGTTGACTGGCTGGTCATCATCGGCGCGATCACCGTGCACCTGCTCGTCGCCGATCCGTTTGTCTATGTTCTCGTCGCGGTGGTCATCGGCAGCAGGATGCGCGCGCTGGCCAACCTGATGCACGAAGCCGGGCACTTCAAACTGTTCCGCGATCGACGGGTGAACAACCTGGCGGGCGCGGTGTTGTGCTCTTGGCCGATCTTTGTCCCGTTCAAGCGGTTTGTCGTCGAACACGGATTGCACCACAGACATCTCTGGCGGAGCTCGCAGGACCCGGATCTCGACCTGTACACCGCCACGAACACGGAATACGCCTCCCACGAGCGCGTCTCGTTCGCGGGATTCGTCGTGAAACACGTCGTGCTGACGATCATCCCGGTCATGCCGTTGTGGCGGCTCTACCGCACGCTGGTCGGCGACCGGGTGCGGCTGCTGGCCATCGCCGCGCTGACCGCGGCCGCCGTGGTCGCGCTGTGCACGACCGGGTCGGTCGTCGCCCACGTCGTCGTCTTCTGCTGGATCCTGCCGTGGCTCACCACGTTCCAGTGCATCGGCTACTGGGCCGAACTGGGCGAACACGGCGGGCTCCGCGCGTTCGGCTGGTCCTGGGGCAGCCGGAACTGGCGCGGCAACCCGGTGAGCAGGTGGCTGATCGGATCGCACTCCGATGACATCTACCACCTGCTGCACCACTGGTTCCCCAGCGTTCCGCACCACCGGCTCAAAGCCCTCGACGGGGCCTGCACGACGGCGTGGCGGTCCTACGGGACCCACGCGCGCTGCGGTGGCTTCTTCTTCGGCAACCGCTTCGAGAACTCGGTCCTGCGCGACATCTGGACCGGCGGCCACAGACTGTGAACCACTCACCAGAAGGCGCAGACATGTCCCCAGCCGATCCCGGCCGCCGCATCTACATCCACGCGCACTCGTTGTGGTGCCTCGCCCGGCGCAGCGCGGAGGTCGCCACCTCGGTCAGCACCGCGCTGGCCAAGATCCGCATCGCCAAGGTGATCCACCACCACGTGGAGTTGGGCGTCGACCTGGGTCTCGTGCGCCAGGAGACCGGCCAGGAGTTCGCGGCCGCCTTCGAGTGGAAGACCGAGCTCGCCCGCTTCTTCCGCACGGTCGGGTACCGCCCCAGCTTCCCGTCCGACCGGTCGACGTTCCTACCGCTGCTCGGCCCGACCGAGATCGTCGAGGCGACCTGCTCGGAGCAGGGGTACTACACCTTCGCCACCGACCCCGAGTCATCAACGAGGATGTTCGACGACCACGAACCGTTCCCGACCCTGCAGAAGAGCCTTTCGGCGACCCAAGGGCCCCACGACCTCACCATGATCCGCGGGGTCAGCCTCGCCCTGATCAACCCCGAGATCGGCACCGGCCAGGTCGGGTACGACTACGCCCCGGACCTGAAGGCCTACACCCTGGCCGAGTCGGAGCTCGACCTGGTCAACAGCCAGATCTGCGCTCGGGCGCTCGAGGACACCCGGGCCAGGGTCACCGCGCTGTCGGCTGGTCTCACCGAGGACGAGAACCGGATTTGCGCCGACATGCTCTCGTCGGTCGAACGCACCTTCGCCTTGGCCGAGAAGCGGCCGGGGGAACTGTGACACCCGGGCGCATTGTCGATGTGGGTGGCCCTGCGGTGATGTGGGCCGCTACTCGGCGCCTGCGGTGATGCTGGCGGCTGCCCTGTCGTGCGCGTCCGGGGACGCGGCGATCTGGGCGAGACCCAGGTGGATGGCGCCGAGGATTGGGGGTTGGCTGGCCACGATCAGGCGGGCGTGGGGGGCACGGGAGGCGTAGCCCGACTCGATCGCCGACGTCAGGGTGGGGGTGTGGCTGGTGAGGACGCCGCCGCCGAGGATCACCTCCGTGGGGGTGGTGAGGAGGTCCAGGCGGGTCAGGATGGAGTGGCCCAGGAGGCAGATCTCTTCGGCCAGGCGGGCGGTGATGGTGCGGGCGGTGGGGTCGGTCGACGCCAGCAGGGCCGGGGTCAGTTCGCCTAGGCGGTGGCGGGGAAGGGTGCCTCGGTGGATGGCCAGGGCCACGTCGGTGGCTGAGAGGGCCGAGAAGTGGTCGCGGACGATGGCGGAGAGCTCAGTGGGGACACCGCGGCCGTCCTCGGCGCGGACGGCGTGCCAGAGGACTTCCTCGCCGAGGTGACCGCCGCCGCCCCAGTCGCCGGTGAGGCGGCCCAGGGCGGGGAAGCGGGCGATTCGGCCGTCGGGGGCGATGCCCGCGGCGTTGACGCCCGCGCCGCAGACGACGGCGACGCCCCAGGACGACGTGGTACCCGCGCGCAACAGTGCGAAGGTGTCGTTGCCGACCTCGGCCGTCGTTGCCAGGCCGCAGCGGAGGAACTCGTCGCGGAGGGCTACCTCTTCCTCGGGGAGGTCGGCACCGGCGACGTAGGCCGCGAGGTGGTCCGCGACGGGCAACGACAGATCCGCGGCGGTGTGGGCGACGACGTCGACGGCGGCGGCGACACCGACCGAGTGGGGTTCGAACCCGGGGCCGCGCCCGCGCGCCAGCACGACCCCGTCCTCCCGCACGAGTGCGATGTCGGTCTTGCTGTTGCCGCCGTCGACCGCCAGGACCGTCTTCATCGCGCCCAGGGCAGGTGCGGTCGGTTGACCTCGATCAGCCGCTCGGCCAGCTTCTCCGCGACCGACACCTGGCCGATCAGCGGGTGCGCCAGCAGGGCCTCGGTCACCAGGTCCGCTCCCCCGGTCACCGCCGCCCGCACGGCCAGCGACTCGTAAGCCGACACGTGCCCGATCAGCCCCGCCAGCAGCGGCGACACCGGGGCGATCGGCCAGGTCTGCGCGCCGGCGCTGGTGACCGTCGCGGGGACCTCGATCACCGCGTTGTCCGGCAGGAACGGCAGAGTCCCGTTGTTGCGCACGTTCACCACGTGCACGTCGCCGCCCTCGCCGAACAGCGAGGCGAGCAGGGCGACCGCCGCCTCCGAGTAGAAGGCGCCGCCTCGGCTGCCCAGCAGGTCCGGCTTGGTGTCGACCGACGGGTCGGCGTAGAGGGCGAGCAGCTTGTCCTCGACGTCGGCGACCGCGCTGGCCCGCGACGGCGACACCCGCTGCTCGGCCACCACCGCGTCGTGCTCGTAGAAGTAGCGCAGGTAGTACGACGGCACGACCCCCAGCGCGCGCAGCACGTGCTCGGGCAGGCCGACCTGCTTGGCGATCACCTCGCCGTGCTGCTCGATCAGCCGGGGCAGCACGTCCTCGCCGCGCACGTACACCGAGCGGACCCAGGTCAGGTGGTTGAGCCCGACGTGGTCGAGGGCGACCCGCGCCGGGTCGACGTCGAGCAGCGCGGCGAACCGGCGCTGGAACCCGATGGCGACGTTGCACAGCCCGATCGCGCGGTGCCCGGCATCGAGCAGGGCGCGGGTCACGATGCCGACCGGGTTGGTGAAGTCCACGATCCACGCCCGCGGTGCCACCGCGGCGATCCGCTCGGCCGCGTCGAGCACCACCGGCACGGTCCGCAGCGCCATCGCGAGCCCGCCTGCGCCGACGGTCTCCTGGCCGACGCAGCCGCACTCCAGCGGCACGGTCTCGTCCTGGTGGCGCATGGCCTGGCCGCCGACGCGCAGCTGCAGCAGCACCGCGTCGGCGCCCGCGACCCCCAGTTCCAGCTCGGTGCTGGTGGTGACCCGCGCCGGGTGCCCGGCGCGGGCCAGTATCCGCGCGGACACCCCGGCCACCAGCTCCAGCCGGTGGGTGTCCGGGTCGACCAGCGACAGCTCGGTGACCGGTAACTCGGTGTGCAGCCGGGCGATGCCGTCCACCAGTTCCGGGGTGTAGGTCGAGCCGCCGCCGACGACAGCGAGTTTCACTTGAGGGCTCCCGAGGTGAGGCCTGCTTGGATCTGCCGCTGGAAGACCAGGTAGACCGCCAGCGCCGGGATGATCGTCATGGTCAGCGCGGCGAACAGGCTCGGCCAGTCGGCCTGGTACCCGGCGTTGGTGGAGATGTTGGCGATGCCCTGGGTCAGCACCCACTTGTCCTCGACGTTGCCCGAGAGCAGCACGATCGGCAGCAGGTACTGGTTCCACTGGCCGATCACGTTGAAGATGGTGATGCTGATCAGGCCCGGCTTGGCCATCGGCACCATGATCTGGAAGAAGGTCCTGGTGTGCGAGGCCCCGTCGATCAGCGCCGCTTCCGCGATCTGCGAGGGCAGGGTGCGGAAGAACGCGGTCAGGAAGAAGACCGTGAACGGCAGCGAGTAGGCGATGTAGACCAGGATCAGCCCGGTGTGGGTGTCGAGCAGGCCCAGGTTGCGCACCACGAAGAACAGCGGAACCAGGGCCAGGAACACCGGGAACACCATGCCCGAGACGAACATGACGTAGATGAGCCGGTTGCCGCGGAAGGAGAAGCGGGCCAGCACGTAGGCGGCCATCGACCCCAGCAGCATGGTTCCCGCGGTCGAGAGCGCCACCACGAAGACGCTGTTGAGCAGGTACTGCCCGACGTTGGCCTTCTCCCAGGCGCGCCCCCACGAGTCCCAGTGTACCGAGCTGGGCAACCCGAGCGGCTCGCTGAAGATCTGGGTGTTGGTCTTGAACGAGGCCAGGAACGTCCACAGGATCGGCAGGATGACCGTGGCCGCCCAGATCGCCAGGGCCAGGTGCGAGAGTCCACCGAGGACCCCGCCGCCGCGCTTGCCCGACGACCGCCGCACCCGCCCCGCGCCCCCGCGCTCGACCGGCCGGTCGACGGTGAGGTTGCTCATCAGAACTCGATCCGTTCCCGCCGGGTCACCCGCAGGGTGAGCACGGCGAAGGTGAGGCTCAGCACGAACAACGCGACACCCATCGCCGAGGCGTAGCCGAACTTGGAGAAGGTGAACGCGGTCCGCCAGATCTCCAGCGGCAGCACCGTGGTCGACTGGTCGGGCCCACCCCGGTCCACCGACAGGGTCGCCACGAGCGCGAACCCGTCGAACGCGGCGATCCCCAGGTACACCCACGCGACCTGCACGGTGTCCCACAGCAGCGGCAGGGTGATCTGGAAGAACATCCTGGCCCGGCCGCAGCCGTCGATCTCGGCCGCTTCGATGACCTCCCTGGGGATGTTGGCCATGCCCGCGGCGAAGAGCACCACGTAGAAGCCGACCGCCTGCCACACCAGGACCGCGATCAGCGACCACAGCGCCAGGCTCGGCTTGGTGAGCCAGCCGATCGGTTCGATGCCGACCAGGTCGAGCAGGCCGTTGAGCACACCACCCTGGTCGGGGCGGTACACCGCCTGGAACAGCACGCCGATCACCGCGACCGCGAGGACCTGCGGGAAGAAGAACACCGCTTGGTAGAACTTCGACCCGCGCACGCCCTTGGTGCCCGAGCCCATGTTGAGCAGGAACGCGAAGAACAGCGCGATGGCCAACGTCGCCAGCGGCAGCACGAGCAGCAGCACCACGTGGTGGCCGACCGCGGTCCAGAAGGTCGGGTCGCCCAGCAGCTTGGTGAAGTTGTCGAACCCGGAGAACTTCGGGCTGGCCGACACACCGCGCCAGTCGGTGAAGGCGAGGTAGAACGCCTGCAGGTAGGGCGCGATGACGAAGACGACGTAGAGGATGACCGGCAGCGCCAGGAAGCCGATGACGAACCTGGCGCCGCCGCGGGGCATCTTCATGAGGAGCGGGTCTGCTTGGTGATCGAGGAGTCCGCCTTGACCGCGTCGGCCTTGGCCTGGACGTCCTTGCAGAACTGGTCGGCGGTGATGCGGCCGAACATCAGCGCGTTGGTCTTGGAGCGCAGCTCGGTCTCGAACTCCTTGTACCAGTCCTCGAACAGGTTGTAGGTGATGATGTTGTCACCGGCCTTGTTCAGCGCGTCGTTGGAGCTCTGCGCACCCGGGGACAGCTTGAGACCGTCCGCGGCGCCCTTGACGACGGTGATGTTGCCGGTCTTCTCGGTGAAGCCGCGCGCGCCGTCCTTGGAGAGCATGATGCGCAGGTACTCCAGGCCACCGGCGGAGTTCTTGGCCTTCGACGGCACGATGTAGGACTCGCCAGCCGCGGCGCGCACGGCGCCGAAGGGCAGCTTGTCCGAGGAGGTGACGCTCGGGGTGGGCGCCAGCGCGTACTGGAACGCCGCCGGGGTCTGCTCCTTCTGCTCGTTCTCCAGCCAGGAGCCCGAGGGGTAGAAGCCGATCTTGCCCTGGTTCTGCGCGGTCTGGACCTCGGTGTGGGTCAGGCCCTCGTTGGCCGGGTCGAGGTACTTCTTGCCGATCGAGGCCCACGCCTCGGCCGCCTGGCGGACCGGGTCGGAGGTCCAGACCCCCTCCTTGAGGTTGTCCATGTCGACCAGGACCTGGTTGCCGCCGATCTGCGCCGCGGAGATGGCGATCATCCAGTACTGGTAGTACGAGGCGTTCTTGCCCGCGTAGGCGTAGGGCTGCAGGCCCGCGGCCTTGATCTTGCCGAGCAGGGTGTCGAACTCGGCGAAGTCCTTGGCGGGCTCCCAGCCCTTCGCCTTGAACAGCGCCGAGTCGTACCAGAGGCCGTAGACGGTGTAGATGTACTTGAGCAGGTAGGGCTTGCCGCCGATGAGGCCCGCCTCGACCACGCCGGGCAGCAGGGTGTCGCGGACGGTGCCGGTGCCGCCGATGGCCGGGGCGGCGAACAGCGGGGACAGGTCGAGCAACTGGCCCTCGCTCTGCAGCGCGCCGTTGTCCATCATGTCCGAGCCCGCGTTGGAGATCATGTCGGGCACGTTGCCGCCCGCGAAGCGCGGCTGCAGCGTCTGGGCAATCTGCTGGGTGGGGACGTGCTTGATCTCGGCCTGGGGGAAGGCCTTCTTGTAGAGCGGCTCGTGCACTTCGGTGGCGTAGGCGTCGCCGAGGCCGCCCTTGAAGATCACGACCTCGAGCGGGGCGTTGGCCACGACGCCGAACGGGTTGGTGCCGGACTTCTCGCCGGTCGGGCCGCCGGAGCTGGGCTGGTCGGAGGATCCGAAGGCGCACGCCGACAGCGGGCCTGCCGCGAGCGCGGCCATCCCGATGCCCTTGAGCACGGACCGACGACTGGGGTTCTGCGGGAGCGCAGCGGACATTTGCGCATACTCCTTCGACCGTCACGCGACCGGTTCGCGGGCCCGCTCATGGTCGAGCCGGTGCCGCGCGCCGGGCAATCGGACAGATGGGTGATGTGGTCTAGACCATACTCCGCCGATAACACCCTTGGCCAGCACCAACGTTGAACGTGATCATGCTGTTTTGTCGCGGGCCGAACACCGACAACACCCTCTTGACGCGCGCTCTTTCGAGGGCCAAAGTGACGCGTTTCAGAGTTCGCGCTCACCCGGGCGGCCCAATGGCGGCGAGAGGTGTCTTCGGTAGAACGTGGTCGGCCGGAGTTCGCCAGCGGGATTGAGGGCGTGACCGGGGACAACCCCCATCTCGACCCACCCGCCGGAGGAGTAGAGCCGCTCGGCGGGGCTGCCGGTCTCGGTGTCGAGCAGCAGCAGGGTGCGCCCCCGCTCGAGGGCGCCGCGCTCGGCGCACTCCAGCAGGGATCGGCCGATGCCGCGCCCGCGCACGTGCCGGTGCACGAGCAGCTTGGCCAACTCGGCCCGGTGCGGACCGTTCTCGTAGTCCGACAGCCGCAGCTGCACGGTCCCGACGACCCGGCCGTCGACACGGGCGACCCACAGCAGTACCCGCCCCTCGGCCAAGGCGGACTGCAGTCCGAGCCACCACTTCGCGGCGACCGCCCGGTCGAGCGGGTGCAGGAACCCCACCGACGCTCCCCCGGCGACCGCGTCGACCAGCAGATCGGCGAGGTCGTCGACGACGCCGGGCAGGTCGGTGGCGGCCAGCAACTCCATGGCGGCATCCTCTACACCGGACACGGCGCGCACAACAGTTCGCCGATCCATAACACTGGAGTGCGATGAGGCCCTCGGCGGTGGTGGCGGCGGTATCCGCAGGTGGCGTGCTCGGCGCGCTCGCCAGGTACGGGGCGGGTGTGCTGTGGCCCTCGCCGTGGACGACGCTGGCGATCAACGCGGTCGGATGTCTGACCATGGGGTGCCTGATGGTCCTGCTCACCGAGGTCCGCACCCCGCACCCACTGGTCCGACCATTCCTGGGCACGGGCGTTTTGGGAGGTTTCACCACTTTCTCCGCGTATACGGCGGATTTCCAGCGGATGACCGGCACGGATCCAGTGGCGGCAGTCGGTTATCTGCTCGGAACCCTCGTCGCCGCGCTCGCGGCCGTGTGGGTGGGCACCGCGATCACCCGGCGAATGGCGGTCCCGCGATGAACGAGGTCATTCAAGTGGCGCTGGGCGCGGCGGTCGGTGCGCCTTTGCGCTATCTGGTCGACCGGGCCATCCCGCGGCCGTCCGGCTTCCCGTGGGGGACGCTCGTGGTCAACGTCGTGGGCAGCTTCGTCCTGGGGGTGGTGCTCGGCGTCGGGCAGTTGCAGGCGCTGCTGGGGATCGGCCTCTGCGGGGCGCTGACGACGTACTCGACCTTCTCCTACGAGACCCTGGTGCTGGTCGAGCAGGGCCAGCGGTGGCGCGCGCTGGGCAACGTGGCGGTGTCGGTGCTGGCGGGCGTCGGGGCATTCTGGGGTGGCCTGGCCCTCACGTGAGGAGATCCATGAAGGTCTACGCCGAACGCCCCGACCGGGCCCTGCGCCAACTGGTGGCCGACGCCGCCGCCGTGGCCGTGGCCGCGCTGGCCGTGTGGTTCGCGGTGACCGCCCGGGAAACGATCCTGGCGCTGCGGGCCCCGGGCGACCGGCTGATGGACGCGGGCACCGCCCTGCAGGGGACGTTCAACACCGCGGCAGACAAGGCGGACTCGATCCCGCTGGTGGGCGACTCGGTGGCTGAGGCGCTGCGCAGCGGGGCGAGTGCGGGGGCACGGGTGAGCGAGGCCGGGTGGCGCCAGATCCAGGCGGTGGAGGAGTTGGCGTACTGGTCGACCGCAGTGCTGGTCGTGGTGCCGCTGGCGTTCCTACTGGTGACCTGGCTGCCGCTGCGGGTCAGGTACACCAGACAGGCGACCGGCGCCGTGCGGCTGCGCGCACTGGGCGACCCCGGACTCGACCTGCTGGCGGCGCGGGCGCTGAGCACGCAACCGCTTACCCGGTTGGCTGGGGCGGGGGCGGTGGCTGAGGGGTGGCGGTCGGGGGATCCGGCGGCGGTGCGGGCGCTGGCCGGGTTGGAGCTGCGCAGGCTTGGTCTGCGGGAGACGTGACTTGCCGGTGGGCATGACCCCTCCGGCTGGCCCGGGCGGAGCCGGTGGCGGTCGGCGGGTCCGGCGGCGGTGCAGACGCTGGCCGAACTGGAATTGCGCAGGCTCAGCCTGCGGAAGACGTGACTTGCCGGTGGGCACAACCCCTCCGGCCGGCCCGGGCGGAGCCGGTGGCAGTCGGCGGGTCCGGCAGCGGTGCAGACGCTGGCTCGGCTGGAGCTGCGCAGGCTCAGCCTGCGGAAGACGTGACCCGATGGTGGGCACAGCCCCTCCGGTCGGCCCGGGCGGGGGCGGTGGCTGAGGGGTGGCGGTCAGGGGATCCGGTGGCAGCGCGGGCGCTGGCCGGGTTGGAGCTGCGCAGGCTCGGTCTGCGGGAGACGTGACTTGATGGTGGGCGACCCCTTCGGTCAGCCCGGACGGTGGCGGTCGGCGGGTCCGGCGGCGGTGCGGGCGCCGGCCGGCCTGGAGCTACCCAGGCTCGGTCTGCGGGACACGTGCCCCGATGGCGGGCACAACCCCTCCGGCTGGCCAGGCGGGGACGGTGGCCGAAGGTTGGCATTCGGGCGACCCGGCGGCCGTGCGGGGCGCTGCGCAAGCAACCTCTCACCCGGTTGGCCGGGGCGGGACCGGTCCCCGAACAGTGGCACTCGGGCGACCCGGCGGCGGTACTGGCGTCGAGCACGCAACCGCTCACCCGGTCGGCCGGGGCGGGACCGGTCCCCGAAGAGTCGCGGTCAGGGGATCCGGCGGCGGTGCGGGCGCCGGGTTGGAGCTGCGCAGGCTCGGCCTGCGGGAGACGTGACTTGATGGTGGGCACGGCCCCCCAGTCGGCCCGGGCGGGACCGGTCGCCGAAGGGTCGCGGTCGACGGGTCCGGCGGCGGTGCGGACGCTAGCCGGGCAGGAACTGCGCAAGCTCAGCCTGCGGCAGACGGCACAACCACTCCAGTCGGCCCGGGCGGAGCCGGTCACCGAAGGGTCGCGGGCAGACGAACCCGGCGGCGGCGGTGCGGGCGCTAGCCGGGCAGGAACTGCGCGGGCTCGGCCTGCGGCAGACACAACCCGATAGTCGGCACAACCACTCCAGTCGGCCGGGACGGGTCCGGTCGCCGAAGGGTCGCGGGCAGACGGACTCGGCGGCGGTGCGGAGCGCTGAGCACGCAACCGCTCACCCTGCCAGCCGGGGCGGGGCCAGTTGCCGAGGGATGGCGATCAGGCGGCGGTGCGGGCGCTGGCCGGGTAGGAGCTGCGCAGACTCGCCCTGCGGGGCACGTGCCCCGACGGTCGGCACAACCCCTCCGGCCAGCCCGGGCGGAACCGGTCACCGAAGCGTGGCGGTCGGGCGCGGTGCGGGCGCTGAGCACGCAACCGCTCACCCGGTCGGCCGGGACGGGACCGGTGGCCGAAGGGTGGCGGTCAGGCGACCCGGTGGCGGTGCGGGCGCTGGCTGGGCTGGAACTGCGCAGGCTCGGTCTGCGGGAGACGTGACCCGATGGTGGGCACGACCACCTCCGGTCGGCGCTATCGAGGCGGACCCGGGCCGTGGTTTGGTGCAGTGACCTTCACGCGAGGAGGTCGGCATGGGTCGGGGCGCCCGGGTGGGCACGGCGGTGGCACTGGCGGCGTGGACGGTGGTGGTGCCCGCCGTGGCGGACCCGGGCCGGGCGGCGACCGAGCGACTGGCGGTCGCTGAGGTCGTGGACATCGCACCGGGGGTGCGGCCGGGTGATCGGGAGCTGGCGCGACCCGCTCTGCGCTCGGACCTGACCGGGGAGCGGTTCTACTTCGTCATGCCGGACCGGTTCGCCAACGGCGACGGGCGCAACGACCGGGGCGGGTCCGCGGAGACCGACCGGCTCAAGACCGGGTTCGACCCGGCGGACAAGGGCTTCTACCACGGCGGTGACCTCGCCGGGCTTCGGTCCAAAATGGACTACTTGCGCGGGATGGGGACGACGGCGATCTGGATGACGCCGATGTTCGCCAACCGGTGGGTGCAGGGCAGCGGCGCGGACGTCTCCGCCGGGTACCACGGGTACTGGACGACCGACTTCACCCGGTTGGACCCGCACTTCGGGTCGACGGCGGACATGCGCGCGGTGATCGCGGACGCGCACCGGCTGGGGATGAAGGTGTTCTTCGACATCGTCGCCAACCACACGGCGGACGTCATCTCCTACGCCGAACCCGGCAACCAGTACCGGAGCACCAGCGCGTATCCGTACCGGGACGCGGACGGGAACGTCGTCGACATCAAGGCGCACGCGGGCAAACCCGACTTCCCCGCGATCGCGGAGTTCCCGTACACGCCTGTGGTGACCGACCCGGCGGCGAAGACTCCCGCCTGGCTCAACGATCCCTCGCTCTACCACAACCGGGGTGATTCGACGTTCGCCGGTGAGTCCACCGAGTACGGCGACTTCTTCGGCCTCGACGACCTGATGACCGAGCACCCCAGGGTGGTGCGGGGGATGACGGAGATCTTCACGAGCTGGATCGACGTGCTGGGGATCGACGGGTACCGGGTCGACACGGTCAAGCACGTCAACATGGAGTTCTGGCAAGCATTGGCGCCCAAGGTGAAGGCGTACGCGAAGGCGCGCGGCAAGCCCGACTTCTTCGTGTTCGGCGAGGTGTACAGCGACGACGCCGAGCTCACCTCGTCCTACACCACCACCGGCACCATGCAGGCCACCCTCGACTTCCCGTTCCAGGCTGGCGCGGCGGACTTCCTCTCCGGCCGCGGCGCCGACCGCCTGGCCGATGTCCTGCTCGCCGACGACCACTACACCGACGCGGACTCCAACGCCGCGTCGCTGCCCACGTTCCTCGGCAACCACGACATGGGCCGGATCGCGTGGATGTTACGGGACCGGCGTCCGGGGATCAGCGACTCGGAGCTGTTGTCGCGACTGCGGTTGGGGAACGCGCTGATGTACCTGTGGCGCGGCAACCCGGTCGTCTACTACGGCGACGAGCAGGGTTTCGCCGGCCATGGTGGGGACAAGCTGGCGCGGCAGGACATGTTCGCCAGCAGCACACCGGAGTTCATGGCCGAGACGTTCGTGGGAGCCGGGCGGACAGGGGCGCAGGACAACTTCAACCGCGCGCACCCGCTCTACCGTCAACTCGCGTCGTTGTCGTCCTTTGTGGACCGCGATGACGTGTGGGCGGACGGGGCGCAAGCACTGAGGTTCGCGCAGGGTGATGTGGTGGCGTTCAGCAGGTTGTCGGCGAGGGACCGGCGTGAGCACGTGGTGGTGGCCAACGCGGGGCTGAGTTCGACCACAGTGGACATTCCGGTGTCTTCCGGTTCGTACCAGGTCGAGTTCCCGGAGCGCGGGGGTCGTGTGCGGGCCACAGGAGGGAAAGTGCGGGTTGTCGTGCCCGCACTGTCGGTGTTGGCGCTGCGGGCAACCGAACGGCTGCGGGACGCCTCGGTCGTCCCGACGCTGGTGGCGCCAGCGGTGGGAACGGTGCTCGACGAGCGCGTGGAAGTGCGGGCAGACGGGATCTTGGCGCCGTTCGCGCAGGCCACGTTCGCGGCGCGGGTCAAGGGAACGCGGGGGTGGACAGTGCTGGGGACCGACGACGCGGCGCCGTACCGGGTGTTCGCCGACGTGATGGCGTTGCCGGGGGCCGGAGTGGGCGCGGAGGTGGAGTTCCGGGTGGTCGCCAAGGACGGCTCCGGCCCGCTGGGCGCCGACAGCGCGGCGATCCGGCTGGTGGCCGCACCCCCCGAACCCGCAGGACCGGCCTGGCTGGTCATCCACTACAACCGCCCCGCAGGCGACTACGACGGCTGGGGCCTACACACCTGGGGCGACGTCGAAACCCCCACAGCCTGGGACCGCCCACTCCCCTTCACGGGCGAAACCCACTACGGCCGATTCGCGTGGATCCGCCTCCTCCCCGGCGCCCGCCAAGTCGGCGTGGTAATCCACAAAGGTGACCAAAAAGACGGCGGCGACCGCCTGATCACCCCCACCGGCCAACTCTGGCTACGGCAGGGGTCGGACACGCAGTACACCTCGGAAATCGAGGCCGCGGGCTCGGTGACGGTGCACTACAAACGCCTTTCCGGAGACTACACAGATCTCGCGCTACGAGTTCCTGGCCGCCCGGACATCCCTTTCGCTGGCCGCGACGCCTTCGGCGCGGTGGCGACGGCGCCTGCGGTTGAGTTCGATCTCGTTAGTGGCGGCGTGGTTCTTCGGCGGATTCAGCCTGCCAGGTCGGCGTTGTGGCTGCGGGAAGGGGATTCTCGGGTCTTTGCTTCACTTGCGGCTGCGGAGAATAGGGCTGTACTTCATTATCATCGGCCTGGCGGAGATTATTCTGGGTGGACGCTGTACCACTGGGCCGGATCGTTGACGCCTAGTCCGGATTGGGCTGCTTCCAGTTTGCCCAGTGGGCGGGATTCGTTTGGGGTGTTGTGGTCGGTTCCGTTGGCGGCGGGGGCGGGTGGGTTGAGCCATATCGTTCATCAGGGGGAGGTGAAGGATCCGGGGGCGGATCAGGTGCTTGAGGTGGGGGTTGTGGGGTATGAGGTGTGGTTCATCTCGGGGTCGGCGTCACCGGACGGATCGGCGGTGTACGTGTTGTCGGGATGAGCTGGACCAGGCCGACCCAGTTCTCCTCGTCCGCCTCGGTGTAGCTGGCCCGAACCCTCCAGCGGCCTGCGGGCAGCGGGACGGGCGCCTGCGCGGGCACCCCACCGCCCGGGTACTCGACGTCCAATCCGGAGCCCGCTTCGGCGGAGTCCATGAGCACAGCCGGGCCGTCCGATACCCATGTGCCGCAGTCCACCCACTCGGTGGCCGAGTTCGCGAGGATAGTCTCTGCCGCGGCGATCAGTCCGGCTTCGGAGTCGGCAGCGAGCCAACGCAGGAAGGCTCGGTGTTCGGGCAGGTAGCAGGTGGTGGCTGGCTCGTCTGCCAGCACCAACGCCTGGGAGCCCGTCTCGCCGACGGCGAGGACACCAGCCAGGCCGTCCAGCGCGCAGGCCCGGTCGTAGTCGTCTGGAGCGGTGGCGTCGCCGACCATGACGCCGGTCTCCGTGCACCCGCGCCACGCGGCCAGCGCGGAGACGGGGATGACGATCAAAGGTCCGCCCATCGACTCCACCCAGACAGGGGGCGGGACGCGTCGGCTGGTGGCGCTCATGCCGTGATTGTGCCTGCTGGTTTTGGCTTCACTGTCGGGGCGGTCGGCTCGCCTTCGGCATTGCGCTGGATCCGGGGTGGGTTGGGTGGGCTCGATGGGGCGAACTTGTTTTGCGCGGGGCCCCTGCACCAGCCGTGGCAGGACCGCACAAGCCGGGGCCGAAAAGCATGGCCCTGCAGCGAGGCAAGGCTACGACTGCCGCTCCCCCACGCAAAACAAGTCCGCCCCATCGAGCAGTTCGGGTGGGCGGCTTCCGGGAGCGGTGGTCGGGTTGGCGGGGCTGACTCGGTCGGTTGGGGTGGCACCGGCGGCTTCTGGGAGCGGTGGTCGGGTTGGCGGGGTTGGCTCGGTGGGGCTGGGGTGGCACCAGCGGCTTCGGGGTCGGCTCGCCTGCGGCATTGCAACCCGGTCCGTGGGGTGTGGGGGTGCTCGATGGGGCGGACCTGTTTTGCGCGGGGCCCCTGCGCCACCCGTGGCAGGACCGCAAAGCTGGGGCCGAAAAGCATGGCCCTGCAGCGCACAACGCTACGGGCACCGCTCCCCCACGCAAAACAGGTCCGCCCCATCGAGCATCTGGCACCTCGGCTTCCGAGTGTCCAGTGGCTGGGTTCGGTGGTCGGGGTCGGGTGGCTGGGGTGGCACCAGTGGGTTCCGGGAGCGGTGGTCGGGTTGGGTGGGCTGGCTCGGGGGGGGGGGGGCTGGGTTGGGTGGGTTGGCTCGGTGAGCTGGGCTAGCAGCAGCAGGGGCCAGTCCGTCGCGAGCGCCCAGCGCCCAGCGCCCAGCGCCCAGCGCCCAGGGAACGCTGGCGCCAACCCGCCCTCGCAGCAACCCGCCTCGTCCACCATCTGCCAGAACACCCTGTCCGCACGGCCCGGTTCCGGGGCCACCACTGCGGGAATCGGATTGTGGGGAGGCGGGGGTGGTGATGGGGTACGGGGTATGCGCGGAGGTGGGCGGGTTGAGTGGGGCTCGGTGCCGGTGGGGGTTCGGGGGCGGTTTGAGGAGTGGTTCGGGGAGGGGGTGGTGCGGGCGGTCACCCAGGTGGGTGGGTTCTCGCCGGGGGTGGCGGCTCGGGTTTGGGGGGAGTCGGGGCGTTGTGTGTTCGTCAAGGGGGTTAGTGGGGGGATCAACGCGGTTTCGCCGGTGTTTCACCGGCGGGAGGCGGTGATCGCGGCTCGGTTGCCCGCTCGGGTTTCGGCGCCGGGGTTGTTGTGGGTTGACGATGATGGGGACTGGGTGGTGTTGGTCTTCGAGGACGTTGACGGGTGGGTGCCTGGGGTGGGGGAATGGGGGCGGGTGCAGGGGGCGCTCGATGAGTTGGCGGAGGTGGGGACGCCGTGTCCGGTGGAGGTGCCGCGGTTTCAGGACGACGGGTTCCAGGGGTGGCGCAGCCTCGCGGGGGACCCGGTGCTCACGGGTCGGTTGGACGGCTGGTGCCGGGCGAATGTGGAGCGGTTCGCCGAGTTGGAGTCGGGCTGGGCGGCGGCCGTGGCGGGGGATTCGTTGGTGCACGGGGATTTGCGCGCGGACAACATCCTGCTGACCGAGGAGCGGGTGTACTTTGTGGACTGGCCGCACGCGGCGAAGGGCGCGCCCTGGGCGGATCTGGTGTTCCTGGCGCCGAGTTGGACCGCGCGGGGCGGACCACCCGCGGCTGAGCTCTGGGCTGGGTCCGGGTGGAAGGTGGACCGGGACGCGCTCAATGCCGTTGTGGCGGCGGTCGCGGGGTACTTCGCGCACTCCGCGCTGCTGCCACCGCCGCCCGGTTTGCCCACGCTCAGGGAGTTCCAACGAGCGCAGGCGGGCCCGGCGCTGGAGTGGCTTCGTCAGGGCGTGGGGTCGTAGGTTCCACCGGCGTGGTGTTGGAGGCTGGAGCGCAACTCCAGGACGTCGCGGGCGCGGCGTTGTTTGCCGTGGTGGTGCGACACCGGGTAGACGCGGAAACCGCCGTGGCGGCGGGAGTGGCGCTTGCCCAGCGCCGGGTCGGCGGTGGACGGGTCGCGCAGCCACAGGACCAGCCAGGGTTTGCCGCCGTCGCCGACCACCCGCACGCGCGACACGTCACGCCACGGCACCAGCCGCTCGCCGTCCGCCGAAGACACCCGCAAACCCGTGTCGGCGACCACAACCGCGCGGGGGCGGACCATGAACACGCGGAACAAGGACCGAACCGCCGAAAGCCCGAACAGCACAGCGACAACCGCCGCGGCCGCGGCCACCCCCTGCTCCCCATACCGAGAACTCTTCGCCACCGCGGCCATCGCGACGATGGTGCACCCACCCGCCAGCACCGCCCACAACAACGGCACGACCCGGGTTGTGCGCAACCGCAAGGCATCGGCGTTCACCGCGGAAGGCGACTGGCCAGGAGGCGATGCGGCCTTGGGCAGGTTGCCAGCGCCGGACTTTGCACCGGGTAACCCGACTGGAGGAGGAGGCAGGGCGGCGGGACGGTCCACCAGGGTCGGGGTTGGGGGTTT
The DNA here is from genome assembly GCF_016907695.1 of Actinokineospora baliensis. Taxonomy (NCBI): domain Bacteria; kingdom Bacillati; phylum Actinomycetota; class Actinomycetes; order Pseudonocardiales; family Pseudonocardiaceae; genus Actinokineospora; species Actinokineospora baliensis. The sequence continues at coordinate 3,947,756 of NZ_JAFBCK010000001.1, read as the reverse complement.
CACGGGCTTGAGGAGTTCGGTGTGGTGCCGCTCGACCAGCGTCCGCACCTGCGCCGGTAGCCAGTGCCCGGTCGGCGCCTCCCCCACCTCCGCCAGCAGGTCCGCCGGCGTCGGCCGAGCCTGTGGATGCGTGTTCAGGCATCGCGACACCACCGGGCGCAGCTCACTAGGCACCCCGTCCAGGTCTGGCCCGGTGTGCACCGCCCTATAGAGCAGCGCGGCGACCTCCCCATTCCCGAACGGCCCCGTGCCCGTCGCCGCATAGACCATGACCGCACCTAGAGCGAACACGTCACTCGCGGGCCCTACATCGCCCCCAGAGATCTGCTCAGGCGACAGGTACCCCGGAGTCCCGAAGAGCACGCCAGTGGCCGTCATCGCGGTTGAGCGCACTGCTTTGGCGATGCCGAAGTCGATGACCCGGGGTCCGTCCTCGGCGAGCAGCACGTTCGACGGCTTCAGGTCTCGGTGGACGAGACCCGCGGCGTGGATGGCCGCCAACGCTTCCGCGAGACCGGCCAGCAGGGCGCGCAGCGCGGGTTCGGGCAGCGGACCGCCGGTGCGCACGGCCTCGGTCAGGGTCGGACCAGGCACGTACTCGGTGGCCAGCCAGGGCCGCTCGGCGTCGGGGTCGGCGCCGACCACGGCGGCGGTCCAGAAGCCGCCGACGGCGCGGGCCATGGCGATCTCCAGGCGGAACCGCTGCCGGAAGTCGGGGTCCTCGGCCAGCTCACCCCTGGCGACCTTGACCGCGACGAACCGGCCGCCTGGGGAGCGCCCCAGGTACACCGTGCCCATCGCGCCCCGGCCGAGCCTGCCCAGCAACGCGTAGTCACCGACCCGGCGCGGATCGTGGACCAGCAGTTCGCGCACCAGACCCCTCCCCCGTTCCTCCCCAGGCAGGCTACCGATTCGTTACCCGAACGGGTGGCACCACAAGCGTGCCTACCAGGAGGATTCGGACATTTTCCCTGGTTAACGGGCCGATGTCACGCTCGTCGCACTGGACAGCCCAGGTAAGGCTTACCTACGGTTCGACCAGGTAAGGCTTACCGAATCCGGCGGAGGTGCAGCGTGGAGTACGTGTTCGCCAGCGCCCTGGTCGGCCTGCGGGAGGGCCTGGAGGCCACGCTGGTCGTGAGCATCCTGCTGGCGTACCTGGTCAAGTCCGACCGGCGCCGCGAGATCCGCTGGGTGTGGCTGGGCGTCGGGGTGGCCGTGGCGCTCGCGGTCGGGGTCGGTGCGCTGATCACCTTCACCAGCAGCACCCTGGACTTCGAGGCGCAGGAGACCTTCGGCGGCGTGATGTCGCTGGTGGCGGTCGCGTTCGTCACCGGGATGGTGTTCTGGATGCGCGGCGCCGCCCGCAAGATCAGCGGGGAACTGCGCGGGAAGCTGTCGGACGCGCTGGCCATCGGGCCAGCCGCGATCGCGGGCGTCGCGTTCCTCTCGGTCGGCCGGGAGGGGCTGGAGACCGCCGTCTTCTTCTACGCGACCACCCAGTCCGCGGGCACCAACAGCGGACCGCTGGTCGGTTTCCTGATCGGCATCGGCATCGCGGTCGTGCTCGGCTGGGCGCTCTACCGGGGCGCGCTGCGGATCAACCTGAGCCGCTTCTTCACCTGGACCGGCGTTCTGCTGATCTTCGTCGCCGCCGGGGTGCTCGGCTACGGCCTGCACGACCTGCAGGAGGCCGCGGTGCTGCCCGGCCTCAACACCCTGGCGTTCGACCTGTCCGGGCCGGTGCCCGAGGACTCCTGGTACGGCGCGCTGCTCAAGGGCGTCTTCAACTACTCGGCGCGCACCAGCGTCCTGCAGGCCATCGCCTGGGTCGCCTACGTGGCCATCACCCTCACCGTCTTCCTCTGGCCCGCGCGCAAGGTCGCGGGCCCCGTCCCCGCGCAAGGAGCCACCCCGTGAGACTCAAGGACCTGGGCATCGGCCTGGCCGGTCTAGCCGTCCTGATCCCGCTGAGCGCCTGCGGCTCCAGCGGCGGCGGCACCGGCGGCGGCACCGCCGCGGCGGGCGGGCCGATCGCGGTCGAGGCCAAGGACGACGCGTGCGGGCTGACCCGCGCGGAGGCCGACGCGGGGACGATCACCTTCGAGGTCAGCAACAAGGGCACCCGGGTCACCGAGTTCTACCTCTACGGCGAGGGCGACCGGATCATGGGTGAGGTCGAGAACATCACCCCGGGCCTGACCAGGCGGCTGATCGTCGAGGTGCCCGACGGCGGCAAGTACCAGACCTCGTGCAGGCCGGGCATGACCGGCGACGGCATCCGCGCCGAGTTCACCGTCAAGGGCTCGGCGACCAGGCAGGTCGACACCAACACCAAGCTGGCAGAGGCGACCAAGAGCTACCAGAACTACATCAACTCCCAGGTCGAGCCGCTGGTGGCCAAGACGGGTGAGTTCGTTGCGGCGGTGAAGGCGGGCAAGGTCGACGAGGCCAAGGCGCTGTTCCCGGTGGCGCGGACCTACTGGGAGCGCATCGAGCCGGTGGCCGAGAGCTTCGGCGACCTCGACCCGCGCATCGACGCGCGCGAGGCCGACCTGGAGGCGGGCCAGGAGTTCACCGGGTTCCACCGGCTGGAGAAGGACCTGTGGGTCAGCGGGCTGCAGGCCGACAGCGGCGCCATCGCCGACCGGCTGGCCACCGACGTCAACGAGATCGCCACCAGGGCCAAGACGGTCGAGCTGACCCCGCTGCAGCTGGCCAACGGCGCCAAAGAACTGCTCGACGAGGTCGCCACCGGCAAGATCACCGGCGAGGAGGACATCTTCTCGCACACCGACCTGTGGGACTTCCGGGCGAACGTGGAGGGCTCGGCGGCTGCGGTGAACGCGCTGCGCGAGGTCGTCAACGAGCGCGACCCGGCGCTGGCCAAGACGCTGGAAGAGCGCTTCAAGGTGGTCACCGACCTGCTGGACAAGCAGCACACCGGCGACGGCTACAAGCTCTACACCGACCTGAGCGAGGCCGAGGTCAAGGCGTTCGCCGAGGCCGTGGACGCCCTGGGCGAGCCGATCAGCAAGGTCGCCGAGGTCGTGGCGCAGAAGTGAGCGTTTCCCGGCGCGGGTTGTTCGGCCTGGCGGGCGCGGGTGTCGCGGTCGCCGGGCTGGGCGCTGCCGCTGGAGTGCTCGCGACCGGGGAACAGCGGCAGGACGCGGCGGTCCCGGCCTCATCGGTGGTGCCCTTCCGCGGGCAGCACCAGGCCGGGATCGTGACGCCCGCCCAGGACCGGATGCACTTCGTCGCGTTCGACGTGACGACCAAGGACCGCGCGGAGCTCGTCGCACTGCTGCGGGCGTGGACGGCGGCCGCCGAACGGATGACCGCGGGCCAGGAGGCGGCCGAGGGCGGGGCCGTCGGCGGGCACCGGGAGGCGCCGCCCGCCGACACCGGGGAGGCGCTCGACCTGCCCGCGTCGGCGTTGACGCTGACGATCGGGTTCGGTCCGACGCTGTTCGACGACCGGTTCGGGCTGGCGGCCAAGCGCCCCGAAGCCCTCATCGACCTGCCCCGCTTCCCCCGCGACGACCTCGACCCGCGCCGCGGCGGTGGCGACATCTGCGTGCAGGCGTGCGCGAACGACCCGCAGGTGGCGGTGCACGCCATCCGCAACCTGGCCAGGATCGGGTTCGGCAAGGTCGCGGTGCGCTGGTCGCAGCTCGGCTTCGGCCGGACCTCCTCGACGTCCACCGGTCAGGCGACCCCGCGCAACCTGTTCGGGTTCAAGGACGGCACCAACAACCTCAAGGCCGAGGACCCGGCGGCGCTGGCCGAGCACGTGTGGGTGACCGGGGGTCCGGAGTGGATGGTCGGCGGGACCTACCTGGTGGCGCGCCGGATCCGGATGCACATCGAGATCTGGGACCGCACCTCGCTGGCCGAGCAGGAGGACATCGTCGGCAGGGCCAAGGGCAGCGGGGCGCCGCTCGGGCAGCGCGACGAGTTCGACCAGGTCGACCCGCACGTGCGCGGCGCTGGCGGGGCGGCCCTGGTGGCCGAGGACTCACACATCCGGCTGGCCGCGGAGAACCTCGACGGGGCCAAGATCCTGCGCCGCGGCTACAACTTCACCGACGGATCGGACGGCTTCGGGCACCTGGACGCCGGCCTGTTCTTCGTGTGCTTCAACCGCGACTCGCGCACCCAGTTCGTGCCGATGCAACAGGCACTGTCCTCACGCGACCGGATGATGGAGTACCTGGAGCACACCGGATCCGGTCACTTCGCGTGCCCACCCGGGTTGGCCGACGGGGCGTTCTGGGGCCAGCGGCTGTTCGACTGAGTCGCTGGGGTGCGGTGTCCGTCGTAGCCTGGGTCCGGAGTGGACGCCTCTCAAGGGAGCACACGGTGACCAGGATCGGCATCATCCTCGGCAGCACCCGGCCCAACCGCAACGGGGAACAGGTGGCCACATGGGTGCGCGACATCGCCACCCGCCGCGCCGACGCCGAGTACGAACTCGTCGACCTGCGCGACTACCCCCTGCCCCACCTCGACGAACCCACCCCACCGTCGATGGGGCAGTACGAAAACGAGCACACCAGGGAATGGGCGGCCAAGATCGCCTCGTTCGACGGGTTCGTGGTGATCACCCCCGAGTACAACCACAGCACGTCCGGGGTGCTGAAGAACGCCATGGACTACCTGTACGCCGAGTGGAACAACAAGGCCATCGGGTTCGTGTCCTACGGCTCGGTGGGCGGCACGCGGGCGGTGGAACACCTGCGGCTGATCGCGGGCGAACTGCAGATGGCTGATGTGCGGCAACAGGTGGCGCTGTCGCTGGTCACGGAGTTCGAGAACTACAGCGTGTTCAAGCCTGGGGAGTACAACGTGCCTGCGCTGACGACGCTGCTGGATCAGGTGGTGGCGTGGAGCACGGCGCTGGCGCCGTTGCGGGCTCGGACGCACGCGTCGGTGTAGCGCTGTCTTTCGGCTCGTCGCTTCGCGCCTTGCATCGGATCCTCGCCTCGCCTTCGGCATCGGCGTGGATCCGCGATTTAAGTGCGGGCTCGATGTGGTGGACCTGTTTTGCGTGGGGCCCCTACGACAGCCGTGGCAGGACCGCAAAGCAGGGGCCGAAAAGCGTGGCCCTGTCCGCGCAGGAACGCTACGACTGCCGCTCCCCCACGCAAAACAGGTCCACCCCATCGAGCAGTTGGCACCAGTGAGGGGCCTCGAGGTTTCCGGACAGGAACCCAGTAAGATTGTCCTGTCGGGAAGTTGAGGGAGTGCACGTGGCCCATCGGAGTCCGTACTCGCCGGAGTTTCGTGAGGAAGCAGTTCAGATGGCGTTGCGGTCGAAACGGCCGATCGCCGAGACGGCGCGCGAGTTGAATATGAACTCGGAGACACTGCGTGTATGGGTGCGGAGCTATGAGCGGGAACAAGGCGCGGACTCGGCCGTCGCCGTGTCGGAGCCGTTGGCAATGGACGAACGAGCGCGACTACGAGAGTTGGAACGCCGTAACCGCGAACTCGAGATGGAAGTGTCTTTCCTGAAAAAAGCCGCAGCGTACTTCGCGAAGGATGCCGAGTAGTCAGCAAGTACGAGTTCATCGAAACGATGCGACTTGAACCTGCGAAGTACGCGTATCCAGTCCTGTTCATGTGCCGACTGCTCGACGTTTCCAGGTCCGGCTACTACGAATGGCGCGGCCGGGCGGAATCGGCCACCGCGCGACGGCGAGAGGAGCTGAAAGCGTTTATCCGGGACGCGTTCGAGGCCTCGGACTCGACTTACGGCCACCGGCGGGTCCATGCCCAGTTGCGGCGGGCAGGCGTGTGCGTGGGTGTTGAACTGGTCCGGCACCTCATGCGTGAACTGGGGCTGGTTCCCTGCCAGCCAAGACCCCGGCGGTTCGGGCTGACCACCGCGGCGGCCGCGCCGGTGGGCGACCTGGTCGGCCGTGACTTCACCGCGCCCGCGCCGGGACGCAAGCTGGTCGGCGACATCACCTACGTTCCCACGATGGAAGGCTGGCTTTACCTGGCCACCGTGCTGGATTGCTGCACGAAAGAAGTGATCGGCTACGCGATGGACGACAACTACCAGACACCGCTCATCAGCCGCGCTATCCGCAACGCGGCCCGAAACCGCCCACTCGCCGACGGTGCGATATTTCACAGCGACCGCGGCAGCAATTACATGTCCACCGAGTACCACAACGTCCTCACCAGCCTCCGGTTGAAGCAATCAGCAGGGCGAACCGGAATCTGTTTCGACAACGCGATGGCCGAATCGTTCTTCGGCACACTCAAAAACGAATGCGTCAACCGGATGGCTTACTCCACCCGAGACGAAGCCCGGCAGCACATCACTCGCTACATCGAGTTCTGGTATAATCGCCGACGACTTCACTCAGCGATAGGCTACCGCCCACCGCACGAGGTATACATCGAACACAAGAACCAACAAATCGCCGCTTGAATAGACAGTTAATCCCCTGTCCGGAAACCGCGCGGCTCCTCACCAGCGACTTCCGGGGGCGGTGGTGGGGCTGGCGGGGTTGGCTCGGTGGGTTGGGTTTGGGTGGGCTGACTCGGTGGGTTGGGTTGGGTGGGCCGACTCGGTGGGCTGGTTGGTGCCAGAGCAACCCCCCGAGCCGTCCCACCCAAGCCGACGACCGCTCCTCGGAAGCCGCCCGCCCAATGCTCGATGGGGCGGACTTGGTTTGTGTGGGGTGGCGGTATCCGTAGCGTTGTGCGCTGCAGGGCCATGCTTTTCGGCCCCAGCTTTGCGGTCCTGCCACGGGTAGCGCAGGGGCCCCGCGCAAACCAAGTTCGCCCCATCGAGCACACCGGACCACGACGGGTCCGGGTCGCGATGCCGAAGGCGAGCCGACCCCGACCCATCGAGCCCACCCCACCCACCACGATCCAGCGCAATGCCGAAGGCGAGCCGACCCCGCCCCATCGAGCACACCGCACCACCACGGGTCCGGGTCGCAATGCCGAAGGCGAGGAGCCGACTCGAGATCAGGTAGCGAAGGGGTCCTTGGGCGGCACCGGCGGGGTGATTGGTTCGGCGTCGGTCAGGGGGCGGGCCGGGCCTACCAGGGCGCGGAGTTCGGCAGCCGTCACGCAGCGGGCGGGGAAGGCGGCGTTGGCGGCTCGCGCGGCTATGTGGTCGGTGGGGAGGTCCACGGCGGAGGCGGCCAGGACGATGTTGCCGTAGCGGCGGCCGCGGAGGACGGCGGGTTCGGCTAGGAGGAGGACGTTGCCGAAGACCGCTGAGAGGGTGGCGACTGCGCGGCTGGCGAAGGGGAGGCCGGGGCCGTCGGAGAGGTTGGCGAGGTAGACGCCGTCGGCGCGGAGGACTCGGGAGAGTTCTCTGGTCGCTTCCACGCTGAACAGGCCCGCCGAGACCATTCCCCGCTCGAAGGCGTCGACCACCACGACGTCGGCGGACAGGTCCTCGCGGTCGGTCGCCCCGGCCCGGCCGTCTCCCACGTGGACGGTCACCCCCGGGATCGCGTCGACGCCGAACTGGTCGCGCACCAGCGCCACCATCCCCCCGTCGGCGTCGATCACCACCTGCCGCGACCCCGGCCGGGTCACCGACAGGTAGCGCGCCACCGTGCACGCCCCACCCCCCAGGTGCAGCGCGTCGACCGCCGCCCCCGCCTCCCCCCAGCAGTCCAGCACGTCCGCGATCCGCCGCACGTAGTCGAACTCCAGGTGCGTCGGATCGTCAACGTCGACGTAGGACTGCGCCACCCCGTCGACGCTGAGCAACCACCCGTTCGCCCGGTCCAGGTCCCGCACCACCTCCGCGGTCCCGAACCGCACGGGAAAGCGCCCCTGTCTCGGACCAGTCACCCGCACAGCACACCACGCCCGGTCCCACCGAGCTAGGCAGGGGCGTCCCATTCGAGCTGGGCGAGTTCCTCGATGAGCAGCCTGCTGGTGGGGGTCGACCGGATCTCCTCGACCAGAGCGCGGCGGGCAGCGGCGCCGTGCAGCGCGACGATGTCGACCAGCCACCTCCGATCGCCCGGGAGATCGGCCAGCCAGACGAGAAACTCAGCCAGGAAGTGGGGATGCCACTCAAGGGATCGGATCCGCAAGACGTGCGTCGCCAGATCGATGACCGTCGACAACCGGGTGGGGTCGTACGGTTCAGGTGGGTACGTGAAACCGAACATTCCTCCGGTGGGGCGAGCGGCGAAGCCGACCAGCCAGGCGTAGGTCTGATCCAGCCACTCTTGGTAGTCGGCTGGTTCGTGGTACACGTACCGTCCTTGAACAGCGTGCCCGATCAGCAGACGCGCCTGGAGGTCGCGGTCGCCGAGCAACCGGGCGACGGTGAGCCCTAGCGGCAGCAACCCCGTGCCGCCGGAGCGGACACGGTCATCGCGCACATCCATGCTGGCGCCGATCGAGAGCAGGGCGGTCGAATCGAGTCCCGCGTACCAGAGCCGCACCAGGGACCGCCACCTGTCCTTGTCGACAAGGCGCATGGCGGCGAGATCGAGGTCGCCCTGGGGGCAGGCGATGCGCAGGAGCACCAGGTTCACGCTGAACGCGGCGGTTTGGCGGACGCTGTGGTCGGGTAGTGGCCGGTACTTGTCGAACCGGCTCGCCGTCCGCGGCTCGTGGTAGCGGGCCAGCAATTCCTCGAGCGTCTCAGCGATCTTCTCGGTCTCATCCGGCGGCAGCTTCGCGAGCTTGGCGGCGATGAAATCGAGGACCGGCCGTTGGATGGACAGCGGCTGGTGCGACAACAGGGTGAACAGCAGGTCGTCATCGGGGCGGTGCTTGGCGCGTCTGCCGAACGCGCTGTCGGCGACGTCGCGCAGGACCTCCACCACACGGTCGGCGACCAGGTACTCGCCGAAGGTCAGGTGGAGGAACTCATAGGCGCGGTGCTCAGTGTCACCGCGGGCTTGCGGGGAGTGCACGAAGAAGAACTCGGCCAGCAGGCGTTTGCCGCTGGTCACCGGTTCGTCGAGGGCGGTCAGGTCCGCGGCGAGATCCGCTTCGGTGATCGACTGGGCGCCGCGGTTGAGCATCCCCAGGGCCGCGACCGACAACCGCCGGAGGGTCAACCGGACGGTGGCGTCCACATCGGCAATCGCCCGTTTCTCGGCCTCGCGGCGGGCGAACAGCTCGAACATCCGCTCGTAGAGGTCGGTCAACGACATCTGCGCGGTTGGCTCCGGTGCCTCCCAGTCCGCGTAGTAGACCGCCAGCATCATCAGCAGGAGCGGCTGCCTGGCCAGTTCAGCGACGTTCTCGGCCAGGCGGGAGGGCAGCAGGCGCACGCCGGAGTGTTCATTGGCGTGGTTCCACTCCGCCTTCCACGCCTCGACCTGTTCGGTGTCGAAGTCCTCCAGTTTGACGACCGGGACCCCGTCGGGGACGGTCACCCGGTCGACGACCAGGGTGCGCGAGGTGACGACGACGGCGACCGGGTACCCGTATGCGGCCTCGCGGCGTTGGAAGGTCTCCACGTCGTGCAGGTAGCCGGTGCGGTCGTGGGTGGTCGCCTGGAGGAGTTCGTCGAGGCCGTCCAGGAGCACGACGCGGAGGGTTCCGCTGGTCTGCTCGGCGAGGTCGGGCCAACTGACCCGGCGGTGGGTGAGCCGGTCGAGGGCCGTCTGGATCTGGGAGTCCACTTGGGCGTTGGCGTCGACGTGGCGCAGCGGCACCCGGACGACCGTGTAGTTCGCGGCGGGCAGGCTCGCGGCCAGGACCTTGGTCAGCAACGACTTGCCCGCACCGGGGTGGCCGAGCAGCAGCATCGGCCGTTCGGTCGCGGCCGGGGTGCTGAAGTGGACGGCCAACACACGGTCCAGGTCGACGCGAACGCCTTCCTCGTCCCACCAGTTCTCGTCGGCCAGCAGCGATCTGCTGTCGCGGGTGGTGAGGCGAACCCTCGGGGTCTGGAAGATCTCGCGCACCCTGGGGAACACGGTGGCGGCACCGTCCGCGCGAACCAGTGGCTCGTCCAGTTCGGCGGTGTTCGCGTCGGCGAGGGTCTTGCGCAGGTCTCGGGGCGGGTTGGCGGGGCCGTGGGCCAGTTGTTCGGACAGCCTGCCCAGGATTGAACCGACTGCGGCGCGCTCGGCCAGCTCGGCCCAGATCCGGAACTCGGGAATCCGTTCCGCCATCCGCAGGAAGTGGGCGTGGTACCGGGAGGCGATCTCGTCGCCCAAGGCGTTGGCCGACTCGGCGATCCCGGCGGAGGCGATCATCAGGGAGGCCCAGCCGCTGATATCGGTCAGCAGAGTCGCGAAGGTCTTGGTGGCGCACGGAGCAGGCAGCGGATTGGTGTAGAGGAGCTTCAGCCAGTTCTTCTCGTTGAGCGCGACGCCCGTCGCCAATACCACCCGGTCGCGGTGAGGGATCTTGCGCTGTTCGTCCACGACTTCGAAGTAGGCGGTCATGATGAGGATGGTGTGGGAGGCGACCAAGAGGTCTTGGCGTTCGACGCCATTCGTGCCTAGGAGTTTGTCTGAGACCGCGTCCAGGCCGGTGCGGACGAGGCGGACCGCTTCGTTCTTCTGGTCGACCAAGGCCCACAGGCCTTCTATAGGCGCGATACCGACCGACGCGAGGATGACGCCGCCGAGGAGGGAGTCGAGGCGGTCTAGCCAGGGGCGGTCGTGGTGGCCGAGGACCTTGAGCGCGCCCTGGAAGGTGATAGGCGGATTGCGTGGCACTGGGGCTACTCGGCGTGGAGGGTGAGGACGGTCCAGGCGCCTAGGTAGATGTGGTCGCCGGGGGTTAGGGGGGTGGGGTGGTCTGGGGGGATGGGGGTCTGGATGTTGTTGACGAAGGTGCGGTTGGTGGAGTGGAGGTCGACGATGGTCCAGCCGGATTCCGCGGGGACCAGCATGGCGTGGGAGCGGCCGATGGCCCGGTCTTCCGGGGGGCCGGTGAGGTCGATGTCGGGGTGGATGCCCCTGGTGGGGTCGGCGCGGCCGATGACCAGGGAGTCGCCTGCCAGGGTGAAGCGGCGGGGCGGGACGAACCGGGGGAAGTCGATGCGCAGGTCGTTGGTGTTGGCCTTGGTCTCGTCGTAGTACGCGCGGTCGGCGGCGACGGTGAGGGACCACTGGGGTTCGGCGGAGGGGACAGCTTGGCGCTGCTGCTGTTCGGCGGGCAGGAGCGAGTCGTAGCCGCAGACCTCGCAGAAGCGGCCGGTTTGGCCGGGGTGGCTCTGCGGGCAGTCCCAGGCCGCGGTGGGTTCGGGGGCGGTGGGGTGCGCGGGGACGGGGGCGGCGCCGAGGGGGCGGCCGCACACGTCGCACTCGGTCGGGTCGGTGGACTCGTGGCCCTTGGGGCACCGGGGCATGGGCTACTCCTCGGCGGAGCGCACCCGGGTGGTGCGCTTGGACTCGATGTGGGCCATTTCCTTGAGCACGTCGGCCATCCGGTCGCGGACCCGGTGGGTGCCCGTGCCGTCGTCCTCGACCAGGCGGGCCAGGTGGGCGGCGGTCTCGGTGTTGCCGTGCTCCTTGGCCAGGTCGATGGCGCGGCCGAGGCGGTCGCTGGCCAGCGGCAGGTCACCGGCCTGGTGCGCGTCGACCCCCTCGCGGACCAGGTCGGCCATCCGCTGCTGGCCGGTGAAGTGCGCGACCTGGGGGCTGATCCGGGTGGACAGCACCGGGTCATCGGTCCAGAACGCGCGGACGCGGTGCTCGGCGGACTGCTGGTCGCCGACGGACATGCTGACCCGCGCCGCGACCAGCCCCTCCCCCACCTCGCCCGTGTCGACCTCTATGGACAGGTGGAAGTCACGGGTTTCGGCCGACCAATGGCCGGTGGGGTACTCGCGCACGCGCGGGCTGATGACGATGCCACGGTCGGTCAGGTCGACTATGCGCGGGAAGACCTGTTTGAGGAACCGCAGCCGCGCGTGAGCGGGCGTCCACAGCCGTAGTGTGACGTCGACCGCGGCTGTGCCCATGAGGTTCTCGGTGATCTCCTTGAACTCCGCGACGAGTGCCGCCGCGTCAGGGAGGCCGCGCACCGAACCGTGCAGTGTGTCGGCGATGCGCTCTAGGGTGCGCGCTTGCCATCCCCCGTCGCCGACCCCGCGCGCGTCGCAGGTGAACTTGCCCTCGCAGGAGGTCACCGTCTCGTAGAACTGTTCGGTGGTCTCGTGTTCGTTGCGGCCGTCGGTGAGCAGCACCGCGTGCCGGATCGGGGCGGTGGTGGTCGCGAACAACTGCTCGGCCAGGCGCAGCCAGGTGCCGATCGCGGTGCCGCCGCCCGCCACCAGCTTGCCGACGGCCTGCCGCGCCTTGTTGCGGGTGCTGGAGGAGGCCTCGGCCAGGGTCGGGGTGCTCGGGTAGACCATGGTGGCGATCTCGGTGCCCGCGACGATGGCGAAGGCCACCCCGTCGGGCAGGGCGGCGACGACCGCGTTGACCGCCAGTTTGGCCTGGGCGATCTTGTTGCCGGACATGGACCCGGATGTGTCGATCATGATGACCCTGGCCAGGCCCCGGTCGGTGCCCGGCTGGCCCAGGGTGTCCCCGGTGAGGGTGACCGAGACGACCGCGTCCATGGTCCGCGCGCCCGAGGGCAGGTACTCGTTCTGGTCGACGTGGACCTCGAACTCGAGGGTCATGCCGGTCCTCCTCCGGTCGCGGTGATCGCGGCGACGGTGACGTTGTCGTGGCCGCCCGCGGCCAGCGCGCGGCCGAGCAGGGTGCGGGTGACCGCGGCGGGGGTGCCGAGGTGGTCGGCCGGGGCGACCAGCCCGGCGTCGACGTAGCGGGAGAGGCCGTCGCTGCACAGCAAGACGAGGCCGGGTTCGGGTGGGCTGAAGCGGCGCACTTGGGCGCTGATCGGCCCGGCGTCGGCCCCGAGCCAGCGTTCCAACGCGTGGACGCCGGGTTCGGCCATACGCGGGTCTTCGATGCCTACGCCTTGCGCGATGAGCCTGCCCGCCGCCGAGTCGTCGACAGTGAGCCTGCGCATCCCCGTTGAGCCCGCCCAGTAGGCGGGGCTGTCACCGACCCACCCCACGGTGACGTCCTCAGCTGTGACGAGCGCGGAGACGTAGGTGCAGCAAGGTGGGTTCTTATCGGACGGGTCGCCCAACAGCGCGGCGGCGTCTGCGGCTGAGTTCGCGGCCGCGGTTGTCGCGGCGATCGGTTCCTCCCCGCGCGCGATAGCGGCCAACAACTCCGCCAGACCTGCCTCCGCGGCGCGGATGGCTGCCATCTCGGACCCCGGCGCCGAGGCGACCCCGTCGCACACAACGGCCGCGGCTACGTCACCGAGCGTCCCGATGGCTACCGCGTCCTCGTTGCGCTCCCTGCGCCTGCCCCGGTCGGTGATGGCGGCGACCCGGTCGAGGTCCAGGTCTGGTCTCTGCGTGGAGTGCTCGACGCGCGGCTCGCCGGTGGGCAGTGCGCGTTGGTCCCGGCCGCAGTCCTCGCAGAACAGCCACCCCGGCTGGAGGGTGGCGCCGCAGTTGACGCAGACGAGTGCCGTCACCGGGTCAGACCATCGTCTTCGGTCGGACCTCGTTGGCGCGGTCGACGAGCCTGGACCGCACGTCCCGATCGGTGGTGAGCTTGGCCAGCGCCCGGTAGGAGCGTTCGAGCCGGGTCCGCAGGCGGGTCTCCTCGTCGACGTGTTCGTCGGAGGGCAGCGGGGCCGAGCCCGCGAGCGCGAGCAGCGCCGCGCCGTGGACCTCGATGTCGAGCCGGGCCAGGCGTTCGGCGTCGAGTGTGAGCGCGTCGAGGCGGGAGATCGCTTCGGGCAGTTCCGCCGGATCGCCGACCTGGGTGCGGATGGCAGCGATGCGGGCCGCGGTGTGGTGGGTGGAACTCTCGGGCACGTCGTCGAGAACCTCGACGGCACTAGTGGGCTCGCCGTTCGCACTAAGCATGCGAGCGAGGCCAAAGGCCGCGCTGACGTAAGAGCGGTCCGTGTTCCACACCCGTCCATAGAGGCCAAGGGCGCGTTCGGTGTCCTTGTTCCACTCAAGTGCCGCTGCCAACGCCAACTTGGGGGCAAGCTCACCGGGGAGGGCGGCGTAGACGGCTTCGAAGTGGGTCGCGGCGGCAGCGGGGTCGTCATCCGCCAACGCGGCGACACCGAGGTACCACCCCGTGCGCCAGTCACCGGGCAGCGCGGTGGTGAACTCGTCGAGCACCTTCCGGGCCGTGGTCACGTCACCGGCGACGATGTGCGCGTCCGCGAGGCGCAGCAAGAGCTCCGGGGTCCGCTCGACCGCACCGAGCAGTGTTTCGATCAACCGGTCCGGTGCCACGCTGCCGAGGGTCGCGAGGAACCCGGCGGCGGGGTCGGCGGGGTCGACCAGCGGACTGGGCAACGCGCCAGGGACCTCCGCCCACGACACGGGCGGGACATCCTCGGCCGCGACAACGCCCGCGCCTGTCCCGAACACCCGGCGCTCGCGGGTGAACCGGGTCGAGACCGTGCCGCGCGGTTCGTCCTGCTCGTGGGCGAGGACCTCGGCCAGCACACCCAGCACCTGCTCGCGCATGTCCTCGGCCGTGTGAAACCGCGAGGCGGGGTCGGGGTGCGCCGCACGACGCAAGAGGTGGCCGAAGGACTCGTATGGGCCGTCGAAGGGCAAGCTTGCCGGGAGGTCGTGGACGTGGGCGCTGCTGAACGCGGCGAACGGGAAACTCAGGACGGCCATGGTGCGGCCGACGGTGTAGAGGTCGGAATGCTTGGTTGGGCGGTGGGCACCGCTCTGCACCTCGGGGGCCATGAAACCCTCGGTGCCATACGGGTCCCTGTCGCTGTCGTCGCGCATGACGGCACCGAGGTCGATGAGTTTGACGCGTTGGTTGACCTGCATCGCGTTGTGCGGCTTGAGGTCGCAATAGACCAGGCCCCTGCGGTGCAGGTACCCGAAGGCGGCCAGGATGTCGTCGGCGTACCGCAGCACCACGGGCACCGGTAGCGGCGCCCGCTCGCCCTGGGCGTCGCGGCTGCGCTGCAACATCTCGTAGAGGGTTCGGCCGGGCAGGTACTCCATCACGATGTAGCCCGCGACCACACCGGTGCGCGGATCGGTGTGCTCCACGAAGTCGTTGATCGTGACGACGTTCGGGTGGTCCACGGTGACCAGGTACTGCTTCTCCGAGGCGGCCGCCTCGACCGCGGCCGGGTCGTGCGAGTTGATGAGTCCTTTGAGGACCACCCAGCGCTCGGCGGTGCCGTCGGCCAGGTGCAGGTCTCGCGCGAGGTAGATCCACCCCAGGCCGCCATAGGCGAGGCAACCCAGGACCTCATAGCGCTCCACCCGGCTGCCCTTGGCCAGGTTCGGCACATAGGAGAACGGCGTGCGGTCGCGCGGGCAGAACCCCTCGTCCAGCCCTGCGCGGTCTCCGCGCGGCTGCCCGACCAACTCCTCGCAAGCGGGGCATACCCGCCTGCTGTAGGGGACTTTGGGATCGGACAGGACAGCGTCAGCGGGATCGGCCATGGTGAACGGCGGCAGCGTCACCTGCTCGACGATGGTGCCGCCCGGCCGCGTCGGCGTTCGGCTGCCGGTCGTCATCCCCCTGCCCGTCACCCCGCGCCACGTCTCACTGCCGCGACGCGCTGACGGCACGGACGCGACTTCGGGCTTCGGTGTGGCCGCCTTGACCACCGTGCCCGTGGGAGCGAGGAAGCCGCACTCGTCGCACGAGCCGTCTTCCAGGTAAGAGCCGTCGCAACCCGGTCGAACACACGGGGTCCGCGCCGTCATGAGCGCCTCCGAATCACCGCGTTCTGATAGGTGGTCACCGCGACCGTGGCCTCGGGGAGGTCACACGGCGCGGTCCACAACAACCGGTGCGCGGCGCGGTGCGCGGCCGCCAACTCCGGGTCCTCAGCCATCCCCACCCGCACCGCCATGGCCAGGTACACCGCCAACCGACCGCGCAACTCCTCGCGCCGCGCCAGCAGGCCCTTGGCCTGGGCGTGCACGACGCTGAGGCTCTTGGACCCGGCGTGGATGATCGCCTCGACGTCGTCGATCGCCCCGGACACCCGGGACCAGTGGCCTGCCGCGGCGGCGGACTCGAGGTCGCGGACCGCGCCCGCGGCGTCCGCGACGACATCGCCGATGACCAGCCGGTCGGCCGAGAGGATCTTGTGCCGGGCGTCGGCGACCACGTTCGCGGTGTCGGCGTGCTCGGTGACCAGCATGGCCAACAACTGCGCGGCCTCGGTGATCCGGCCGCGCAACTCACGCACCCGGTCGACCGGGTTGGCGGCGATGACCGCGGCACCGAGTCCACCGTCGTGCACACGGCCCGACGAGACCACTGCGGCGAGTGCCGTCAGCGTGAGCAACGGCCCCTCCCCCGCGATGCCATCGCGTAAGGCGGCCAAAAGGTCCTGGGTGTGCTCAGGGGCCGAGAGGACGAACACGCCGCTCTCGTCGAGGCTGTCACCGATGACGTGCCCTGGCACGCAGTCGAGCAGTAGGACACGCCTGGATGCCTGACAGCGCCTCAAGATCCTACGGATCTCGGCGAGCGGTAGGGCAGTCGTCGCGAGGTAGCGCCCATCCGTGCCGACAGTCGCTAGATGCGGTGTACCGCCCTCTTCGGTCAAGACCCGCCCAGCGCAGTGGACCAGTAAGAGGTCCTCGGCTTCGGCTGCGGCTTGGTCGAGAACTCGGACTATCTCGGCAGCCGAGGTCGGGTTGGCCAGGACCGCGCAATGCGACAAGGCGAGGCCGTCAGGCGAGGTGAGAACCGAGTGCAAGCCGCCCAACGCGGCGGTCGCCGTCGGTAGGGCAGGCAGGTTCTTGTAGTCGCCCACGCCGATCAGGACGGCGCGCGACCGGGCCGGGTCAGGTACGTGGTCTATCACCGGTCACCCACCCTCGTAGTCCGCGGGCGGCATGACCATCGTCCGACCGGGGAACCACTTCGCGTAGAGCTGGGTCATCTGCTGGCCGCGCATGCGCTCCAACGCGGCGTTGACCACCCGGACCAGGTCCTCGTCGCGGTTGGCGATGGCCACGGCGGCCAGGTCCACGGTGTCGACCACGCCGGGGAAGATCTCGGTGTTGGGGTCCTGGTCGCGGAACCCCTCCAGGATCACGTCATCGGTGGACACCGCGTCGACCTGGTGGCGCTGGAGCTGGACCAAGCAGTCGGTGGTGTCCACGACCGGCACCGCGATGCCGCCGAGCTTGGTGATCCGGTCCAGGTTGATCGTGCCCGCGCCCGCGCACACCGTGCGGCCGGTGATCCCGGTGCGCGGGTCCCAGCCGCTGAGCGTGCCGCGGTAGGTGAGCAGGCCCTGGCGGGTCTGCAGGTACGGCACGGAGAACCGCACGCCGTAGGTGTCGACCCGCTCGCAGGTGACGCTGGCGTCGGCGATGATCAGGTCGACCTTGGCCACGTTGGTCGCGGGCGGGTAGTTGCCGTTCTCGGTCGTGGTCAGCGCCAGGAACCGGTCCCTGGTCGGCATGGCGACGTACTGGATCAGGTCGGGCACGGTCGCCGGGTCGCGGTCGGGGAAGATGGCCCTGGCGATGGCGATCGCCAGGTCGGCCTCCAAGCCCTCGACCGCGCCGGTGCGCAGGTTGCGCGAGCTGAGCCTGCCCGCGGTCTGGCTGACGCCGACCCGCAACTGCCCCCGCTGCCTGATCCGGTCGATGGCCCCGCCGCGCGGCAACCGGACGAGTTCGGTGCCATCCGGGCGCAGGCTCGCCGTGCTGCCCTTGCACCCCACCGTGCGCGGTTGCGCCTGCGTGGCCTCGACAGCGGGCGGCCGAGGCTGCGGCGCGCTCGGGCGGGGAACGTCGCCACGAGGCGCTGGGGTGCACGCCGCGACCGCGGCAGCGGCCACGACGGCGGTCAGGCGGGTCCACCCCCGCCGGGCGGTCACCGGTACTCCGCGATCCGGGGCCACAGGCCCCCGACGGCGGCCGCGGCCGCGACGGCCATCAACACGGCCACCCCCACATCGGTCCCCGCCAAGGCGGCCCTGGCGTCCTGGATGGACTGGTCGACCTCGCGCGAGGCCGACGCGATGGCCGGGTCGAGGTCGTCCTTGAGCTCCTCGGCCGCGGTGATGGCCTTGGCGATCTCCCCGTAGCTGGGCCGGGTCGCGGAGAAGTCCCTGGTGATCGCCGCGCGCCACTGCTCGACCACCACGGAGGCCGCGTCGAGCGCGTACTGGGACTCGGTGCCCAGCGGCGCGGCACGGACCGCGGTCAGCTTGCCGTCGATGCGGTTCACCTGGGCGGTCAACCCGTCGAGGTCGCCGATCAACGGGAAGATCAACGCTCGGGCCTGCGCACCATCGAGGTTGCGGGCCTCGGCACGGATCTCGGTCAACGGGACGAGCCGGGTCCTGGACAGCTCGGCGCTGGTGGACGCGTGCGCGGCCGCGATGACCGATGCGGCGGTGAGCCACCCGAACGCGACAAGCGTAAGAACCGTCGCGGCGACCATGCCGATGTTGAACCGCCTACGAGTCCGGCGGGCCAGGTAGCGCTGGAGCGCGATGAGAAGCAAAACGACCGCCAGCCCTACCGCCACCGCAAACCACGGGAATGAGTCGACGCCGAAAGGTGGGGTCGCGTCCCGCAGGTCCTTAGCCAGTTCCAGCATGGTTTCCCGCGCCAGTAGGGAGGCTTCATTGAGGTAAGAGGTGCCGACGGGGTCAACGCGGCTGGAATAGACCCACCCCGCTTCGACCAAACCTGTGTAAACGGGCAACAGGGACGATAGGACCGATAAGCGCTCAGCCGTTGTAAGAGCCCCCGTGGCGAGGTAGGCGCGCCGTGCCGAACTGGTGAGTTCGTTGATCCTGGCTGTTGACGTCACCTCGGGCACGGCCTTTGCGGCGTAGTCCAGCGCTGCCGCCGCGGCGACGATGTCGTCGCGGAACGCCTGCTGCTGCACCGCGACCCGCTCGCCGCTGACCAGGACCACCGAGAACGACGTGGCGTCCGCGTCCGCCAGAGCTCTATAGAACTCCCCAGCGGCCGCGTTGACCGCGCCCTTGCGTTCGGCCAGGTCAGTGAGCAGATCGGCACGCTGCCCGATGCTCAGCACCCCGACCAGGCCCGCCACCGCAGCGGCGGCCAGCACCGCGGCCACCGCGAGCGTCAGCTTCCCCTCAGTTCGCCTGAAGTGCGCGGCGACGACCGACCGCCAGGCCACGTACGCCCCGCCCCCTCCCCCAAGTGCGCCCCTTGCTCTGCCTCTGCGTAATCGCTCGGGCACCGCGACACCGTTATCGCAGCACAACGGGGGCCACCCGAACGGACGCTTGAGCCCCTCGTGGCGAAATACCGCTAGTCTCGGCCGACCTGTCCATCCGGCGGCCCCGGCTCCGACGTCCCGGTCGCCAGGTCACGCGAAGGGCGTGACCGCTGGTTCACTGGACGAGGAGCAAGACCATGAAGTACATGCTGCTGGCCTACACCAACCGCGAGGCGTGGGAGGCCACCACCCGGGAGTGGACGGCGACCGGGCAGATGCCCGCCGAAGTGGCCGCCGCCTGCGAGTTCTTCGCCGAGCTCGGCCAGGAGCTGGTCGCCTCAGGCGAGTTCGTCGGGGCCGAGGGCCTCGCCGACCCGGCGCACAGCCGCACCGTGCGACCCTCGGCCGGGGCACCGGTGGCCACCGACGGGCCGTTCGCGGAGGCCAAGGAGGTGCTGGTCAGCTACAGCATCATCGACTGCGCCACGGCGGAGCGGGCCGCCGAGATCGCCGCGCGGGTGGTCGCGGGCACGGGCGACACCGTGGAGATCCGGCCGCTGATGAGCCCCACCGGCGAGCTGTAGCACCTGCCGTGGACACAGCCCTCGCGCGGTCGCTCGTGCCGCAGGTGCTCGGTGCCGTCGTGCGCCGGTACGGGCACTTCGACGCCGCCGAGGACGCCGTCCAAGAGGCCCTCATCGCCGCCCACACGCAGTGGCCGGTCGAGGGGACACCGACGGATCCGAAGGCGTGGCTGATCCGGGTCGCGGCGCGCAGGCTGGTCGACAGCCTGCGCGCCGACCAGGCCCGCAAGCGCCGGGAGGAGGCCCTCGCCGCGTCGGCCGACCGCGACGAGGTCTCGGTGCCCGACGCGGACGACACGCTGACGCTGCTGTTCCTGTGCTGCCACCCGGCGCTGCCGCAGGACGCCCAGGTGCCGTTGACGCTGCGCGCGGTCGCCGGGCTCACCACCGCCGAGATCGCCCGCGCGTTCCTGGTGCCGGAGCCGACCATGGCCAAGCGGATCACCCGGGCCAAGCACCGGATCCGCGACCACGGCGGCGGGTTCGCCGAGCCCGGCTCCCTCGCCGCGGTGCTGCAGGTGCTCTACCTGGTGTTCACCGAGGGCCACATGGGTCGCGCGGACCTGGCTGCAGAGGCGATCCGGCTCACCGAGCACGTGCACCGGCTGCGCGGGGACGAAGCCGAGGTGACCGGGCTGCTGGCGCTGATGCTGCTCACCGACGCCCGCCGCGCGGCCAGGGCTACGGCGGGCGGGGCGCTGGTTCCGCTGGCCGAGCAGGACCGCGCGCTGTGGGACGGGGCGCTGATCGCGCGCGGGACGGCGCTGGTCGAGGCCGCGCTCACCCGGGGCGCGGTGTTCGGCCCGTACGCGCTGCAGGCGGCCATCGCCGCCGTGCACGCCGAGGCCCGCGCCGCGGGCGACACCGACTGGCCGCAGATCCTCGCGCTCTACCACCTGCTGGAACAGGTCACCGACAACCCGGTGGTGACCCTCAACCGGGCGGTCGCGACCGCGATGGTGCACGGCCCCACCGCGGGGCTGGCGCTGACCGAGCGAGTGGCCGAGCGGTTGGCGACCAACCACCGGCTCGCCGCCGTGCGCGCGCACCTGTGGGAACTGGCTGGCGAGCCCGACCTCGCCAGGGAGCAGTACCTGGCGGCAGCGCGGCAGACGACGAGCACACCCGAACGGGACCACCTGCTCGGCAGAGCCGCCCGACTCCGGTGACCGGGAAGTCGGAACCGGGAATACCCGTTCGTGGAACTATCCGGCGAATTCGCCCACTCGACGCGGGCGAATTCGCGCACTTACCCCGATCGCGCCCCCCACCCGGCCGGATCCGCCCAGCCGGGTGGGGTGGGCGTCAATTCGAGAAGGTGGCCTTCCTCACCTTCGCGCGGCTCTTCGGCTTGGCGGGCGCGGGCTCGGGTTCCGGCTCGGCGTGCGCGGTCTCGAAAGCGTCCACGACGGCCGACGGGATGCGCCCGCGCTCGGAGATGTCGTGGCCGTTGCGCCTGGCCCAATCGCGAATGGCCTTGGTCTGCTCCTTGCTGCGGCCCTCACCGGCGGGCTTGCCCGGCGCGACGGGCCGCTTGACCCGGCCACCGGTCCGGCGGGCCGCGGCGACGTAATCGGCCAGTTCGCCGCGCAACCGCTCGGCGTTGGCCTCGTTCAGGTCGATCTCGTAGTTGACGCCGTCCAGGCTGAACTCGACCGAACGGATGTCCTCGCCGCTGGAGCCGTCGAGGTCGTCGTAGAGCTGGACAATGGTTTTCTGAGCCATTCTGGGCACCTCATCGCACACACTGGTCGCTTGGGTTGCTGTGGAAGTTAGCAGCCCAAAAGACCGGGCGCGGAGCGACCCGGGTGGCGGTGTCCACTCCGGCACTCTGATGTGGACGGCGGGGTGGGCGGCAGGGCGGACCGCCGAGAACGCGCGACGGCCCCCCGGGAACCCGGAGGGCCGTGCGGAACGCTTGTGCGCCAGCCGGTTCAGGCGGTGATGTCGGCGAGGGTGTTCCAGAACATCAGCTCGTAGCCCTGCAGGAGCCGCCCGTAGCCGATGGCCCGGTCGGGGGTCCAGCCGTCGTCGAGGGCCTGCTGCAGCGCCACCGGGTAGAGCGCTTCCAGTTCCGGGACCGGGGTGGCGAAGAAGTCGAAGAAGCCGGTGCCGGTCTCGTCGAAGCCGTAGTGCTCGCGCAGGCCCGCGGAGATCGCGGCGCAGTACCCGCCCCAGGCGGCGAAGTTGGCCAGGATCGCCAGCAGCGCGTCCCTGGGGTTCCCGTTGAGGGCGAGCCACGCCAGGTAGGCCGGGTAGGCCTGGCACCCCGGCCGGGGCTCGTAGTCGCGGATGGCGTCCTCGTCGAGCCCGCACGCGGCGGCGAAGTCGCCCAGCTTGGCCAGCGCCAGCCCCTCGCCGGAGGCCAGCGAGCTGAACACCTCGCGCGCGGCCGGGTCCACGGCCTGCGCGGCCAGGGTGAGGAAGGTGCGCCAGTCGCTGGCGATGATCCGGTGCTGCTCGGCGGCCAGCGCGGCGAGCGCCACCAGCGGCGCCGATCCGCACGCGACGGCCGGGACGAACCGGTTGTCGTGCTCCCCCGGCAGCAGCTCGCGCTGCACCCGCTCCAACAGTTCCTTGCCAGACTCACCCATCGCCGACCTCCCAAGCGCGCCTGCGGACCCGGGCCCACACTAGATCATCTCCGGCGGGCCGTCAGATCATCTCCGGCCCCCGGTCAGCCGCCCGCCGACCGGGTACCCGCCGCCACCGAGCGGCAATGGTCTAGACCTTGACGCCGGTTGGCCCATCGGCTTAGGTGATTTTCGACCCACCGCTCCCTGCGCGGCGGGCCCCTAAGGAGTGATCACGTGTCGAGAAACCGCATCATCGCCGCGGCGATCGCGGTGGCGACGGTGGGTGGGCTGGCGTTCCTGCTGCCGACCGTCACCGCCTCAGCCGCCGATTGCGCGCCCGCGTGGAGCAGTGCGACCGTCTACACCGGCGGCAAGACCGCCTCCCACAGCGGCCGCAACTGGTCGGCCAAGTGGTGGACCCAGAACGAGACCCCCGGCCAGGCCCAGGTGTGGGCCGACCAGGGCGCCTGCGGCGGCACCACGCCGACCACCACCACGCGGCCGACGACCACCACGACGACGACCCGGCCGACCACGCCCACCACCGGCCCGGACGGCTGCCTGCACCCGGACTGGGTCCAGGGCAAGCAGTACAAGACCGGCGACGTCGTCCGGTTCACCGACGGCAAGTTCTACATCGCCGAGCACGACAACCCGGGCTACAGCCCGGTGGTGAGCACCTGGTACTGGGACCCGTACAACTGCGGCACGCCCACGACCACGACGACGCCGACCACCACGACGCGGCCAACTACCACGACCACGGGTCCGACCACCACCAACCCCAACACCGGGTTCGTGGTGTCCGAGGCGCAGTTCAACCAGATGTTCCCCAGCCGCAACAGCTTCTACACCTACAAGGGCCTCACCGACGCGCTGGCGGCGTACCCCGGTTTCGCCAACACCGGCACCGACACCACCAAGCGCCAAGAGGCGGCGGCGTTCCTGGCCAACGTCAACCACGAGACCGGCGGGTTGGTCTACATCAAGGAGATCAACGAGGCCAACTACCCGCACTACTGCGACGCCGCCCAGCCTTACGGCTGCCCGGCCGGTCAGGCGGCGTACTACGGCCGCGGCCCGATCCAGCTGAGCTGGAACTTCAACTACAAGGCCGCCGGTGACGCGCTGGGCATCGACCTGCTGCGCAACCCGTTCCTGGTCGAGCAGGACCCGGCCGTGGCCTGGAAGACCGCGCTCTGGTACTGGAACACCCAGAAGGGCCCCGGCACGATGACCCCGCACGACGCGATGGTCAACGGCCGCGGCTTCGGCGAGACCATCCGCAGCATCAACGGCGCGCTGGAGTGCAACGGCGGCAACCCGGCCCAGGTGCAGAGCCGGATCAACGCCTACCAGCGGTTCACCCAGCTGTTGGGCACCACCCCGGGCTCGAACCTGAGCTGCTGACCCACCGTGCCACGGGGGCGGCCACCGGGTGACCCGGTGCCGCCCCCGTGACACGTTCGGCCTAACGTGATGATCACCCGCCGAGTCGTGTCGCGGGGCCGAAAGCCGCTATGCCACTCTGTCCGAGTGGTCGATTCCGCCGCATCCGCCAGTTCCCGGCGTGCCGCCCGTTGGCTGTGGGCGCTGTACCTGGCCGTGGGCGCGGTACTGGTCGTCGGCTACTACCTCGCCCCGGTGACCGCGGGCGGCTTCCCGCTGCGGGTCGTGCTGTACTGCCTGATCAGCACCTCGGCTGCGGTGGCGGTGTGCACCGGCATGGTCTGGCACCGGCCGCGGCCCGCGTTGCCGTGGCTGCTGATCGCGGCGAGCCAACTGGTCTACGCGCTGGCCGACGCGATCTTCTACATCTCGCACTACGTCTTCGACGTGACCGCGTACCCGTCGCTGGCGGACCCGTTCTACCTGGCGCACTACCCGCTGGCCGTGGCCGGGATCGTGCTGCTGATCCGCCGCCGCACCCCCGGGCACGGTGTGGCCGGTCTGCTCGACGCCGGGACGCTGGCGGTGGTCGCGGCGATGCTGTCGTGGCTGTACGTGCTCGGCCCGCAGACCCGCCTCGGCGCCCCACTGCTGGTCGAGGTCGTCTCGCTGGGCTACCCGGTGATGGACTTGGCGCTGATGACCGTCGCGCTGGGCCTGCTGCTGGGCCGCGGGTCGCGCCCGCCCGCGTTCTTCCTGTTCATCGGCTGGCTCGCCGCGATCATGACCGCGGACACGATCTACGTGGTGCAGCAGCTCAACGGCACCTTCCAGGCGGGCAACTTCCTGGACGCGATCTGGCTGACCGGCAACCTGGCGCTGGGCGCGAGCGCGCTGCACCCGACGATGCGGGCGATGGCCGAGCCGTCGCCGGTGCCGGACGCGCCGCTGAGCCCGGTGCGCATCGCGGGCCTGTCCGGTGCCGCGCTGATCGCCCCCGCGGTGCTGTTCGCGCAGTGGGCGGGCGGGTCGGTGCGCGACGTACCGGTGGTCGCGGGGACCTGCGCGCTGTTGTTCGCGCTCACCATCGCCCGGCTCGCCGCCCTGGTGTCCGACCAGCGCAGGCTGGCCATCACCGACGCGCTCACCGGGCTGCACACCCGCCGGTTCTTCGAGGCGCAACTGCCGCTGGAGATCGCCAAGGCGCGCCGCACCGGCGGCTCGGTGGCGGTGCTGATCGCCGACGTCGACCACTTCAAGACCATCAACGACCGCGACGGCCACCCGGCTGGCGACCAGGTGCTGGTGGAGATCTCCGCGCGGCTGCGGGCCACCGTGCGCGCGGGCGAGGTGCTGGCCCGCTACGGCGGCGAGGAGTTCGCGCTGATCCTGCCCGGCGCCACCGCGCGGACCCTGCCGATCATCGCCGAGCGGCTGCGCCGGACCGTGGCTGGCGAGGAGATCACGCTGCCCACCGGCAAGCGCGTGCGGGTGACGGTGTCGGTCGGCACCGCGGTGCACCCGACGCACGGCACCGACCCCAACGACCTGGTGTCCATCGCCGACCGGGCCCTCTACGCGGCCAAGGACGCGGGCCGCGACCAGGTCGTGTTCGGCGTCGCCGCGGCCGAGGCCCCGGTCGACGGCCTCGACTACCTGCACCTGCTCGCCGACGAGGTCGACGCCCTGCTCGCCGGTGAGCGGCGCAGCCGAGCGGTGGCCAGGGTCGCGCGCCTGGTGGCCACCGAGTCCGGCCTGGACGAGGAGTCCACCCGGACCGCCGAACTGGCGGGACGGCTGCACGACATCGGCAAGATCGCGATCCCGCGGTCGGTGCTGGTGAAGCCCGGCCCGTTGACCGAAGCCGAGTGGGGCTTGGTGCGCGCCCACCCCGAGCACGGCCACCGCATGGTGTCGGTGGTCCCGGGGCACACCGCGGTCGCGGCTGTGGTCCGGCAGCACGCTGAACGCTGGGACGGAACGGGTTATCCGGATGGTCTACGCGGGGGCGAGATCCGGCCGGAGGCGCGGGTGGTGGCCGTGTGCACCGCCTGGGTGGCCATGCTGGCGGACCGGCCGTACCAGGCGGCGGTGACGGTCGAGCGGGCGTGCGCGGAGTTGGTGGCGGGCAGCGGCACGCAGTTCGAACCGGCGTTGGTGGAGGTGTTCGTGGCCTTGCAGGAACGGGGAGTGCTCGCCGCGAGCAGGCCCCTGCTCGGCAAGAGCTAACTGGGGCCAGGCAGGGCGCCGTCCGCGGGAACCGTGGGAACTTCCACCGACACCGTGTCCGGGTACTTGACGCCGGTGCCGGTGTTGAGGACCACCACCCGTTCGGTTCCGTTGAGCCAGCCGGTTTCCCGGAGGCGGGTGAGGGCGGCGAAGCAGGCCGCGCCTTCCGGGCAGATGAAGGTGCCTTCGTCGCGGGCCAGTTGTCGTTGTGCGGTGAGGAGTTCTTCGTCGGTGACGGCGACCGCCGTGCCGGAGGTCTCCGCGAGGGCGCGCAGGATCAGGAAGTCGCCCAGGGGTTTGGGGACGTTGATGCCGAAGGCGATCGTGGTCGGTGCTTCGGGGGCGGCGCTTTCGGTGGCCCCGGATTCCCACGCGTCGACGATCGGGCGGCAGCCTTCGGCCTGCACCGCGACCAAGCGGGTCTCGGGATTGAGCCAGCCCATCGCGCGCATCTCATCGAGCGCCTTGTGGATGCCGATCAGCCCCACCCCGCCACCGGTCGGGTAGAGGATCACGTCCGGGGCGCGCATCCCGAGCTGTTCCACGATCTCGTACCCCATCGTCTTCTTGCCTTCGATGCGGTACGGCTCTTTCAGCGTCGACACGTCCTGGTAGTCCGGGCGCTGCTTTAAGGCTTCCCGGATCAGCGCGCCCGCGTGCGAGATCAGACCGTCGACCAAGTAGAGCTCGGCACCGGCGGCGACGCACTCCGCGCGGGTGATCTCGGGTGCGTCCACCGGCATCGCGATCAGCGAGCGCATCCCCGCCCTGGCCGCGTAGAGCGCCCAAGCGGCGCCCGCGTTGCCGTTGGTGGGCATGGCGATCCCGCGTACCCCCAGCTCCGCCGCGCGGGACACGCCCACCGCCGCGCCGCGCGCTTTGAAGGAGCCCGTGGGGATCAGCCCCTCGTCCTTCATCCAGAGATCGGGGACGCCCAAGCGCTTGCCGTGCACGGGCAGCGGCAACAGCGGGGTCATCCCCTCCCCCAGGCTGATCACCGCCGACGGCGACGCGACGGGGAGAACCTCGTGGTAGCGCCACAGCGTCGCTTCCCGCCCGGCAGGCGCCATCCCCCGCGCGGCATCCAGGTCATACCGGGCGAGCAGGGGTGAGCCGCAGGAACACGTCCCCTGCACCACCGCCGCGTCGAGGTGCGCACCGCACTTAGGGCACTCCAAGTGGGACAGCGTCGAGAACGCCACAGCACACCCTCCAGGGGATCGGTTCACCCCCCACCGTAGGCATCCCCTAGGGGCCGAATCCAGGGTCGGGACCGGGATCACGCCGCTACCGCGCCGACGGCCACCAGCGCCACGGTGATCGACATGGGGAAGAACCGCTGGCGGCAGAGCACCGTCTGGCTGCACGTGATCACCTCCGTCGGCTGGATGGCGCAGGCGCTGGTCCTGTTCACGCTGCTGGTCGTCGGCAACACCACCGACGACCCGGCGATCCGGCTCGGCGCCGCGGAGATGGCCCACGTCGTGGACACCGCGCTGCTCGCGCCGTTCGCCAACGCCTCCGCCGCGACCGGGATCGTGCTGTCAGCGGGCACCGCGTGGGGTTTCTTCCGGCACTGGTGGGTGCTGGCCAAGTTCGGGGTGACCGTCGCGCAGCTCAACATCGGCATCTTCGTGCTCTCCGCCGGGCTCAACGACCTGGTGGCCGCGGCGCGCGCGGGTGAGCGGGCCGTCGCGCCGGTGCCGCAACTGGTCGGCACCGCGGTGATGGTGGCCGCGATCGCGGCGCAGGCGTGGTTGTCGGTGGTCAAGCCCGGTGGCCGCACGCCGTGGGCGCGCGGGGCCAAACCCGCGACCGCACCCGGGTGGCTGTTCGCGGCCACCGTCGGCGCGGTGGTGGGCGACATCACGATCTCCACGATCGTGGGCGGACCGCGCCCGCTGCTGTCGCTGCTGGTGGTCGCGGTGGCGCTGACCTGGCGCCGCCGGTCCACTGTGGACCGGCGGCGGCCTGCGAAGTCGACCTTGATAACGGCGAGGGCACGAGTCGGTCAAGATCGTTGATCCTCGGTCGCGGCCAGCACCCCCCGGGTGGACGCCCGCCGAGCGCGTCCGACAGAGTGCTCTCACCCATCGACTCGACACCGGGTCCGCGTCATCCGCAGCCATCCATCGACAGGAGCGCGCAGGTGAGTCCGAAGATCGACATAGACCCCGAGCACGCCGAGGCCATCGCGGCCACGGTCAGCCTGGCCGACAAGATCCGCTACGCGTGCGCGCAGGTCGACCCGCCGACCACGCACGCGGTGCAGCAGTGGCTGGCCGCCTACGGGGTCAACGGCGTCACCCGGGCCTACGCGACCGGCATCATCAACACCTGGCGCGGCGAGAACCGCATCGGCGACACCGGCGACCTGGTGGCGATGAGCCCGGAACTGCTCGCCGAACTCGACGCGCTGCGCTCGAGCGCGGAGGCCCCCGCGGCGGACGAGTCGCCCACGGTCGTCGACCTCACCCCGGTCGGCGCCCAGCCCCGCCAGGACGACCCCACCCCCATCCCCTCACCCGACTCGGACACCGTGGACACCGACAGAAACCCCGGCGCGGACACCGCGACCCTCGACACCGCCGTCCTCGACACCGCCAGCCCGGACAAGGCCAACCCGGACGAGGCGACCCAGGACAAGGTGACCCCGGACGCGGACACCGCGACGCCGACCGCCGCCCCCCACCCCGCCGAGCCCGACACCAACGATGTCGATGTCGATGTCGACGCCGCCAAGGTCGACGCGGCCGTCGTCGACGCCGACGACGACGAGCGGACCGAGGAGCCCAAGGCGCTCGCCGAGGCCCCCAGGAGCAACGCCGTCGTCGTCGCCGAGCAGGCCCCGGTCGACGCCTACGTCACCGCGCGCGCCGAGCGGATCGACAACCCGCTGATGGAGCCCGCGGCGCCGCTGACGCCGAAGGTGCCCACCGTGCTGTCGTGGTCGGCGAACATGGCCTGGATCGTGGTGCTGGTCGCCGCGATGGGCATCTCCTGGTGGTCGCTGTTCGAGTACGCCCGCGGGTTCAGCATCCCCACCCCGCTGGCCGCCGTGGTGTCGCTGGTGTTCGACGCGTCCGCGCTGATCGTCGCGGGCCTGGCGCACCGGTACGCCCTGTCGCCCTACTCCGGCGCGGGCCCCCGGTTCGCGCTGCTGGCCCTGCTCGCGGGCAGCGTGTACCTGAACTGGGAGCACGCCGCGGGCAAGGGCTACGGCATCGAGGCGTCGATCATGTTCGCCGCGCCAGCCGCGGTCGGCATCCTGCTGTTCGAACTGCACATCGGCTGGCACTCGCGCAGCGAGCGCCGGGCCAGGGGCCGGGTCGCCAGGTCGCTGCCGGTGATCGGCGCGTGGGGCTGGTTCCTGCACCCGCTGCAGAGCCTGACCACGCTGTGGCGGGTCACCCACGCCAGGGGTGTCTCGGTGCGCGAGAGCGAGCTCAACAGCATCGAGTCGCTGCGCGCCATCGCGCCGTAGCCGTCGACCACCGCGTGATCGACACGCGCGGGGGTCGCCACCACGTGAATCCGCTCGCGGAACGGGGCTCGGACCGGCAATCGGTCCGGGCCCCGCGCGCATGGGGGCGTATACCGTACGAACTCCGGTACGGTGGGGGTCCTGCGGGGTCGCGGGGGCAGCCGCGGCACCGCCCGTTCGGCGACCGGCTGCGCGCGCCGGGCGCGTCGGGGCCGGTTCCCGACCGCCCGGGCACCCGCCGCTGGTATCCCTATGCACGACAGGAGGGGACGGATGGTCCAGTCGAATCGGGTGCCGGGCGGACCGCGTGGGCAGCGCGGTCCCGGTGGGTGGCGCGCACCGGGGGCTGGCGGGCCGATCGTCCACACGAGAACGTTGGGACCGATCACGGTCGGTGATCCGCAGGTGGCCGGATTGGCCCGGGCCTGTGCGTCGCCGACCGCACCGAGGCGGACCAGTTAGGATCGGGCCACCATGGCAAAGGACGCGACGAAGGACCACACCGGGGGCGGCGGCGATCCCGCGCGCAGCCTCGCGCTGCTGTGGCGCAAGCAGACCCAGGCGCCGGTCCGCAACGGCAGGCGTGACCTGAGCGTCGACCGGATCGTGGCCGCGGCCATCGAGGTCGCCGACACCGACGGGCTCGGCGCGCTGTCCATGCGCCGGGTGGCCGACAAGCTCAACGTGGGCACGATGTCGCTCTACACCTACGTGCCGGGCAAGGCCGAGCTGATAGACCTGATGCTCGACACCGTCTACGCCGACACACACCGCGTGAGCGCGCAGTCGCCCGAGGACAACCGGCGGTGCTGGCGCGAGCGGCTCGAACAGGTCGCCAAGCAGAACTGGGAGCTCTACCACCGGCACCCGTGGATGCTGCGGGTCGGGGTGAGCCGCCCACCGCTGGGCCCCAACGTGATCGCCAAGTTCGACTACGAGCTGGGCACCGTCGCCGGGATCGGGCTGACCGAAACCGAGATGGACACCGTGCTCACGCTGGTGATCGGACACGCGGAGACCTCCGCGCGGCGCGCGGTGGAGGCCAGCGGGGACGGCGAGAGCGGGGTCAGCGAGCAGCAGTGGTGGGCCGCGCACAACCCGGTCCTCACCACGCTGCTCGACCAGAGCCGCTACCCGCTCGCCGCCGCCGTGGTCAGCGCGGTCGGCCGAGCGGCGGAGGACCCCAAGCACGTGTTCGAGTTCGGCCTAGCCCGCATCCTCGACGGCGTGCAGGCCCTGGTCGACTCCCGCGACACGACGGGCTGACCCGAACCCGACCGTCCACTGTGACCGGGATCGCCCCACCGCCCCTTGTGGACCGATCCCGGTAGCGAGCGCCCCCGCCGGGCTCGCGCCATGTGACCGGGCGCTTTCGAAGGCTGACCACCGAGGCCCGCACCGGCGGCGGGACGAGGTCGGTCTCAATGGCGCACAAGTCGGTCCCGGTGGCCGCACCAGTGGGGAGCAGGTGCACTCGCCCAACTGCCCACGCGTCCGAGCCGCCACCGTGCGGCCGAACGCCTCCAGGCCGAGCGGCGCACCAAGACCGGTTGGCCACCAGACTCAGCCTCGCCAACGCGCAAGCCGACATCGGTCGTCGCGCAGCACCACCCGGGAGCAGTGCCTCGCCCAACTGCCCACGCGTCCGAGCCGCCACCGTGCGGCCGAACGCCTCCGGCCGAGCGGCGCACCAGGACCGGCTGCCCACCAGACCGGCCTCACCGACGCGCAGGCCGACATCGGTCGTCGCGCACAACTCAAGATCAGGCATCTTCGCCCGGCTCGCCCCAGGCCGCCCCTCGGCCGAGCGGCTTCGAGGCCGATCGCCAGTTCGAGGCCGCCCCCGGCGAGCTCGCGTCACCCCTGGGGCGCGATGTGTGACTCCAGGCCGCGGACGAGCAGGTCGAGGCCGAACGCGAACCGCTCGGTTCGGCCGCCTTCGGCGAGTTCTCGGGCCATGCCGCTCATCAGCGGGTAGTGCGTGGGCGACAGGGCGGCGAAGTACTCGGCGACTCTGGCGTAGTGCTCTTCGGGGGGGTTGCCCACTCGGGCCTGGGCGACGCCGATCGCGTTTTCGACGGCGCTGGCGGCGACGTAGAGCGGGACGGCGTCCAGCGCCCAAGCCACCGGCTGAGGTGGGATGCCCGCGCCGCGCAGGATCACCACTGTCGTCTCGGCGGCGCGCATGGAGTTGGGGCCGAGGGGGACCCGGCCGAGGCTCACCCTGGCGATGTCGCCGTTGTCCATGAGCGTTTCGTGCGCGGCGGTCCACAGGGCGGTGAACTGCTCGCGCCAGCGCGCCGGGTCCGGCTCCGGCAGCGGGATCTCCCCCGCGACCTGGTCGAACAGCAGGTCGAGCAGTTCGTCCTTGTTGGCGACGTGGGCGTAGAGCGAGGCGGGGCCGGTGCCCAGTTCGGTGGCCAGCCGCCGCATGCTCAGGCCGTCGATGCCCTCGGCGCGCAGGATCGGGCGGGCCGCGGCGAGGATCGTCGCCCTGGTGAGCGAGCGCCGGGGGCCGCTGTTCTTCGGCGGGGTCCACCAGGGCGGCTCGGGGGGGTGCTCGGCGGCGGTCATGCGGGAAAGCCTAGTTGACACGAACACTGTTCGCTAGTAGAACAGCGTTCGTCAACGAACGGTGTTCGAGAAGAATCAGGGGTGGGGTCGATGACCGCGATCGAGGTGGGGGCGCCGACACAAGCGCCGTACAAGTGGCGGTGGTGGGTGCTGGTCGCGGTGCTGGCCGCGGAGATCATGGACCTGCTGGACGCGACCGTGGTGGGCATCGCCGCACCGTCCATCCAGGACCACCTCGGCGGCGGCAGCACCATGATCCAGTGGGTCGCGGCCGGGTACACGCTGGCCTTCGCGGTCGGCCTGATCACCGGCGGCCGCCTGGGCGACCGCTACGGGCGGCGGCGGATGTTCCTGATCGGGCTGGCCGGGTTCATCGTCACGTCCGTGCTGTGCGGGCTGGCGTTGTCGCCCGCGATGCTGGTGGTCAGCCGGGTGCTGCAGGGGCTCTTCGGCGCCGCGCTGATCCCGCAGGGCTTCGGCGTGATCCGGTCGATCTTCCCGCCCAAGGAGCTGGGCGCGGCGTTCGGCGCGTTCGGCCCGGCCATGGGCCTGGCCAGCGTGGGCGGTCCGATCCTGGCAGGCGCCCTGGTCGCCTGGAACCCCGGGGACGCGGGCTGGCGCACGGTGTTCCTGATCAACCTGCCGATCGGCCTTGCCGCACTGGCGCTGGCGTGGAAGGTCTTACCGGAGTCGCGGGCCGAGCACGCGCCGAAGGTGGACGTGGTGGGCATGGTGCTGGTCAGCACCGGCCTGGTGCTGCTGATCTACCCGCTGGTGCAGGGCCGCGAGCAGGGCTGGCCCGGCTGGATGTTCGCGATGCTGGCCGCGTCGGTCCCGGTGCTGGCGGTGTTCGGGGTGCACCAGGTCCGCAGGCACGGCGCGGGCCGAGCGCCGCTGGTCGAACCGGCGCTGTTCACCTCCCGCGCGTTCACCGGCGGCCTGGTCGTCGGGGTGGCGTTCTTCGCGGCGATGTCCGGGCTGATCCTCACCCTCGGCCTGTACCTGCAGCTGGGGTTGCGCATGTCGGCGCTGGACGCGGGCATCGCGGTGGCGCCGTGGGCGCTGGGCGCGGCGATCGGCGCGGGCCTGTCCGGGGCGGTGCTCGGGCGCAAGTACGGCCGCCCGGTGCTGCAGATCGGCGCGCTGATCATGGCGGCGGGGATCGTGCTGGTGATCGCCGAGTTCGGCTCGACCGGGATCGCGACCGGCTGGGACCTGGCGCCGGGGCTGCTGGTGTGCGGGATCGGGATGGGGCTGCTGATCGCGCCGTTCTTCGACATCGTGCTGGCCGGGGTGACGCTGCCGATGGTCGGGTCGGCCTCGGGGGTGCTCAACGCGGTGCAGCAGCTCGGTGGCGCCGCCGGGGTCGCGGTCCTGGGGACGGTGTTCTTCCAGCACTTCGAGAGCGGCGACCAGCCCGGGTCGGTGCGGGCCGTGCTGTGGGTGACGGTGGGGTTGATCGTCGCGGTCGCGGTGCTCGGCTTCCTGCTGCCCCGGCGGGCGCGCCCGGAGGACGCCGAAGTCGGGTAGGGACTCAGAAAGCGGTGTGCTCCAACCAGTCCTCGGCGACACCGCGGTCGCCGAGGACTTCCACCGTCTCAAGGGGACTCCTGCGCAGGAGCACGAGCATGAGGTCGGTGACCGGCGCGCGCAGAGCCACCGTCGCCTTGGCGTGAGCCTGCTCCCACACCGGTCCCGGGCGCACCAGCCACTCCCCCGCGCCGTCGGTGGCGTGCAGATGCAGGCTGGTGCCCTCGGCCAGGATCGGGTTGTCGGCGAGCCCGTCGGCCAGCAGCGTCAACCACTCGGAGATGGTGTCGGCGGCCGCCTCGGGGGTCGCGGTGAACGGCGACGCGAGCGCCAAGGCCGCGTCCGCGTGGTGCACGACCGCCTCGCAGGCCCGGCGGCGGAGCCACCACCCGGCGGGGCGCGGACCGGTGAACGTCCAGACCGGACTGTCCGCCCCGGTCGCGGCGACGGCGTCGAGCAGCAGCCCGGACGCGGATTCCAGCCACGCCGCCGGATCACCGGTGGGCGTGCCCTCCGGCACCTCGGTGGGCTGGACGAACTCGCCGCCGCGCACGATCGCCGCCGCCCAGCGGTGACCGCGCCCGACGTGCCTGATCAGCTTGTCGAGGGTCCAGCCGGGGCAGGTGGGGATCTCGGTGGCCGGGTCGGCCGCGGCGAGCGCGGCCAGCCGGGCGGTGTGGTCGACCAGTACCGCGGCGTGGTCCATGGGGCAACACGGTAACGCCATCCGGCGCGAGGGTGGCGTTCACCCGCCGCGCCTAGGCTGCCGCGCATGCCGCAGGGGATCCACGCATGAGAGCCACCGGTGGTCGGACGTACGATCACGCCGTGATCGACCTGAGCACGTTGCTCGACCCGCTCGCCTGGCCCCGCTGGCTGGCCCGCGACGCCGAGCGGCGCAAGGTGGCGGGCCCCGATGTGTTGGCCCAGGTGGAACAAGCGGTGCGCGACTTCCCTGCGGCGGCGTTCGCCGGTGGGCTGCTGCCCGCGCCGCTGCCGGTCGAGCACGTGGAGAAGCTCCCCCGCGGCGAGCACCGGGAGACCACCGAGGGCGCCAAGGTGCGGCACCGGGTGGTCGCCGAGCCGGGCGGGGTGCGCGGCTGGAGCCTGGGCCGGGGCGTGGTCATCAGCATGGCGCAGACCACGGTGCGCCCGGTGTACACGCCGGTCGCGCGGGGCGAGAGCGCCGCGCTGCGCCACGATGGGTCGGTGGTGCGGGCGCTGATCTCGGCGTGGGAGCCCTACCCGGCGCCGGTCGAGGTGGAGCTCGACGACCGCACGGTCGGGCTGGCGGACTACCTGCGCCGGATCCTGGCCGACCACCGCCGCTAGTCGGCGGCGCTGGACCGGTTCTGGTAGGCGAGGTCCAGGTACTCGGGGTGCCGCCGCATCCAGGCGGCGATGAACGGGCAGGTCGCCAAGACCGCCAGGCCCCGGGCGCGGGCGTCCTCCAGGGCGGCCCTGGCCAGTACGCCGCCCACGCCTTGGCCCTCGAACGCGGAGTCGACCTCCGTGTGCGGGTACACGACCAGGTCAGCGCCGCGCAGGTACTCGGCGAACCCGGCTACCCGCCCGTCCACCCGGGCCTCGAACCGGCCGCGCTCGGCGACGTCCACCACTTCGACGGTCATGCGCCCGATCCTACGGTCGCCGCGGCGCTGTCCGGTTTGCCCGGGGCTGAGGCGAGGAATGTTCGGATCAGGTCCCCACCGACGAGCAGGAGCCCCCATGACCGCCGCAGAGCCCGAAGAGTCGCCCCAGCAGCGGCTGACCCGCAACCTCAACGAACTGCTGCAAGAGCTGCGGGTGGCCCAAGCGGGGGTGCAGATCCTGTTCGGGTTCCTGCTCTCGATCGCGTTCACCGAGGTCTACACCCGCGACGCGAACACCTTCGAACGGGCGACGCACCTGGTGGCGGTGCTGTTCGCGGTCGCGTCCGTCGGGCTGCTGACCGCGCCTGCCGCCTGGCACCGGATCCTGTTCCGGCAGGGCAAGCGCGCCGAGATCATGCGGCTGGCCACGCGCACCACGATCGCCGGGATGGTGTGCCTGTCCCTGGCGGTCACCGCGTCGGTGCTGCTGCTGGCCGAGATGGTGATCGGCGGCTGGGGCGCGTTCGCCGTCGCCGGGGTGTGCGGCCTGCTGATCATGCTGCTGTGGTTCGCCGTGCCGATCCGCGAACGCGCCGAGTAGCCGATATCCGCTGGCCCCGCCGGGCCCTGCGTTGGTTGACTGCGCGGCATGAGCTCGCTGTGGACCGGAACCCGGGTGCGGCTGCGCGGCGTCGAACCGGAAGACTGGCAGGTCTTCCAGGGCTTCGCCGAACACACCGGCGACATGCGCGCGGTCGACCGGGTGTACCCGCCGCGCTCGGCCCGCTGGTTCCGCGAAGCCGCGACGAGCCGGTCCACCCAGGTCAGCGAGAACCTCGACCTCGCGATCGAATCCCGCGAGACCGGCCACCTCGTGGGCAGCCTCAGCACCGCGGGCGTCGACCGCCGCGCGGGCCGGTTCAGCTACGGCATCGGGATCGGCCACCAGTACCAACGCCGCGGCTACGCCGCCGACGCCGTGGGCCTGCTCCTGCGCTACATGTTCGGGGAGCAGAGGTTCACCAAGTGCGAGGTGAAGGTCTACGAGTTCAACGAGGGCTCTCTGGCCCTGCACCGATCCCTCGGCTTCACCGAAGAAGGCCGCCTCCGATCCCACGAGTTCTTCGGCGGCAAGCACTGGGACGCCCACCTGCTCGGCATGACCCTGCCGGAGTTCCTCGACCGCTGGGACTTCCCTGAGGTCTAAGGGATGCGGGCAGCGAGCTCGTTGGCCTCGACGGTGGCGTTGGCCTGGTGGTAGAGCGAACACGCGCGACCCATGGCGGGTTGGCCTGGAGACGCAGCACATGACAGTCGGCCGAGCCGGTGCCGCACACGCGCACGGGCCGGTGGCCAGCAGCCGTGCCGCAGGAGAGGGATTCTCCTTGGCCGCGCGCGAAACCCAGTGGCGGGTGGCGAACCGCGCAAAGCGGGCGGCACCTTAGCCCTGTCACTGCCCTCCCGGTACAGCCGCGGAGCCGGTGCAGGCACCTAAGGGATGCGGGCGGCGAGCTCGTTGGCCTCGACGGTGGCGTTGGCCTGGTGGTAGAGCGATCGGGCGCGGGTCCAGTGGTGGGTGGCGGTGCTGGTGTCGCCGGTGCGGGATTCGAGGTCGCCTAGGTCTCGGTGGAGGTGGGCGAGTTCGTAGTCGTCGGGGACGGCAGCTCGGATGGAGAGGCTGCGTTCCAGGTGGTCCCTGGCGGCGGCGAGGTCACCGGCGGCGAGGTAGACGCGGCCGAGTTGGTTGAGGGCGGAGGCTTCGCCGTGGCGGTCGCCCACTTCTCGGCTGAGGTCCAGTGCTTCGCGGAAGTGTGTGCGGGCTTGGGGGATGTCGCCCGCGTCGAGGTGGGCTCGGCCGGTGTCGAGCAGCGACTCCCACTCCAGCCACCGGTCACCAATGGCCCGGCTCACCGCCACGGCCTCGCCGAGGTGCGCCAGCGCGGTGCGGTGGTCGCCGCGCTGCAGCCACGCCTCGCCGAGGGTGTCGAGGGTCGCGGCTTCGAGGCGGGCGTTGCCCAGGCCGCGGAAGGTGGCGAGGGCGTCGGTCAGCGGGACGAGGCTTTCCTCGGCTCGGCCCATGCGGACGAAGGTGTGCCCGAGGTTGCGCTGCGACAGGGCCCGGCCGAGGTCGCTGCCCGCCTCGGCGCAGCGGGCGACGGCGAGCCGGTGCGCGGCGATGGCCTCGTCGAACCGGCGCAATTCCGCGTAGGCGTTGGCGATGTTGTTGTGCACGTGCCCCTCGCCTACGAGGTCGCCCGCGGCACGAACGGTGCGCAGGGCGCGTTGGTTGGTTTCGAGGGCTTCGCGTAGGCGGCGGGTCATGAAGTAGGCGACGCCGAGGGCGCGCAGCATTTCGGCTTCGGCAACAGCGTCGCCGAGGGCGGTCGCGGCGGCGGCGCCTTGGCGGCAGAGTTCGACGCGGTCGTGCCAGTGGCCGGTGGCGTCGAAGAAGCTGGTGAGCAGGTAGGTGAACTGCCAGGCCGAGTCGAGCCTGCCCAGCTCGCGGGCGCACTGCGCCACCGCGCGCAGGTTGGGCCGCTCGGCGTCGAGGAAGGCCAACGCGCCGTGCCGGTCCTCGAACGGGACGCGCGACCGTGGGTGCCGCAGTGTGGGGGGTGACCAGGTCACGGTTCGGGTCGATCACGCGGTTGGCCTCGTCCGCGACAACCAGGTACCAGTCGACCAGCCGCGACAGCGCCAGCGCGCGTTCGTCCCGCTTGGCCCTGCCCGCGGCGAATTCTCTTACCAGGTCGTGGAAGCGGAACCGGTCGTGGTCGACCTCGGTGATCAGGTGGGCCGTGGTCAGCGCCGCGAGGGACTCCCGCGCGCGCTCCACCGGAACCCCGCACAGCGTCGCGCCCAACGACGCGCTGACGGTGCTGCCCGGCGCCACCCCGAGCAGTCGGAACATGCGGGCCCACCCCGGCTCCAGCGGGTCGTAGGCACTCGCGAACACGGCTCGGACCGTCCGCGTGTCGCCCTCCACCGCGAGCGTGTCGAGCCTGCCCGCGCCCACCAGCTCCGCCGCGGACTCGGCCACCGATCGGCCAGGAGCCGCGACCAGGCGGGCCGCCGCGAGGCGCAGCGCGAGCGGCATCCCACCGCACAACCGGCTCAACCTGGCCGCGGCGCCGGGTTCTTTGTTGATCCGATCAGCGCCGATGACCCTGGTGAGCAGCTCAAGTGATTCGCTGTGTTCGAGGCTGTCGATCGCGACAGGCACAACAGCGTGTCTGGTCCCCAGTGCCGCCAACGTCTGCCTACTCGTGACAACGAGCAGCGAGCGCCCGCCACCGGGCACCAACGGGAGGACCTGCTCGGCGTCACCGGCGTTGTCCACCAGCAGAAGGCAGCGCCGACCGTGCAGCAACGAGCGGTAGAGCGCGGACCGCTCGGTGAGTTCAGCGGGCATGCGCTCGTCCGGCACGTCTAATGCTCGTAATAGATGCGCTAAGGCGTCGGCGGCGGTAAGAGCGCGACCGGCGTCGTGGCCACCCAGGTCGAGGAAGAGTTGCCCGTCGGGGAAGCGGTCGGCGACGCTGTGCGCCCACTGCACGGCGAGCGACGTCTTGCCCATGCCCGCGGCGGCGGAGATCACCACGACAGGTCGTTCGTCGGAGCCCGCCAGCAGGGAGTCCAGTGTGGACAACTCGCCCGCACGACCGGTGAAGTGCCCGACCCTGGCGGGCAACTGTGCCGGGCCGCGCGCGGCGGGCCGGGGGTCCAGGTCGGGGTCGCGGCGCAGGATGGCGGTGTGCAGGTCGACCAGCTCGCGGCCGGGGTCGACACCGAACTCCTCGGCCAGCCTGGCGCGCAGGGTGCGGAAGACGCCGAGTGCGTCGGTGTGCTGGCCGCGCCGGTGCAGGGCCAGCATGCACAGCCCGGCCAGCCGCTCGCGGGTCGGATGCGCGGCGACCAGCCTGGGCAACTCCCTGGCCGCCTCGGCGTGCCCACCCAGACGCAGCTCGGCGTCCCACAGGTCTTCCACCGCCGAGAGCCGCAGCTCGTGCAGGGTGTCGACCTCGCCGCAGCCCCAGCTCTCCAGCGCGGCGTCGGCGAAGGCGTCCCCGCGCCACAGCGCCAGCGCCTCGCGCAGCAGCGGCGCGGCGGACTCGGCGCTGTCCCGACCCAGGTGCTCGCGGGCCGCGCGGACCAGCCGCTGGAAGCGCAGCGCGTCGACCACCTCGGGTTCGACTTCGAGCAGGTAGCCGGGCTCCCTGGTGCGCAGGACGGTCGGGAAGCCGCAGGCGGTGAGCGCCTGCCGGACCCTGGCGACGTGGCTGTGCAGGGTCTTGACCGCGGTGCGCGGCGGGTTCTCCCCCCACAGCACGTCGATCAGCCGGGAAGCGGGCAGCACGGACCCGGCGTGCAGGGCCAGCACGCCCAGCACGGCCCGCTGGCGGGTGCCGTGCACCAGCGCGCGCCCGGCCGGGCCGACGGCCTCGACCGGACCCAGCACACGCAGCTCGCCGGGTCGGGTCACGCCCAGCTCCTTCCGCGCCGCTCGGTAAAGGGAGCGTAACGACCCCGCTGCGCTGCGCAAACACCCAAGTGGTTGAGCTGGGGTGCCGCGGGCCGCGCGGGGCCGGTTGCGTTCCGCGACAACCATGCCACAACCGGTGGCGACCAAGCTTCCGCCAGCCCTGTACACCCCGTGAGTCCCGCTAGGAGAGACCCATGCCGACCAGCTCAACCGGGCGCCGCCGGACGCTCATCGCCGCCACCGCGGCGATGGTCGCCGCCGTGCTGCCCGCCTTACCCGCCACCGCCGAACCCGCCGTGGCCAAGGCGGTCCCGCCGCCCGCGGCGAGTCCGTGCGGCCCGATGGACGTCACCTTCGTCATCGATGACACCGGCAGCATGGGCGCGGCGATCGCCAACATCAAGACCGGCATCAACTCGATCATCTCCGACGTGTCGACGCTCTCCGGTGGGGACTTCAAGCTCGGCCTGGTCAGCTTCAAGGACAACGTCCGGGTGATCAACGACCTGGCCTCCGGCAACCAGGCGGCGGTGACCGCCGCGGTCAACGCGCTGGCGGCGGGCGGCGGCGGCAACACCCCCGAGGCCTCCGACGAGGCGCTGAACACCGCGATCAACAACCTGCCCGCGCTGGGCCGCCCGCAGGTCGGCGACTTCAACGGCACGTGGCGCTCGAACGCGACCAAGATGATCGTGCTGGTCACCGACGCGCCCCCCGGCGGCTTCGACGACGTGCACGCCCCGGTCGACGTCACCAACGCCCACCAGCGCGCGCTCGAGGCGCAGAACCGCATCAAGATCAACAGCGTGTACGTGCCGACCGGCGGGGTGTCGGCACCGATCGTGTCGATCATGCAGGACTACGCCAACACCACCGGCGGCGTCTACACCCTCGCGGCGGCCAACGGCTCCAACACCGCGACCACCATCCAGCAGTCCCTGCGCAACTGCAGGCGCACCGACGTGTTCATCCGCGACCACACCGCCGACACCGGCGTGGAACCGCACGGCCTGAACCCGATCTGGACCAGCCCGGACATCACCGTCTGCCCGACCGCCGCCCCCTGCGCGGGCGCCAACCCGGTCGTCGGCTCGAACAGCTTCATCCACGTCAAGCTGAACAACCCCGGCCCCAACGGCTCGGGCACCGGCTACGGCAACCTCAAGCTGTACTACACCGCCCAGGGCGGCGCCGCGGTCTGGCCGACGCACTGGACGCACATCAACACCGCGGTCAACGTGACCGTGCCCGCGGGCGTGACCAGCGTGGTCGTCCCGTGGAACGGCGTGCCCGGCCCAGGCCACTTCTGCCTGCTGGCCCGCTGGGAGTCCGCGACGGACCCCATGACCTTCGCCGAGGGCCCCAACACGCTGACCAACACCCGCAACAACAACAACATCGCCTGGCGCAACGTCGACACGGTCAAGGTCACCCCCGGCCAGCCGACCACCCGCCCGTTCACCCTGGCCAACCCGAACCCGAGGGCCGTGACCAACCTGGTCTTCACCGCCCAGGACACCCCCTTCGCGGGCAAGGTCACCATCGACCTCGGCCGTGAGCTCGCCGCCCGCTTCAAGGCCAGCGGCGGCAAACTCGAAGGCGTCCGCCAGGTCGACGAATCCCGCTTCGAGATCGTCGACCTCAAGCAGGCCCGCTTCCTCGGCCTGGTGATCGACCCGAAGGAGCGCTTCGAGACCAAGCTGGAGTTCACCGCCACCGAGCAGACCCGAGCGGTGCTGCGGGTGAACCAGACCGATGAGAAGAACGAGGACCTCGGCGGGGTCGAGTTCCGCCTGACCACCGGCTAAGCCGCGGGGTGGGGAAACGAGTGGCCCGGACACCTGCGCGGGGTGCCCGGGCCACTCGCCCATGTCCGGCCTCGTGTGACCGCGGGTCCCGGCCGCGGACCAGAAGCCAACCAAGGGGCGGCAAGCCGCGCAGTGGAACCCGGAACACCGCAGAGGCACCGGAACACCGGTGTCTCTGCGGTGTTGTTCCCCACCGCCAGCAGTTCGGCCGGCCCCCTGAACCGCATCGTCGCTGTGCGACTCCCCACCGAACCGTGAACCTCGTGGCAGGGCCAGGGCAGCGGAAGGCCCGGCCACCCCCGCCCAGGGGTGACCGGGCCCGGTACTGCCGCCCTATCGCTTGGACTTCACCGTGATCGGGACCCGGGACAGGCCCAGGGTGCCCGCCGACGGGGAGAAGATCTCGACGTAGAACTGTTCGTCGGGGAGGTTGGGGTCGGTCTTGAGGCGGATGGTGGCGGTGCCCCGGGTGCTGCCGGTGGGGATGGTGATGATGCCGTCCTTGACCGGGTAGTAGCCGGGGGGGTTGGCGCCGGTGTGCACGGTCCGGTAGTGGATCGTGATCGGGGCCCTGGCCGGGGTGTTGGTGTGCACGCCGACCTCGACGGTGGAGGATTCGTAGCGCCAGCAGATCTTGCCGCCGTCGAGGCCGGTTTCGACGGCGGGCAGGTCGTCGTCGATGATCTGGCCGCGGCCGCGGTCGCGGGTGATCACCAGGTTCTGCGGGGAGTGCAGGCGCAGCGCGAACGCCTCTTCCGGCTCCGGGGTGCCGTCGCGGACCACGCCGACCACCACGAGCTTGGCGTCGGTGGCGTCGGTCCAGGTGAGGGTGCCGGAGGTGGCGACGATGTCGGTCGGGCCGGTGCTGGTGTGCTCGGTGACGTAGCCGACCGAGCCGGTTGCGGTGCAGCCCGGCGCGGTGGTCACGGTGACGGTGAAGGAGAACGGGGTCGTGCCCGACCCCGTCCCCTCGTACTGCCGGTAGTCGCCGACGGAGACCGCCGCCGGACCGCACGCCGCCGTCGACCAGGTCTGCGCCGGTACCACCGGCAGTGCCACGGCGACCGCGACCGCCGTGAGCAACAGAGCCCTCATGGACCTACCCCTCTCTCTGTGCGCCCCCGGCTGTAGTTAGCGCAAGCCGGTTGTGGCGCGGTTGTGAGG
The DNA here is from genome assembly GCF_016907695.1 of Actinokineospora baliensis. Lineage (NCBI taxonomy): Bacteria > Bacillati > Actinomycetota > Actinomycetes > Pseudonocardiales > Pseudonocardiaceae > Actinokineospora > Actinokineospora baliensis. Next base: position 3,905,168 of record NZ_JAFBCK010000001.1, on the reverse strand, counting down.
GGCTACCCGAGCTCCTCGGCCAACCTCAGCGCCTCGACGCTCACGCGCTTCATCTCGGCCTTGTGCGCGGCGGTGTCCTCGTCGCGGTCGGCGCTGTCTGATTCGGTGATGACCACGTCGCGGTCGCTGGTCGTCGCCGAGAAACCACCCCGGCTCAAGCGGTCGAGCCCCGGCACCACGGCCTTCTTCTCGCGCAGGAGGTCGTTGACGCTGCCGGTGTCGTCCTGGCGCACCAGGAGTTCGAGCTTCTCGGCGGTCGAACGGTCCGGCATCCGCACCACCGCCACCGAGGTGTAGACCGTGCGGCCGCTGTCGGTGGCGGTGATGAACAGCGCCCTGGTCAGCTGCCTGCACGGGTTCGCGATCAGGAACTGCTTGACCTTGCCGTAGGCGTGCTCGGCGCAGTCGCTGTCGCGGGCGGGTTCGACGGTCTCCCCCATCCGCTGGAACAGGTACTCCCCGCCCGCCTTCGGCGGCGTGACCGGCGGCGGGTCGTCATTGCCCGCTGTCAGCCACAGGACGAGCCCGGCCAAGAGGGCGGCGACCACGCCTAAGGCCGCGTACACCCACTTGCGGCGCGAACGGTTCGGCGGCTGGTCTATCAGCCAGGACGGGCCTGGGCCGACGGTTCCCGGCTTCGGCGAGGGCAGGGCCACCGGGATGGTCACCGTGGTGGCCTCCGGCCGCGACACCACGGGCAATCCCGTGGCAGTCCGAACCGCGGCGGACTGAGCCGGGCTGGGGTGAACCGGGCTGGACTGCGCCATGGCCAACTGGGCAACCGCGGGCGCACCGGGCTGGGGCGCGGCCGCGGTGGGGGCCACAGCGGCGGGTACCGGCTGCGCGGGGATCTCCGCGTCAGGCCGGGCCGCGGGGAGCTCCGCGGCGGTGGGCGGCCGCGCGCTGGTCCTCGGCGACCAGGGCAGCTCGTCCGGCAGGGTGCTCACGATCACGGCGGGAGTCGACACCGGCTCCGTGGGACGCGGGGGGAACTTCGGCACCTCGCGCAACGGCTGATCGGGTGAAGGGTCATGGTCCGACACGGGAGCAGACAGTAGCGTAATAGCCCCGTTATACAACGAAGGTGGGCATAGACACACCGTGCAACCGAAAACCGCTACTCAAATCTTGCCGCGTCCCCGGCCCCGTACCGGATGATTTCCGGCGCGCCCTCGGAAAAGTCCACGACCGTGGTCGGCATGGTCCCGCACTCGCCGGAGTCGAGCACCGCGTCGAGCACGTGGTCGAGTTCCTCCTTGATCTCCCAGCCCGACACCATCGGCTCGGCCTGCCCCGGCAGCAGCAGCGTGGACGACAGCAGCGGCTCACCGAGCTCGGCGAGCAGCGCCTGGGCCACGGTGTGGTCGGGGATGCGCACCCCCACGGTCCGCTTCTTCGGGTGCAGCAGCCGCTTGGGGACCTCCTTGGAGGCGGGCAGGATGAAGGTGTAGCTGCCCGGGGTGGAGGCCTTGACCGCCCGGAACACCGCGTTGTCCAGGTGCACGAACTGCCCGAGTTGGGCGAAGTCCTGGCAGACGAGGGTGAAGTGGTGCCGGTCGTCGAGCTTGCGGATCTGCCGGATCCGGTCGATGCCCTCGCGGTTGCCCAGGGCGCAGCCCAGCGCGTAGCAGGAATCGGTGGGGTAGGCGACCAGGCCGCCGTCGCGCAGGAGGGCAACCACCTGGGCCAGGGAGCGCCGCTGCGGGTTGTCCGGGTGCACGTCGAAGTACGTCGCCATGGCGGGAGTCTACGGACCGCGGGCACCCCGGACCGAAACGCCGTCCGGCCACCAGCGATCCTGTAGGAGTACACACGAATGGGCTATCAAGTGGGACGGGGGCGCCGTGACGCGGTGGAGTCTTGGCGTTGACCTGGGCACGAGCTTCTCATCGGCGGCGATCGCGACCGCCACGCAGGTGGAGTCGCTCGAGGTGTCCGGGGAGCGCAGGATCCCCTCCACCATCGTGCTCGACGAGTCCGGCGCCCTGGTCGCGGGCACCCTGGCCCAGCGCATGGTCGGCCGGGGGCCCGAGCGCGGCGAGCGCAACCCCAGGCGCTACGTCGGCCGCCGCCCGATGCTGCTCGGCGGGGAGCCGGTGACCGCGCAGCGGGCCCTGGCGGCGCTGCTGGAGCTGGTCGTCGGCGAGGCGAGGACCCGGTTCGACGGGTCGGCGCCCGCGTCGCTGGTGCTCACCCACCCGGTGGCGTGGAGCCCCGCGCAGCGGCAGGTGCTGCTGGAGGTCGCCGAGGTGGTGCTGCCCGGCAGGCCGGTCGAGCTGGTCGAGGAGCCGGTCGCCGCGGCCGTGCACTACAGCCACACGCACGCCGCCGACGGGATCGGCGGCCGCGACAGCGTCGCGGTCTACGACCTGGGCGGCGGCACCTTCGACACCGCCGTGCTCACCGCGGAGGGCTCCGGCTTCAGCGTGGTCGGCTCCCCCGGCGGCGACCCGGAGATCGGCGGCGAGACCTTCGACGAGCGCGTGTTCCACCACTTCGGCGCCCAACTGGGCAGGCTCGCCCCCGAGTGGTGGGAGCAGGTCAGCTCCAACCCGGACCGGCGCTGGCAGGCCGCGGCCGCCGCCCTGCTGACCGAGGCGCGGCTGGCCAAGGAGTCGCTCTCGGAGCACGAGGACGCCGTGCAGTACGTCCCCGGCGCCGACACCGACGTGCGGATCACCCGCGCCGAGTTCGACGCGCTGGTCGGCGAGGACGTGCGGCGGACGACGCGGCTGCTCGCGCAGAGCATCGAGGGCAGCGGCCGCGACCCCCGCGACCTGCGCGGCATCTTCCTGACCGGCGGCGCGAGCCGGATCCCGCTGGTGCGCGACGCGCTGCGGGCCCAGTACGACGGGCTGGTGCGCACCGCGCCGGACCCGAAGACGGTGGTCGCCCTCGGTGCCGCCCGGTGGGCGCAGCGCACGCTGACCGCGCGCCCGGTGACCGCGCCGCGGCGCCCCGGGGCCAGTGCCCTGCCGGTGTTGGCCACCGACGTGCTCGACGCCCAGGCGGCCAACGGCGCGATCTACACCTGGGGCGTCGGCGCGGGCGGTCACCAGATCCGCAAGCTCGACCGGGGCGGCCGGGTGGAGCGCGAACTGCCGATGAGCCTGGTGACCGGCTGGGCGATCGCCGACGACCTGGTGCTGGTGGCCGAGCGGCGCGAGCAGGTGGTCCGGGTGCACGCGCTGAGCCCGGAGCTGATCATCCGCTCGACCACCGACCTGGTCACCGCGCACGACCCGTGGCTGCTGGCCCAGGGCGGCCACGGCTGGGTGTTCCTGCGCGGACCCTCGACCGGCCCGGTGGACAACACCGTCGGCCTGCCGTGGGGCGAGACCGGCGACCTGCAGGTCGTGGTGATCCGCCCCGCGGCCTCGTTCACCCCGGTCAACGCCGTGCCCCGACCACTGGGCTCGACCGCGACCTGGTTCGTCAACGAGGACGGCGTCCGCCGCAGGCTGCTCGACCAGGCGATGCCCACCTCGGTCCCACCCACCGCCCTCGGCGACGGCCGAACCGCCGCCGTTGTCCTCGGCAAGATCACCCGCCGCCGCACCGGCCTGCGCACCTCGACCATCGTCCCCAGCCAGGTCATCGGCACGGTCGACGCCGAAGGGCAACTGACGGTGATCGCCGAACAGCAGGACACGACCGGCCTGTGGGTGCACCAGGCCTTGGAGCGCGACGGGTGGTTCCTGAGCACCAACAGCGGCCTGGAGACATTCGCAGGCCCTGACCGGTCACTGTTCGTCGAGCGCCCCCGCGCTGGGGCGGCCAGGTGGGTGGCGACGGCCAACCGGGTCTACGGGGTCGTGCAGGACTCGCTGGTGCCCAACCGAGGGTTAGCCCTGCACATGTACGACGAGCGGGCCCCGCGCGGGCTGGGGACCTACCCGGGCCTGCTCGGGAACTTGGCGTCGGTGGACCGGGCGGAGGCACCACGGCTGCGGGTGGACGGCGACCTGCTGTGGGTGGGGACGCGGATGAGCGAAGGGATCTCCCAGGTCCTGGTGGTCAACGGCGCCCGAGTGGAACAAGTCGCGGCGGCGGAGGGCTGGCTGGAGCCGGTGGGACAGGGGTTCGCGCTACACGCGCCGGACACCGCACCTGGGGATTCACGGACCGGACCGGCCACGCTGGTGCGCCTGCCTGGCTGAGCGGGCCAGGTTGCTGGGGACTGACGGGAGGGCCGAACGGGTTCACGCTCCGCCCGCAGCGAATGGCGCGGCTGCCTGACTGGACGACTCGGGCGCCCCGGGAAGCACGCTGCGCCCGCCCGACGACTCCACACCGGTAGCCCCGTGCAACTGCCCGGTTACTCGGTCGTTTCGGCAATGCGGCCAGCGACGTCGTGGGCGGGCCGAGACCCTGTCGACCTTCCGGGTCGAGCCGCTAGTCGGGGACGGCGAGGAGGGTGTCCTCGGTTCGGCCGCGCAGGGTTATCCGGTCGGTCGTGCGCCAGCGGGCCGATTCGGCGGCGGCGGCCCTTTCCACGGCCCGGGAAGAGGCGACGAGCCCGCCCGGGGTCGATTTCGCCAATTCGGTGAGCCGGGCCGCTTCATTCACCGGGTCGCCGATCACGGTGTATTCGAAGCGCCGTTCGTCGCCGATGTTGCCCGCCACGGCTGGACCTGCGGCCACCCCGATCCCGGCCTGACACGACGGCAACTCCCTGGGCAGCCGCTCGGCGATCGCCCGCGCCGCCGCCAGCGCCCGCCCCGCGTGGTCGGGCAGCGGCAGCGGCGCCCCGAACACCGCCAGCGCGGCGTCCCCGACGAACTTGTTGATCAGCCCGCCCCGCCGGTCCACCTCGTCGACCACGATCGCGAAGAACCGGTTCAGCAGGTCCACCACCTCCGTCGGCGGCCTGGTCGCCGCCAGCGTGGTCGACCCGACCAGGTCCACGAACACCACGGCCACGTCGAGCACCTGGTGGTCGACCTCGGCGGCGAGCGCGGCCTCGGCGACCTGCGGGCCGACGTGCCTGCCGAACAGGTCCCGGATCCGCTCCCGCTCGGCGAGCCCGGTGGCCATCCGGTTGAACCCCGCCTGCAGCAGCCCGAGTTCCGTGCCGTCGTAGACCGGGACCCTGGTGTCCAACGCGCCCCCGCGCACCAACGCCATCCCGTCGCGGACCGACCGGACCGGGCCGACGATCGCGCGGGCGGTGAACTCGGTGACCAGCAGACCCACCACCAGGACCACCCCGGTCAGGACGATCACGGTGACGGCGAGCCTCGTGGTGACCACGGTGTCGCGCACCAAGGCGAAGACGGCGACGAGGAGCAGCCCCGCGACGGGCACACCGGTTCCCAGGCACCAGAACCCGAGCATCCGCACCCGAACACCGTTGCCGCCCAGCGGTTCCTCGGCCAGGGGTGCACCACCCAACGCCCGCGCCGCCACCGGGCGGAGGGCGAATTCGCTGAGCAGGTAAGCGTTTGCGCACACGACGATGCCCGCGAAAGCGGCGGTGAAGGCCACGGTGAACACCAGCGCCGGTTGCAGGACGGCGACCGTGGTGGTGAACAGGACGGTGGCCAGCGCCCAGAGGGTGGCCTGCATGCGGGTGAGGTCTTGGGGGACGCGGAGGGTGGCGCGGCGGTCGTGGTCGGTGGGGGTGCGGTCGTGGGTCGCCCAGCGGAGGGCTCGGAGCGCGCGGCTGGTGCCCCAGACGGTGCCGACGGCCAGGGCGAGCAGGACGTAGGCGGGGACGGCGGTGGTGAGCATCAGGCGGGTGGCGGTGGTGGGGGGTGGGCCGGGGATGACCCAGGTGGAGAGGGTGACGGCTACGGCGGCGCCGAGGATGTTGGCGGTGAGGAGGGTGATGGTGAGCAGCGTTTGGACCCGGCGGCGGAGGGAGGGGCCGCGTTGGTCGGCTGGGCCGAGGAGGCGGGAGCCGAAGGGGGCGGGGGGCTGCATCGGGTCAGGGTAGCTGGGGGCGGCTCGTCGCTTCGCGACATTGCAGCTGGGGGGCGGTGGGGTGACTTCGGAGGTCGGCTCGCCTTCGGCATTGCTCTGGATCGCGGTGGTGTGGGTGGGCTCGATGGGGTGGACCTGTTTTGTGCGGGGCCCCTGCGACACCCATGCTGGGCCTGAAAAGCTGGGGGCCAAAGGGACGGCCCAGCCAGCCGCCGGTCAGGCTACGGGTGCCGCTCCCCCACACAAAACAGGTCCACCCCATCGAGCAGAGCATGCGGGCAGCTTCCGAGGAGCGGTGGTGAGGCTGGCGGGGCGGGCTCGGTGGGCTGGGTTGGGTGGGCTGGCTCGGGGGTCGGGTTGAGCGGGCTGGCTCGGGTGGTTGGGTTGCGTGGGTTGGCTCGGGGGGCTGGGTTGGGTGGGCTGGCTCGGGGGGCTGGGTGCGGCGGCTCGATGGGGCGGACTTGTTTTGCGTGGGGTGGCGGCAGTCGTAGCGTTCTGCGCGGACAGGGCCATGCTCTTCGGCCCCAGCTTTGCGGTCCTGCCACGGCTGGCGCAGGGGCCCCGCGCAAAACAAGTCCGCCCCATCGAGCAGTTAGAGCGAGCGGCCTCTGAGAGCAGTGGCGGGGCTGGCGCGGCTGACTCGGGCGGCGGGGCTGGGCGGGCCAACTCGGGAGGCTGGGTCGGGTGGGCCAACTCGAGGGCTGAATGTGACGGCTCGATGGGGCGGACTTGTTTTGCGTGGGGTGGCGGCAGTCGTAGCGTTCTGCGCGGACAGGGCCATGCTTTTCGGCCCCAGCTTTGCGGTCCTGCCACGGCTGGCGCAGGGGCCCCGCGCAAAACAAGTTCGCCCCATCGAGCAGTTAGAGGCAGCGGCCTCCGAGAGCAGCGGTGAGGCAGGCCGGCCCGGCCCCGGACGGCTGGGCCGGGCGCGGCGGCTCGATGGGGCAGACTTGTTTTGCGCAGGGGAGCGCCAGTCGTAGCGCTGCGCGCTGCAGGGCCATGCTCTTCGGCCCCAGCTTTGCGGTCCTGCCACGACTGGCGCAGGGGCCCCACGCACAACAAGCCCGCCCCATCGAGCAGTTAGAGGCAGCGGCCTCTGAGAGCAGTCGCCGGGCTGGCGTGTTTCTCCCCAGAGCTGCCATCACCTCCACCCATCGGTTAGTCCATTTCGGACTGGAGGATGTCCCACGGAGATCCGGCCGGGGTGATGACCTGGAAGGTGCGGCGGGGTCGACCTCGGCGGTGGTGATCATGGGCTCGACGGGGGCGTCGAGCGGGGAGGGAGTGCGGCCCCGTCCAGCTGATCGGGGGGCTGTCAGAAAACGTGGGCGGGGCCGCACACACCAGGTCGCGGCGCGCGGGCGCGGTGTTACACGCCCGCGCGCCCGGTCACCAGCCGCGGCCGCTCCCGGCGTAGACGGTGGCGTGGTCGCCGACGTGGTCGGCTGAGAGTGCGAACACCTCGTGCAGTGCGCGTACCGCCCGGTCCAGTTCGTCCTGGGTGCACAGTGCGGTGATCCGCAGCGCGGAGGTGGTGAGCAGGCCGATCCGCACCCGCAGCGCCGCGAAGGTCTCGCAGACGGTCGCGGTGACCTCGGCGCACAGGCCCGCGCCGACCACCGACACGGTGCCGACGCGCTGGTCGCAGGTGACCGCGGCGAAGCCGATGTCGGCCACCGCGGCGTGCAGTGCGGCGACCGCGGCCGGGGCGGACCCGTGCGGCACGGTGAAGGACAGGTCCACGCGGCCCCGGGAGTCCTTGTGCACCGGGGTGCCGACCTCGACCTCGGCGTCGGCGAGCACCCGGAAGACCTTGGCCGTGCGGGCCGGGTCGTCGGGGACGCCGGTGACCGACACCAGGGCTACGCCCCGGTCGTGCGCGATCGCGGTGACCGCCGTCTGCTCCATCTCGACCTCCTGCTCCGCGGGGTGGGCCCGGTCGGCGACGAGGGTCCCCGGCCGGTCGGTGAACGAGGACCGCACGTGCAGGCGGACCCCGTGCCTGCGGGCGTACTCGACCGAGCGCGGCATCAGCACCTTCGCGCCGTGCGCGGCCAGTTCCAGCATCTGCGCCGGTGGGACGCGGTCGAGCAGCCGCGCGGCTGGCACCACCCTGGGGTCGGCGGTGCACACGCCGTCGACGTCGGTGTAGATCTCGCAGACGTCGGCGCGCAGGGCGGCGGCGATGGCGACCGCGGTGGTGTCGGAGCCGCCGCGGCCCAGGGTGGTGATGTCGTCGGTGTCCTTGCACAGGCCCTGGAACCCGGCGACCAGCACGACCTGGCCGCGGTCGAGTTCCTGGCGGACCCGGGTGGGTAGCACGTCGACGATGCGGGCGTGACCGTGCTCCGGCGTGGTGAACACCCCGGCCTGGGGACCCGACAGCGAGCACGCGGGCTGGCCGAGGTCGGTCATGGCGATGGCCAGCAGCGCGTTGGAGATCCGCTCACCCGAGGTCAGCAGCATGTCCAGTTCGCGGGCCGGGCCCGGCGCGCCGGACACGCCTGCGGCCAGGTCGAGCAGCTCGTCGGTGGTGTCGCCCATCGCCGAGGCCACCACGACCACGTCGTGCCCGGCGGCCCTGGTGGCGATCACCCGCTCGGCGACGCGCCGGATCCGCTCGGGGGTCCCCAGCGAGGACCCGCCGTACTTCTGCACCACGAGTGCCATCTCAACCGCGCTCCAACCGGGCGATGGCCGCGAGCAGGATGTCGCAGGCGGTGTCGAGGACCTCGGGGGTGACGTTGAGCGGCGGCAGCAGCCGCACGACGCGGTCGTCGCGGCCGCCGAGCTCGAGGATGAGGCCGTGGTGCAGCACGTCGGTGCGCACCGCGGCGGCCAACTCGGCGGCGCTCCTGCCGTCGGCGGCGTCGGTCAGCTCAACGCCCCACATCAGGCCGAGGCCGCGGACCTCGCGCACCAGCGGGTGGGCGGCGAGCACGGCGAGCCGGTCGGCGACCTGCTCACCGCGGGCGACGACGTTGCCGAGCACGTTGTCGCGGCGCACGATCCGCACCGCCTCGGTCCCGGCGGCGAAGGCGAGCTGGTTGCCACGGAAGGTGCCGGTGTGCGCGCCGGGGCGCCACACGTCGAGCCGCTCGTCGTAGAAGATCACCGCGACCGGGGAGCCGACGCCGCTGAGCGCCTTGGACGCCACGACCACGTCCGGGGTGATGCCGTAGCGCTCGAAGGCGAACCAGGTGCCGGTGCGGCCGCAGCCGGTCTGCACCTCGTCGACGATCAGCGGGATGTCCAGCTCGGCGGTGACCGCGCGGACCCGGCGGACGAACTCGGGCCGCGCGGGGATGACCCCGCCCTCGCCCTGCACCAGCTCCATGATCACCGCGGCTGGCTTGGGCAGGCCGCCGTTGGGGTCGCGCAGCGAGCGCTCGAAGTAGGTGGCGCAGTTGGTCTCGCAGGTGTCCTGGCGCATCCCGAGCGGGCAGTGGCCGCAGGAGGAGTACGGGAAGAAGTGCACCCCCGGCATGCCGTTGGCGACCGGCTGCTTCTGCGAGACCAGACCGGTGACCGCCATCGCCGCGTGGCTGGCGCCGTGGAAGCCGCCCTGGAAGGACACGATGTCGCCGCGCCCGGTGGCGGTCTTGCACAGCTTGATCGCGGCGTCGACGGCGTTGGCGCCCGTGGGTCCGCAGAAGTGGATCCTGGTGCGCTCGCGCATCGCCGGGGGCAGCATCGACAGCTGCGCCTCGACGAAGGCGTCCTTGGCGGGGGTCGGGAAGTCCAGCGCGTGGGTGAGCGAGCCGAGCTGCTCGACCATGGCCCGCACCAGCTCGGGGTGGTTGTGCCCGAGGGAGAGCACCCCGGCCCCGGCGAGGAAGTCGATGAACACGTTGCCGTCGACGTCGCGCACGAAGCTGCCCTCGCCGCGTTCGATGGCGATCGGCAGGCCCCTGGGGTAGCTGCGCGCGTTGGACTCGGTGCGCGCCTGGCGGGCCAGGTAGGCCGCCGATCCCGGTCCGGGCAGGGCACCCTCGACGCGCGGCTGGGTCATCTGGGCGATCAGGTCGGTCATCGGCTCACTCCCGGGTTCAGCTCTGCAGGGTGGCGGGTGGCGTTCGGGACGGTCGTGGGGTCCGAACCGGTGAGTTCGGTGGCGGGGTTGCCGCGCCAGCGCGACGCGGTGTCGGTCTCGCTGCCCTTCATCAGGAAGGCGTCGGCGTCGACGACGGTGTGCTCGGCGACCCGCGTGCCGTAGTGGGTGAAGGCGGCGACGCCGAGGGTGGTGCCCGCGCCGAGGACGATGTGGTCGGACTTGAAGGTGGCGTCTTCGAGCGAGTGGCCCTGCACGACGCTGCCGGGGTTGAGGACCGCGTCGGCGCCGATGGTCACCAGGGTCTTCTCGGGGACGGCGCACCCGTCGTCGAACACCCGGGGTCCCATCCGGACACCGAGCAGGCGCCAGACGAGCACCTTGAGCGGGGTTCCGTTGAACAGGGCCAGGTAGCGGCCCGCGCTGAGCTTCCAGAACCGCTCGTGGCGCCAGAACGCCGGGTCGTAGATGGAGCAGAACCGGGGCTTGAGGCGGCCGAACCCCAGCGCGGCGCGTTCGACGAGGATGCCGAAGGCCACCACGAACAGGTAGGTGGCGAGCAGGCCGAGGGCGGTGGCGACGGTGCCGAACCGCGGGTGCAGGCCGGCCGCGATCGCGTTGAGCACCACCACCGCCCACAGGTCGACGCAGCGGACCAGCACGAACAGGCCGATGGTGACGAGGTTGTGCCGGTTCTTGGCCGCCAGCCGCTCGCGGAAGGTCTGCCCGGTCTTGAGGTGGTCGAACGAGGTGTCGCGGCGCACCGTGCGCGGGATCTCGAAGGCGGGCGAGCCGAGCAGGCCGGTGTCGGCGCGGACGGCCCCGTCGGTGGGGACCATGACCTTCGTCGCCAGCAGGACGTTGTCGCCGGTGCGGCCGCCGGGCGGGTAGACGATGTTGTTGCCGAGGAAGTTGCGCGGCCCGATCTCGGTGCGCCGGACCCGGAAGGCGCTGCCCGAGTAGTCGGCGTTGACCACCGACAGGCCGTCGGAGACCATCGTGCCGGAGCCGACGGTGCTCAGCAGCGGTGAGTCCTGCTTGAGCTCGACGCCGAAGTTGGAGCCGGTCTGCTCGACGCGGCCGAGGTCGTAGCCGATCCAGCGCAGGTAGCCGACGATGTAGGAGCTGTCGCCGAACAGGTAGAGGTACGTGCGCGAGTTGGTCAGGCGCGTCGTGGTGCGTTGCAGGGTGTACTTGACACCGTAGAGCGGGTAGACCACATCGGGTTTGAGCGGGAGGCTCAGCAGCCTCGGAATTGTGGTCACCACGATGAGTCCCATCATGGCACCACCGACGTAGAGCGCTGACGCCGCCGCCAGTTGGACCGCGTAGAAGGTGATGTCGCCGGGGTTCACCGGCGCCACCGCGAGGAACGCGTCGGAGAGCAGGTCGCTGACGAGCAGGACGACCGGCAGCGACCACACGACCATCGTGGCCAGTTGCAGGGAGCTGTAGCCGAAGCGGCGCCAGGCGGTGACCTTCGCGGCGATGTCCGCGCGGAAGGACGACGGCGCGGGTCGGGCCGGTGAGCCGTGCCAGCTCTCCCCCGCCGGGACGGCCGTACCCGGGTGCAGGCACGAGGCGTGGCCGAGTTGGGCGTCGTCGCCGAGGGCGGTGTCGATGTCGAGGACGGCGGCCTCGCCGAGGTAGGCGCCCGCGCCGACGGTGACCCGGCCGGTGGTGATCACGCCCGCCTGGGCCCGGTAGCCGGTGAGCCAGGTGTCCTTGCGGATGACGGCGCCGTCGCCGATGGTCAGCAGGTCGGTGCACACCGGGAGGTTCTGGGTGAGCACGATCGCGCCCGAGCCGACCTTCGCGCCCAACGCCCGCAGGTACAGCACGACCAGGGGTGATCCGGCGAACAGCCGGATCGGGTTGAACCGCAGCAGGGACCGCACGACCCAGAACCGGAAGTAGGTCAACCCCCAGACCCGGAACGACCGCGGTTTCCAGCGGCCGACGAGCAGCCACTTGAGCAGGACGGGGACCGTGCATGCGGTGACCAGGGTCGCCGCGCTGAACACGACGGCTCGGGTGTACATGCCGAGCGGATCGGTGCCCGCGAGGATCCACCCGATGCCGACGTCGAGCACCAGGGCAGCGAAGTACACATAGGACAGCAGGAAAAGCGTTTGCGCTGCCCCGCAAAGCAGGTAGCGCCAACCGCGGATCGGGTCGACGGAGTCCTGCACGCGCGTCCGCACGGGCGCGGTCGCCGTGGGCAGCGCGGCAGCGAGTTCGCGGACGGTGGGGTGTTGGTAGACCTGCCGCATGGTCAGGGTGGGCAGGTCGTCGCGTTGCCGCACCCGGGCGCAGAAGCGGGACATCAGCAGGGAGTCCACGGCGAGGTCGGTGAAGAAGTGCCCGTCGGCGGAGACCCGCTCCACGCCGAGCACCGCGGCCAACTCCTCGGCCAAGGCGGACTCGACGGGGGTCTCCGGGGCACGGTAGTCCACTGTGGAGGAACTGCGGGAACCGCTGGGGGCCGGGAGGTTCTTGCGGTCGGCCTTGTTGCTCGGCGTCATCGGGATGGTGTCGAGGCGCTCGAGGTAGGCCGGGACCATGTAGCCGGGCAGGTGCCTGCGTAAGTGGGCGCGCAGGTCGTCCTGGTCGAGGTCGTCGCGGGCGGTGTAGTAGCCGACCAGTTCGGTGGTGGCGGGGTCGGGCCGATGGGTGTCCACCACGGCCGCGACGACACCGGGGGCGTTGAGCAGCACCGATTCGACCTCGGTCAGCTCGATGCGGTAGCCGCGGACCTTGACCTGGGTGTCGATGCGGCCCAGGTACTGGATGTGGCCGCCGTCGTCGACGCGGCCGAGGTCGCCGGTGCGGTAGATGCGCCCGGAGGGGTTGTTCTCGATGCCGAGGAAGTCATCGATGAACGCCTTGCCGGTGAGGTCGTCGCGGTTGAGGTAGCCGCGCGCCAGGCCGATCCCGGCGATGCCGATCTCACCGGTGGACCCCCGCGGAAGGGCTGTCGTCCGGTCGGGGTCGAGGATGACCACTGAGTAGGTGGGCAGCGGAACGCCGATGGTGACCGGGCGGTCGGGGTCGACGGTGGTCCAGGTGGCGGTGACGGTGGCCTCGGTGGGGCCGTAGACGTTGAGGAAGCGGCGGTCCGCGCGGTGCCAGCGGGCGATGAGGTCGCGCGGGCAGGCCTCGCCGGAGACCAGCAGGAACCGCAGGTCCGGTAGGTCGTCCTCCAGCGTGGCCAGCAGGGTCGGCACGCAGCACAACGCGGTGACCCGGCGCTCGGCGAGGAACTCGGCGAGCTCGTAGCCGACCAGCGCGGCGCCGGAGGGGCGCGGGACCAGGGTCGCGCCGACCACCCAGGGGACCCAGATCTCCTCGACGGAGAAGTCGAAGGCGATGGTCATGCCCTGGTAGACCCGGTCGTCGGGGCGGATGCCGTACACCTCGCCCGCGACCCGGACGAAGTTGCAGATGCTGGCGTGCTCGACCGCGACGCCCTTGGGCCTGCCGGTGGAACCCGAGGTGTAGATGATGTAGCAGAGGTCGTCGGTCGGGCCGCTGAGCTCGTCGGCGCGCAGGGGGGACGGGTCGAGCGCGTCGATGGCGTCGGCCGCGGTGTCCACGCTGAGCACGGCGGTGCCGCTCTCGCCGAGCACGGGCAGCAGGTGCTGCTGGGTGAGCACCAGCGCGACATCGGCGTCGCCGACGATGTAGCCGACGCGGTCGGCGGGGAACCCCGGGTCGAGCGGGACGTAGGCGGCGTGCACCTTGAGCACGGCGAGCATCGCGACGTAGGAGCGCCACGCCTGGTCGAACAGCAGCCCGACCCGGTCGCCGGAGCCGACGCCGCGGCTGAGCAGGTACCGGGCCAGCCTGGTGGCCCGGTCGTCGAGTTCGGCGTAGGTCATGACCAGCTCACCGGTGTCCACGGCGGGCCGGTCCGAGCGCTCGAACAGGTGCTGCAGGCGCTCGCCGCGCCGCCACCGCGCGTCGTGGGTGTGGCCAGCCCCGACCAGGACCCCGGTGTCGTCGACGAGCGCCTCGGCGACGGACTCCGGTGCTGCCATAATCGAATTCCTTTCACCTCGAGCGGGCAGGCGAAATCCACCCGACCGCCGACCGACGGTTCACAGCGATTCACAGTTGTCGCAGATCCGGCGACACGAGAAACATAACCGTGGCTAAGTAACCACATGTAGACCCTTCGGGGTAAAGGAATTCACACAGGGTTACCCGAAAGGACCAGCGTTCCCACAGTTCCCATTCTGGGAATAGAAACCGGCAACAGTCTCGAACGTGGAGCGAATTCGCTCATAACACGATCTTATGGATTCACACGATTGCCCGGAACGGGCTGTGAATACCGCCGGACGGGCTGGCCCGAACGCCGCAACGAGATGGGCCGGGCGCGGCATCACGCGACCAGGAAGGCGAATACGTGATAACACCCATCCATAACAAAGCCGGGGACACGGCCATTCACACACCCCCGGCGGCCGATGACGGGGTGAGGAAATCCTGAGCGCATTGCCCCCCATGCCCCTGACCGGGTTTCCCAGACCGGACATTCCGCCATCCGGTGCGCTTAACCGCCGCCGATGGCGTGAAAAACCCCACCGGCGAGCGCCGGTGGGGTGGGTAGCTGGGCGGGACTAGTAGTTGTCGCCGCCGAAGAACATCTCCTCGATCTGGTCGGCGGTCCCCGCCAGCAGTTCGAGCGGGTCGGTGAACTCGTGGATGTCGAGGTCCTTGAGCGGCAGCGAGTGCCGCAGCACCACGTGGTCGCCCATGATGGCCGCGCCGCAGGCGATGGAGGACTGGCCGATCTCGACCAGCAACCCCTTGAGGTCCACCTTGTCCGCCACCCCGACCGGCGAGGCGATCTGCACCCACTCGTGCTTGGCGTCGAGCACCTCCCTGGCCACGATCACGACCTGGGTGCGTTCGTCGTCCTCGTCGAACTCCTCGAAGTTGAACAGGATGCGGATCTCGTCATCGGAGTCGGAGATGACCTCGTACTCCTCGCGCACGTACTGGACCAGCTCGCGCCATGTCGCCATGGCCACAGAGTAGCGGCCGGGGTGCGCACCGTGGCGGTGGTCGTCGGCTTTCCGGCGGCTTCGGCCCAGCACCGGCGGCGGCCCCCTGCATGGGCCGCCGCCGGGTGGTTGGTGGGGTCGGGACGCGACCTAGTCGAAGGCGATGGTGGGCAGGTCGACGGCGCTGGAGCCCGCGTCGGCGGTGACCACGGCGCCGCTGACGATGGCGGCGTCCTTGGAGGCGAGGAAGGTGATCACGGCGGCGACCTCCTCGGAGGTGGCCGGGCGGCCAAGCGGGACGTTCTCGGTGGCGATGCCGTAGGCGCCGTCGCGGTCGGTTCCCTTGATGGCGGCCAGTTCGTCCATCTGCAGGTCGGCCATCGGGGTGCGCACCCAGCCGGGGCAGACCGCGTTGGCGCGCACGCCGTGCTTGCCGTAGTCGCGGGCGATCGAGCGGGTCAGGCCGATCAGCGCGTGCTTGGTGGTGACGTACCCGGCGACGGCGGGGCCCGCGAACAGCCCGGCCAGCGAGGACACCAGCACGACCGACCCGCCGCGCTCGGTCAGCGCGGGCAGCGACTCGCGGATGGTGATGAACGCCGTGGTCAGGTTGACCTCGATGGCCTGCTGCCAACTGGCGTCGCTGGTCTCCAGCGCCGAGCCGAGGCCGTGGCCGCCCGCGTTGGCCACCACCACGTCGAGCCTGCCGAAGCGCTCCAGGGTGGCCGCCACGACCGCCTTCATCGACGCGGAGTCCGCCGCGTCGCCGGGCACCACCAGCGCGTCGTCGCCCAGCGGGTCGCCGACCTCGCGCAGCGGGGCCTCCCGGCGGCCGGTCAGCACGACCTTGCCGCCCTCGGCGACCACGCGCCGCGCCGTGGCGGCGCCGATACCCGTGCCTGCGCCGGTGATCAGGACCACCGTGTCCGCGAACCTCATCCGCTCGTCCCTCTCGTCGTGATCGTCTGTCCGGTGAGCCGCTCCCCGCCGGGGCCGAGCAGGCCCAGGACGGCGGCGGCGATGTCGTCTGGCACCAGGTAGTCGGCGCAGTCCGGGGCGACCCCGCCGACCAGGATGCCCAACGGGGCGACGTCGCGCGCGACCGCGGCGGTGAAGCCGCGCACCGCGCCGTCGACCGCGCCGTGCTGGGCGAGGTGGCCGCACCCGGCGGCGACGGTCACGATGACGCCACTGCCCTGGCCCTTCATCGCCCGCAGCGCGGCCCGGGTGGCGTAGAAGGTGCCGTCGAGCCTGGCGGCGAGCGCGGCGTGCCACTGCTCGTCCGTTATGTCCATTGTGGAGCCCGCGGCGGTCGGCCCGCACTCGCAGGCACCGGCGTTGCTGACCAGCAGGTCGAGCCTGCCGAAGTGGTCGACAACCGCGCGCACCGCACCGTCGACCTGGACCGGGTCGGTCACGTCGGCGCGCACCACCATGCCGCGGCGCAGGCCCCGCGAGGCCAACTCGGCCCCGGTGGAGTCCCCGTCGAGCACCGCGACGGTGGCACCCGCGGCGTCGAGGCCGCGGGCGATCGCCGCTCCGGCACCCGATCCCGCTCCGGTGACCAGTGCGACCTTCCCGTCGAGGCGCCAACCGCCGTCCACGCTGCCCATGGCGGGCACGCTAATTGCCCGCTCACCGGTTTCCGGCACGTCGAAGGTCACTAGTGCGCCGCCGGACAACGAATGTTCGCCCGGCGCCAACCTCGTGACCCGGTCCGGGACCGGGTCACGAGGCCCGCCCCACTACTTGCCGAACTGGGGGGTGTGCAGGTCCCCGACCGCCACGTGGATGGCGCGCACGTCGCTGTAGAAGTCGATGCTGTGCACGCCGCCCTCCTGGCCGACGCCGCTGGCCTTGATGCCGCCGAACGGGGTGCGCAGGTCGCGCACGTTGTGCGAGTTGATCCAGACCATGCCCGACTGCACGGCGCGGGCGACCCGGTGGCCGCGCTGCAGGTCGCTGGTCCACACGTACCCGGCGAGGCCGTACTTGGTGGCGTTGGCCAGCTCGACGGCCTCCTCCTCGGTGTCGAACGGCGTCACGCCGACCACGGGGCCGAAGATCTCCTCCTGGAAGATCGTGGCGTCCGGGCGCACGTCGGCGAACACGGTGGGCTGCAGGAAGTTGCCCTCCGGCAGGCCATCGGGGCGCACGCCACCGGCGACGAGGCGGGACTCCCGCTTGCCGATCTCGACGTACTCCAGCACCCGGGCGTAGTGCTCGGGGTGGATCAGCGCGCCGACCTCGGTGGCCGGGTCGGACGGCAGGCCGACCTTGACCGCGGCGGCGCGGGCGCCCAGCGCCTCGACGAAGCGGTCGTAGATCTCGCGCTGGACCAGGACCCGGGAGCTGGCGGTGCAGCGCTCGCCGTTGAGGGAGAACACGCCGAACACCGCGGCGTCGACGGCCCGGTCGAAGTCGGCGTCGGCGAAGACCACGCACGGCGACTTGCCGCCGAGCTCCATCGACACCTCCTTCAGGTTGTCGGCCGAGGAGCGCATGATGATCTGGCCGGTGCCGCTCTCGCCGGTGAAGGAGATGCGCGGGACGTCGGGGTGCGCGACCAGCGCGGCGCCCGCCTGCTCGCCGATGCCGTGCACCAGGTTGAACACGCCGTCGGGCACGCCTGCCTCGGCCATGATCTCCGGCAGCAGGCTCGCCGACAGCGGCGACCACTCGGCGGGCTTGAGCACCACGGTGCAGCCGGAGGCCAGGCTGGGGGCCAGCTTCCAGGTCTCGAGCATGAACGGGGTGTTCCACGGGGTGATCAGGCCGGCGACACCGGCAGGCTGGCGCACCGAGTAGTTGACCTGCTTGTCGCCGACGACGTAGGCCTCGTCGTGGATGGCGACGATGACGTCGGCGAAGTAGCGGAAGTTCTCCGCGGCGCGGTGCGCCTGGCCGCGGGCCTGGGTGATCGGCAGGCCGGTGTCGAAGCACTCCAGCTCGGCGAGGCGCTCGGCGCGGACCTCGATGCCGTCGGCGATCTTGTTCAGGATCTTGGCGCGCTCGCGGGCGCTCAGCCGCGGCCACGGGCCGTCGGTGAAGGCGCGCTTGGCCGCGGCGACGGCCAGGTCGATGTCGGCGGCGTCACCGGCGGCCACGCGGCCGTAGACCTCGTTGGTCACCGGGTCGGCGACCGGGAACGTCGCACCGTCCACACTGGACGCCGGCTTGCCGTCGATGAAGTGCCGCAGGTCGCTTGGCAGGTCGACGGGGCGGGGAACAGCCTGCTCGGCCATGGTTGCTCCTAGGTGGAATCAGCTCGGGGTCGGCTCAACGGTCAGAGGGAGGGGCGGACGAGCAGGTGCTCGGCCTGGGCGCGCAGCGCGGTGATGCGCTCCAGGCCCTTGGGGGTCGGCTCGATCAGCGGCGCGCGGACGAAACCGCTCTCGATGAGGCCGAGGTCCTTGAGGATGTGCTTGGCGGGCGCCGGGTTGGTCTCGACGAACAGCAGCTCCACCAGCGGCGCCAACTGGTAGTGCAGGTCGATGGCGCCGTCGTGGTCACCGGCGACGTAGAGCTCGTACATCTTGGCGACCGCGGCCGGGGCGATGTTGGCCAGCGCGCTGACGAAGCCGATGCCGCCGATGGCCAGCAGCGGCAGGCAGAGCAGCTCGATGCCCGACCACATCAGGAAGTCGCGGCCGCACTTGTGCAGCACGTGCGAGAAGTGCTCGAAGTCCTTGGTGGTCTCCTTGATGCCCACGATGTTGTCGTGGCTGCGACGCAGGGTCGCCACGGTCTCCGGCGCGATGTCCACCGCGGTGCGCGAGGGCACGTTGTAGATCACGATCGGCTGGTCGGGGAACTCCCGCGCCACGGTGCCGTACCAGGCGATCAGGCCGTCCTGGGTGGGGCGGCTGTAGTACGGGGTGATGACCAGGGCGAGGTCGGCGCCGAGCTTGTGCGCGGCCTCGGTGATCTCCAGGGTCTCCTCGAGCTTGGTGGAGCCGGTGCCGGGCAGGAACGGCACCCGGTCGTCGATCTCCTCGGCAACGGCCTTCATCGCGGCGATCCGCTCGGCGACGCTCTGCGCGCTGGGCTCGCCGGTGGAGCCGCCGATGGAGATGCCGTGCGAGCCGGACTCGAGCTGCCAGCGCACGAGCCTGCGCAGGCCCTCGGTGTCCACCGCGCCATCGGCGGTGAACGGGGTGACCACCGGGGCGATCGACCCCTTGATCAGCGACGGGGTGGCGCGGAACTTCATTTCGTCTCCAACTGTAGACATTCGCGGACGTGCGGGGAGAGCATCGCCCGGTCGGGCGCGAGCGCTACCGCCACGACACCGTGGACACGGCGCTGACGGTGTTGAGCTTGTGCTGGCGGGCGAACGCCTCGACCTCGGCGGCGGGCGCCCCGGTGCGCAGCAGGCGCAGCAGCTCGTCGTGCTCGTCCACCGACTCCCTGGCCCGGCCGGGCACGATGGCGAAGGTGGAGCGGCGCAGCACGTCGAGCAGGTTCCACTCCCGGGTGATCAGGTCGCGCAGGTGCGGGTTCGCGCAACCGCCGCACAGCAGCAGGTGGAACTCGCGGTTGAGCCGGGTGAAGCCCAGCGGGTCGAACTCGGCCAGCGTGGCGCGCATCCGGTCGTTGAGGGTCGCCGCGCGGGTCAGCGCGGCGGGGGTGAACCGCGCGGTGGCCATCGCGTGGCCCTCCAGCAGCGCCAGCGTGTGCATGGCGTGCCGGTACTGGTCCGGGTCGACCCCCGCGACCTGGGCGCCGACGTTGCGCTCGAAGACCACCCAGCCCTCGGCCTCCAGCCGCCGCACCGCCTCGCGCACCGGGACGGCGCTGACGCCGAGGTCGCGGGCGATGCGGTCGAACACCAGCCGGGTGCCCGGGCCGTACCAGCCGTCCACGATGCGCTGCTTGAGCGTCTCGTAGGCGTACTGGGTCTTGGAGCGGCCGTCCAGCGCCGGGGTGGTCATTCGCCGTCCCAGCGGTCGTAGGCTTCCCGCCACTTCGGACCCAGCGGGTAGAGGCCGTCGACGGACTCGCCCTCGTCGACCCTGGCCAGGATGAACTTCTCCTGGCGCTCCATCTCCAGCGCGTCCGCGGCGACCTCGTCGACGATGGCGGGCGGGATCAGGATGACGCCCTCGCCGTCGCCGACCAGCACGTCACCGGGGCGCACCAGCACACCGGCGCAGGCCACGTCCACACCGATCTCCCACGGCACGTGCTTGCGGCCCAGGACCGCGGCGTGCGCACCGGCCGAGTAGGTCGGGATCTCCAACTCGCGGAAGGACGGGCTGTCGCGCAGGCACCCGTCGGTGACGATGCCGACCGCGCCGCGACGCGCCGCGCGCAGGGCGAGGATGTCGCCGATGGTGCCCGCGCCGTGCTCGTCGCGGCAGTCGATGACCAGGACCTGGCCGTCGCCGATCGCCTCGACGGCGCGCTTCTGCGCGTTCATGCCGCCGCCGCGCTCGTCGAACATGTCCTCCCGCAACGGCAGGTAGCGAAGCGTGTGCGCTGTGCCGACCATGCGCAGGTCGGGGCGCGCGGGGGCGAGTCCGGTGAGGAACGTGTGGTTCAGACCGCGCTTGCGCAACTGACTCGACAGCGTCGCGGTGGACACCGCCTTGAGCGCCGCCTCGGTCTCGGGCCTGATCGCGGGAACGTCCTTGCCGTAAGCGATCGAGCGGTCCGTCGGGGTCACCTGCGGCCGCGCGCCCGGCTTGGGCAGCTCGGCCTCGGCCTCGACGACGGTGTTGACCAGGCGCTCGGTGTCGCCGATGGCCACCTCGACGACGTCACCCGGCTCGACGACGGTGGCGCCGGTGGGGGTGCCGCACAGGATGATGTCGTCGACCTCGAGGGTGATGGTGCGGGTCAGGTCGGCGATCAGGTAGGCGAAGTCGAACAGCAGGTCGTCGACCTTGGCCTCCTGCACCAGCACGCCGTTGACCCAGGTGCGCAGGGTCAGGTCGGCGGTGCGCGGGTCCAGCAGGACCGGACCGACGGGGGTGTAGCCGTCGGCGCCCTTGCTGCGCAGGTTGGAGCCGCGGTCGGCGTAGCGCAGGTCGTGCACGCCGAAGTCGTTGGCCGCCGCGACGCCCTTGACGTAGTCCAACGCCTGCGAACGGCTCACGTTCTTGGCCCGCTTGCCGATGACGACGGCGATCTCGCCCTCGAAGGCCGAGAGCACGGTGCCCTTGGGGCGGACCAGGTCGGCGCCCGAGTGCGACAGCGACGACGGCGGCTTGACGAAGTAGGACGGCTCCTCGGGGAAGCGACCCCGCTCGGCGGCGCGGCTGCGGTAGTTCAGGTGCACCGCGATGATCTTCGACGGCTGGAGACCCAGCGGGTGCGCGCTCACGCCGGGACCGGGAAGTCGACGATGACCTGGCCGGTGCCGCTGCTGGGGAAGTAGTCGCACAGCTGCTCACCTCTCCCGCTGTAGTCCTTCCAGCCGAGCAGGCCGAACATCATGGCGGTGTCGGCCATCGCCGCCTCGCCGGTGCAGCGCGCGTTGTAGGTCGGCAGCGTCTCCAGGAACTCCGCGATCCGGCCGTCCCGCCACTGGTCGAGCACGACCCGGTCGGCCTGCTCGTTGAACGGGTTGGAGATCTTGTTGAGGTACTGCGAGGAGATCTCGTTGGTGGGGAACTGGTGCGAGAGGCTGCCGGAGGCCAGGAACGCGACCTTGCGGTCGGAGCGCTTGATGGCGCGCAGCATGGCCTCGCCGACGCGGCGGTTCTCGTCGATGGTGGAGTAGATGTTGCAGCCGATCGGCAGCACCTTGAGCGGCTGGGCGCCCTCGGTGTTCTCCGGCCGGTTCATGAAGTGCATCGGCACCAGCGTCGCGTACTCCAGGCCCAGGTCCTTGACGTCGTGGACCATCGCTTTCTGTCCACCGGCGTTGATCTCCTCGCCGATGAGCGCGGCCAGGTCGGGCGCGCCGTCGTAGTCGTACTCCAGGTCGGCGATGAAGTGCGGCAGCTCGTGCGAGGCGTAGCTGCCCGCGTGCCGCGCCTTGCCGTTGACGTGGAAGGACATGCTGTTCATCCAGTGCGAGTCGGCCACCAGGAAGGTGTCGGCACCGCGCTCGCGGGCACGGCGGCCGACCTCGGCCAACCCCAGCTCCGCGGGCCTGCGGATGCCGTGGTTCTTGCCGGGCTGGATGGACAACCAGATCGACGGGACGTGCGTGATCTTGGCTGCCAGGACCAGCTCACCCATGGTGACCTCCTCCATCGGACTTCGTCGTCGAAATCATGTAGCCGATCGCATATGATTTCGGCTCCGGTGGCGGCGCGTGCCGCCGATGGGAACAGGTGTACCCAGGTTTGGCGTTGGGTGGTTGGTACGGCGTGCACAGCGGTTGTCCCGGAGCGCATCACGTGTTGCGGGTCGGACTCGGTGCGGGGCCGACCCTTGACGGGACCGGGGCGCGGGGCAGAGTGTTCCCAGTCACGCAGTGTCACTCTGGCAAGGAGGTCAGCGTTGACGTATTCGGTGACGACGGCGGGCGCGCCTGCGGCGCAGCAGTTCGACCTGTGGGAGTCCGCGGTGTCGCAGACGTTCGTGCCGCTGGAGGCCGCCCCGGGTGAGCGCGCGGCCTTCCGCGGTCGGCTGCGCGGGCAGAACCTGGGCAGCGTCGCCGTGTACGAGGCCACCGCCGACGCGCACACCGTCCGCCGCACGCAGCGCGCGATCGCCAGGGCCAACCCGGAGATGTACAAGCTGGGCCTGCAGCTGCACGGCACCGCGCGGCTGTCGCAGGACGGCCGCCAAGCCGCCCTCGACCCCGGCGACTTCGCCATCTACGACACGACCAGGCCCTACACCCTGGCCTTCGACGACGTGTCGTCCACTTTGGTCTTGATGTTCCCCCGCGACATGCTGTGCCTGCCGTCCGGCCACGTGGAACAGCTCACCGCCACCCGCTTCTCCGGCGGCTCCGGCGTCTCGGGCATCGTGTCGTCCATCCTGGTCCAGCTCGCCCGCAACCTCGACGACCCGCAGGTCTACGGCAGCGTCCGCCTCGCCCGCAACGTCGTCGACCTCCTCGGCACCGCCCTCGCCGACCGCGTCGACTACTCGGGCGTGCCCGCCGAGTCCACTCGAGGCGCACTGCTGGTCAAGATCAAGTCCTATGTGGAGACCCACCTCAACGACCCGGCCCTGTCCCCCACCGAGATCGCCGCGGCCCACCACATCTCCACCCGCTACCTCCACAAGCTCTTCAGCGACGCGGGCGTCACCGTGTCCGGCTGGATCCGCCAACGCCGCCTCGAGCGCTGCGGCCAAGACCTCGCCGACCCCTCGAAGCAGCAATTGGCCATCGGAGCCATCGGCGCCCGCTGGGGCCTGGTCGACGCCTCCTACCTCAGCCGCGCCTTCAAGACCGAATACGGCCTCAGCCCCTCCGAATACCGCCAACGCAGCGCCACCCACCGCGCCGACTGAGCCCCCGCGTTCACACCGCGTACCCCAATCGCGCCATTGCGTAGTTGCCCGCCGGGCATCGTTGCTAGGGTCGCCCCGGGAGCACACCAGGGGAGCACGATGCACGACAACGAAGGCGGCGTGGCGGGCGCCATCGGAGCGCAGATGGGCGAGTTCGCCTCAGCCGCCGCCCGAGGCGGCTTCGCCGTCAACGAACACGGCGGCACAGCCCTGCTGAAAGCCATCGCCAACCTCATCGAGTGGATCGACGAGCAGCAGGTGGAGTTGCGCCTGCTCACTCGGGTCGCCCAGCTGGGGAGCTCGAACAACGCGGAGATCATGAAGCCCTACCTGCAACAGGTCGCGACCGACGACCGGGGCTTCATCACGCAGTTGCTGCAGCTACGCGCCTCCCTCACCCAGGGCGAGGAGGCCATCCGCCAAGCCATGGCAAACTATCAACAGGTTGATCAGCAGGCTGCGCGCGGACTGAACTGAAGGGGTCTCTGGACTGTGAGGCGATCGCTCCTGCTCGTGCCCGTCGCCGGACTGGTCCTGCTCACGGGGTGCACCGAGCAGACTGCGGGGACGCCCGAGCCAGGAGTACCCACTACGCAGACCTCCGGACCATCGCGTCCGACCAAGCCCACCTCGACTGAACCCAACCCGATCGACCCCTGCGACCTGCTGACCGAGTCCGCGGCCAAGGAGATCGGCGTCACGGGCGACCCCAAGCCGAGGACGATCACCGGCGCGACGGCGTGCAGTTGGCGGGTGCGCAAGGAGTCGTCGGCGGACAGCTACACGCTCGACGTCGCGTACATACCGGGACTCGGGCTCAAGGACCTCCGCAGCCAGACCACAGACGTCCAGGTCGGCACGCATAAGGCCGCCCAGGGGATCGATGAGGACAACCTGGGCTGTGTGGTGAGCCTCCAGCTCACCGAGACATCGCGGATCGACGTGGTCGCGGCGGGTACCGATCCCGCGAAGCTGTGTGCGCCCGCCCTCGCTGCGGCGAAGCTCGTGGAGCCCGAGCTTCCCTAGGCGCACCCCTCCCCCGAGGCGGTCCCCACGCGGGGGCCGCCTCGATGTCGTCGGGCGCAGGTGGTCAACGGGCATGCGCTGGGGAGCAATCGGGATGGTGGGGTGGCGTTCGAGACTGGGGGTCGCGTTCGTCCATGGCGGCAAGGAAGGGGAGCCGATGCGCACCGAGGGGCTTTACATCGACGGGGAGTGGGTGCGCCCGACGGGAGCCGGGGAGTTCGTGAGCCTGGACCCCGCCAGCGGGGAGCCGATCGCGACCCTGGTGGACGCCGGGGCGGCGGAGGTCGACGCGGCGGTGGCGGCGGCTCGGGCGGCGCTGCCGGTGTGGGGGCGGGTTCCGGCGACCGAGCGGGCGCGGATCCTGTGGAAGATCGCGGACCTGCTCGAGGCGCACGGCGACGAGATCGCGGCGCTGGAGACGTTGGACCAGGGGCAGCCGCTGGGGGTGGCGAAGGCGGTCAGCGTGACCGGCGCCGTCGAGCACTTCCGGTACTTCGCGGGCTTCGCGACCAAGATCGACGGCGCGGTCCGGAACGTCTCGTTCCCGGACACGCTGCAGTTCGACAAGCGGGAGCCGGTGGGCGTGTGCGCGCTGATCGCCCCGTGGAACTTCCCCCTGATGATCATGACCTGGAAGCTGGCGCCCGCGCTGGCGTGCGGCAACACCGTGGTGCTCAAGCCCGCGGAGCAGACCTCGCTGACCGCCGCCTTCCTGACCCGGCTGTGTGCCGAGGCCGGGGTCCCCGCTGGCGTGGTCAACCTGATCACCGGCGGCCCCGAGGCCGGTAAGGCCCTCGTCCGCCACCCCGGCGTCGACAAGGTCTCCTTCACCGGGTCGACTGCGGTCGGCAAGGACATCGTCGCCGCGTCGGCCAACGACCTTAAGAGGGTCACCCTCGAGCTCGGCGGTAAAACCCCCACGGTCATCGCCAAGGACGCGAACATCGATGCCGCCGTGGCCGGTGCCGTGGCGGGGGGCCTGCTCAACAGCGGGCAGGTTTGCGCGGCATTCGCGCGCCTCTATGTGGACAAGAACCGCGTGGACGAGTTCGCCACGAAGCTGGGCAAGGCCGTTGACGGTCTTAAGATCGGGCCGGGCAGTGCCGCCGACACCCAGCTCGGCCCTCTTGTCACGGCCGAGCACCTCGCCAAGGTCGACTCTTACGTGCGCGGTGGCGTCACCGCCGGTGCGCAGCTGGTCGCTGGCGGCTCGCGCGGCGAAGGTGACCTCGCGAAGGGCAACTTCTACCACCCCACCGTCTTCGCCGGGGTCTCCGACGACATGGCGATCGTGCGCGAGGAGATCTTCGGCCCGGTCCTCACCGTCCTGGACTACGACGGCGAGGAGGAGCTGCTCTACCGCGTCAACGACTCCCCCTACGGCCTCGCGGCCTCCGTGTGGACCGATGACGTGCGCACCGCGCACCGGCTCGCCGACGGCATCCGCGCGGGCGCTGTCTTCGTGAACATGCCCTGCATCCCCGACGCCGCCGCGCCCTGGGGCGGTTTCAAGTCCAGCGGGTGGGGTCGCGAGATGGGGCCCTACGCGATCGAGGCGTACACCGAGATCAAGGGCGTCTGGATGCACTACGGCCAGGCGGGCCAGTGAGCACCCCCTATTGGGTCGCGGGCAAGCCCCGCACCTCGAACTCCCCGGTGACCGTGCGCAGCCCATATGACGCCGCGGTCACCGGGGTCACCAGCAACGCCACCGCCGAGGACATCGAGGAGGCGGTGGCCGCCGCGGCCGCCGCCCGCGACGAGGTCGCGGCGCTGCCCGCGCACGTGCGCGCGGACGCTCTCGACCACGTGTCTCGGCGGCTGCAGGAGCGGCTGGAGGAGGTCGCCGCGCTGATCACCGGCGAGTCGGGCAAGCCGATCACCTGGGCGCGCACCGAGGTGACCCGCGCGGTCGCCACGTTCCGCTGGGGCGCCGAGGAGGCCCGCCGGTTCTCCGGCACCGTGCAGCGGCTCGACACCGAGCCCGGCTCCGAGGACCGGGTGGCCCTGGTCCGCCAGGTGCCGCGCGGTCCGGTGCTGGGCATCACCCCGTTCAACTTCCCGGTGAACCTGGTCGCGCACAAGCTGGCCCCGGCGATCGCCGCGGGCTGCCCGGTGATCATCAAGCCCGCGCCTGCCACCCCGCTGTCGGCGTTGCTGCTCGGTGAACTGCTCGCTGAGACGGACCTGCCGCCGGGCGCCTGGTCGGTGCTGCCGATGACCAACGCCCAGATCGCGGACATGGTCGGCGACCCGAGGCTGCCGGTCATCTCGTTCACCGGTTCCGACGCGGTGGGCTGGCGGATCAACGACGCCAACCCGCGCAAGCACGTGCTGCTCGAACTCGGCGGCAACGCGCCGGTCATCATCGCCCCGGACTGGACCGACGTCGACGGCGCCGCGGCCAGGATCGCCGCGTTCGGCACGCACCAGGCGGGCCAGTCGTGCGTGTCGGTGCAGCGGGTCTACGCGCACACCGACGTCTACGACGAGTTCGTGCCCGCCCTGGTCAAGCACGTGCGGAGCCTGCCGACCGGCGACCCGGCGCACCCGGTGACCCATGTCGGCCCGCTGATCAACGCCGACGCCGCGCGCCGGGTCAGCGACTGGGTCGCCGACGCGGTGACCAGGGGCGCCACGCTGCTCACCGGGGGCAGGACCGACGGCAACGCCATCGACCCGGTCGTGCTCTCCGACGTGCCCGAGGGGTGCGCCGTGGTCACCGAGGAGGTCTTCGGCCCGGTCATCGTCGTCGAACGCGTCCCCTCCGTCGACGCCGCCATCGCCTCGGCCAACCGCTCCCGCTACGGCCTCCAAGCGGGCGTGTTCACCCACGACCTGCGGGTCGCCGCACACGCCACCGCCAAGCTCCAGGTCGGCGGCGTGGTGATCGGCGACGTGCCGACCTACCGGGCCGACCAGATGCCCTACGGCGGCATCAAGGACTCGGGCGTCGGCCGCGAAGGCGTGCAGTCGGCGATGCTGGACCTCACCGAGCCCAAGGTCATGGTGCTCACCGAGTTCGCGACCTGACCGGTGGCGGGGGCCGCGCCCCCGCTACCGTTGGCCAATGAAGTCGATCTCGGTGCGCGTGCACGGGGCTGATCCGGCCGAGGCCGACGGCCTGACCCGGCAGTTGCGGTCGGAGCTGCTCGACCTCGACGTCGACGCGGTCGACTTCGGGGGTGACGAGGCCCCTCCGGCGCACAGCAAGGGCGTGGACCCCGGCGTGGTGACCACGCTGGTGGTCGCGATCAGCTCCTCCCCCGTGCTGGTGGAACTCGCCCGCGCGGTGCGGGACTGGATCACCCGCGCCTCCGACCGCACCCTCACCATCACCGCCGAGGACGGCCGCACCCTGGAGATCACCGGCGCCCGCGCCCGCAAAGACCAGCGGCTGATCGAATCCTTCCTCACCGCGGGCGACAAGCCGACCACGCCGCCGGAGCTCACGCCGTAGCCGGTACGGTCACCGGCCATGGGTCGGTACGCGCTGATCGTCGCCAATGACGCCTACCAGGACAGCGGGCTGCGGGAGCTGCGGGCGCCCAGGCAGGACGCCGATCAGTTGGCCGGGGTGTTGGGGGATCCGGACATCGGTGGGTTCTCGGTCCGGACGCTGCACAACGAGAGCGCGGCGGACACCAACGAGGCCATCGAGGACTTCTTCGCCGACCGCGCCCCCGATGACCTGTTGCTGCTCTACTTCTCCGGCCACGGCGTCAAGGACGAGAGCGGCGACCTGTACTTCGCCACCACCGGCACCAAGCTCAACCGGCTCGGCGCGACCGCCGTCGCGGCCAACTTCGTGCGGCGGTTGATGGGCCGCACCCGGGCGCGCCGGGTCGTGCTGCTGTTGGACTGCTGCTACGCGGGCGCCTTCGGCCGGGGCATGGTGGCCCGCGCTGGGACGTCGATGGCGTTGGAGGAGCAGTTCCAGGGCCGCGGCCGCGCGGTGATCACGGCGTCGAGCGCGATGGAGTACGCCTTCGAGGGCCAGGAACTCACCGACACGGCGGCGGGCGCGCCATCGGTGTTCACCAGCGCGCTGGTCGAGGGCTTGCGCACCGGCGACGCCGACCGCGACCAAGACGGCCGGGTCGGCCTGGACGAGCTCTACGAGTACGTCTACGACAAGGTCCGCGCCGCCACCCCGAACCAGACCCCGGGCAAGTGGGTCTTCGACCTGCAGGGCGACCTGTACATCGCCCGCCGCGGCCGCCCGGTGTCGGTGCCGTCGGAGTTGCCGCTGGAACTGCGGGAAGCGGTGCTGCACCCGAACCGGTCGGTTCGAGCCGCCGCGGTCGACGACCTGGCCCGGCTGCTGACCGGCGGCCACGAGGGCTTGGCCCTGGCCGCCCACCTGGCCTTGGACTCCCTCGTCGAGGACGACAGCCGCACCGTGGCCGCCGCCGCGACCCAGGCGTTGGCCGCTGTCCAGCCCGAAGCTCCTGCGGCTGGGAGCACGGCTCCACCCCTGGATCATGAGCCTCCACCCGAACCTGCCAACGATGACACCGCACAGGAGGAATGGGTCCTCAAAGGGCCAGAGGCCACCCGCGAACCAGTCGACCGAATCGTGTGGCGGGTCATCGGTGCCGTGCTCGCCGCCGCCGCCGCCGTTGTGCTGGCGATGATTCCCGGCGACATAGACCAACTCGCTCCTGTGCTCACCCAGGTGACCTCGCCGCTTTCCTTCTCCTTCATCGTTGTCGGCCCTGTGGCGATCTGGCTGCTGGCCGGGACGTTGGTGGGCTTGATCGCCGTTCGCGAGGAGCGCGCGCAGGAACTGCTTCTCGGCACCGGTTTCGCCTTTGCGGCGGTGATCATCGCGTTCACCACCAGGTTCGCCGTCGTGGACCCGACTCTGCCCGGCCGGGTCCTCACCTACGGCCTGTTCGGTGCTCTGGTCGCGCTGCTGGTCTACAGCGGGATGCACGGGCCCGCCTGGTACTGGGTGCTCGCAGCCGGTGTAGGCGGTGTGCTCACGCTCCTCATGCTCTACCGGAGCGATTCCTGGGATGACCTTCTGCCGGGGGCGGCGATTCTGATCGCGGTGGCGACGTCCGATCTGATCGTCCGCGCCCGCGACCGCGAACCCGTGTTCCGAACCGCCGCCTTCCAGCTGCTGCTGATCACCAACGCCTGCGTCAGCTTCACCCAGGAGACCAACGACTGGCCGGTGTACGCGGTCGCCGCGACCGTCGCCCTCGCGGCACAGCCCCTGCTCAACGGACGTCTCGCCGTGCGGACCGCGCGGGTGGGTGCGGTGGCCGCGACGCTGCTGTTGATCCAGCCGCCGTTGTTCTCGCGGGAGGTCACCCTGTCGATCGTCCACATCGCGATCGCCGTGGCGGCCGCGGTGGTGGCGTTGTGGCCGGAGCGGGTGCGGGGCTGAGTCAGGCGACGCCGATGTTGATTACGGGGTGGGCGGCGGGGTCCAGCCAGTTGAACACCGTCTCCATGAGGGGCGCGGAGAGGCTGACGCAGCCCGCTGTGGGCTGGTTGGTGCTCACGTGCAGGAAGAACGCGGAGCCCGCGCCCTTGACGACCGGGGAGCGGTTGTAGTCCATGACCACGGCCCGGTCGTAGGCGCGGCCGACCTTGCCCAGGTTCTCCCCCGCCGCCTCGTTGAACGGGCAACTGCCTGGGGCGCAGCGGTACGGGGTGTTGTACTGGGCCGCGTTCACGTCCGACACCCACCAGTCGGAGGTGTCGACCTGGCGGTAGGGCAGGCGGCTGCCGACGGGGGGCTTGTGGCCGAAGGACTCGGTGAGCGCCCACACCCCGGCCGGGGTCTTCGTGCTGCCCTCGCTGGCCTGCCCGACCCCGCCGGAGCCCACGTACGCCTTGAGCGGGCCGATCTGGGCGGTCCAGCCGGTCGCGGTGCGCTTCCAGGCGACCAGGGTCGCGGTGGTCGCGGTTGGGCTCGCGGCGACCACGGTGATCACCTGGTTGGCGTCACCGGAGTAGGGCAGCGGCAGCGTCCCGGCCGCGGCCGAGGCCGTCGCGGGGGCGGTGAACAGCCCCAGCACCGCCAACAGGACAACCCAGCGCACCCGCATCGCACGTCTCCCCTGGTCGACTCACCTGAAGTCCACTATGGACCCACACGGGCCGACCAGCACGCCGGACCCGCGGCCGCCACCCCCAGTTGGTGACGATCACCTCGGGCGAGGTTAGCGAGCGCGGCCGTTCGGGGGCTGCCCGGGGGTGCGGGCCGGGTGTGATCATGGGGTCTCCCACGACCTGGCGGTGACAGCGTGACCACGGTGACCCACATCGGCGGCCCGACGACCCTGATCGAAGTGGACGGCTGGCGGCTGCTGACCGACCCGACGTTCGACCCGCCGGGAGCCCGCTACGGGTTCGGCTGGGGCATCTCGTCGGTGAAGCTCGCCGGGCCCGCCCGCTCCCCCGCCGACCTCGGCCCGCTCGACGCCGTCCTGCTCACCCACGACCACCACGGCGACAACCTGGACATCGCGGGGCGCGCGATGCTGCCGTCGGTGCCCCGGCTGGTCACGACGGTCGCGGGCGCGCGCAGGCTGGGTACCGGCACCGGGTTGGCGCCGTGGGCGGAGACGGTCCTCGAAGCACCGGGCAAGCCGCCGCTGCGGATCACCGCCACCCCAGCCAGGCACGGTCCGGCGTTGTCGCGCCCGGTCGTCGGCGAGGTCACCGGTTTCGCCGTGGGCACCAGCACCGGCACGCTGTGGATCTCCGGCGACACCGTCCCGTTCGCTGGCACCGACCAGGTCGTCGACCGGCTGTCGGTGGACGTCGCCGTCCTGCACCTGGGCGGCGTGCGGTTCCCGCTGACCGGCCCGCTGCGCTACACCATGACCGGCGCCGAAGCGGTGGCCCTGTGCGCGGCGCTCAAGCCCCGGGTGGCGATCCCCGTCCACTACGAGGGCTGGTCCCACTTCCACGACGGCCGAGGCGAGGTCGAAGCTGCCCTGTCGAACGCCCCGGCGGAGGTCCGCGACCGGTTCCGCTGGCTCGCTCCCGGCGCGCCGACACCGGTGTGAGCGGTCGGTACGCTGGGCCGATGGGTCTCCTGCGCTACTCGATCAACCTCACCCTCGACGGCTGCTACGACCACAACGCGGTGGACCCGGACGAGGAGTCGCACCGGTACGCCGCCGAAACCCTGGCCCGCGCCGACGCCCTGCTGTTCGGCCGCGTGATCTACCAGATGATGGAATCGGCGTGGCGGCCCCCAGCGGAGCCGGGCACCAAACCGGAGTGGACGGAGCCCTTCGCCCAAGCCATCAGCGCCGCCAAGAAGTACGTCGTGTCGTCCACGTTGGAGCAGGTCGACTGGAACGCCGAACTCGTACGCGGCGACCTGGGCGAAGCTGTTGAGCGGCTCAAGGGGGACCACGACGAGGTGTACGTGGGCGGCGTGATGCTGCCGATGGCGTTGGCGGAGCTCGGGCTGATCGACGAGTACGAGTTCCTGGTGCACCCCAGGGTGGCGGGCTACGGACCGACGCTGTTCGCGGGCCTGTCCCGGCCCCTCGACCTGACGCCGGTGGGCCGCCGCGAGTTCACTTCGGGCATGGTCGCGACCCGGTACGAACCGCGCCGGTAGTCACCAGGCACCACACGAGCGGCTCTGGGGGCAGTGGCCCCGCCTGCGGTGGCCGAACAACGCCGTTAGCACTGGCTGGCCGTCAGCCGATTGAGCGTTGCGCGGGCGCACCACGCCGGCGGTGGACTCTCCTGCGGGTGACCGGAAGCTCGCCACCGCAACCGCTCGCGGCAGCCCAGCCTGTGAGCTCACAAACCAAAACGGAGACCCTCCCCGCGAGCCACAACCCCCACCACTCCACTGGGGGGCGTCCCCGGGGCCAGTCTATCGGGAGTGCGGGTGCGGGCGGGGGGTGGCGAAAAACTGTGGATGGCGGAGGGGGTTGTGGACACCGCGAAACGGCGGGTCGGGCTGGCAACGCGGCGGAAACACGAGAGCGGCTAGGGCCAGTGGGGGTCGGCAGAACTCCTGCGGGCAACCAGAGGCGCATCTCGGGGCTTGGTGGCCAAGCATGGCTTGCGCGCCACCACGACGGCAGCGCGGCGCATCACGCGGGCGATGGGCTCTACCGCGGCACCCGAAGCTCGCCACCGCAACCGCTCGCGGCAGCCCAGCCGGGTGACCTCGCAGCCAAAACGGAGACCCTCCCCGCGACCCACAACCCCCACCACTCCACTGGGGGGCGTCCCCGGGGCCAGTCTATCGGGAGTGGGAGTGCGGGCGGGGGGTCGCGAAAATCTGTGGATGGTTGAGGGGGTTGTGGATACCGCGAGGCAGGTCGGGCTGGCGACGCGGCGGAACCACGAGAGCTGCTAGGGCCAGTGGGGGTCGGCGCCGCGGGTTAGGCGGTGGAGGTCGCCTACGCCGCCGGGGGTGGCGGTGGGGCGGATTATGCCCGCGCGGGCCGCTACGCCTGCGGCTTCGCCTCGGGATTGGCAGTCGAGTTTGCCCAGGAGGCGTTCCACGTACGTTTCCACGGTTCGGCGGCTGACCACGAGGCTTTCGGCGATGGCCTGGTTGCTCAGGCCCGCCACGATGCCGGTGGCGACGTCGACCTCGCGGGCGGTGAGGCCGATGTTGTTGGCGTAGGGGGCCGAGGCCAGGATCACGCCGGTGCGGACGCCGTCGGGGATACGCAGGAGGCGGACCCGGTACCAGCCGTCGGGGCCGGGCCAGAGGAACGCGACGGTGCCGACGCCCAGGTCGGCGAAGGCGGCGCCGATGGCCTGGATCTTGGGGTCGTCGGCCAGCGGCGAGGCGGCGCGGTCGGCCAGCGGGAGCGGGGTGCCGCCGGGGACGAGGCGGCTGGCGGTCCACTCCGGGCCGAACCAGGCCTCGAAGCGCGGCGACCGCAGCGGGTCGACCCGGCGCGCCACGGTCCGCTCGAGCTCGCCGACAAAGGCGCGGGTGCGCTCGCCGAACGCCTGTTGCACCGAGGCGTTGATGTGCAGCATCCCGACCACGCGATGCCGGTCGAGCCGCAGCGCGGCCGAGAGCCCGTCCTCGAGCCCGGCCGGGCGCAGGTTCTCCTGGTAGTGCGGCGAGTCGCGGAAGTTGTGCGGGGCGTCGTCCATGAGCAGCGGGACGTCGGAGTCGAACAGCTGGCCGCCCCAGCGGGTGCGCGGGAGCTCGTGGGCGAGGTCGTGGGAGATCGACCGGGAGTAGCCGCGCTCGGCGAGGACGACGAAGCGGCTCACGACCGGGTCCCAGCCCACGACCTGGGCGGCGCACACGTCGGGGACGGCGCCGGTGATCGCGTCGAACACCTCGTCCCACTCGACGTCGGCCGCGCTGCCGAGGGCGGCCCCGATCCGCAGCGCCGACGTCACCATCGTCGGGTCCATCGGGCCGCCTCCTCGCGCCAATGCCAGTTACAGAAATTTACGGGCATTGAGCCGAACGGGGCAATACCCAGGAGACCGGGTGACCCCCGCCGATCGCGCTCCGTGCGCCTGGGGTCAACCCGGTGTTCCCGGTAGTACTATCGCGTGATTACCTTCAGTGACCGAAGGGGTCGACCACATCCTTGTCCAGCCACAGGTCGGCCACCGCCTCGCGGATCTCCGCGCCGTGCCGCTCGGCCAGCTCGACGGCGCCGAGGTTGGCTTCGAGCTGGGCGAGCCGGGAGGTGCCGAACAGCACGGTGGTGGTGAGCGGGTCGGCGAGGCAGAACGCGATACCCGCCTGGGCCGCGGTCGCGCCGTAACGCTGAGCGATTTCTTCCAGCCGGACGGCCGCGGCGGCGACCTGGTCGCGGATGCCACCCGGGTCACGGCCGATCATGCGATCGGGGGTCAGCTTCCCGGCGAGGATGCCGCCCTCGAACACGTCGGAGGCCTGGATGGTGATGCCGATCTCCTCGGCCAGCGCGCGGAACGGGGCGCCGTCGGGGATGGACCGGCGGACCACGCTGTACTTGAGCTGCGCCATCTGCGGGCCGGGCACCCCGAGCGCGGTGGCGGCCTCGTGCGCGGCGCGGATGTGGTCGACCGACCAGTTGTTGACGCCCCAGCCGCCGAGCTTGCCCTTGGCGATGAGCTCGCCGAGCGCGCCGGTGAGCGCCTTCATGTCCGGTTCGGTGCCGAACAGGTCGCCGAGGATGGCGAAGTCGGCGTGCTCGATGCCGATCCGGGGCAGCAGGAAGTCCAACTGCGACTCGAAGGACACCTCCGGGAAGCCCTGCAGCCACAGCTTCGCCGAGAGCTTCCAGTCTTCGCGCGCGATGCCCGCGACCTCGATCGCCCGGCCGAAGATGATGTCTGTGTAGGACTCGGGGATGGTGTTGCCGTCGATGGTGAACCCGCCGTAGTAGGCGGCGTCGAACAGGGTGATGCCCGCGTCGGCGGCGCGGCGGAGCATCGCCACGGCCTCCTGGAAGGGCATCCGGTCGTAGATGTGCCAGGAGCCCATGGACAGCACGGACACCTCGGGACCGGTGCCGCCGATCCGGCGGCGGGGGACGGTGGTCATGATTGCCTCTCGGGACCGGGTTGCAGGGTCAAGCCCTGGGTGAAGACCTTGCGCAGCGCGTCGATGGCGCGCTGGTGGGCCATCGGGGAGATGCTGAGCTGGTCGGCCAGCAGTGCGAAGAAGCCGTGGATCTGGCCGTGGTAGCGCACCAGTTCGGTCGGCACGCCCGCGTCCATCAGCCGGTGGGCGTACTCCTCGCCCTCGTCGCGCAGCGGGTCGTACTCGGCGGTCATCACCAGCGCGGGCGGCAGGCCGGACAGGTCGGTCGCGGCCAGCGGGTTCAGGTAGGGGTTGTCCAGGTCGGCGGCGTCGCGCGGGTACTGCGCCCAGAACCACTCCATCGACGAGCGGGTGAGGAAGTGGTCGGTCGCGTAGTCCACGTAGGACGGCCGGTCGGCGGGTGGCGCGATCACCGGAGCGGCCAGCACCTGCAGCAGCGGTAACCGGTCGCCGCGGTCCTTGGCCATCAGGCAGGCCACCGCGGCGAGGTTGGCCCCGGAGCTCTCCCCCGCCACCGCGACGCGGGTGGTGTCGATGTCGAGTTCGGCGCCGCGCTCGGTGACCCAGCTCAGCGCGGCGTCGGCGTCCTCGGCCGCGGCGGGGAACCTGTGCTCGGGCGCCAGCCGGTACTCCACCGACACCACGACGGCCTCGGCCTCGCGGCACAGGGTCCGGCAGGTGGCCTCGTTCTCGGCGAAGGAGCCGATCACCCAGCCGCCGCCGTGGAACCACAGCAGACCGGGGAACGGCCCCTCGCCGGTGGGCTCGTAGACGCGGACCCGCAGCTCGCCGCCTGGTCCTGGGATGGCGCGCTCGTAGACCCGGCCGACCGGCTCCAGGTCGTCGGGCATCCGCCAGTTCTCGGCGAAGGTCGCCCGCACCTGCGCGGCGGGCAGGTGCTCCGGGATGAGCCCGCCCGCGGCCGTGGTGGCCTCGATGATCGCCTTGGCTTCGGGGTGCAACGGCATCGGGAGCTCCTTCCTATCGATCCG
Source organism: Actinokineospora baliensis (assembly GCF_016907695.1). Lineage (NCBI taxonomy): Bacteria > Bacillati > Actinomycetota > Actinomycetes > Pseudonocardiales > Pseudonocardiaceae > Actinokineospora > Actinokineospora baliensis. Next base: position 3,869,234 of record NZ_JAFBCK010000001.1, on the reverse strand, counting down.
TGCCGAAGGAACGCAGTACCGCGGCGGTGAGCCGGGAGACGTCGTTGGCGTCGCCGCGGTGCGACAGGGCGGCGCACCAGCCGATGGACCCGACGGAGAACACCTGGCCGCCACCGGGGGTGTCGAGCAGGGTCAGGTCGGAGCGGCGGCGGTCCACCGGGTCCGACAGCGGGTGCGGGGTGGTGGGGCCGGTGTCGGCGGACATGTACGCGTCGCCGAGCAGCGCCCGGCCGAGGAGCTTGGTGTCGGGTGGGCTGCCGAGCAGTTCGTCGTAGCCGTCGGTCTCGAACGACGCGGCACCACCGAGCAGTGCGCCGAACTGCCCCAACGGGGTGTCGCGGTCGATGCCGCGCAGCAGCGCGTCCACAGCCTGGTCACCGGGCTTGGCGACGATCTCGTAGGCGCCGCCCTGGGTCAGACCCGCCGCCGAGGTGCCGATGCCGAACAGCCGGTGCGGGGACCGACCGCGCTCGGCCCACAACCCGCCCGGCTCACCGGTGGCGGCCAGGTGCAGCTCGCCGGGCTCGCTCTCCCACATGCGCACGCCGGAGTAGCCGCGGCGCAGCTCGGCGACGTGGCGCTTCTCGGGGTGGACGGCGGTGACCCAGTAGGCGCCGTTGCCGCCGAGGTAGGCCAGCGCGCCACCGCCGTGCAGGTGCCCGGTGACGGCGTCGAGCATGGCGCCGGTCCAGTACTCGGGGTGGCTGCCGGTGACGACGGTGCCGTACCCGGCCAGCGCCTCGGCCCCCTCGGCGTCGAGGTCGTGGTCGGTGACGACGTCGAAGTGGAAGCCCTGGCGACCCAGCCAGCCGACCAGGTGCAGGTCCTCGCTGTACTGGTGCGGGCCGCTGGCGTGCCGGAACACGTGGTCGTCGCGGACGCCGAGCAGCGGGCGCAGCAGGGACGCGGTCGCGGCGCCGCTGCCGTCGCTGTGGCGGTCGTAGAGGCTGTGCAGCCGGTTGCGCCTGGCGAACGGGGCGGCGATCTCGGCGGGGTCCTCGGGCAGGAACGGCATGTGGACGTGTTCGAGCGCGTAGGCGAGGTAGCTCAGCGTCGGCACGAGGAAGGCGATGGGCGCACGGGGGGCATCCGCGCGCGGTCGCACGAAGAACGGGACGCGGTCGACCCCGGCGGAGGTGGTGAGCTCGACGGCGTAGCAGCCGCCGGGCAGGTCCTCCGGCAGGTCGACGGCCAGGACCTCGGGCCAGCCCGCGTCCTCCAGGTCGCTGCTGTGGAAGTGCACGGCGCCGTAGCCGGTGTCGGCGAAGCGCCAGTCCAGGACCTCGCCGGTCCAGTCGTGCGCGGTGACCCCGCGCTGGGGTCCGTTGTGGAGGGTGCCGTGCCTGCCGTCGACGAGGTCGAGCAGCCGGTCGCCGCCGATGTCCTGGGCGAGGTCCCACTGCGCCGCGGCACCGCGGTGCCAGGCGCCGGTGGTGTCGGCGGCCAGTTCGGCGACCTGGGCGGCGTCGAGGGCGCGGTCGAACAGGCAGGGCGCGCTGATCTTGCCGTCGTAGTTGTCGGTGACGACCCCGTCGACGACGCGGGCGGCGAACACCAGCGGGGTGGCGGCGGCGCTGAGCGCGCCGCGGGGCGGGGCGACGACCACGGTGGCCGACTTCTCCCTGGCCAGCGGGGCCGCCGGGCGGACCTGCAGGCGGGCACCGCGCTCGGAGTAGGACCCGGTGAGCAGGTACCAGCGGCGCACGCTCACCGGCGCCGACGCGGTCACGGTGACCGGGCCGTCGTCGGTGTGCGCGGTGAACTCGGGGCGACCCGTCGCGTCGATGCCCAGGTCGGCGACGCCGTCCTGGGTGAGCACGCCGACCCGGCCCGCCCCGAGCAGGGTCGGCCACACCCACACCGCGAAGGTCACGGCGTCGGCGAAGGTCGGCGGCTCGGGCACCAGGCCGTAGGAGCCCTGGTCGAGGTGCTCGTGCGCCACGGTGACCCGGTCCGGGAGCCCGGCGGTGACCGGGACCCGGACCGGGACCGTGCCGTCGTGGTCCACCAGCAGCAGCCGCACCCGCGCTGCCGGCTCGGTGGAGCTGGCGCGGACGCTGATCCGCTCACCGGGCCGGGCGGAGATCCGGTCGGTGTAGGCGACGATCGGGGCGTCTGTGTGGTCGACCAGGCGACGAGTCACCGCGGGTCATCCCTTCAGCAGTTGGCCGCCGTCGACGGCGAGGACGGTGCCGGTGATGTGCCGGGTGTCCTCGGAGGCGAACAGCAGCACCTGGGGCACCAGGTCGGCGGGGGTGGCGATGCGGCCGAGCGGGATCCGCTCGGTCCAGAACGCCAGCGCCTCCGGCGGCGCGGCGGAGAAGTTGGTCATCGGGGTGTCGACCGGGCCGGGGGCCACGGCGTTGACCCGGATGCCGTGCTCGGCGAGTTCGACCGCGGCCGAGCGGATCAGCGCGTTCATGCCCGCCTTGGTGGCCTCGTAGTGCCCGAGACCCGGGGTCGGGGAGAACGCGCCCGCGGAGCTGATGTGCACCATCGCGCCCCCGGTGCCCGCGGCGATCATCGCGTTGGCCACCGCCTGGGTGATGAGGAACGTGCCGCGGAAGTTGACCCGGTTGACCGCGTCGAACACCTCGATGGGCAGGTCGGTGAGCGGTCCGCCGCCACCGACGATCCCGGCGGTGTGCACCAGGACGTCGATCGGGCCGAGCTCGTCGGTCGCGGCCTTGACCGCGGCGACGACGCTGTCGGCGTCACCGACGTCGAGGCCCAGCGGCAGGCCGCCGATGCCCTCGGCGACCGCCTTGGCGGCGTCGAGGTCGAGGTCGGCGACCGCGACCTTGGCGCCCTCCGCCGCCAGGGCGGTGGCAACGGCGCCGCCGATGCCACCCGCCCCACCGGTCACGAAGGCGACCTTGCCCGCGAAGCGCGCGCTCACACCGCTTCCGCGATGATCACCCGGGGCGAACCGGGCACCGGGCGGGTCTCCACCCAGCGCCAGCCGGTGGCCTCGAGCCAGCCCTTGACCTCGTCCTCGGGGTAGACCACGGTGCCGTCGATGACCAGGTACTCGCCCGCGAGGACCGGGTCGAGGCGGCGGCCGTCGGTGGCGTCGAGCAGGAAGTCCAGCACCAGCAGCGCGGCACCGGCGTCGACCGCGGCGCGGGCCCGGGTGAGGATGGTCTTGTTCTCCTCGGGGGTGAACCGGTGCAGCACGTGCTCGAGCAGCACCGAGTCGTAGTGGCCCGGGACCTCGGTGGTCAGCGGGTCGGCCTCGTGGAACTCGACGAAGTCCTCGAACCCGGCCGGGGCGCCGCCCTTGGCCATCTGCAGCATCATGTCGGTGCTGACGAACGCGCCGCGCAGCTTGGGGTTGCGCTTGTGCGCCTCGTCGAGGAACGCGGTCGACAGACCGGCCAGGTCGAGCAGGTTCTCGTGCGCGGTGAAGTCGTAGACCTCGGCCAACTGCTGGGCGTGCAGCGAGTTGTAGGTCTGCACACCGCCCATGAAGGTCTCCATGCGCTCGCCACCCATGTCGAACGGCTGCGGCTGCGCGGTGCGCATCGAGTCGGTGTAGCCCAGCCAATGCGGGTAGCTCAGCGCGTCCCAGAACGCCAGCCACGGCCGCAGGTCGAGGCCCTCGCCGCCCGCGAGGTAGGCGGCGGTGGCCGCGGTGTTGGTGTACTGGCCGTCGGCGAAGGTGAGCAGCTCGAGGCCGACCATGGCGTCGAGCAGGATGCGGGCCGAGCGCTCCGGCACACCGGCGGTCTCGGCGACCGCGGCCGAGGTGGCCGGGCCGTCGGCGAGCGCGGCGAAGAGGCCGAGCTCGCTGGCGGCGAAGAACTGCTTGGCCGCCATGAAGCCGGAGGCGACCGCGGCCAGGGGGCTGGGGTCGACGGGCTGAGTGGTCATCCGGAGATCTCCTCTAGATCGAGAGCGGGGTCGACGACGGCCTTGACCGCCGTCATCGCCGCCATGTCCTTGATGGCCTGGTCCGCACCGGCCAGGCCGACTGGCGCGCCGAACATGGCGTCCCAGTCGAAGCGGTCCTTGAAGGCGCCGAGGAAGCGCAGCGAGCGGTCCAGGTCGGACACGTCGCCGTTGAGCGAGCCGATGACCTGGATCTCGCGGCTCATCACCACGTCCATCGGCACCGGCATGGCCTGGGGCCCGGTCAGGCCGACCACCACGTGCTTGCCGCGCAGGCCGCACATGAGCACGCCCTCGCGGTTGGCCGACGGGGACCCGGCGAAGTCGAACACCAGCTCCGCGCCGCGGGCCTCGGTCAGCTCCTCGACCCTGGCCACCCGCTCGTCGGGGTCGGACACCTCCTCGACGGAGATGGTGACGTCCGCGCCGTAGGAACGCGCGATCGCCAGCCGGGTGTCCGGCCCGCCGATGGTGATCACCCGACCCGCACCGGCGGCGCGGGCGAGCGCGGTGCCGACCAGACCGAGCGGCCCGGCCCCCTGAATGACCACAGTGGACTCAGGCCGTACCCCGCCCGCGTTGGTGAAGGCGCGCAGCACGGTCTTGACCGCGCAGCCCGCCGACGCCGCCCAGGTGTCGGGCATGCCCTCCGGTACGACCAGTCGGTGCGCGCCGGGCGGCAGGTAGGTGTACTGGCTGAGGCCACCGATGACGAACGGCCACTTGTCCGCCCGCTGCCGGAACCCGTAACCCCGGTCGGAGCACAGGACCGGCTCGCGCAGCACGGTGCAGCCGTGGCAGTGTCCGCACACCGATTCCGACCACACCAGCCTGGTACCCACCTCGACCGGTCGGCCGAGCGCGTCGTGTTCGGCGTGCGGACCGAGCGCGACCACCTCGCCCACCATCTCGTGCCCGAGGACCAGCGGCAGCCCGACGAAGGGCAGCACGCCCTGCCACAGGTGCGCGTCGGTGCCGCACAGGGTCGTGCGGGTCACCTTCACCAGCGCGGAGCCAGGCGGGAGGTCCGCTGGCAGCGGGACCTCCTCGACCTCCAGTGGCGCGTTGAACTCACGCAGCACCGCGGCCATGGTCACTCGTGGCCTCATGCCGACTCCTCCAGAACCGTTGTTCTACAACAGTAGACTATAAAGAGGCTGGCTGGACAAGGGATGCCCGGCCAAACGATTACGCGGGCTCGTCCCAGCGGTCTCCCCTGCGGGTCCAGACCAGGACTACCAGGATGACCACGAAGGGCAGGACACCGCGGAACTGCTGCACCGCCTGCCAGGTACTAGCCAAGCCCTGCAACACACCCAGCGCGAGACCGCCGAGCAGCGTGACCGGGAAACTGCGGAACGCGCCGATGAGCACCGCCGCCAGCGCGGGCGTGATCAGCGCGGCCTGGGAGCCGAAGTCGCTGGCCAGCTGCGGAGCGATGATCATGATGGCCAGCGAGCTCGCCGCGCCCGCCACGCCCCACACGATCATCGACAGCCGGGGCACCCGCACGCCGATCAACTCGGCGGTGGTGGGGCGCTCGGCCTGGGCGCGCAGCAGCAGCCCGATCTTGGTCCTGCGCAACAGGAATGCGGGCGCGGCGGCGAAGACCACCGCCAGCACCATGGTGACGATGGCGGTCCAGGTGACCACCACGCCACCGAGGGTGAACGCCGGGTCGTCGAACGGGCTGGGGAAGCGGTGCGGGTGCTGCGCCCCGAACAGGCGCAGCCCCACAGCCACAAGACCGGTGTAGACGGCGATCGTCACCGCGGCCTTGACACCCTCGCTCGACTCGGCGAACCAGCGGACCATGATCGCGCCGAGCCCGCAGTGCAGCGCCGCGCCCACGATCATGCCCGCGGGCACCGCCAGGACCAGCGGCCAGCCCTCCTCGTAGAGGATGACCATGGCGAACGCGCCGAACGCGCCGACGGCGGCCTGGGCGAAGTTCACCACCGACACCAGCCGGTAGGTCAGCAGCGTGGACAGCCCCATCAGGGCGTACGCGCCGCCGGTGACCAGCCCGGCGATGGCCGCGGACAGTTGGAGCACGACAGCCTCCGGGTCGGGAGAGGGGTGAGAACCGAGCGGGAAAGGTCAGGAGGAGGTCGGGACCGTGATGAAGTCGCCGAGCGGGACCCAGGCGCTGTCCTTGAGCTCGACCATCTTCGAGGCCTGGTTGGGCGCGTGCCGCTCGCCGGGGCCGAAGATGAACGGGGTGCCCACCATCGGGTTGGAGATCGGCTGCATCGAGCGCAGCGCCTCGTTGACCGATTCGCGGGTGATGTCGCCCTTGATGGACTTGAGCACGTCCACCACGAACCGCGCGGCGAGGTAGCCGCCCTGGGAGAACGCGGTGGGCTGGGCGCCTGCGCGGGTCACGGCGTCCTTCCAGCCCTTGTTGGCGTCGCTGGCGGCGGTGAACGGCTCGAACTCGCTACCGGCGTAGACCTTCAGCCCGAGGCCGCCGACGGCCTTGGCGACGCTCTCGGTGTAGGCCGGGGCCAGCAGCAGGAAGTCCACATCGGACATCCCCTGGGTCTGCGCGGCCTTGAGGAACGGCACCACCAGCTGCTCGCCCGGGTTGAACAGCACCGCGTCGCAGCCCGCCTGCTTGGCCTTGAGCAGGTACGGGGTCAGGTCGCCGCTCTGCTGCACGGTGGTGTCGTTGACGACCAGCTTCTTGCCGCTGATCTTCTCCCACTGCCCGATGGCGTCGTTGACCGCCTGCTCGGAACCGGGCAGCACGACGGTGAAGTTGCAGACCTTCTGGTTGCCCAGCGTCTCGGAGGCGAAGAGCAGCTCCGCGGTGATGAGGGTGAACGGCCCGACGTTGACCGGGGCGATGTTGGGGCTCTGGTAGCACTTGGGGCTGGCGCCGACGGCCATCACCGAGCTGATCTTCTGCTGCCGGTAGAAGGCGTCGTTGACGTCGCAGTCGGTGAAGCTGCCGGACCCGGCCATGGCGACCACGCCGTCGTCGGCGAGCTCGCGGGCGACCTGGGCGGTGCGCTGCGGGTTGCCCGCGTCGTCCTTGACGATGTACTCGATCTTCTTGCCGCCGATCCCCCCGGCGTCGTTGACGTCGTCGAAGACCCGCCCCGCGGTCTTGACGACCTCCTCGGTGATGAAGTTGCCGGTGAGGCCCGCGATGGCGCCGATCTTGATCGTGTCCCCGCTGGACCCGCAGCCCGCCACCAGGGAGGTGGCTATGACCGCGGCACCGACGATGCCACCGATCTTGACTAACGCTCTGCTCATGGTGAGGACTCCTGAACCCGGTTGTGGTGTGAACGGCCGGAGCGCGGGGGCGCGCCCCGGAGGGGTCAGCGGGTGGCGTCGCCGAGGTAGGCGGCGATCACCGTGGGGTCGGACAGGACCTGCTCGGGCGGTCCTGCGGCGATGACCCGGCCGAAGTCGAGCACCACGACCTGGTCGCAGGTGGCCCTGACCACCTCGATGTCGTGTTCGACCAGCAGCAGGGAGGTGTCGAAGCGCTCGGGGATCTCCGAGAGGCGCTCGACCAGCAGACGGGTCTCGTCGCTGGAGTGCCCGGCGGCGGGCTCGTCGAGCAGCAGCACCGGCGGGCGGCCCGCGGCCAGGCCCGCGACCTCCAGCAGGCGCCGGGTGGCCACGTCGACGGCCTCCATGGGCGTGTCGGCGGGCGGGCAGCCGAACAGGCGCAGCTGCTCGGCGATCTCCTTGGCCGGGAGCGTCTTACCGGCCGCGACCTGCAGGAACATGCCCACGGAGATCGAGGTCGGCACGCGCAGCTGCTGGAAGGAGCGGCGGACACCGGCGCGGGCCCGGTGGTGGGCGGCCAGCGCATCGATGCGCTTGCCGTTGAGCAGGACCCGCCCGGTGTAGTTGGCGGTGAACCCGGTGACGGTGTTGATCAGGGTGGACTTGCCCGCGCCGTTCGGGCCGACCAGGCCGACGATGTGCCCGCGCGGCAGCACCAGGTTCACGTCGTCGACCGCGACGAGGTTGCCGAAGGCGACCCGCAGGTCCTTGACCTCCAGCGCGGGCGCGCCCCTGCCGACCGGGCGCACCGGCCTGCGCTTGGGGAACACCGGCACCGGCGGCGCCGCGATCGGCGGCAGCGGGTTCTTGGCGGCCCGCTTGCGGCGGCGCTGGGTGCGCATCAGGTCGGTCTGGCTCTGGCCCAGCCGCAGCACCTGGATCGCGCCGAGGCCGAACAGCAGCGACGCGAGGTCCTGCGGGATGCCGATCGCGTCCATCAGCACCGGGACGAACGCGCCGAGCAGGCCGCCCGCGATGGCGCCCTCGGCGTTGTTGGTGCCGACGAACAGGGCGATGGCGAACATCGCGACCGAGGCGAACGACGAGAAGTTGCCTGCGGTGACCACACCGAGCTGACCGGCCATGAGCCCGCCGCCGATGCCCGCGACGAAGGCGCTGAGCGCGAAGGCGGCGAGCTTGCCCTGGGTGACGCTGATGCCGTGCGCGGCGGCGGCCCGCTCGGAGTGGCGGATCTCGACCAGGGCGCCGCCGAGGCGGCTGCGGTCGAGGAAGTACAGGCCGACGAAGATGGCCGCGGCGACGATGGCGGTGAACACGAAGTACGCCTGGTCGGTGTCGAACAGGTCAGGGCGGGTGACGAAGTCGTAGTCGTCCTGGCCGGGGAAGTTCAGGCCGCCGAAGACGACGTCGAGCGCGATGGCGAAGGCGAAGGTGGCCACGGCCAGGTTCACCCCGCGCAGGCGCAGCGCGGGCAGGCCGATGAGCAGACCGGCGACGACGGCGACCAGGCCGCCCAGCAGCAGCCACACGTAGAGGCCGCCGGGGACGTCGTTGACGTTGGCCCAGCCGACGGTCCAGGCGCCGATGGCGGCGAAGGACAGCTGGCACAGCGAGATCACGCCCGCGCGGCCGGTGATGAGGCCGTAGCTCTGCATGAACACGATCGACACGGCCGCGCTGGTGAGGTTGAACAGCATCGACGTGCTCGCCACCGCGGACAGCACGACCACCACGACCGCGGCGACGACGAGCGCCAGCGGCAGGGGCTTGCCCAGCGGGCCCGCCGCGGCCAGGAACCCGCCCTTCGGCCGGGTCTTACGCACAGTGTCCACTTCGGGTGACTCCAGTCGCCGGGGTCTCAGGGGGATCCAGTCGTGGGGGGGCGAACGCGGGGCTCAGACGCGGGTGTCGCCCAGGTAGAGGGCGCGCAGCAGCGACTCGTTGGCCAGCAGGGCCGATCCGTCACCGGCGTAGACCATCTCGCCCCTGGCCATCACGTACGCGCGGTCGGCGATGCCCAGCGCGAGGTTGGCGAACTGCTCGACCAGCAGCACCCCGACCCCGGAGTCGGCGAGCTGGCGGATCGCCCTGGCCAGGCGCTCGACCACGATCGGCGCCAGACCCAGCGACATCTCGTCGACCAGCAGCACCTTGGGCCTGCCCAGCAGCGCCCTGCCCACGACCAGCATCTGCTGCTCGCCGCCGGAGAGCAGGCCTGCCGGGGCGTTGATCTGCTTGCGCAGCTCCGGGAACAGGTCGAGCACCTCGTCGATGGTGCCGCCGGGGCGGCAGGCGGCGAGCAGGTTGTCCGCGGTGGACAGGTCCCGGAACACGGTGCGGTTCTGCTCGACGTGGGCCAGTCCGGCCCGCGCCCGGCGCCAGGCCCGCAGCTTCTCCACCCGCGCGCCCGCCAGCGTGATGGCGCCCCTGGCGATCGGGATCGCCCCGGAGACCCCTTCGAGCAGGGTGGTCTTGCCCGCGCCGTTGGCACCGAGCAGGACGGTGACCTGCCCAGCGCCGACCGAGACCGCCGCGCCGCGCACGATCGGCAGGCCCGACCGCTCGACCCAGACGTCCTCAATGGACAGAACACTCACGGGGAACACCATCCTCGGACAACAGCGGGGGGAACGCGCGGTGGCGGTGTGACGAACAGCGTGCGCCTGTGGGGCGGGTCACGGTGTCCGTAGAAATACCGAAATGCGGTGGGACGGCGCGGCACCGGTCGGTGCACGTGCGTCCGCACGCGCGGATCCCGCCCCCGGATGTCCAGGGCGGGGCGCGTTCTCGTCGCTATCCAGCCAGCGTGGTGGCGTGAGCGAGGTCGATCAACAGCTGTAGATGCAAGTTGCAGGAATCAACCTGCGGCGAGCTCCTTGGTCAGCACTCGGTTCCGGTCCGGTCAATGATTGCAACCGCACTGGCCCGGCGGGCAGTGCGAACAGGACTTGGCGCCGTCGGGCAGGTCCATGGCCGGGTTGCGGTCGCGGAAGCCGTGCGGGCGCAGGGTGAACCCGCTGTAGTCGACCGGCATCACCGGCCAGTCCTCCGGCCTGGGCACGTGCGTCGGGCCGAACACGTGCCAGAGCACGACGTCCTGGTTCTCCAGGTCGCGGTCGGCTTTCGTCCACGTCGGGAGACCCGCCTGGCCGGGGTGCTGGTTGGGGTAGTCGCCCGCCGGGAAGCGCTCGGCGTCGTCGTGCTGGGTGACCCACAGGTGCTTGGTGGCGAACGCGGCCCTGGCGGCGACAGTGGACTCGGGCTGGGCCAGCAGCGTGGGGCCGGTGTGCGGCATCAGCTGGTAGGCGCGCGGCTTGCCGAGCCGGTTGGTGTTGTCGTCGTTGCGGATGACCCAGGTGCGGGCCTTGGTCGCGTCGGACAGCCGCTGGGCGCCCGCCTCGCTGCTCAGCGTCGTGGTGGTCGTGGTGAACGCGTTGCCGTAGGGGTTGTCGGGGCCCAGGGGGATGCCGACCACGTCGACCTCGTCGACGGTGTTGCGCTCCCCCGCGACCTCCATGTCCAGCCGGGCGCAGAACAGGTGCTGGTGGACCGGGGCCATCAGGCCGGGGGCGATCTCGGCGGCGTACGGGGAGGTGCTGCCCGGCTCGGCGGAACCGCAGAACACCACGCCGGTGGCCTTGGCCTCCAGCTGGATGGTGCCGTCGAGGTAGAAGTACCAGAAGAAGCCGTAGTCGTAGTTGCCGATGGTGGCGAAGAACGACACGACCAGCCTGCGCGAGCGGCGGACCTCGGTGGCGCCGGTGAGGATGTTGGTGTGCTTCCAGAGGATCCCGTAGTCCTCCTCGTGCATGCAGATCGCCTGCGGGATGGTCACCGCGTTGGCGTGGTCGTCGGCGACGACGGCGTCGAAGTAGTGGATGACGCCCAGGCAGTCGCAGCCCAGCTTGAGGCTGTTGGCGTTCTTGCCGAGCAGGTACTCGCCCGCGTCGAAGTAGGAGATCCAGTACCGCCAGGGCGCCGGGTCGCCGTAGGGGACGACCATCTCGGCCATGGACACCCGGTTGGCCACCGAGTCGCCGTCGAACTCGACGCGGTGCAGGGTGAGGCCCTCGCGGGCGTTGAACCCGACCCGGAACTTCCACCCCTCCCAGCTGACCTCGTTGCCGTCGACGGTGTAGCTCACGCCCTCGGGCTGGGTGATCTCGATCGGCTTGAGCGTGGTGCGGGCCGGCCCGACGTGCGCGGCGTCGAAGTTGCCGTGCTCGGCGGGCACCGGGACGTCGCCGACGTCGTCCACCGAGATGACCTCGCCGGTGATCAGGTCGACCTTGGCCAGCAGCCCCTCCACCGGGTGCGCCCAGGGGCTGTCCTCCTCGAAGTCGCGCAGGAAGGTCAGCGCCCGCAGGACCCGGCGGTCCTTCTCTTCGGGGTAGTCGAAGAACCCGGGCGACAGCGGCGCGACGAAGGCCAGCGAGAAGTCCTCGACACCGCGGCGGCGCAGCGCGGCCTGCCAGCGCTCGTCGGCGCGCACCAGGTCGGCGCTGCGGTCGTACTCCTCGAACAGCACGGCGGGCTGACCGGCACCGGGCTCCAGGTCGCGCCAGTCGAGCAGCGCCCCGGCCACCAGGTCGACCACGGCCTCACTGGCCACCCCGGTGGCGACGTCGAGCACCACGGCCTGCGCCCGGCGGCTGAACGCCGCCCCGTCGGTGTGCGCCCTGACCTCGGCCTTGGGCGGCTCCAGCAGCAGCACGCTGGGGAACCGCGTGGTCTCGCCAACCCGGCCCGCGTCGACCAGGACCGCGCGGACCAGGGCGATCTCCGCGCCGGTCAGGGGGTCGAGGGGATGCCGGACCTGGGGTGTCGTCGCCGTCATGGTCGCGAGTATCCGACCGATCGCGGGACCGGTCTAGCCGTGGGGGGCACACCGGTTGTTCGGCAGGGAACGCCGCTCAGCGGGCCAGCGGCGTGGTCATCGGGGTGGCGCCGACCGCGCGGGCCCTGGCGTAGAGGGTGCCCAGGTCGGTGGGCCGCCCGACGCGGTCCCAGAGCCGGGTCTCCACCAGCGCGACACCGACCGGCCTGCCGCGCCGGACCAGGTCGCCGGGTCCCGCGCCGTAGAGACCAGCCTGGGGGAACCTCGACGCCAGGGTGTGGAGCTGCTCGTAGGCGTCCGCGGTGGGGGTCGTTTCGGTGAGGAAGGTGTAGGAGGAGGCCATGCGGCCGGTGTGGCGCACGGCCTCCGACCTCGCCCAACCGCGCTGCCGCCTGCCCAGTGCGAGGACGGCGAGGAAACCGGGCAGGTACGGCCACAGGCGCGGCCGACGTGCGACGAAGGCCAGGTTGATGCCCGTGCCCGCGGACGGCGACTCCGGCAGAGCCGCGTTGCCGTCCCGCCACCGCCGCACGACGTTGATCAGCTCGCGGCCGCTGGGCAGCACGAACAGGAAGGTCCCGGCAACGACCCGCTCCTCGAACCTGGTCCGCACCCAAGCATCATCGGCGACCACGTCCGGGAACTCGGGCACCAGGGCACGCCCAGCCGCGTTGACCGCGTAACACCCGGCCCCCACAACATCCCCGGCAACCCCCGGCAACCGCAGCCACACAGCGGCGAAACTCCGCGCCAACCACCCCGACGGCTCGACCAACAACGGCCGCGGCCCCACCAACCTGGGCCGCGGCACATCCAAGGCCCGAGCCATCGCCCCCAAAGCCCCCGGCGTCAAAACGGTGTCGGCATCGAGGAACACCACCGCCCCCGACCGGCAATGCGCCAACCCCACGTTCAACGCCGCCGCCTTCCCCTCCCCCGCGGTCTCGACGACAACGGCCCCAGCCTCCCGAGCCCGCTCCCCCGTGTCATCCGAACACCCGTTGGCGACCACCACCACCCGCACATCCAGCCCGGCGCTACCGGCCAACACCGATCGGACACAGGCCCCCACCAGTGCCCCCTCATCCCGAGCGGGCACCACCACATCCACCCTCATCACGGCCCATCCCCCACACCCACACCAGCCTCCTGAGACACCAACCCCGGGCGCCCACCCCAACAGCGCGAAGCCACCCCGCCCGCACCAATGCCACGCACTCGCCCCACACCCACGCGATCGATCAACGCCACGCCGCTTTCTCCCGAGCAGGCACCACATCCACCCTCACCGCGGCGCCCCAGCCCCACACGGACCGCCCCTCCACACCCCGCGGCCAGAACACCCCGCACCGCCAGCCCCAGAGCCACCCCCGCTACGCCCTATCACCTGAGCAGGCACCTCATCCCCCACCCCGCACCACCGTCCCGCCAACCAACGCATGCCCACACAGCCCCACCTCGCCCAAGCGGCCACCAGCCCCCAAGTCACCACCACCGCGCCCTAGCCCACACGGACCGCCCCTCCATAGCCCCGCGGCCAGAAGCACCCCGCCCCACTGCTGCCGCACGGCAACCCGCCCGCCGCTCGACGCCGACGCAGCCCCGCACCACCCGCACATCCAGCCCGGCGCTACTGGCCAACACCGATCGGACACAGGCCCCACCAGCGCCCCCTCATCCCAAGCGGGCATCAGCACATCCAGCGCCGCGTCCGCTCATCCCGGGCAGGCACCACCACATCCACCCTCACCGCGGTGACCACCGGTCCAGCACCACGGCCGCCGCGTGTACCCCCAGGAAGACCGCCCCCGACGCCGGTCGGCGCAGCAGGGCGCCCACCACTCCTCGATGCCGCCCCTCCCCGTCCCCGTGCGCCATCGGCAGCGACGTCAGCTCGTCGTTGCCCTTCTGGTAGCGGCGACGTGCCCTTACCAGCTCGCGGGGCCCTCTCGGGACGATCACCTCGTAGCTCGCCGTCGTGACGACCGCGCGTTCTTCGGGGGCGAAGTGCCAGCGGACCCACTTGTCGTCGGAGCGGATGGGGGCGAAGTGGGGCCAGCGGGTGCGGCCGAGGGCGGAGACGGCGTAGGCGCCCATGGTGGCTGGGGATTGGCGGACGTAGGGCAGGGAGCGCCAGGTCCGGTAGTAGGCGCGGGACACGACGCTGTCGGTGTGGGCTATGTGGACGGTGGGGACGGCGAAGTGGGTGCCGGTGCCGGGGGCCAGGGCGCGGGCGAGACCGGTCAGGCTGCCGGGTGAGAGGACGGCGTCCTGGTCGAGGTAGAGGCGGGGGCCTGCGGGCAGCACGGCTTCGGCGGCGTTGATGGCGGGGACCCGGCCGGGCGGGGTGAGCAGCACGGCGCAGCGGGCACCGGCGGCGCGCAGCACGGGGGCCAGCCGCTGGGCGGCGCGCAGCGTGCGGGGTTCACCGTCGTTGACCGCGAGCGCGACGTGCAGGTCGCCGGGGAACTCCTGCTCGGCCAGCGACCCGATCGACCGGTGCAGCACGTCCGCGCCCCGGTACACCGGGATCACCACGCCGAACGCGGGCCGCACCCGCAGCGGTCCCGGCGCCAACTCCGGCCACCTGGCGGCCAGCAGCGCACCGGACATCGCCATGTTCGCCGGGCGTTCGGCACCACCGGGCAGGTCGCGGCGGGAGATCACGCGCAGCCGCGGCACCACCCCGATGCCCTCAGCGACACGAGCTACCAAGTCGCGCGGGGTCAGCACCTCCGGCCCAGCGACGTGCAGCAGACCGCGTGCCCGTCGCTGCCCCAGGCCAACGACAACCCGCGCCGCCGCGGTGAGCGCCAAGGGGGTCCGGTACTCGTCCGCGCACACCGGCACTTCGCGCCCGGCCCGCAACGCGGCCCCGACCCGGGTCCACGTCGTCTGCCTCGGGCACAGGGGATCGCCTTGCAGCAAGGAGAACCGGGCGACAACACCCGCGTTCTCCTCCAGCACAGCCCGTTCCCCCGCGAGCTTGGTGCACGCGTAGGCGGACCGCGCCACGGGTGCGTCCTGCTCCCGGTAGCGCCGTCGAGCGGTGCCCTCCCAGATGAAATCGCTTGACGGGTAAAGCATCCACGCGTCCTCTTGACGCGCGTACGCGGCCAACCGCCGCGCCACAACGGTGTTGAGCGCCCACCCGCGCCGCGGGTCGAGCGCCACCTGCCCCGGCGCGGACACCGCGGCCAAGTGGACCACGTGGGTCGGCCGGTACCGGCGCAGCACCGCGTCCAGGTCGTCACCGCGGCGGAGGTCAAGGGGCAGAACGGTTCCGTGCGCACCGGGGCACGGCCGCGCGCCGACCCCCAGCACAGCGGCACCCGTGTGCGCCAGCTGTTCCATCACGTGGGCACCGAGCTGCCCACA
Source organism: Actinokineospora baliensis (assembly GCF_016907695.1). Classification (NCBI taxonomy): domain Bacteria; kingdom Bacillati; phylum Actinomycetota; class Actinomycetes; order Pseudonocardiales; family Pseudonocardiaceae; genus Actinokineospora; species Actinokineospora baliensis. The sequence continues at coordinate 3,853,861 of NZ_JAFBCK010000001.1, read as the reverse complement.
CGCCCCGGTGACCAACCACCGACCCGACACACCGTCGTCGAGCACCTCAACCGCGGACAAGAGCGTCTCCCCCCGGGACAGGTCCCACCGTCGAGAAGATCGTTCGCGGCCCGGCCGCCGATACTGCGCCGAACGGGTCGAACCCGGGCGCAACCGGTCACCGGCGGTGCGTATTCCCGGCGTTCCACATCGCGGACCACCCCCCGACCGGGCGGTAGCGTCGAGATGATCGAGGTCGGGGCGAGGAAGGGACCAGCCATGTCCATCCCACTGTCCATCTTGGACTTGGCGGCGGTGGCCTCCGGCCGCACGCCTGCCGAGGCGGTGCGCGACACGATCGACCTGGCCAGGCGGGCCGAGCAGTTCGGCTACCAGCGGTTCTGGGTCGCCGAGCACCACTTCGCCAGCGGGGTGGCCTCGGCGGCGCCCGCCGTGCTCAGCGCGCTGATCGCGGGCGCGACCAGCAGCATCCGGGTGGGGTCCGGCGCGGTGCTGCTGGGCTACTACACCCCGGTCTCGGTGGCCGAGCAGTTCGGCACCATCGCGCTGGCGCACCCCGGCCGGGTCGACCTCGGCCTCGGCCGCTCCGGCCTGGTCCGGGCCCGCGACTGGGCGGGCAAGTTCAACGCGGCGAACGCCCCGGCGGCACCCGCGCGCCTGGTGGACGGGCTGCTCATCCCCGGCAAGGCCAAGGCGAACCTGGGCGACCCGGAGGTCCGGCGCAGGCTGGAGGCCGGTCAGCGGCTGCTCGGGGCCCGGGAGGAGGACGTCGACTACAGCGAGCAGGTCCGGCAGATCCTGGCCTTCCTCACCGCGGGCTACACCGCCGAGGACGGGACGCGGTTCCACGCCCCCGCCGCGGAGGGCACCGACACCCAGGTCTGGGTGCTGGGCTCCAGCGCGGGACCGAGCGCTCAAGCGGCTGCGGAGCTGGGCCTGCCGTTCACCGCGAACTACCACGTGAGCCCGTCGTCGGTGCTGGAGGCGGTCGAGGCCTACCGGGCGGCGTTCGTCCCGTCAGTGGCCTTCCCGCGGCCGCACGTGATGGTCTCCGCGGACGTCGTGGTCGCCGAGGACAGCGCCACCGCGCGCGAGCTCGCCGCGCCCTATGCCCAGTGGGTGCTCAGCATCCGGGCGGGCGACGGCGCCATCCCGTTCCCGACCCCGGCCGAGGCGGCGGCCTTCGAGTGGACCGAGGAGCTGCGCGGCCTGGTCGACGACCGCGTCCAGACCCAATTCGTCGGCACCGCAGACGAGGTCGCCGACAAGCTGCGCACGCTGCAGCGGGTCACCGGCGCCGACGAGCTGATGGTCACCACGCTCACCCACCAGCACGCCGACCGGGTGCGCTCGTTCGAGCTGCTGGCCAAGGAGTGGATCAGCTAGACCCACGGGTCCACTGTGGATCCACCGCAGACCCGTTCGGGGGGAACAAGAACCGGCGGGGTGGGACTTCGAGTCCCACCCCGCCGGTTCTGCTATTCAGTTGTCGCGATCAGGTGATCAGCTGGTCTGCAGCGCCACATCGTCGATGAGGAAGCTGGTCTGCAGCGACGCGTCCTCGACACCGTTGAACTTCACGGTGACCGACTGACCCGCGTACTGGCCGACGTTGATCGTGCGCTGCACGTACGAGCCGCCCGCGTCCACGTTCGAGTAGCTGGCGACGGTGGTACCACCCACGGTCACGGTCAGCTTGTCGTACTGGACGTTCTCGGTCTCGTTGGTGGTGATGCGCAGCCAGTAGGTCAGCGTGGAGTTGGTGCAGCCCGCCGGGATGGTGACGGTCTGCGCCGCGCTGTCGGTCCGGGTGGAGCCCCAGCCGTTGAGCCACGCCTTCCAGGAACCGCCGTGCGGGGCCTCCTGCGCCGAGCTGTCGATGACGCCCGAGGTGGTGGTCCACGGCGAGGTGCCGGACTCGAAGCCGCCGTTGACGATGACGTTCGAGCCGGTGCAGTTGCCCGGGTTGGTGTTGCCCACGGTCAGGTTGTAGGTCGCCGAACGCGTGGCCGACCCGACACCGGAGATCGTGATCTGGTAGTTGCCCGAGGCGGTGGACGACCCGACGTTGATGGTCGCGGTCGAGGACGAGCCGGTCTGCACCGAGGACGGGCTGAAGGACACGGTCACGCCCGAGGGAGCGCCGGTGGCCGACAGGGTGACGTTCTGCGCCGAGCCAGAGGTGGTCTGGGTCGACACCGTGGTGGTGGCCGAGTTGCCCGGCTGGACGGTGCCAGAGGTCGGGTTCAACGACACGGAGAAGTCGTTGGTCGGCGTGGTGGTGCCCACGGCCTGCTTCCAGATCGTGTACGCGACACCGTCAGCGCTGCGGTCGAGGGCCGTGGCGTTGATGTTGGAGGTGGTGTCGCAGGAGCTGTGGTAGCAGGAGTCGTAGGCGGCGTTCGCGGTGCCGCCCCACTTCTGCGCCTCAGCGGCGGTCTTGCGCGCCGACGCACCGGTGGCGTAGCCCGAGGACGGGATGCCCGCGTTCTGGAACGAGTAGTCGTCGGAGCGGCCAGCGCCCTCGACGTTCTCCTGCGGCGCCAGGTTCAGCGAGGTCCAGTACTCCTTGAGCGGCGCGGCCGCGGTGGTGTTGATGTTGTTGATGAAGTAGCCGCCGTTCTTGGAGGCCACCATGTCGAAGTTGTAGTACGCCTTGATCTGCGACTTCGCGGTCGAGCTCAGCTGGTTGACGTAGAACTTCGAGCCGTTGAGGCCCTGCTCCTCGTCGGTCCACCAGGCGAACCGGACGTGCTTGAGCATGGTCGGGTTCTTGGCGGCGAGCTGCAGGGCGTTCTCCAGCAGCGTGGCCGAGCCCGAGCCGTTGTCGTTGATGCCGGGGCCCGCGGAGACGCTGTCCAGGTGCGCGCCGAACATGATCGTCTGGGCGGTGTCGCCACCGGGCCAGTCGGCGATCAGGTTGTTCGACACGTAGGTGCAGCTGCTGCAGCTCTGCTCGGCGACGGTGAAGCCCGCCTGCTGCAGCTTGCCCTTGATGTAGGCGACGGACTGGGTGTAGCCGGAGCTACCCGCGCGGCGGTTGCCGCCCGCGTTCGTCGCGATGGTGTTGAGCTGGGTCAGGTGCGCCTGGACCGCGGCCACGTCGATGTTCGGCGCGCCCGGGTCCGGGTTGCCGCCACCGGTCACGGTCAGCGAGTAGGTCGCGGTGTGGCTGGTGGCGCCCGCCGCGGTCACGGTGATCGAGTAGGTGCCGTTGGCCACCGAGGAACCGACGTTGACGGTCGCGGTGGAGGACGAGCCGGTCTGCACCGAGGTCGGCGAGAACGACACGGTCACGCCCGAGGGCTGACCCGAGGCGGACAGGGTCACGTTCTGCGCCGAGCCAGAGGTGGTCTGGGTCGCGACGGAGAAGGTGCCCGAGTTGCCCTTGGCGATCGAGCCCGAGGACGGGTTCAGCGAGACGCTGAACTCGTTGCCCGGGGTGCCGGTGCAGGTGGGCTCACCGGACTGCGCGGGCAGGGTGATGGCGTCCCACGCGGCCTTGGTCTTGTTGAAGAAGTTGCAGGTGGAGTCGAGGTTCTTCGCGGCGGTCAGCGTCGCGACGCGGTACTTCTTGTAGGTCATGCCCGAGGTCTTGAGGAGCATGCCGCCGTAGAAGATGCGACCGGCGTCCTTGATGCCCAGGCCGGTGACCGAGGACGGGCCGCCGGAGCAGATCGGGCTGGTCGGCTTGCCGCCGCCGGGGTTGTTGCCCTCGGCGAGCAGGTAGAACCAGTGGTTGAGCGGGCCAGCGGCCGCGTGCACCTCGGTGTTGGGGATCGAGGAGCTGTAGCAGTTGGGGTTGTTGCTCACCAGGGACGGGTTGTACATGTTGCGGATCGGACCGTTGCCGACGAGGTTGATCGTCTCGCCGACCAGGTAGTCCGGGACGTCCTTGGCGTTGTTGGCGTAGGCCTCGGTCAGGGCGCCGAAGATGTCACCCGTGCCCTCGCCGAGACCCGACTCCGAAGAGGTGCCACCGGGGGTGTTCTGGTCCAGGCCGTGGCCGTACTCGTGGCCGACGACGTCCATGGACGCGATCCACTTGCCCGCGGAGTTCTTGCCGATGGTGATCTGCGAGCCGTCCCAGTAGGCGTTCTGCTCGTTCAGACCGACCTTCGCGGGCCAGCTGCGGCCGGAGCCGTTGTGCCCGTTGCGGCCCATCCAGTCGCGGAGCATGTTCCACTCCTGCTGGGCGGCGTACATCAGCTCGCCGCAGCCGGTCTCCTTGCTCGTCTCCGAGCCGGTGCCCCAGGAGTCCGAGGACTTCGAGAAGACGGTGCCACCGGAGTAGTCAGCGCACTGCAGACCCGGGCGGTTCGGGTCCACGAGGCGGTAGGTGCCGCCGGAGTTGGTGGTGTCGATGTTGACGTTGCCGTTCCACTCACCGTTGACGGTGCCGTGGGCGGCGTCCTCGACCTTGTCCAGGACCGCGCCGGAGTTGGCGTCGACCCAGACGTTGAGGTGGCTCGGGCCACCCTCCTTGGTCGAGCCGACCAGCACGTGCTCCCAGGCCAGCTTGGGCGCGTCGTTGACGACCTTGACGACCAGGCGGCTGGACTCGACCTTGGTGGTCTTGGCCTGCAGGCCGCGCGAGGTCTGCTCGGCGGCGGCCTTGGTGACCACGGCGGAGGTGGACGGGACGGCCACCTTCGACTTCGTGGCGGCCATGATCGCCTGGACCCGGCCCTGGCCGTCGGCCAGGACGGTGGCGTCGCCGCCGACGACCGGCAGGCCGCGGTAGCTGCGCTGGTAGGAGACCGAGTAGAGGTCGTTGAAGTACGGCGTGACCAGGTCACGCGAGTACGCCTCGTCCGGACCCTTGGCCAGGGCGTCGGCGCCGCTGACCGCGGCGCGGTCGGCGGCGGAGACGGCGAGCGCCTGGCGGTCCTGGGCTTGGGCCTGCTGCTCCTGGCTGGCGAACACCGGGCTGACGGTCAAGGCGACCGCCGTCCCGGCGAAGACAGCCAGGGCGACCCCGGCCGTCATCGTTCTGCGCTTCATCGAATACTCCTTGTGGGCAGGGTGTTGCTCGACGCGCCCCGGCTCCCGCCTCGTGGGCTGAGCACCGCCGGGTGGGGATCGGGACGTCACCGAGCGCAGCGAAGCATTCAGATATGGCCATGAAACAGTCAATGGAATCCACAGTGGGAACGACCGATTGTCAAACACCGGCAAATTCGTCACACGGGGCCCACCGGGGCTTTTCCGCATCGCCCCTGGTAAATGCCGGAGTTCTATTTGTCCGATTCGCCGAGAATCATTTCCTGCTATGGCCGGACCGTATGCCCACCGGTCCGCTCGGCGAACGCGCGGACCGAGGCGACCGCGCCCCAGCGGCGGCCGAGCCTGGTGCGCAGCCCGGCGAGCTCCGCGGTGATGGTCGAGCGGCCCGCCGCCTCGGCCGCGGACCACACCGGCTCGGCGAGCGCCACCGCGGCGTCCGGTTCCCCGGCGCAGGCGTGCGCGTCGGCCAGCCGCACCGCCAGCAGCAGCGCGGCGGGGCGCATCCGCTCGGGCACCAGGGCCACTGATTGCCCGGTCACGACCACGGCCTGCCTGGCGAGCGCCCGGTCCCCGGTGAGCGCGGCCAGGTCGCGCAGCGCGGCACCGGCGGCGGCGTCGACCCGGAGCCTGCCCATGTCCCCGACCAGCCAGGGGACCTCCAGGTGGTCGCGCTCCCCCAGCCGCCCCAGCGCGGTCTCGGCGGCGGCCATGGCGCGTAACGCCTCGGCGTCGTCCCCGGCGATCGCGTGCCCCCTGGCCAGGGATAACTGGGCCAGGACGGTGGTCCACGGGCGGGCGGTGTCGGCGACGGCCATCGCCCGACCGCAGGCCAGAGCCGTGTCGGCGTCGCCGTCGAGCCTGGCCAGGGTGCTGACCTCGGCCAACAGCCGGACCCGGGCGCCGACGTCGCCGACCAGGTCGGCGCGGGCCAGGCCGTGGCCGAACCAGGCCATGCTGAGCGTGGTCTGCCCCCGGTGCATCCGCAGCCTGCCCGCGATCGCCGAGTAGTGCGCGGTCAGCCGCAGGTGGGCGGCGTGCGGCTCGTCGGCGGCGTCACCGAGGCGGGTCAGCGCGTGCAGCACCCACTCGACCGCGGGTAAGACCGAGGCCGACTCGCTCTCCAGGCTGACCCGGCTGTACTCGCCGAGCAACGCGGTCAGCACGTGGGTCAGGTCGGGGTCGAGGCCGCGGGGCGCCCGACGGCCGGGGCCGAGCAGGGCGAGCAGGTCACGGGCGGTGTCGAGGTCGGGAACCGGGCAGCCCACCGGGCCGTGCAGCGGGCAGCCGACACCGTCGACGGGCAGGTCCGCGGGCCAGAACCGGACGGTGACCGGCACCGATTCCTGACCGGCGCCGGGCAGCAGCGACAGCAGGGTGCGTTGCGGTGGCTCGGGTTCACGGGCGGGTTCGCGGCACAGCGCGACCAGTTCGCCGTCCGCGCCGAGGATCGTGTCGAGGCATTCGACCAGGCCGGAGGGGGGAACCCGGACGCCGCTCTCGAGCTTGGAGATGAGGCTGTGGTGGTAGCCGACCCGCAGGCCGAGCTGGGCCTGGGTCAGCCCGGCCCGCCTGCGCCACTCGCGCATCCGGCGGCCGAACTCGGGCCAGTGCGCGGACTGCCCGCTCGCGTGGCCAGCCATGCCGCCTCCCGCTCGCCTGGCCCGCACGGGCCGTCGAAAGCGGGGAGCGTAGCACCGCCCCGGAAAACCCGGTGTGTTCTGCCCCACACTCAGAACATGGGAAATAAACAGACGGCGATCAGCGGAGATCGGCGTGTCAATTCGCGGTATTCACCGTCAGCATTCGGCCGCGATATCGGTGCTTATTCACGACCACCGATAAACGGACATCCACCACGACACCGGACATCGCGAATGCGTCCGATGCGCCTATTGTCCACATTGCGGCGGCTGGCCGAATTGGTACGGTCTGTCGATATCGAGCGGTGTGCTCGGATCGCGGCGGTGTGCCCGGATCGCCGGGCGGTCAGGACTTGGGCACGTCGTAGCGGTAGCCCATGCCGCGGGCGGCCTTGATCGGCGAGTCGTCGGCCGACCAGTTGAGCTTGCGGCGCAGCCGCAGCACGGCGAACTTGACCCGGTCGGCACCGATGCCGGTCGGGTCGTTCCACACCAGGTTGAGCAGCTGGCGCGGCGAGAGCACCGCGCCCCGGTGCTGCACGAACGTCGCCAGCAGCCGGTACTCGGTGGCGTTGACCTCGGCCTCGACGCCGTTGACGAACACCCGGCGGGAGCGGTGGTCCATCCGCACCACGCCGTCGTCGTAGACCTCGGCCTGGCTGGTGCCACCCGCCTGCTCGGTGCGGCGCAGGATGGCCTCGATGCGGGCGAGCAGCTCGCTGGTGGAGAACGGCTTGGTCAGGTAGTCGTCGGCGCCGCCGCGCAGGCCGCGGACCTTGTCGGCCTCCATGCCGTGCGCGGTGAGCAGCAGCACCGGCACGTCGCTGACGTCGCGGATGCGCTCGAGCACCATCCAGCCGTCGATCACCGGCAGCCCGATGTCGAGCAGCACCAGCGTCGGGTGCGACTCGTGCAGCGCGCGCAGGCCCTGGCGCCCGTCGGGGGCGACGGTCACCTCGTGCCCGGCCCGCTCCAGGATCACCCGCAGCGCCAGCGCGATGTCCGGCTCGTCCTCCACCACCAGCACGTTGCTCATCGCCGCCCCATCCCGCCGGTCCCGATCCCCCCGCTGATCCCGACCCCCGTGCCGCCCCGCCGCTCGCCGCCGCGCGCGTCGCCGAGCTCGTCGTCCACCCCGACCTCGGCTGGCAGGGTCACCAGCACCGTGGTGCCGACGCCCTCGGTGCTCTCGATGGACATCGCCCCCTGGTGCACCGCGACGATCTGCTTGCAGATGGACAACCCCAGCCCGCTGCCGGGGATGCCCGCCGCGCCCGCGTTGGAGGCCCTGGTGAACGCCTCGAACAGACCGGGCAGGTCCGCGGCGGGCACGCCGATGCCGGTGTCGGACACCGAGATGGTCCAGCTGGCCGCGTCCGAGCGCGCCTCGACCCGCACCGCGCCGCCCGCCCTGGTGAACTTCAGCGCGTTGGTCAGGACGTTGTCCAGCACCTGGGTGAGCCGGGCCGGGTCGCCGTGGATGTGCGGGCCCGCGCCCACCGCCGAGGTGACCGAGATGCCCGCCCGCGCCCCGATCGGCACGTGGTTCTCGGTGGCCTTGGTGACCAGGTCGGCCACGTCGATGTCGGTGAACGACATCGACAGCTGGTGGGTCTCCAGCCGCGAGAGCAGCAGCAGGTCGTCGACCAGGCGCAGCAACCGGTTGGCGTTGCGGCTGATCACCGCCAGGTGCGCGGCCTGCTGGGCCGAGAGCGGCTCCGGGGTGTCCTCCATCATCTCGGCGAAGGCCAGCACCGCGGTCAGCGGTGTGCGCAGCTCGTGCGAGACGGTGGCCACGAAGCGGCTCTTGAGGTTGGCCGCCTCCTCCAGCGCCCGGTTGGTCTCCTCCAGCTCCGAGCGGGCCACCGACTCGCGGGTGATGTCGCGGAAGTACCAGAGGGTGCCCATCGAGGAGCTGGCCCGCAGCGGCACCAGGTCGCAGGTGACCACCCGCCCGCCTGCCAGCAGCAGCCGCACCGCCCGGTGCACCCGCCCGGAGCGCACCATCCGGTCGAGCATCTCCCAGGCGACGCCCGGGTCGGTGCACTCGCTGGCGATCAGGTCGAGCAGCTCGGCCACGGTGGCGCCGGTGACCTCGCGGCCGGGGCGGAAGATCCGGTCGAAGGCGGTGTTGTCCATCAGCACCCGGTACCCGTCGTCGACGACCACCCCGCCCGCCAGGTGCAGCACCAGCTCGCGCAGCCTGGCCCGCTCCACGGCAAGCGCCCGGTCGGCGGCGCGCTTCTCGGTGACGTTGTGCCCGTGGGCGACCACGGCGTTGATGCCGGTGGTCTCCAACAGGTTGATCATGCTGACCGCCAGCACCAGCCACCGGCCGTCGGCGTGCCGGATGCGCACGTCCACCTCGACCTGCGACCCCGGCGAGGCGGCCAGGGAGGCGTAGGCGCGCTGCAGGCCGCCGATGTCGTGCGGGTGCACCAGGGTGCCGAGCTGGTGCGGGTCGACCGTGCCGAGGGGGTAGCCGAGCACGTCGCGCAGGGCGTCGGGCGCCGCGTTCATGCTGCCGTCGGGGTTGACGGTGACCACCAGGGCCCGGTCGGCGACCGGCTGCAGGCCGGAGCGGGGCAGCGGGACCACGTCGTCGTCGCGGTCGTTGAGCGCGCTGACCAGCCCGATGACCGAGCGCAGCACCGTGGTGTCGTCGGGGTCGAGGCCACCGCGGACGGCCTCGTGCAGCAGGTCGGTGACCTGCGCCGGGTCGTCGCCGCCGAGCAGGCGGGTGGCCTCGTCGAGCAGGCCCGCGAGGGCGGGCCTGGCTCGCTGGCCTGCCTGGTCAGACGACATAGGTTCACTCCAGTGGCGGTACGGGGCGTCCCCCGAGCCACATTACGAGCGCGGCCGGTCCGAGCCAGCCGATCCGGTCCACGATGGACGATTTTCACCGTATCGAGTGGACCCCGGTAGCGAATCCGGTGCGGAACGGTTGTCATCACCGCGACCTGGTGCCCGCTGTTCGCCACACTGATCACATCAAGGAGGTCACATGGCGGACACCACCGCGGGCTCCCCGTGGGACTGCGCGGCCGCGGTGCGCGCCGTCACCTGGGCCGACCGCTCGGGTCGGGCGGTGTACGCCGCGCTCGGCCTGCTGCGCGGACTGCCGGGGGTGCTCGACGCTGGCGTGGGCACCGAGGTGCCCGACGCCTCGGTCACCGTCGCGCTGACCTCGGGCGGGGCGGTCTCGGTGCGCTGCGACGGCGAGCCCGACCCGAGGCTGGAGCCGCTGGTGGACACCGTCGCCGCCGCGCTCGACGCCGCCCGCGCCGACGGCGGGGTGATCGACTTCCGGGACGCGGTGATCGCGCAGATGCCCAGCATCGTCGCGCTGTTCACCCCGGACGGGGTGCTGCGCTGGAGCAACATGGTGCACTGGCCCGACGGCACCCCCGTCCGCTACGGCGAGACGACGCTGTCGGCGATCACCTCGCTGGTGCACCCGGACGACCAGCGGCGGCTGGCTGGCCTGATCGAGAACCTGCACACCGAGGACCGCGGCGGGCAGATCCGGCACTCGGCGCGGGTGCGCACGCCGCTGGGCTGGCGGGTGCTCGACATCGACTTCCTCGACCGCATCGACGACCCGGTGATCGGCGGGCTGGTGGCCTTCGCGCACGACATCACCGCGCTGCAGGAGGCGCAGCGGGAGACCAGGGTGGCCGCGGCCCGGTTGCGGTACCTGGTGGACTCGCTGGAGGTCGGTGTCCTGCTGCAGGACGACGACCGCGTGGTGCTGACCGCGAACACGGCCGCGGCCACGATGCTGGACCTGCGCAGGCCCTCGGCGGAGCTGACCGGGCTGCACGCCGAGGTGGTCCGGGAGCTGCGCGGGCTGCCCCCCGGGCACTACGTGGCGATCGACGAGCTCGCCAAGCGGTGGATGCGCGAGGGCGTCCCGGTGCGCGGGGCGACGGTGCAGCTGGGGCCGGACCGGGTGCTGGAGGTCGACTTCGTGCCGGTCCAGTTCGACCAGGAGCGGCTCGGGCACCTGTGGGTGCTGCGCGACGTCACCGAGCAGGTCGAGTCGCAGCGGTCCCTGCAGCGCCGCAACGCGGAGCTGTCGCGGTTGGCCTCGCTCAAGACCGAGTTCATCGCGACGGTGTCGCACGAGCTGCGCACCCCGCTGACCACGCTGACGTCGCTGACCCCGCTGCTGACCGACGGCAAGGGCGACCGGACGCTGGCGCTGGCGGTGGACCGCAACGTGCACCGGATGGCGACGCTGGTGGAGACGCTGCTGTTCCTGGCGGGCCTCGAGTCGCACTCGCGGCACCTGGAGCTGGCGCCGATCCGGGTGGAACCGCTGGTGGCCGAGCAGATCGCCACGCTCACCGGCCCCGCCACCGAACGCGGGGTGACCGTGGTGAACGACCGCGGCACCGACGTCACGGTCCTCACCGGGGACCGGGACCTGCTGGCGCGCATGGTGCACCACGTGGTCGCCGCCGCGATCGGCAGCTCGCCCCCGTCGGCCTCGGTGCACGTGCGCTGCGCGGTGGAGGCCGACGACTGGGTGCTGGAGGTCACCGACGAGAACCCGCTGCCCGGCGACTCCGGCAGGCTGTTCACCACCATGCCCTTCGGCGGCGAGGGCGACCGGTTGATCGGGTCCGGCCTCGGCCTGGTGCTGGCGCGCGCGATCGCCGAGCGCCACGGCGGGGCGATGCTGCTGACCCCGGCGCACAGCGGCAACGGGACCGTGATCCGGGTGGAGCTGCCGGTGGCCGGGCCGAGTTCATAAGCCGCGATCAGGCCGTCCACAGCAATCTCACAGCATGCGGGCCCACCGTGGGGTGCATGGAGTGAGGAGGCCCTCGTGGACTGGCACCTGGCGGGAACCCAAGGCAAGCGGCGCTTCAACGCCGACGCCGCCGCATCCGGCACCATCGGCGACACGCTCGTCTTGGCCCTGGCCGACGGCATAGGCGACACCCCGGAGGCCGCCATGGCCGCCCGAGTGGCCACCGCAGCCGCCACCACTGTCGGTTGGAGCCCCCTGGAAGGCGTCCTGGCCGCCCAACGCGCCGTCCGAGCCCTCCCCACCGGCGACTGCGTCCTCGTGGTCGCCCATGCGACTCCTGGCGGCTACCGGGTGGCTTGGGTGGGCGACACGCGCGCCTACACGTGGGATGGCTCCCTTACGCAGCTGACAACGGACCACACGGTGGCGCAGTACTTCGCGAGCCGAGGAGTGGCGGTCGCGGCGCGTCTGGCGAATGTGGTGACGGCTAGCGTGCGGACGGTTGAGGCGGGTGCGATCGGTGCTGTGGATACGTATCGTTGCGCGACGCTGGTGTTGACGACGGATGGGGTCCACAAGGGACTGTCGGTGGAGCGGATGGGGGCGTTGGCGGGGCGGGAGGATGCTGCTGCTGCGTTGGTGGCGGCTGCTGGGTCAGCGGACAACGCTACGGCGATTGTGGTGTCGGGGTGTGCGGGAGCAGTGACGCGAGCGTTGGCTGTGGCGTAGCTTCGGTTGTCCACAACGGGGTTGGTTGTCCACAGGCTGGTTTTCTGCTGCCGTTCTGTCTGCGCGCCTCGGTAAGCTGTGTATCGGGGGCTGCTGGGGTAGATGATCTTCGGCTCGTCGCTTCGCGCCTTGCATCGGATCATCGGCTCGCCTTCGGCATCGCGCGCCGATCCGCGATTTAACTGCCAGCTCGATGTGGTGGACCTGTTTTGCGTGGGGCCCCTACGACAGCCGTGGCAGGACCGCAAAGCTGGGGCCGAAAAGCATGGCCCTGTCCGCGCAGGAACGCTACGACTGCCGCTCCCCCACACAAAACAGGTCCACCCCATCGAGCAGTTGGCACCAGCGACTTCCGGGAGCGGTGGTGGGGTTGAGTGGGCTGGCTCGGTGGGTTGGGTTGGCACGCCAGCTTCCGGGAAGCGGTGGTCGACCAGGTGGGTTGGCCCGGTGAGTTGGGCTGGCAGGGCTGACTCGGCGGGCCGGGGTGGGTGGGCTGGCTCGGTGGGCGGGTTTGGCACGATGGCTTCCGAGGAGCGGTGGTCGACCAGGTGGGTTGGCTCGGCGGGTTGGGTGGGCACCAGCGGGTTCCGGGGAGCGGTGGTTGGGCTGGCACCGACACTTCGGGTGTATCTCCCAGGATGGCGCTGTCCACTGAGGCCTATCCGGACAGAGCGGTTGTCCAAGGATCCTCGGCCGGTTGTCCACAGGCCCTAAGTCGCGCAGAGGGTTTCTGTCGTTGGTGGTCGGTAAGCTGTGTATTGGGGGGTGCTTGGGGTGGTTTGATCTTGGTGCCAGCTCGGTGGCCCCGCTCCGGCAAAGGGAACGGGGCCACCAAGGGGGCTAGATCGTGAAGCGGCTGACGATGCCGCGCATGCGTTCGGCGGTGCCTGCCAGTTCGTCGGCGGCTGCTGCGGTCGACACGGCGCCGGTGGTGGTTTGTTCGTTCTCGGTGACGACGTCGTTGATGCCGTCGGCTATTTCTCGGGCGCCGGAGGCGACCTGGCCGATGGCTCGGCTCATGTCGCCGGTGGTGGCGGACTGCTCTTCGACGGCGGCGGCGATGGTGGTCTGGAAGTCGTTGATGCGGGCGATGACGCCCGCGATGCCCTCGATGGCTTCGACGGCGGCCTTGGCGTCGGCCTGGATGGCGTCGACCTTGGCCGAGATGTCGCCGGTGGCCTTGCTCGTCTCGTGGGCCAGGTCCTTGACCTCGCCCGCCACGACGGCGAAGCCCTTGCCGGACTCGCCTGCCCTGGCGGCCTCGATGGTCGCGTTGAGCGCCAGCAGGTTGGTCTGGTCGGCGATCGCGGTGATCACCTTGACGACCTCGCCGATCTGCTTGGAGCTGTCCTCGAGCCTGCCGATGGTGGCCTGGGTGGCCAGGGCCGCGTCGACGGCCTCGACCGCGACGGCGGCGGCCTTGCTGGCGCCGGAGGAGATCTCGTCGATGGCGGAGGTCATGCCCTCGGCGCCGGTGGACACCGAGGTGACGTGGGCGGAGACCTGGTTGGCGATGGAGCCGACCTCACCGGCGCGGGCCGCGCTGGACTGGGCGGTGCGGCGCAGTTCGCCGGAGACCGCCGACAGCTCGGTCGAGGCGCTGGCGACCCCCTCGGCGTCGCCCTGCAGTTCCTCGATGGCGGACTTGACCCGGCCGAGGGCCTCGTTGAGCGCGTGGCCCATCTGGCCGACCTCGTCGCGGGTGTCGACCGACACGCGCTGGGTGAGGTCGCCGTCGGCGAGGGCGCGCAGGGTGTGCACGGTGCGGCGCAGCGGCACGGTGGCCGACAGGTAGAAGCCGACCAGCAGGTAGCCGACCAGCAGCACCGCGACCAGGGTGGCGATCTCCACGACCAGCGCGTTGTGCTCGAACGCGGCGATGCGGGTCTGCAGCAGCTCGTCGAGCTCCGGGCCGAGCTTGGCCATCAGCTGCGCGAGCTCGGTGCGCGCGGTGTCGCCGGTGGCCGCGGTGACCGCGGTCAGGTCGCCGGTCTCCACCGCGGTGTTGACCTGCGCCAGGATCGCCTGCAACGCCTTCTGCTCGGCGTCCACATCGGACTTCGCGGCGGCCAGCTCGGTGCGGGCGGTCTTCTCGAAGGAGGTCTTCATGCCGGTGCCGACCGCGGCCTGGGTGCTCTCCAGCGCCCCGGACGCCTTCGACAGCCGCAGCCTGGTCGTCTGCAGGCCCTCGGCGGACCCGTCGGCGACGGCCAGCTTGGCGTCGTCGACGACCTGGCCGGTGGTGTCGAGCAGGGCGGGCAGGCGGAACACCAGCGCGTCCATCAGGTAGTACGAGTCGAGGTCGGGGTCCAGCGTCAGGTTCGACGTGTCGGAGATGGCCACGATCAGGGTCAGCAGCGCCGAGGACGCCTTGGTGTAGCTGTCGTAGGCGCTCTGGCCGGTGCCCGCCGCGGCGGTCAGCGCGGTGCGCGCGGTGCGCCACGCGTCGGTGACACCCAGCTCGGCACCATAGGTGGCATCGACGGCGTCAACGGCGGTGATCTCGTCGGAGATCGACGACACCGACGTCCCGGCGGAAGCGGCGGCGCGGGCCTCGACGGTCGCGGCGGTCAGGGTGAGCACCGGCCGCAGGTAGGCGACGCCGTCGCGCTCCTTGGCGCTGAAGTCGATCTGCGAGCTCTGGATCCCGATGTAGCCCCAGGCGACGAAGCCCAGCGGCAGCAGCAGCACCACGGTGAGCAGGAGGATCTTGTGCGCGTACTTGAGCCTGCCCAGCAGGGCGCTCGCAGGGGCGAACAGTGCCACGACCATCTCCTCACCGAACCGCGTTCGTTTCCCGGACACTCGGCTCGGGTGGGCCGGAGATGAGGAAAACACCACACCGCCTCAGCCGACGTGGATGCCTGGCCTGCGCTCGGGGTCGGGTTCGGCGGTGCGCAGGATCTCCCTGGTGACCGGCGCCGTGTCGCCCTGGCCCAGCAGCAGGTACCGGAACAGGTGGGTGAGCGGGTTGCCCTCGGACCACTCGAAGTAGCAGTGCGGCTTGACCCCCGTCGCGTCGCGCAGGGCCAGCAGCAGCGCCGCGATCGCGTTGGGCGCCGCGGGGCTGTCTGCGCGCAGCACCCGGTGGCCGGTCACGTCGACCCCGCGCACCCGCAGCACGTCGCTGAAGTCCGACGGGTCGACCACGTCGATCTCCAGGAACAGGATGTCGGCGCTGCCCGGCACCGGGTTCAGCCCGCGCTGCTCGACCTCCTTGGCCGCGTACTCCTCGGCGTCGCCAGCCTGCCGCTTGTTGGCGATGATGTTGAGCCTGCCGTCGTGGTTGATGGAGTCGGTGATGAACCCCCTGGCGGCCTCGTCGAACTCGATGCGGTCGGCGCGCAGCTCCGTGGTGCGGGTGACCCTGGAGATCAGCGACACCACGATCACCCCGGCGACGAACACCGCCGAGATGGCGATGCCGTCCGGCTTCTCCACGACGTTGGCGACCAACGCGTACAGCAGCACCAGGGTCAGCACGGTGAACCCGGCGGCGGGGCGGGTCTGCTTGCGGCGGAACGCGGACACGGTCACCGCGAAGGCACCGGACACCATCATCGCCAGGATCCCGGTGGCGTAGGCCCCCGCCTGGGCGTTGACGTCGGCCTTGAAGGCGATGGTGATGCCCACGCAGATCGCGGTGTAGACGAGCACAACGGGCCGGATCGCCCGACCCCACTCCGGCGCCATGCCATAAGAAGGCAGGTACCGGGGCACGATGTTGATCAGACCCGCCATCGCGGAGGCACCCGCGAACCACAGGATCAGGATGCTGCTGATGTCGTAGACGGTGCCGAACGCGTCACCGAGGCGGGTGTGCGCCAGGTACGCCAACGCGCGCCCGGCCGCCTCGCCGCCCTCGTCGAACTTCTCCTTGGGGATCAGCACGGTTGTGATGAGGCTGGTGGCCACCAAGTAGCCCGACATGATCAGCGCGGCGGTGGTGAGCAGCCTACGGGTGTTGCGGATCCGGTTGGCCAGCCGCTGCTTCGCGTCGGCCCCCTCGGCGGCGATGAGCGGCATCATGCTGACCCCGGTCTCGAACCCGGACAACCCCAGCACCAGCAACGGGAACGCGAGCACAGCCGTACCGGCGATGTCGCCGCCCGCCGTGAGCGCGGTCCACCAGTCCGCCAGTTGGGTCCCGTGGGTGACCAACTCCCCGATCCCCACGACCACGATGACCGCGTTGAGCGCGAGGAACACCGCCACCAACGGGATCGCGACCGAGACGGCCTCGCTGAACCCGAGCAGGAAGACCCCGCCGAGCACGAGCAGCAGCACCACGGTGACCAGCACCTCGTGCCCGTGCAGGAACGACGGGAAGAACGGGTTCTCCACCATGTGCACCGTGGCGTCCGCCGCCGACAACGTGATCGTGATGATCCACGACGTCGCGACGAACCCGAGCAGCACCAGCACGAACACCTTGCCCCGCCAGAACGGCAGCAGCTTCTCCAGCATCGCCACCGACCCCTGCCCGTTGGGGCTCTCGTGCGCGACCCGCCGGTACATCGGCAACATCCCGAACAACGTCAACACCACGATCAACACGGTCGCGATCGGCGAGATCGCCCCAGCCGCGACCACGGCGATGGCAGGCAGGTACGACAACGTGGAGAAGTAGTCCACCCCCGTCAGGCACATCACCTTCCACCAGGCCTGGGGCTCCCCGTGCTCCTCCTCCCCCGCCCGCCCCACCGGCTGCACCCGGTGCTTCAGCAGCCACCTGACCAACGGCCGCCTCGGCACACCCCCCTGACTCGGCGAGTCCACTTCAGCCGGGACGAGGTACTCGGGCTCGACGATCTCCGCCTGCGGGCTGGCTTCCTGCACGGGAGCAGCATGCCCCAACTCCACGCCCCCTGCGCCCCCATCAACCCCCAGGTTCCCTGGGGCAGCACCGATTCCTCCACCCCTGGGCGAATTGCCCCAGATCCTGGAGGTCCAGTGCCAGCCCACCCCACCGAGCCAGCCCACCCACCTCAGCCCCACCGAGCCAACCCCGCCAGCCCGGCCACCGCCCCCCGAAGCAGCTGGTGCCAACCCAACCCACCGAGCCAGCCCACACAAACCCCGCCCACCGAGCCAACCCCGCCAGCCCGATCACTGGACACTCGGAAGCCGCCCACACACAGCTCGATGGGGCGGACCTGTTTTGCGTGGGGTGGCGGCAGCCGTAGCGTTGTGCGCTGCAGGGCCACGCTTTTCGGCCCCAGCTTTGCGGTCCTGCCACGGCTGGTGCAGGGGCCCCGCGCAAAACAGGTTCGCCCCATCGAGCACCCCCAGCCACCACGAACCGACCCCGCCAACCCAGCCCCCCGAGTCAGCCCCGCCAGCCCGACCACCGCTCCCAGGAAGCCGCCCACCTAAATGCTCGATGGGGCGGACTTGTTTTGTGTGGGGTGGCGGCAGTCGTAGCCTTGCCTCGCTGCAGGGCCATGCTTTTCGGCCCCGGCTTTTGCGGTCCTGCCACGGCTGGTGCAGGGGCCCCGCGCAAAACAAGTTCGCCCCATCGAGCACACCGCACCACCACGAACCGACCCCGCCAACCCAGCCCACCGAGTCAGCCCACTCAAGCCAACCACTGGACACTCGGAAGCCGCCCACACACTGCTCGATGGGGCGGACCTGTTTTGCGTGGGGGAGCGGCAGTCGTAGCGTTCTGCGCGGACAGGGCCATGCTTTTCGGCCCCAGCTTTGCGGTCCTGCCACGACTGGCGCAGGGGCCCCGCGCAAAACAGGTTCGCCCCATCGAGCACACCGCACCACCACAGACCAGGTCGCAAGGCGCGAAGCGACGAGCCGTCAGCTCCCAGGCGGCCCAGGCACCGGCGGCCGCGGCACAGGCGGCCCCGGCACAGGCCCACGCGGTTCCTGCACCCGCTTCCGCAACGCGTCCGTCAACAACGCCGCCCCCTGCTCCGCCGTGCGCGCCGCCGCCTCATTGGCCTTGCGCAACTCCCGGTAGACCTCATCGCGGTGGACGGTGACCGAGCGGGGCGCCTGGATGCCCACGCGGACCACGTCGCCCCTGATGTCGAGGATGGTGACGGTGACCTCGTCCCCGATCCGCACGCTCTCACCGGTTCGACGGGTCAGCACCAGCACGTGATCACTCCTCCCCCGCCCTCGGGATCAGGCGGGCAGCAACCGGGCACGGATGGGGAGATCTTCCTCCAGGATGACCTGGACCGCCCGTCGGGTGCTCTGGTCGACGATCACCGGCGCGAGCAGGTTGGCGGTGGCCTCGGCGACCGTGCCAGCGGCGGTGACCACGAGCAGGACCAGCAGGTCGTTCGGGTCGGTGGTGCCCAACTGCTCGAGCACCTGTTCACCCACCCGGGGCGCGTAGTCGGGGTAGAACGGCGCCGGGGGCACGACCAGGAACCTCAGGTCCGGGTCGTCGACCGAGCGCAGGGTGAACAGCGGGCCGTCCTCGTCGACCGCGACGAGCACGAACTCGCGGTGCTCGGGGAACCCGGGCATCGGGGTGCGGAACTCGATCGTGGGCAGGGCCTTGGCTTCGGTGGTGCTCACGGCGGACGCGGTGCCTCCTCGGGGCGTTGGCGCGGACAGCGTGGAAGGTCCAGCGATCAGCGTGGACGGTCCAGCAGTCAGCGTGGAGGGTCCGGCGGTCATCGCAGGAAGTCCAGCAGTGAGGGCTGCACGACCCGGGCGGTCGCCGCGAGGGCGGCCTCGTAGCCCGCGCTCTGCGTCTGCAGGTCGATCACCGCCTTGGCCATGTCGATGTCCTCGATCTCGGACAACCGCGACGTCAGCGCCAGGACCTGGGTGCTGGCGGTGTCCTGGGCCGCGGTGAGCTGACTGTAGCGGCTGCCCACCGCGGTCAGTTCGTTCGTGAAGCGCGACTTGGCCGAATCCAACCGATTGAGGTCACTCGACAGGGTGGCCGGGTTGGTCTCCAGGCCGGTAGCGATCGAGTCCAGCACGTCGAAGACGTTGCCCGCCGCGGTGCCGAACACGTCGGCGGAGACGTCGACGCGCACCTGGGAGCTGTCGCCGACGCGGCGCTGCACGCTGCCGGTGTCGCCCTGGTACGCGCCGGTGTCCAGGAAGGCGCGGTCCTTGTCGGTGGTGCCGCCGAAGACCGGGCGGCCCAGGTACGAGGTGTTGGCGACCGAGATCATGTTGTCGCGCAGGCCGCGGATCTCGACGGCGATCCCGGCGCGGGCGGCGGGATCGCCGACCGCGGGCTGCGACATGCCCTGCAGCACCAGGTCGCGGGCCCGGTTGAGCAGGTCGCCGCCGGTGGAGAGCGCGGCCTCCGCGGTGCTGAGCCTGGCGACGCCGTCGGTGGCGCTGCGGTCGTAGCGCTCGCGGGCGGCGATGTCGTTGCGCAGCTGCATCGCCGACACGGTGCCGGTCGGCGAGTCGGACGGCTTGGCCACCTGCTTGCCGGTGGTCATCTGCTCGCGCAGCCGGTCGACGTTGTTGGCGCTGGTGCGCAGACCGGCCAGCACCTTGGCCGAAGTGGACTGCTCGGTCACGCGGAATGCGACCACGGCTTAGACCCCCATCCGGTTGATCAGCGTGTCGAGCATGGAGTCCACCGTGGACATGACGCGCGCGGCGGCCTCGTAGGAGCGCTGGTAGGTGATCATCGAGGTGAGCTCCTCGTCCAGGTTGACCCCCGAGGCGGCGGCGCGGGCGGCGTCGACCTGGTTGGAGATCGTGGTCTGGGTGGCGACGGCCTGCTCGGCGGCGCGCACCCGCATGCCGATGTCGGCGGTGTTGGTCTGGTAGACCTCGTCGGCGCCGCCCGCCTTCGAACCGAGCCTGGCCATCACGTCGGCGTTGCCGCCGCCGAGGGCCTGGGTGTTGCTCGAGGACGCGGCGATGGCGGCCGGGTCGGTGGTGGCGACCTTGATGGTGGCCGCGGTGGTGCCCGACAGCAGCGCCCCGCCCGCGGTGCCCGCCTTGGTGAAGCCCGCGGCGTTGGCGGTGTTCACCGTCGTGGTGAGCGCGGCGGCGACCTTGTCGAAGCGGGTGAGCTGGTCGGTCAGGACGTTGTTGAGGCCGTTGACCAGGGCGCCGGTGGTGCCGCCCGCGCCGGTGGCGGCGGTGTCGGTGTCGACCCACTTGAGGGTCACCGGGTCCGACACGGCGGAGGCGATGTCGGCGCCGTTGGTGACCTTGAGGTCGCGCGAGGTGCCGCCGCTGACCAGGGCGGAGCCGCCGAGGGTCAGCGTCACCGAGTCGTCGGCGCCGCGGGTGAGCTGGGCGCCGGTGAGCTCGACGAGCTTGAGCGCGGCGTTGTCGCGCTGGTCGGCGAGCTCGTTGTGGCTGACGCCAGCCGCCTTGGCGCGCACGACGGCGTCGTTGAGCCCGGCGAGCTGCTTGGCGGCGGCGTTGATGTCGTTGACGGTGCTGACCAGCTGGTCGCGGCGGGCGGTGAACTGGTCGGAGAGCTGGGCGGAGGCGGCGTTGAGGGTGTTGGCCACCGACTGGGCGCGGGTGAGCAGCTGCGTGCGCGACCCGACGTCGCCGGGGTTGTCGGACACGTCGGCGAAGCCCGACCACAGGTCGGTCAGCTGGGCCTGCAGGCCGTTGTCGCTCGGCTCGTTGTAGACGCGCTGGACGTCGGTGAGCACCTCGTGCGCGGTCTCGGTGGTGGCCTTGCGCTCGTGCTCGGAGCGGACCCTGGCCTCCATGTAGGCGTCCTGCAGCCGGTTCACCGAGGTGACCTGCACGCCCTGGCCGGTGGAGAGCTTGTTCGGGGTGGACCAGAAGGCGGGCACCGGGGAGCCGCCGACGGAGGTGGTCTCCAGGCGCTGGCGGGTGTAGCCCTCGGTCCCGGCGTTGGCGATGTTCTGACCGGCCAGCTCAAGGCCCTGGCGCTGGGTGCGCAGGGCGGTGAGGGCGGTGTTGATCCCGTTGAAGGAACTCACTACAGGGCCTCATCCACCAGTCGGGCACCCACTGCGGCGGGTGCGGTGCTGCCGTCGGCGCGGTACAGGTCGCCGTCGCCGCCGCCGCGCACCACGCGCAGCGCCTCGGCGACCGTGCGGCGACCGGAGGTCAGCAGGTCGCGGTTGGCCTCCACGGCCGCCTCGATCTCGGCGGACAGCGTGGCCAGCGCGGTGCGGTGCTCGCTGAAGACGGCCTTCCAGGGCTCGTCGAGGGCGTCGGTGAGCGCGGCCAGGCTCGGGCCGGGCGCCAGGCCGAGGGTCTCGGCGAGCTCGTCGACGGCGGCCGCCCGCAGCAGTTCGGTGCTCTGGATGCGCTCGAGCATCAGCTCGACCTCGTAGGTCGCCGACCCCAGCCACCTGGTGCGGCCCGCGGCCAGCAGCAGGCTCTCCACCTCGAGCTTGAACAGCAGCAGGGACAGCAGCTCGCGCTGCCGCCAGAGGATCGCCGAGGTCTCTACGGGGTTCATCTGCACGGCCTCCGGTGGGCGGTCTGAGGTTCTCAACAAGCCCTATCGGCCCGGTGGGGGCACGCTTGAGGAAACCGCAGCAAAGCGTTTCCGGACCTCGCACCCCAGACGCACCCGTGAGGCACTTGGGACGCACCCTCCGACCCCCACCTTTGACGTCATCAGGGCGGACACACCAACCGCCCAAGGCGTCCCAGATGGATGAGCGGCGGAGGAAGCAATGTCGGAGAACCCCACCACCACCCGTACCACCGACACCGACAGCCTGATCTCGGCGAACCTGCCGCTGGTCGGTCACGTGGTCCGGGAGATGCTGGCCCGGGTTCCCGCGCACGTCCGCCGCGACGAGCTGTTCTCCGCCGGTTCCGAGGCCCTCGTGGCCGCGGCGCACGCCTACGACGCCGGTCGCGGTGTCCCCTTCCCCGCTTACGCCGCCGTCCGCGTCCGCGGCGCGCTGCTCGACGAGCTGCGCGGCCAGGACTGGGCGAGCCGCTCGGTGCGCGGCAAGGTCCGCAAGCTGGAGAGCGCCCGCGACGCCTTCGTCGCCGAGCACGGCCGGGTCCCCTCCGACGCCGAGCTCGCCGCGGCGCTGGACACCGACGTGCGCACCGTGGTGTCCATCCGCGACGACGTGCAGCGCTCCTTCGTGGTGAGCCTGCAGTCGGTGGTCTCCGAGGGCCCCGAGGCCAGCGAGATGGTCATCCCCGACGAGCGCGCCACCCCCGAGGACCTCATCGTCGAGCGCGAGCGGGTCGGCTACCTGCGCGACGCCGTCGAGGTGCTGCCGGAGCGGCTGCGCGTCGTGGTCGAGGAGTACTACTTCAACAACCGGCCGATGGCCGAGATCGCCGAGCGGCTCGGGGTCACCG
This sequence comes from Actinokineospora baliensis, assembly GCF_016907695.1. Lineage (NCBI taxonomy): Bacteria > Bacillati > Actinomycetota > Actinomycetes > Pseudonocardiales > Pseudonocardiaceae > Actinokineospora > Actinokineospora baliensis. The sequence continues at coordinate 3,831,454 of NZ_JAFBCK010000001.1, read as the reverse complement.
AGTCGCGGGTCTCGCAGCTGCGCGCCGAGGCCACCGCGCTGCTGCGCGAGGGCATCAACTCCCAGCTCGACCCGGAGCGCGTGTCGTCGGCGGACAAGCCGGACGGTTGCGCCGCCCGCCGCCGCGCCTCCTACTACGCCGCCGTCGCGGCGCAGGGCACCCTGCGGACCCGTCTGGCCAAGACCACCGCCCAGGGCGTCCCGGTCGACATGTCCGCGTAGTAACAGGCTTCCGTCCCGCTTCAGTTTGTCGCTCGTCGTGCCGAATTGACGCGTTGACGTGCGGGAAGTGGAAAAGCAAGACCAACTACAAAGAATCTTCCCGCCGGCGCTCAGGTCCGGGCCGGGAGCGCCGAATTACTCGGTGCCTGCCCACGGAAGGGCGGGGATAGGGACTCTCTTCAAGGAGGAAACATCATGAGTCTGCGCATCAACTCCAACATCGCTGCCATGAACGCGTACCGCAACCTGTCGGTCAACGACAAGCAGATGCAGGGCTCGCTGGAGAAGCTCTCGTCTGGCCTGCGGATCAACCGCGCCGCGGACGACGCCGCGGGCATGTCGATCGCTCAGGGCCTCCAGGCCCAGATCGGTGGCCTCAAGGTCGCGACCCGCAACGCCCAGGACGGCGTCAACGTCGTTCAGACCGCCGATGGCGCCCTGAACGAGTCGGCCGAGATCCTGCAGCGCATGCGTGACCTGGCTGTCCAGTCCGCCAACGGCGGGTCGCAGGACACCAACGCCCAGGCGGCGGCTCAGACCGAGTTCGGCCAGCTGCAGTCCGAGCTGGACCGGATCGCGAAGACCACCTCCTTCGGCGGCCAGAAGCTGCTGGCCGTTGGCACCGCTGGCGGTACCGCTTACACCGGTTCCTTCCAGGTCGGCGCCAACAACACCACCGACGACCGCATCGACGTCTCGCTCAACGCGTCGGTGTTCGGTGCCGCCGGTACCAAGGCCAGCAACACCCTGTCGGGCACCTTCAGCGCGGCCCTCGACACCGAGACCATCACCGCCTCCATCGGCGGCAACGGTGCCACGGTCACGCTGAACAGCCCGTCCAGCTTGGACGACGTTGTCAACCAGCTCAACGGCAACGCTTCCTTCAGCGCTTCGTTCGTCGCCACCAAGGCGGGCGCGGACCTGAAGATCTCGTCCAAGGTCGCTCAGTCCGAGACCATCACCGTCTCCTCGTCGGCTGCTGGTCTGACCGCGGGCACCGCGGTCGCGGGCACCACCGGCTCCACCGCCACCGGCTTCGACAGCGCTGGCCTGGGTGTCGGCACCGCCGTGTCGCTGAGCAACACCACCAACTCGCGCAACGCGATCGACGCGGTGGACGCGGCGATCAAGAACCTGTCGACCGCCCGCAGCCAGCTGGGTGCGTACCAGAACCGGTTCGAGCACACCATCAACAACATCAACGTCCAGGTGGAGAACCTCTCGGCGTCCAAGTCGGCGATCACCGACACCGACATGGCGCAGGAGATGGTCAAGTTCACCCGGTCGCAGATCCTGTCCCAGGCGGGCACCGCGATGCTCGCCCAGGCGAACCAGGCTCCGCAGAGCGTTCTGCAGCTCCTGCGTGGCTGAGTGAACTCGGCCCGGGCACTGATCAGCCAGATCAGTGCCCGGGCTTTTCTCATGCCCGGCCCCGCCGGGCCGATGTAGTGGTTGACCCCGGACGAAGAAGAAGGCCCCTCACATGACAAGTGTCGACGGACTCGTCACCGGCCTGGACACCACCTCCATCATCTCGCAGCTGATGAGCTTGGAGGCGGCGCCGCAGACCCGCCTCAAGAGCAAGGTGAGCGACCAGCAGAAGCTCACCACCGCCTACCAGGCCATCAACGCCAGGATGCTGGCCGTGCAGAACGCGGCCAAGGACCTGGCGGCCTCGACCACGTGGACCGCGGTCAAGGCGACGTCCTCGTCCTCGGCCGTCTCGGTCGCCGCGTCGACCACCGCGCTGCCGGGTACCGCCACCTTCGACGTCACCTCGCTGGCGACCACGCACGTGCTGACCTCCGCCGTGCCCGGCAACGGCACGCCCGCCGCGGGTGCCTCGCTCGACCTGGTCTTCGCCGACAAGACCGTGAACGTCGCGGTCACCACCAACACCCCGCAGGGTGTCGCCGACGCCATCAACGGCGCCAACGCCGGTGTGCGCGCGACGGTGTTGACCACCACGACCGGCCAGGTGCTGCAGTTCTCCGCGACCGGAACCGGCGCGGCGAAGTCGTTCAGCGTCTCCGGGCTCACCAACGCGACCGCGGTCATGACGCAGGGCGCGGACGGCATCGTCACCGTCGGGAACCCGAACGCGGGCGGCTACAAGCTCTCCAGCGCGGACAACACCTTCACCGGCCTGATCCCCGGTGTGACGGTGACCGCGGCCAAGGTCGAGTCCGGCATCACCGTCTCGACGACCGCCGACCAGGGCAAGGCGGCCGACGCCACCCAGTCGCTGGTCACCGCGGTGAACTCGGCGCTGTCGCTGATCGACGGCTACACCGCCTACAACGCCACCACCAAAACCGCCGGGGTGCTGGCGGGCAACCCGATGGTGCGCAGCCTGCGCGAGCAGTTGCTCACCTCGGTCAGCAGCGGCGTCCCGAACGGGACCTTCAGCACCTCCGGTGTGTCACTCGACCGCACGGGCGCGCTGAAGTTCGACCGCACCGCGTTCCTGGCGGCGGCGGGCAAGGACCCGGCCGCGGTGAAGGCCCAGATCGGCACGACGCTGACCGGCCGCTACACCGAGGTGGCCGACGGGGTCAGCAACAGCACCACCGGCAAGCTCACCCTGGTCATCCAGAACGGTGACGCCTACGTGCGCAAGCTCAACGACCAGATCACCGACTGGGACGGCAGGCTGGCGTCCAAGAAGGTCGCCCTGCAACGGCAGTACACGAACCTGGAAACCGCGCTGGGCAAGCTGAAGGACCAGTCGAGCTGGCTCTCCAGCCAGCTCGCTGGCCTGAGCTCGTAGCCGAGGAGAACCCTGATGTCGAGCCCCGCACTGCGCCAGCGCTACCTCGCGGATTCGGTCACCACCGCCACCCCCGGTCGCCTGCTCGTGATGCTCTACGACCGCCTGTGCCTTGACCTCTCCCGCGGCGCCGAGGCACTGGACGCCGCCGACCGCGAGACCGCGTCGGGTCTGCTGCTGCACGCCCAGGACATCCTGCTGGAGCTGCAGGGTTCCCTGCGCCCGGAGGCCTGGGAGGGCGGCAAGGAGCTGGCCGGGCTGTACGCGTTCCTGCTGGCCGAGCTGATGCGCGCCAACCTCAAGCAGGACGCCGCCGCCGTGCGTGCCGCGCTCGCTGTGGTCGAACCGCTGCGCGACGCCTGGCGGGAGGCTGTGGAAGCCCTCCCGGCGAACGGGTCGAAGTGAGCGACACGGCGGGCGCCTGGAACCTGGCCTGGGCCACGGCGCTCGACCGGTTGGAGTCCGATGTGGCCTCCGCCGAGGCACTGCTCACCGAGGAGCACATGCTCCGCGAGTTGCCGAAGTTCGACCCGTGGACCCCGCCAGCGGGGTTGGGGCCGCTGCCGCTGGACATGCGCCCGCGCGCGGACGCGGTGCTGCGCAGGCAGTTGGAGGTGGCCACCAAGCTGGCCGCCGCGATGTCGGGTGCGGCGATGCACTCGCTGGTGCTGGGCAAGATGGTCGAGGACGGCCGCGACCCCGCCCGCCCCAGCTACGTCGACGTGGCCATGTGAGTCGACATAGCCGCGTGACCGGTTAGGCGAGAAACAACCCCAGTAGACCCGCGGCCAGTGCCCGGCCGCGTGTACGACCGCGCCCGCGACCCACCTCCTCCCAGGGTCGCGGGCGCGGTCCATTCCCGCGCCGGTGTCGGTACCCGGCGGTCGGATGATCGCGAACGCGCGCGGGCTGTGATCGGGGCCACTCCGGTGACCATGGCGATGACCTGGTGAAAGAGCACCCGAGTGGCAACCGAACGGCAGCCGCGACACCACCACCCGGAACTCAGACTTCTCCTCACGACGCCGAAGAAGCCCGTGAGCACGGAACGCTCAGTTTCACCCGCCACGGATCGGCGACCAACCGGCATGAAGGAGCACCGGTCGTGTTCGACGATCTGACCACCCAGGCCGTGCGGGCCTCATTGGACGGTCTGGCGATGCGCCAGCGGGTCCAGGCGAACAACATCGCCAACATCGAGACGCCCCACTTCAAGGCCAAGAAGGTCGAGTTCGAGACCGCGCTGGCGCAGGCCATCTCCGACGGCGACGGCGCCACCGGTGTGCGCGCCTCGGTGTCGACCTCCCGGTTGGCCGCCCGCCAGGACGGCAACAACGTCAACCTCGACGAGGAGACGCTGGGCTCCACCGAGACCGGGCTGCGCTACCAGCTGATGCTGCGCGCCATGGACGACCGCTACGGGTTGGTCAGCACCGTGCTGAAGGGTGTGCGCTGAGCATGTTCAACATCATCGACACGGCCGCCAGCGGCGTCTCGGTCCACCGCAAGTGGCTCGACGCGGTCGCCGACAACATGGCCAACATCAACAACGTCGCCTCCACCAACGGTCCCGCCTTCCAGGAGCGCTTCGTCGTGGCCAAGGAGCTGCCGACGCACAACGGCACCGTGGTCTCCCAGGTGCTCTCGGGCGACAAGACCGGCCGGATGGTCTACGAGCCCACCCACCCGCTGGCCGACGCCAAGGGCTACGTCCGGTACCCGGACATCGACCTGAGCGAGCAGATGGGCTACCTGATCATGGCCCAGCGCGGGTACCAGGCAAACATCGCCGCCGTCGAGCGGGCCACCTCGGCCTACCAGGCCGCCCTACAGTTGGGGAAGAACGCGTGAGCAGCCCGATCAGCGCGATCACGTCCGCGATCGCACCGCCCGCCGTCGTCGCCCCGATCTCGGTGGCCGACACCTCCGCCGCGAACGCCGCCTCCGGTGCCAACTTCGGCGCCATGATCGGCCAGGCGCTGCAGAACAGCCAGCAGGTCCAGGACCGCGCGGCCGACCTCGCCGTCAAGGCGGCCACCGGCTCTGACATCGACGTGCACAACTACCTCGCCGCGGCCACCGAGGCCAACCTGACCACGCAGCTGACGGTCCAGGTCCGCAACAAGGCCGTCGAGGCCTTCCAGGAGATCATGAGGCTGCAGGCGTGAACCAGGACCGGATCATGGTGTTGCTGCGCAGGGTTGTCGACGGTTTCAAGGCCTTCTCGCTCGGCCAGAAGATCGTCGTGGTGGCGGGCGTGCTCGTCGCGGCTATCGGGATCTGGGTCTACTTCGCGTTCTTCTCGGCGACCACCAACTACTCGCCGCTGTTCTCCAACCTCGCGGCCAAGGACGCCTCGGCCATCGTCGACGAGCTCGACGCGAGCGCGATCCCCTACGAGCTGGCCGACAGCGGCACCACGATCATGGTGCCCGCCGACCAGCTGTACTCGCTGCGGCTGAAGATGGCCTCCGCCGGTCTGCCCGCCTCCGAGGACACCGGCTACTCGCTGCTGGACCAGCAGGGCGTGACCACCTCGGAGTTCATGCAGCAGGTCACCTACCAGCGGGCGCTGGAGGGTGAGCTCACCAAGACCATCAAGTCGATCGACGGCGTCACCGCCGCCTCGGTCCACCTCGCCATCCCCACCAAGGACGTCTTCTCCGACGACGCGACCAAGCCGACCGCCTCGGTCATGGTCGCCACCTCGGCGGGCAAGAAGCTGGGCTCCGAGCAGGTGCAGACCATCGTGCACCTGGTCGCCTCGGCTGTGGAGGGCATGGACCCCGACAACGTGACCGTGGCCGGGTCCGACGGCACCGTGCTCGCCGCCCCCGGCGCCGGTGACACCGGGTCCACCAGCACCCGCCAGCAGGAGACCGCCGCCTACGAGCAGCGCCTGTCCAGCTCGCTGCAGTCGCTGCTGACCCAGGTCGTCGGCCCCAACCACGCGGTCGTCAAGGTCACCGCGGACCTGGACTTCGACACCTCGGAGACCAAGAGCCAGACCTACACCAAGTCCGACGCCCCTGCGCTGTCGGAGAACACCACCGACGAGACCTACACCGGCACCGGCGCGGGCGCCTCGGGCGCCAACGGCGGGGTCCTCGGCCAGACCAACGGCACCGAGGGCGACACCACCAGCACCGGCTCCACCACCACCGACGGCAACGGCACCTACTCGCAGCAGAAGGCCGTGCGCAACAACGCGGTCAACTCGGTCATCGAGACCAGGCAGAACGCCCCCGGCCAGGTCCGCAAGCTCGGCGTCGCGGTGCTGCTGGACGAGACCACGCTGGCCAACGCCGACCTGGCGCAGATCCGGGAACTGGCCGCCTCCGCGGTCAGCCTGGACGCCACCCGCGGCGACACCCTCGCGGTCAGCTCGATGAAGTTCAACACCGCCGCGGCCGACGCCGCGCAGCAGGAACTGGCCACGCAGACCGCCGACGCCACCAAGGCCGAGCAGATGGGCCTGATCAAGCAGGGCGCCGTGGCGCTCGCGGTGCTGGTGCTGCTGCTGGTGACCTGGTTCGCCTCCCGCCGCCGCCGCAAGCGCAACCGGGTGCTGCAGGCCGCCGAGCTGCAGCGGTTGGACGAGATCAAGGCTGAGCTCGAGCGCACCAGGGCCGTGGCCATCGAGGCCGCCGAGGAGAAGGCCCGCCTGGAGTCGGCGGCCGGTGAGCTGGCCGCGATCGGCAGCGGCACCGGTGGCGACGTGGACGGCGCGCAGGAACGCAAGCTCAAGGAGATCGAGGCGCTCGTCGACGAGCAGCCCGACGAGGTGGCCAGGCTGCTGCGCGGCTGGCTCGCGACGAAGGGGGCCTGACCCACATGTCCGAGATCGCCAACACCCCCGAGGGCCTGCGCAAGGCCGCGGTGCTGCTGCTGCAGATGGGCAAGGACGGGTCGGCCAAGGTGCTGTCCAAGCTGCGCGAGGCCGAGGTGGAGATGCTCTCCGCCGAGGTCGCCCGGCTCGGCGCCGTCGACGCCACCTACACCAAGACCGTGCTCGACGAGTTCCACGCGATGGCCAAGGCGCGCAAGCACGTGGCGCACGGCGGCATGGACTACGCCCGCGAGCTGCTCATCGAGACCCTGGGCCACGACCGCGCCGACGAGATCGTCGGGCGCATCGGGGCCACCATGGTCGACGTCCCGTTCCGCTTCCTGCAGCGGGCCGAGCCGCGCCAGGTGCTCTCGTTCGTGCAGGACGAGCACCCGCAGACGGTGGCCCTCGTGCTGGCGCACATGCCTGCGAACCTGGCCTCCGCCGTGCTCGGCGGGCTGGCCCCGGAGCGGCAGAGCGAGGTCGCGCTGCGGGTGGCGACCATGGGCCGCACCTCCCCGGAGATCGTGCGCAAGCTGGAGAACCAGCTCGAGCGCAAGCTCTCGTCGCTGCTGCAGCCCTCGGACGTGTCGACCATCGGCGGCGTCGGTCCGCTGGTGGACATCATCAACCGCTCCGACCGGGCCACCGAGCGCTCCATCCTCGACGGGCTGGCCAAGCGCTCCCCCGAGCTGGCCGACGAGATCCGCAGCCAGATGTTCATGTTCGAGGACCTGGTGGGCATCGAGGACAAGTCGCTGCAGCTGGTGCTGCGCAACGTGACCCCGGCCGACCTGGCCACCGCGCTCAAGGGTGTGCGCGAGGACGTGCGCGACAAGGTGCTGCGCAACCTGTCCGAGCGCGCCGCGGAGAGCCTGGTCGAGGAGATCGAGGTGCTCGGCTCGATCCGCCTGCGGGTCGTCGAGGAGGCCCAGGCCAAGATCATCGGCGAGATCCGCACGCTCGAGGAGTCCGGTCAGATCGTGCTGCGGCGGGGGGATGACGATGAGTTCGTCGCCTGAGCGGATCGGGACCGTGGTGCGCGGCGGGGACGCCGCCGTGCCGTTCCAGATCGGTGTCACCTCCGCCAACCAGAGCGGTCGCGCCGGTGCGCACGCCGAGGGCTACGCCACCGGCTGGGCGCAGGGCATGCGCGAGGCCAGGGAGGCCACCACGGCCGCCCGAGACCGCGCCAAGGCCGAACTGGACCGGCTGCTCGGCGAGCGCGCCCAGCGCACCGACTTCGCCGTGTCGGCAGTGGACACCGCGGCCAGGCAGGTGCTGGCCACCACGGTGCGCCGCGCCGAGGACCTGGCCGAGCAGGTGCTGGCCGCCGCGGTGGAGCTGGCCGAGGCGATGCTGGGCACCCAGCTCTCGGTCGCGGTGACCGACAGCGCGCGCGCCGGTCTGGCCCGCGCGGTCGGGGCACTGCCCGCGACCGCGGCGGTGACCGTGCGGGTCAACCCGCTCGACCTCGCCGAGCTGACCGCCGACGGCGACCCCACCCCCGGTCGGGAGGTCACCCTGGTGGCCGACCAGACCGTGTCCCGAGGTGACGCGATCGCGCTGACCGCCGTCACCACCGTTGACGCCACCCTGGGCGCCGCACTGGCCCGGATCCGAGCGGAGCTGGCCCCGTGACCCAGACCATCGACCACCCCGTGTTCGGCGCGCGGTTCGCCTCGCTGCTGCCCGCCGCCAAGCCCACCCGCACCGGCGTCGTCGTCGGCGTCGTCGGCCTGGCGGTCACCGTGTCGGGCATCGTCGCCCGCATCGGCGACCTGGTCCAGATCGGCCCCGACGAGCAGCCGCTGCTCGCCGAGGTCGTCGCGCTCGACCACGAGCGCGTGGTGTGCCTGCCGCTGGGCCCGCTCGGCGGGGTCGGCGTGGGCAGCCCGGTGGTCAACACCGGTGGCCCGCTGCGCATCGCCGTCGGCGAGGAGCTGCGCGGGCGGGTGCTCGACGGGCTGGGCAGGCCGATGGACGGCGGGCCGCCGCTGAGCGGGATGAGCCGGGTGTCGGTGGACATGGCGCCGCCGTCGGCGATGGAGCGCTCGCTGATCAGCGAGCCGCTGCAGCTGGGCGTGCGGGCGCTGGACACGATGGTCCCCTGCGGGCACGGGCAGCGCATCGGCATCTTCGCGGGCTCGGGCGTCGGCAAGTCCAGCCTGCTGTCGATGATCACCCGGGGCACCCAGGCGGAGATCACCGTGATCGCGCTGATCGGCGAGCGCGGGCGCGAGGTGCGCGAGTTCCTCGAGCACGACCTGGGTCCCGAGGGCCTGGCCCGCTCGGTGGTCATCGTGGCGACCTCCGACCAGCCGCCGCTGGTGCGGCTGCGCGCCGGGTTCGTGGCCACCCGGATCGCCGAGTTCTACCGCGACACCGGCAAGAACGTGCTGCTGATGATGGACAGCCTCACCCGCATCGCCATGGCGCAGCGCGAGGTCGGCCTCTCCGCGGGCGAGCCGCCCGCCACCCGCGGCTTCCCGCCGTCGGTGTTCGCGCTGCTGCCCACCCTGCTGGAGCGGGCCGGGCCCGCCCCGGTCGGCGGCATCACCGGGCTCTACACCGTGCTGGTGGAGGGCGACGACCACAACGAGCCGATCGCCGACGCGGCCAGGTCCATCCTGGACGGTCACGTGGTGCTCGACCGCAAACTGGCCACCGCGGGCCACTTCCCCAGCATCGAGGTGCTGGAGTCGGTGTCGCGGGTCACCGGCGCCATCACCACCCCGGCGCAGCGCGGCGACTCGTCGACCCTGCGCCGGTTGCTCGCCGCCCAGCGCGACGTGCGCGAGCTCGTGGAGATCGGCGCCTACGTGCCGGGCACCAACCCCGACGCCGACCGGGCGCTGGCGCTGCGCGGCCCGATCAACGAGTTCCTGCGCCAGAGCATCGACGACCAGGTGTCGGCGGATGTGGCGTGGCAGCAGTTGTCTCAGCTGCTGCACGGTGCTGCCGATGGGGGTCTGTGATGACGATCCGCACCAAGTTGGCAGCCGTGCTGCGCGCGCGCAAGGCCCAGGAGGACATCGCCAAGAGCGCGGTGACCCGGGCCAACGCCGTGCTGGCCGAGGCGGGCGCGCACACCGAGTCGCGCGCCGAGTCGCTGCGCGCGTGGGCAGGTCCCCGCGACGGGGACTCCGCCAGCTACGTCGCCGCGATCGCCGCGGGCCGGGCACTGGCCGTGGCGCTGAGCGAGGCCCGAGCGCACGAGCGGGCCGCGCGGGCGGCCAGCGAGGCCGAGAACGGCGTTCTGCGCGAAGCGGCGCAGAAGCGGCGCGGCGTGGAGAAATTGGTCGAGCGGGTGACCGAGGAGCAGCGGCTGGCCGATCTGGCGGCCGAGCAGCGGGTGGCTGACGAAGTGGCCGGAACACGACGCGGTGACGGGCGGGGAGACAACCTATGAGCGGTATCCAGGCGATCATGTCGCGGATGGCGGAGATCGACGCCCTCCTGCCGGGCAAGACCCAGCAGGTCGACGCGAGCTCCGGCACCGAGTTCGCCTCCGCGCTGACCGGCGCGCTGGGCGACGCGGAGTCCGCGGGCACCGCCACCGGGGCCGACGCCGTCACCGCGGCGCAGAAGTACCTCGGCATCCCCTACGTCTGGGGCGGCACCGACCCCGCGACCGGCCTGGACTGCTCCGGCCTGGTGCAGCGGGTCTACGGCGACCTGGGTGTCGACCTGCCCCGGGTCAGCCGCGACCAGGCCAAGGTGGGCACCGCGGTGCCCTCGTTGGACCAGGCCAAGCCCGGCGACCTCGTCGCCTTCGGCTCGCCGGTGCACCACATCGGCATCTACATCGGCGACGGCCAGATGATCCACGCGCCCGAGGCGGGCCAGGACGTCACGGTCGGCAAGGTCTACGAGACGCCGACCGCGATCCGACGGGTGCTGCCGGAGACCTCCTCGAACACCTCCGCCCTGTCCTCGCTGTCCGGGCTCACCGGCGCGGACACGCTCACCGCGCTCACCGGCAAGTACGGGGTCTCCAGCGGCGGGTCCTCGGTGTACTCGTCGCTGTTCACCCAGGCGACGCAGAAGTACGGCCTGCCGTCCGGGCTGCTCTCGGCGGTCGCCAAGCAGGAGTCGAACTACAACCCCAACGCCGTCAGCAGCGCGGGTGCCCAGGGCCTGATGCAGCTGATGCCCGCCACCGCCAAGGGCCTCGGCGTCGACGCGATGAACCCGACGCAGGCCGTCGACGGTGCCGCGCGGCTGCTCAAGAGCCACCTGGAGACCTTCGGCACGGTCCCGCTCGCGCTGGCCGCCTACAACGCGGGCCCCGGCGCGGTGCGCAAGTACGACGGCATCCCGCCGTACAACGAGACCCAGAACTACGTCAAGAAGATCATGGCGAACCTCAACGCGGGAGCCGCGGCATGACCATCCCCGGTATGAGCCCGGCGCTGACCAGGCCCACCACCACCGCCACCACCACTGGCGGCACCGCCGAGGGGACCGGCGACAAGACCGCTTCGACCGCCGCACCCGCGTTCGCCGACCTGCTGCAGGCCATCGCGACCTCCGCGACCGTTGCAGCGCCGACCACCGCAGACCCGAGCGCGACCGGGCAGGTTTCCCTGCTGAGCGCGCTCACCGCGGGCCTGAGCGAGTCCACTGAGGACGGCCCTGCGGCGGAAAGCGCACCGGACGCGGCGGGACAGGCCACCGCGGTGCTCATGTCCGGCCTCGGGGTGCCGACTCTCGGTCTACCCCCCGCGGCGGCCACACCGCCCGCGAACACCAACTTCACCGCGGAAACACCGGCCACTCCCGTCTCGACCGACCCGGTCGTCACGATGGCCCCGATGGCGACGGCCGTCCCGATCGTTGTGCCGGGTCCGCAGACTCCCGCCGCCGCGGCGTCCCAGCCCGCCGCGGCGGCGGTGTCCACCGAGACCGCCCCCGAGTCGCCCGCTACCGCCCTCGCCGCGGCACCCGGGACAACCGCGCCGGAGACCGCCGTCCAGGTGGGCAGCGAGGCCCTCAGCGCCGCGCAGACCCCCACAACAGGCCCCACGGGTGCGAACCAGGTGCCGACCGGCAGCGAGACGGGTGTCCCCCTGCAGACCCGGCCCGCGGCGGCCGACAACTCCACCGTGGACAACGCGACCACCTTGTCGGCCACCGCGCCGACCACCGACACCGGGACCGTGCTGGCTCAGACCCAGCCCGCGGCCCCGGTCGAGGTCGCGTTGCCCAGCCACACCGCCAAGGCCCAGTCGACCGAGGCCACCTCCGCCGAGACCGGCGACGCCCAGGTGAACTCCACCCAGGGCACCGCCACGGTCAAGCCGGGCGAGAAGGCCACCGACGGCGACAAGTCCGACCGCGACGACAAGTCCGGCACCGAGCGGGCGACCGCGGGGATCGACCCGACCGCGAGCGCCGAAGTCCAGCAGCTGTCGCTGGTGGACACCGCCGCCGCGCAGGCAACGGCGTCCACTGTGTCCACTCAGGCCACGCCGACCGCCGACCAGCCGGTCGCCCCGGTCGCCGCGCCGCTGACCGGGGTGGACTTCACCGCGGTCCGCACCCAGGCCGTCGACGCCGCGCAGGCGCCGCAGACCCCGGCCGCACCGGTGCACGTGCACAACGCGCACCAGCTGGCCAGCGAGCTCAGCCCGCTGCACGGCCACAACGGCGAGCACACCCTCACCGTGCACCTGCACCCGGTCGACCTCGGCCCGGTCAGCCTCACCGCGCGCATCCAGGGCGGGGACATCCACCTGGACCTGGGCAGCGCGACCGAGGCCGGTCGCGAGGCGCTGCGCGCCGCCCTCCCGGAGCTGCGCCGCGAGCTCGAGCGCGCCGGGTTCACCTCGTGCCTGGTCGGTGACGGCGCCTTCGCGGGCACCAACGCCGGTTCGGGTGAGCAGTGGGCGCAGCGCGCCCAGTGGGACCAGTGGACCGCCGCGGCGACCAGCCGCGGCGAGGTCCGCACCGCACCCGACCACCAGACCACCGGCCCAGCCGCGCCCGCGCGTTCCGCGGGTGTGCTCGACCTGCACGCCTAGGAGCGAGGAGACACATGACCGCCCCCATCTCGGGAACCCAGGCAGGCGCCCCCGCGGCGACCACGGCCAAGAACAGCAGCGCGCTGACCGGCCTCGACTCGCAGGCGTTCCTCAAGCTCCTGGTCGCGCAGCTGCGCTACCAGGACCCGAGCAGCCCGACCGACCCGACCGCGTTCATGACCCAGACCGCGACGCTGACCCAGGTGGAGAAGCTCACCGCGCTGGCCGACTCGCAGTCGAGCCTGCTCACCTCGCAGCTGAGCGCGCAGGCGAGCGCCCTGGTCGGCAAGGCGGTCAGCTACAAGACCAAGGTCGACGGCGAGACCCTCACCGGGACCGTCAGCTCGGCCACCTTCGGCGCCAGCCCCACGGTGCGCATCGGCAACGCCGACGTCCCGCTGTCGCTGGTCACCGGTCAGCGCACCGCCTGACCCACCCCAGTACCCCAACACCCCTAGACCTGTAGTCGACCACGAGAAGAAGGCTGGAAACCCTATGTTGCGTTCCCTCTTCGCGGGCATCAGCGGCCTGCGCAGCCACCAGACCATGATGGACGTCACCGGCAACAACATCGCCAACGTCAACACCAGTGGGTTCAAGAGTTCGGCGGTGGTGTTCGAGGACGCGCTCAGCCAGAGCATCCGCACGGCCGCCGCGGCGGGCGCCAACACCGCGGCGCAGAACCCCGCGCAGGTCGGTCTCGGTGTCAAGACCGCGGGCACCAGCGTGAACTTCACCCAGGGCAACAGCCAGCTGACCAACCGCACCGGCGACATGCTCATCCAGGGTGACGGCTTCTTCGTCATCGACAACGCGGGCCAGCAGGCCTACACCCGCGCGGGCTCGATGGCCTCCGACGCCCAGGGCCGCCTCACCTCCGCCGACGGCGGCCTGGTGCAGGGTTGGATGGGCACCGCCGGTGTCATCGACCAGTCGCAGCCGATCGGCGCGCTGACCATCGACTCCACCACCTACGCCAGCTACTCGCTGTCCCCGGACGGCACCCTGGTCGGCATCCTGGCCTCCAACGGCCAGCAGCAGAACATCGGCCGCATCTCGATCGCCAAGTTCTCCAACGTCACCGGCCTGGAGAAGATCGGCGGCTCGCTCTACCGCGCCACCGCCAACTCCGGTGCCGCGCAGGTCAACGCCCCCGGCAGCAACGGCATGGGCGTGCTGGTCTCCGGCGCCCTGGAGATGTCCAACGTGGACCTCGCCCAGGAGCTGACCAACCTGATCATCGCCCAGCGCGGGTTCCAGGCCAACTCCAAGATCATCAGCACCTCGGACGAGCTGCTGCAGGACCTGATGAACCTCAAGCGCTAGTCGACCGGCGGCGGGCGGTTCACCTCAACCGGGTGAGCCGCCTGCCGATGGTTGAACCAACGGGGGTCCACGGACGGGCCCAACTCGGACGGCACCCCAAGGACGGACGCTGTGATACTGCTGAATCGGCTCAACGGCCAACCCTTCGCGCTCAACCCGGACCTGCTGGAGCGGGCCGAGTCCACCCCGGACACGGTCATCACCCTGGTCAACGGCGCCAAGTACGTGGTGGCCCAGTCGCTCGACGAGCTCGCCGCCCTGGTGCGCGAGCACCGCGCGGAGATCCTCGGCCAGGCCCAGGACGCCGCGGACCACGGTCACCACCGGCCGGTTCCCACCCTCGTCGACTCCGGCGAGGCCACCCTGCTGCACCTGCCGGAAAGGGGCATCTGATGGATCCGGCAAGTCTCGCTGGCGTAGGCCTCGCACTGGTCGCGATCGTCGTCTCCATGCTCATGGAGGGCGGCGACCCGATGTCCATCCTGCTGCTGCCGCCGATCATCCTGGTGGTGTTCGGCACCTTCGGCGTGGCGATGGCGGGCGGCATGCTCAAGGACGCCGTCGGCGTCATCGCGCTGATGAAGCGCGCGTTCCTCTCGCCCAAGATCGAGGGCGGCGCGGTCATCGACGTCGTGGTCAAGCTCGCCGACCGCGCCCGCCGCGAGGGCCTGCTGGCCCTGGAGGACGAGGCGAAGAAGGTCGAGGACCCGTTCCTGCGCAAGGGCCTGGAACTGGCCATCGACGGCACCGACTCCGACGAGGTCCGCGAGATCCTCGAGGCGGAGATCGAGACCAAGCGCAAGCACGACAAGGTCGGCGCCAAGATCTTCACCGACATGGGCGGCTTCGCGCCCACCATCGGCATCATCGGCACCGTGCTCGGCCTCGTGCACGTGCTGGAGAACCTGGCCGACCCGAGCCAGCTGGGCCACCTGATCGCGGGCGCCTTCGTGGCGACGCTGTTCGGCGTGATGACGGCCAACGTGTTCTGGCTGCCGATGGCCAACCGGCTCAAGCGGATCAGCGAGCTGGAGTGCGAGCAGATGATGCTCGCGCTCGAGGGTGTGCTGGCCATCCAGGCCGGGTCCAACCCGCGCCTGGTCGCCCGCAAGCTGCGCAGCCTGGTGCCCGCCAGCGCCGAGCAGGACAAGGCAGCCTGATGTCGGGCAAGCGCAAGCACCGCGGCGGCGGCCACGAGGAAGAACACGAGAACCACGAACGCTGGCTGCTCACCTACGCCGACATGATCACGCTCCTGATGGTGCTGTTCATCGTCATGTTCGCGATGTCCACAGTGGACGCGAAGAAGTTCGACCAGCTCAAGGAGAGCCTGGCAGGCGCCTTCGGCGGCAGCCAGTCGCTGGTCGTCGGGGGTGCCTCCGGCAGCCCGGACACCTCGGGGGTCAGCCCTGACAAGATCGACCTGCAGTCCGCGGCGGGCGGCGAGGGCGCCGACGTCACCACGATGAGCAAGCAGGAGGCGGAGAAGGCGGTCCAGCAGTCCGACCGGGCCAAGGCCGCGGCCGACCTGGAGAAGGCCCGCCAGGAGGTCGCCAAGCTGCGCGAGGTGCAGAAGCAGATGACCGAACTGCTGGCGAAGGCCGGGCTCACCGACTCGGTGCAGTTCACCATCGACCAGCGCGGCCTGGTCGTCACGATCGTCACCAGCTCGGTGGTCTTCGCGGGCGACAGCGCCGAACTGCTGGTGCAGGGCAAGGAGGTCCTCGACGCGATCGCGCCGTCGCTGGCCATGCTGCCCAACCACCTGGAGGTCGGCGGGCACACCAACCAGCTGCCGGTGCCGACGCGCAACTACCCGAGCTCGTGGGAGTTGTCGACGGCGCGGGCCTCCAGCGTGGTGCGCTACCTGCTCGGGCACGGTGTCCCCTCGTCGCGGATGACCGCGGCGGGCTACGCCGACACCAAGCCGCTGTACGCACCGAGCGACCCGCTGTCGGTGACCCGCAACCGGCGGGTCGAGGTGGTCGTGATGTCCGACCAGTCCGCCGAGGTCAAGGCCCTGCTGCCGACCGCGGCGACCGAACACTGATCCGGAGGGAGGAACCATGGGCAAGACCGAGAAGAAGACCGACGAGACCGAAGCGCCGGAGAAGAAGGGCAACAAGAAGCTGCTGCTGATCCTGGTGCTCGTGGTACTGCTGGGCGGGGGTGGCGGGGCGTACTTCTTCCTGTTCCGCTCCAGCGAGCCCGCTCCCCCGGAGCCGGGCGAGGTGCTGGTGCTCGACGCGGTGACGATGAACCTCACCGACGGGCACTACCTCAAGCTCAAGATGGCGCTGCAGGCCACCGCCGACGTGACCGAGAAGCTCGACGGCAGCAAGGCACTGGACCTGGCGGTCGCCCAGTTCAGCAACAAGACCGTCGCCGAGCTCTCCAGCAACGCCGCGCGCGAGGAGCAGAAGAAGGAGCTCAAGGAGAAGATCGGCAAGGCCTACGACGAGGAAGTGATGGACATCTACCTCACCGAGTTCGTCATGCAGTAGGACCCGTGCTCCCCCTTCGCGGGGATCGTGCAGTCCGATCGGGACCGACCCAGCCCCGGTCCCGATCGGACTCACCCCGCGGGTGGCAGGCGGAATCCCGCACACCAACACCGATCGGATGAACCTCGGTCCCAATCGGACCCATCACCCGATCGGAGGACATCGAGCGGTACCTCACTCAGATACCCGGCGACCCGGCCGATAGAGGCGGAGTGCAGACACCTTCGTCATCACCGGGCCGTCGGGCTGGCGGCGCGAAGACCGGCGGGCTCGTCACCGACGGGCGTCGGCTGGCCAGCTACGACTTCCTGAGCCCGGCGAAGCTGCCGCGCGAGCACCTGCGCACCCTGCAGCTGGCCTACGACACGTTCGCGCACCGGTTGGCCATCCTGCTGACCTCCCAGCTGCGCGTGGTCTGCCGCGTCACCGTCGCCTCGGTCGAGCAGATGTCGGTCGACGAGTTCCTGGCCCGCGAGGCCGAACCGGTCGTGGTCGCGCCGCTGCGCTTCGACCCGCTGCCCGGCGTCGCCGTCCTGGAGGTTCCGCAGGTCACCGCGCTGACCCTGATCGACCACCTGCTCGGCGGGTCGGGCGGCAAGCAGCACGTGCGGCCGCTGACCGACCTGGAGACCCCGCTCATCCGCGACCTGCTCGGCGACGTGCTCACCGAGCTCAAGATCGGCCTGGCCGAGTTCGTCAGGGTGGACCCGATCCTGGGCGCCCTGGAGTACAACCCGCAGCTGGTGCAGGTCGGCGGGCCCGCGGACGTGATGGTCACCGCCAGGTTCGACCTGCACGTCGCCGACGCGGAGAGCACGCTGACGCTGACCGTGCCGCTGCAGTCGGTGCTGCCCTCGCTGCAGAGGCACAGCGAGAGCGACGAGACCACCGCCGGTGAGCGCGCCGCCCAGCAGGCCGCCCGCGACCTGCTCACCCAGGGCCTGCGCGAGGTGCCGGTGGAGATCGCGGTGCGCTTCGCCCCGGCCAAGCTGCGCTCCAACGACCTGTTCGACCTGCGCCCGGGGGACCTGCTCGCACTCGGCCACCCGGTGGACCGCCCGCTCGACATCACCACGGCGGGCCGGGTCTTCGGCCACGCCGTCGCCACCAAGCAGGGAGCCCGCCTGGCCTGCCAGGTCGTGGCCGCGAACACGGAGGACATCCAGCTATGACCAGCACGCACACCGACTCCTCCGCCGCCGTGCGCGCCGCGGCCGAGGCCGCGCTGACCGTGCTGCCCGCCAGCGAGGCGCTGACCGTCGGCGCGCCGGTCGGCGACGCCGGGTCCCTCGCGCTGCCCGGCGCCGCGGTGTGCGCCGACCTCAGCGGGCAGACCCAGGGCACGCTGGCGGTGCTGGTCAACCAGGAGCTGGTCGAGGCGCTCAAGTCCAGCCCGCTCGGCGAACTGGACCTCGGCGCGGCCGTGGCGCCCGCGCTGGAGGCCGCGGCCAAGGTGCTCGGCTCGGTCGCCGGACCGGGCAGGCAGAGCACCCCCGAGGCCGCGCTGGCCTCGATGGCCGAGACCGGGACGCTGATCGGCGTCCCGCTGACCGCCGGTGCCGCGATGCAGGCGGTCGTGGTGCTGTCCACCCCCAAGCCCAGCGCGCCAGCGCCGCGCCAGTCGGCCAACCCCACCCGGTCGGCCACCTCGGCGATGGACCTGCTCAGCGGCGTGGAGATGGAGGTGACCGTCGAGCTCGGCCGCACCAGGATGACCGTGCGCGAGCTGCTCTCGCTGGGCTCCGGGTCGGTCATCGAACTCGACCGGGCCGCGGGCGCCCCGGCCGACGTGCTGGTCAACGGCAGGCTCATCGCGCGCGGGGAGATCGTGGTGGTCGACGAGAACTTCGGGATCCGGATCACCGAGATCCTGGCGGGCGCGGCGGCGGACGCCATCTGATGGCGGACCTGCTGCGGGTGTTCATCGCCCTGCTGCTGGTGCTGGCCGCCCTGTGGCTGGCCGCGCGGCTGGCGCGGCGCCCGATGCGCAACCGGCGCCGCGGCGGCGCGCTCGACGTGCTGGCGCGCACCCAGCTCAGCCGGGGCGCCAGCGTCGCGGTCATCCAGGTGGACAAGACCGCGCTGGTGCTCGGCGTCACCGACCACCAGGTGAACCTGCTGCACGTGGCCGACGCGGACGCCTTCGCGGTGCCCGAGCCGCGCCCGCCGCTCAAGCCGGAGCTGGACCAGCCCGGCTCGCTGGCCGGGTCGGCGCTGTCGCCGAGCACCTGGAAGCAGGCGCTGGACGCGCTGCGCGAGCGGTCGGTGCGCAAGTGAGCGCGGCGGTGGCAGGTGCCGCCCGGCTGGGCCGGATCCGGCGCTCCAGCGTCCTGGCGATGCTGGTGGTGCTGATCGGACTGCTCGGCTCGGTCGGGTCGGCCTCGGCGCAGACCGGGCCGGTCACCGTCCCGGCCGCGGTGGTCCAGCCGGTCGAGCCGATCCAGCCCAGCGAGCCCAGCGGCGTCACCGTCACCGTCGGCACCCCGGACAAGCCGTCCGAGTCCATCGTCATCCTGCTGCTGCTGACCGCGCTGTCGGTCGCGCCGTCGCTGCTGCTGCTGTGCACCAGCTTCACCAAAATCTTCGTTGTGCTCGGCATCACACGCAATGCCCTTGGATTGACCAACGTCCCGCCGAACCAGGTGTTGGCGGGACTGGCGCTGTTCCTGAGCCTGTTCATCATGGGCCCGGTGGTCAGCGAGGTGAACTCGCAAGCGGTACAGCCCTACCTCAAGGGCGAGAAGACGCAGTCGGTCGCGTTCAACGACGGGATGAAGCCGTTGCGCGAGTTCATGCTCAAGCAGACCCGACCGGAGGAGATCGCGCTGTTCACGAAGGTGGCGGGCAACGAGAAGCCCGCGAACGCCACCGACGTGCCGACCAGCACGCTGATCCCGGCTTTCGTGCTCTCCGAGTTGCGCGCCGCCATGCTCATCGGCTTCGTGCTGTTCATCCCGTTCCTGGTCATCGACATGGTCGTCTCGGCGTCGCTGATGTCACTGGGCATGATGATGTTGCCCCCGGTGACCGTCGCGCTGCCGTTCAAACTCCTGCTGTTCGTGCTCGCCAATGGCTGGGGCCTGCTCATCACCGCCCTCGTCGGCACCTACTCGTAAGGGATCCGCCGTGAACGACACCACCATCATCGAGCTCGGCGTGCAGGCCATGCTGGTCACCGGCAAGCTGGCCGCCCCCATCCTGCTGACCGCCCTCGTGGTCGGTTTCGGCATCTCGCTGTTCCAGTCGGTGACCCAGATCCAGGAGGTCACCCTGTCGTTCGTGCCCAAGGCGATCGGGGTCGCGGCGGCGCTGCTGCTGACCGGGTCCTGGATGGTGCACGAGATCGTCAGCTTCACCGGCGGCCTCTACGAGCGGATCCCGGCGCTGGTCGGCTGAGGTGGAGGCCGCGCTCGCCCCGGGGACGCTCACGGCGCTGCTGCTCGCCGTGATCCGGTGCGTGGCGTGGTTGATCACCTGCCCGCCGTTCAACGGGCGGGCGATCCCCGGGACGATCAAGGCCATGCTCGCGGTGGCGATGGTGCTGCCGCTGGTGCCCAAGCTGTCGACGAACGTGCCCAGCTCCGAGACCTGGACGCTGATGATCGCGGCGATCGAGCAGGTCGTGGTCGGCGCGGGGCTGGGGTTCCTCACCGCGGTGATCTTCGCGGGGGTGCAGGCCGCAGGCGACCTGCTCGACGTGTTCGGCGGGTTCTCGCTGGCCTTCGCCTACGACCCGCTGTCGTTCTCCGGCAACGCCGGTGTGCTCGGCCGGTTCTACGGCCTGACCGCCACCGCGCTGATGTTCGCCACCGACGCCCACCAGTTGGTGATGCGCGGCTTCACACTGTCGTATGAAGCGATCCCGCTCGGTGGCGGCTTCTCCCTCGAAAGGCTGGCGGACCTGCTCACCACCGGGCTAGGCAGGCTGTTCCTGGCGGCGGTGCTCATCGCGGGCCCGATGATCGTGGTGCTGTTCTGCGCCGACATCGGCCTTGGCCTGCTCAACCGAGTCGCACCCGCGCTGAACCCGTTTTCCGTGGGTTTCCCTGCGAAGGTGGGTCTCACGCTGGTGATGGTCGGGCTGGCCATCACGTTGCTGCCGCAGGCGGTGCACGCCATCGCCGAGGAAGCCACCAACGCCGTACTGAAAGCGATCGGGCGATGAGCGGGAACAAGGACGCCACCGAGAAGCCGACACCGAAGAAGCTCAAGGAGGCCAGGTCAGAGGGCCAGACCGCGCGCACCCAGGACCTGGGTGCCTGGGCCGCGGTGCTGGTCGCCACCTGGGTCATCCCCGGGGTGTTCAGCGACCTGTTCGACAGCAGCGCGGGCCTGCTGCGCCGGATCGCGAAGTTCATCGCCAACCCCGACCAGGCCGACGCCTTCACCCTGCTCGGTGACGCGTTCAAGGACGGCGCGCTCGCCGTCGCCCCGCTGCTGGGCGCGACGCTGCTCGCGGTGCTGGCTGGCGCGGGCGTCCAAGGTGGACTGCGGCCCGCGATGAAGCTGCTCAAGCCCAAGTTCACCCGGCTCAACCCGCTCAAGGGCCTCAAGCGGATGTTCGGCCCGCAGTCGGTGTGGGAGCTGGTCAAGACGATCCTCAAGTGCGGGATCCTCGCGGTGGTGCTCTACACCGCGGTCAAGGACCTGGTCCCCACCATCATGGGCTCGGGCTCGCTGCCGCTGCAGGCCCTGGTCGCCACCCTGGGCGACACGGTCCTGTCGCTGATCCGCCTGGCCGCCGTCGCGGGCCTGGCGATGGGCGTCGCCGACTACCTGGTGGCCAAGCGCCGGGTCGGCAAGGAGCTGCGGATGACCAAGCAGCAGGTCAAGGACGAACACAAGAACACCGACGGCAACCCCGAGATCAAGGGCCAGATCCGGGCCCGCCAGATGGCCATGAGCCGCAACCGCATGATGTCCGACATCCCCACCGCCGACGTCATCATGGCCAACCCCACGCACGTGGCCGTGGCCCTGCGCTACGACCCCGACAAGGGCGCCCCCCGCGTGGTGGCCAAGGGCGCGGGCGAGATCGCCGCCAAGATCCGCGAACTCGCCACAGAACACCGAGTCCCCATCGTCCGCGACATCCCCCTGGCCCGGGCGCTCTACAGCGCGTGCGAGGTCGGTCAAGAGATCCCCATGGACCTGTTCGGCCCGGTAGCCCACGTCCTGGCCTTCCTCCACCGCCTCCGCAGCCGAGGCTCCGCAGCAGGCATCCACAACATGCCCGCTGGCGCAGCGGCCTAGCCCTTGCGCCAGAACGTATCCCGCCACCAGTACAAGACGGTGCGGTCCTCAGGCCAAGCCGCCCACTCGTCCTCGTCTTCAAAGCTGTCGACAGCCGGATCTATCGGACGCCACGCGGGGTCGCGGACATCGGTGGGCAGAACGGGCCGCACGTGAGCCACAAGCCTGGCCTCACACGCCCCCAACTCCACGAAGTTCCGCTGCCCCTCCACCAACGACACGTAGTTGGCCCCCTCCGTCGAATGCGGCCACCGCAACTGCGAACTGTCATCCTCCCAGAAGCACACACCGCAAACCTCATACGACTCAGGCGGCTCAGCCAGCGTCAGATACCCGCAACACGGGCAGGGGAAGGATCTCATGGCATCAGACCTCTCGATCTTGAACGTCCAGCGTGAGGTCGCGTGCCCACATCCCCGCCTTAGAACGCGACAAGATCATCCGGTGCCCCGAGCTCGACCAAGGCGGTGATCGTCGAACCGTCAACCACCGTGGACCGACGAACCACCTCGTTGTCATCCGGCTCGTAACCGTAGTGGGCCTCGAACCCGGCCATCAGCTCACCGACTACCAACGTAACGGCGTCGGCCCACGCGGCATGGCGTTGTCCGCTCACCGCAACTCCAGGGTGAGGTCCCCACCCCAGATACCCAGGACCACCCGGTGTCCGTGCACAGCGAGCTCCAGCCCGACCAAGTCACCAACCTCGTTGTACCTGCTCCCCCACCACACCAACCGCCGCCCCCTCTGCTGGCAGATCCATCACCAACTCACGCACCAAGATCGCCTCCGGCGGCCACAGGTACTCCGGCATGGCCTGGTCAGGACGCGGATTGATCAGCGGTCGCCAAGAGTCCCTCGAGTTCGCCGGCCCACATACGGTTCATCGCCGCCCCGCCCGCCAGAACGTGTCCCGCCACCAGTACAAAGTGGTCAGATCAGTGGGCCACTCGCCCCACTGATCCTGGCCCTCAAAGCTGTCGACCGCCAAGTCGATCGACCGCCAACCCGGATCACGGCTCTCCTCTGGCAAACCAGACCGAACCTGTGCGGCAAGGCCCACATCGCACACCCCCACCGCCTGGTAGTTCACCTGGCCCTCCACCAACGACACCCGATTGGCACCCGCAGTCGAGCACGGCTTCCGCAACTGCACCGCGTCGTCTTCCCAGGAGCACACCTCGCAGATCAAGTGCGAACCCGGCGGCTGGTCGAACGTCCGGTACCCGCAACACGGACAAGGGTGGGTCCGTTCCTCGGGTGCACCGATGGGGAACGGTTGGCTGGCCCAGGTGAGGTCACCGGCCCACATTCCCGCTACCAGCCTGCGTCCGTTCAGCACCAACACAAGCCGTACCAGGTCGTCGTACTCCGAGTAGTGGTCCTCTATGGACTCGACCACCGCTCCCGTCGCGGGCAGGCCAGGCAGGTCTCGCGTCCGGAACTCCTCCACCGGCTGGAGGTAGGACGGTAGTTCACCGTCTTCCTGCAGATCAACGACCAACACCCAGTCTGTCCACACCATCAGAACAACAGCTGAGCCGCCCGCGATCGCCAGCCGCACTGAGCTGAGCGAGCCATCCTCGAAGCGGAACTCGGTCACCCTGGTTACCCGCGCACCGCGCAGCGACTCTGGCGACACTTCATTCAGCGGGCGCCAACTCATCCGACGACCTTACGTGGCGACCAAGCCTCCTGCCATCTCGTTTCTCAGCGAGGCTGAACGAGTCACCACCACAAGCCAGACCTGGGGTCTAGCATCAGATCGTAGGAGTTCTCGTTGTCCAGTGTCACCTGCACGGCGTAAACATCGCCCGTTCCGCCACCAGTGCAAAAGTGCTCATCACCACGCCACACTGAGGCTAACAATCGGGTGTCGCATGCGACCCAAAGCACGCCAGAATCATTCTCTCGCCCCTACCGAGCCGCCCAGGAACTCCGGCAGATCCCCAGTGTGCAGGATTGTCAGCCGCGAGACTGCTCGGGTTAGGGCTATGTAGAGGAGCGTGAGGCTGTCAGCGGCTATGGCAGCCGGTTCCAGGAGGTAGACGTGGTCGAATTCTAGGCCTTTGGCGAGGGTGGCGGGGATTAGGGCGGTGGTGATGGTTTCGGCGACGGGGAGGTTGAGGGCGGCGTGGAGGGCTGGGTAGTGGTTGTCGGGGGCGATGATGCCGGTGCTTTCGGGGGTGTGGTCGTTGGTGATCGCGGCTACCAGCGCGGCGGCGATGTCGGGGACGCGGGTGGTGGTGAGGGCGCTGGGGGCGTGGCGGACGGATTCGGTGGGTGGGAGGTCTGGGGCGATGTGCGGTAGTAGTCGGTTCGCCACGGCTAGGAGTTCGGCGGGGACGCGGTAGCTGCGGCTCAGGGTCACCACCCGGCTCGGCAGGCCCAGGTGTTCGCGGACGACGTCCCATCCGGCCGCTGCCCAAGGTGTGGTCCGCTGGGCCATGTCGCCCAGGACGGTGGCCGAGTCGATGCAGCGGCGGCCGATGGCGCGCAGCTGCATCGCGGACAGGTCTTGGGCTTCGTCGACGACCAAGTGGCCGTGGCGTTCGGGTTCTCGCAGGTGCGCGCTGATCTCGTCCAGCAGGAACAGGTCCGCCGCGGACCACTTGGTGGTCGTGGGGGCGAGCAGCCCGCACTCGGCCGGGTCGAGGATTCCCGCCGCTGCGGCTGGGTCGGCCAGCAGTTCCCGCAGGACCCGCTCCGGTTTCGCCACTGGCCAGATGGCGGTGGCAACCGCCCGCACCCCCTTCGTCCTGGCGACCCGCCGCGCCTCCGCATCCGAGAGAGAACGGCCGCGCTGCTCCAAGACGCTGCGCACATGGTCGACGAGCCGGTCGGTCAGGTGGGCTCTGGCCAGGTCCCACGCGACGCCCGACTCGATCAGGTCGGCGGCGAGGTCGGCGACGGTTTCCGGGGACACCCGCACGAACGGGCTGGTCTCGCGGACGAGCAGGTCCTCGGTCTGCGCGCCCACCCTCGCAGCCATCACCCGGCGGATGACCGCGACCATCCTGGCGTCGCCCTTCACCGCGGCGACCTCCGGCCGCTCGGGGACCGGCGCCCGCGCGGGCCCGGTGAGGTGCTCGAGCACCACGTGCCGGACGTCCTTCTCGCCGAGCGCGGGCAGCACCCGGTCGATGTAGCGGACGAACAGGTCGTTCGGGCCGACCACCAGCACTCCCCTGCGGTGCAGCGCCTGGTGTTCGAACAGCAGGTACGCCGCCCGGTGCAGCCCGACCGCGGTCTTGCCGGTGCCCGGCCCGCCCTGGATGATCAGCGTCTCGGCCAGGCCGCCGCGCACGATCGCGTCCTGGTCGGGCTGGATCGTCGCCACGATGTCGCGCATCGGCCCGAACCGCGGCCGTTCGATCTCCTCGCGCACCAGCGCGCTCAAGCCGTCTTCGGCGCCGCGCACCGGCTCGTCGTCGAAACTGGTGAGCGTGTTGTCCTCGGCGAAGCCGAACCGCCGCTTGCGCAGCACGCCCATCGGATCCGTCCGGCTCGCCCGGTAGAAGCGCGCGGCCATCGGGGTGCGCCAGTCGGTCACCACGATCTCGCCGTCGCGCGCCGGGTCCCCGACGTGGCGTCTACCGATGTAGACGGATTCGGCGCCCTCGAGCTCCATCCGCCCGAAGAACAGCGGACGCCCGTCGTCGTCCTCGATCTGCCGGGCCCGCCGCAGCAACCAGATGACGAGCTCGTCGTCACTGGTCCTCATGGCCCGCTCGGCCATGTCCAGCAGCTCGGTCCTGCTGCGCCGCAAGCAGTCCACGGCATGGTCGAGGTGGGCGCGCTCGGCTTCCAGTTCGGCGCGACCCGAGGCCGCGCGGGTACCACTCATCTCAAGCGATCCAGGGGTTCGTCCGCGACGCCGACCAGGCGCCGCGAAACCCTACTACCCCACCGCGACCCGCCGCCGCACTTTTTCCACCGGGAACCTGGGGGCCGCCGATCCGGTTCCACCGTGCGGCCAAGGGCGCCGCGGTCAACCACTGCAACCAGCTCCGCCGCCGCAGAGGCCCAACGGTTCGGCGTGCGCTCCGACGACCGGATGCCTGCCGAGCAACGCATCTCGCACACGCCTGCGGCGACGTGTGCGCGGCTGAACCGGCGGCCCGCCGCGCGCC
Source organism: Actinokineospora baliensis (assembly GCF_016907695.1). NCBI lineage: Bacteria > Bacillati > Actinomycetota > Actinomycetes > Pseudonocardiales > Pseudonocardiaceae > Actinokineospora > Actinokineospora baliensis. The sequence goes on along the minus strand of NZ_JAFBCK010000001.1, from coordinate 3,805,392 downwards.
GGGCCGGTCGATGGTCGACGCCTACTGCCCCACCGCGTCCCGCCGCCGCTCCTTTCCACCTGAGGCCAAGTCGCCGCAGACCCGACTCCACCGGACGGCCAGGGGCGTCGTGGTCACCCATTGCGGCCGGCTCCGCCCCCGCACCCGATCGACGGCCTACGGGACGAGGTCCCCGATCACCTCGGCTCGACTGTCCAGTTCGGACACCGGCAGCACCGCCACCACCAGCCCGTCGTGGGTGACCACCACCGCGTCGTGGGCCTGGGCGAGCCTTTCGCGCACCGCCGACACCGGTTCGTGCGCGCCGGCCAACGGCAGCGCGGGGCCCAGGTGGTCGGCCACCAACTCCTCGGGCGCGGCAGCGCGCAGGCCGTCGAGCGACACCGAGCCGATGATCTGGGCGACGGCGACCGGCTCCCCCTGGTCGGCCTGGCGCAGCACCACCGGCAGCGCGTGGCCTTGCCCGAGCGCGACCCTGGCCTGCTCGACGGTCGTCGTGTGCGCGATCGTCTCGCTCGCGGGCGCTACCGCGGGGGCGGGGCCACCGTCGGGCCCGAAACCGCGTTGGCTCACCCACTCGTCGTCGAAGTACTTGCTGAGGTAGGAGCGGCCCGAGTCGGGCGCGACGGCGACCACCACGTCGTCGGGACCCAGGGTGTGCGCCAGGGCCACGGCGGCCGCCACCGCCAGCCCGCCGGAGGCACCGACGAGCAGGCCCTCCTCCCTGGCCAGTGCCCGGGTCGTCATGATCGCCGCCCGGTCCGGGACCCGGCGCATGCCCGTGGTCACCGCCGGGTCGAAGGAGCGCGGCCAGACGTCGGCGCGGGTCTGCGGGTGCACGAAGCGGCCGGTCGCCTCGACCAGGTGCGGGCGGCCGGAGCCGCCGCCGAAGACCGAGCTCTCCGGGTCCGCGCCCACCACCTGGACCCGGTCGCCGGAGACCTCGCGCAGGTAGCGCCCGGCGCCGGTGAGGGTGCCGCCGGTGCCGATCCCGGCGACCAGGTGCGTCACCCGGCCTTCGGTCTGCGCCCAGATCTCGGGCCCGGTGGTGCTGTAGTGCGCGTCGACGTTCGCCGGGTTGTCGTACTGACCGGCGTACCACCCGCCGGGGGTCTCGGCGGCGAGCCGGGCCGCGAGCGCGCGCACCTGGTCGGGGTGCTCCGCGGGCAGCAGCGCCGGGGTGACCACGACCTCGGCACCGTAGGCGCGCAGCAGCGCCAACTTCTCCTGGCTGCTGCGGTCCGGCACGACGACGACCACCCGGTAACCCAGCGCGGCGCCGATCATCGCCAGCGCGATACCGGTGTTGCCCGAGCTCCCCTCGAAGATCACCCCACCCGGCGCCAGCGCCCCGGAGGCCTCCGCCGCCCGGACCATCGACAGCGCGGCCCGGTCCTTGGAACTGCCTGCCGGGTTCGCCGCCTCGACCTTGACCAGCACCGCGGCCGGGGCGCCGCGGACAACCCGCCGCAGCCGCACCAGCGGTGTCCGCCCGACCAGCGCGGTCACGTCCCCAAACCCCTCGTCCGGCACCCGGCACCCCACCTTCCCTCGGCTGGCCGCGCACCGGTCCCACCCACCCGCACCCCACGGCCTGGCAGCGAGCCAACATCAACATACCCGCGGCGCGCGAGAACCCGGGCCCCTCAGGGCCCGGGTCCCGGTATGTGCACAGTGGAGTCAGCGGTCGCGGTCGACCCTGGTCGTGGTGGCCTGCAGCACCGGCGGGCCCGCGGGGATCTCCCTGGCCGGGATGGTGCGGGCGTAGCGGGCGTAGGCCGCCCGGGGGATGGCCAGCAGGACAGCGGCGACCGGGACGGCGATCAGCAGCCGGATCAGGGCGTCGGTCTGGTCCAGGGTGCCCGCGACGAAGGCGCCCCACAGCGACGGGGAGGCCATGACCAGGGCCGCGAGCAGCGTGGAGTAGCGGAACATCAGGTCCTCCGGTGGCTGGCCGTGCTGGGCGGCACGCCATCGATGGTGAGGATCGGCAGGCCCAGTTCGCGCACCGAGTCGGGGTCGGCGCTGGCGGCCGCGCCGTGCACGGCGAGCGCGTCGACGCCGCCGAGGTCCGCGAGGTGCCTGCGCAGGTCGGCGGTCTTGCGGGTCGCGTCGACCGCGGCGACGATGTGCTTGGCGCCCAGGGCCTTGGCCACCGCACCGGCCCACCGGCCACCCTCGGGGTCCTCCACGGCGGAGGCGATGGCGACCACCGACGGCACCGGGCTGCGCTTGAGGTCGTAGGCGAGCTCGGCGGCGTGCTCGGGACCCAGCACCCGGCCGCGGCCGATCTGGTCCGGACCGGCGACCTGCACCGCGCCGGGACCCAGCCGCATCTTCTGGCAGATCCACTCCGCAGCGGCGGTGGCCTCCTGCAGCGCGCCCGCGACCACGATCACCTTGCCCGGCAGCGAGACCAGCAGGTCGCGCGGGACCGGGGTGTCCCAGCGGCGGCGGGGCCGGGGGCTGCGGTCGGCGACCAGGCGCGGCTCGTCGGCGGTCGGCCAGGCCGGATCGGTGTCGAGATCGGTGTCGTCGTCGTCCTCGACCGCGCTGATCGGCTCGGCGCTGATCGGCTCGGCGGCGGGCTCCTCGAGGTAGTCCTCGTCCGCGTCGTCCTCGGGCAGCGCGTGGCGGGCCGTGGACGAGGGCATCCTCGGCGGCACCAGCATCTCACCGAACGGGGCGGGCGTGGGCTGCTCGTCGACGTCGTCCTCGATCGCGGGCTGCGCCTCGAACACCCGGCCGCCGGCGGCCGGGCGCGACACGGCCGGGAACTCGGCGGGCCGAACCGCGGGGGTCTCGATCGGGCGCGGCGGCGCGGACTGCGCGCCGAGCAGCACCTCCCGCAGCTGCTCGTCGGTCAGCTCGTCGACCGGCGCCTCGTCGGCGGGCTGCTCACCGAGCACCGCGGCGCGCAGCCGGGCGTCGGCCTCGCGCTGCTCGGCGGTGCGCGGGGCGGCCGGGCGCGGCGTCACGGGTCGGGTCGACCCCGGGCGCGGCGCGGTCGGGCGCGACGTCGGCTGGTCCTCGGTGCGCGGACGCACAGCGGCGGCCCACTCTCCCGCGCTCTGACCGCGCGGCTTGGGGCCCGCGGCGCGGGCCTGGGCGGCGGAGATCCCGGGGGCGGTCTCGACCCCGTTGGTCACCGGGCCACCGGCCTCGGCGAAGAAGCGGGCGAACGGGTCACCGGCGGGCCCGGGGGCCTCGTCCTCGACGACCCCGGCGCGCGGCTCGGGCACGGCGGACTCCTCGGCGGCACCGTCGGCCTTGTCGGCCATGTCCATCAGGTCGGCCACGGAGAGCACCTGCTCGCGCGGGAGCCTCGGGTCGCCCGGCTCGGGCACCTCGACGCCGATCTCGAACCACTGCTTGGAGAAGAAGCCTGCCACGCCACCCTTGCGCAACCGGTCGGCGGACACGATGCGGGCGTCGGCCCCGTGCTCGGTGCGCACGCGGTCCAGCAGTGCTTCGAGGTCAGGACCCTCAAGCAGCAAGCGTGTAGCCACTGTTCACCACCCCGACAGTCTCGATCCGGTGGGTACCACCGGACAGCTCGGAATACGACAGCACGGCCAGCCGCGGCACGGCGGCGTGCACCAGGCGGTAGAGGGGCGTGCGCAGCCGGGGCGCGCAGGCCAGGACGGCGGCCTGCCCCTGGCTCTCGGCGCGGCTGGCCAGCCCGGCGACGTCGCCGACGAGCGCCTCCAGGGTGGCCGCGTCGACGGCGAGCCGGTCGCCCATCTCGGTGACGCGCACGCTCTCCAGCAGGGTCTGCTCGACCCTCGGGTCCAGGGTGATGACCGACAGCACGCCGTCGACGGCGAGCCGGGCGGCGATGGCCGGGCCCAGCGCGGCGCGGGCGGCCTCGACCAGCCGGTCGATGTCGGCGCCCGCCTTGGCCGCCGGGGACAGCGCCTCGTAGATGCCGACCAGGTCGCGGATCGGGACGCCCTCGTCGAGCAGCCGGTGCAGCACCCGCTGGATCTCGCCGAGGCTCATCAGGGCCGGGGTGAGCTCCTCCACCACGACCGGGTGGGTGCGGCGCACGACGTCGGTGAGGGCGCGGACGTTCTCCCGGCCAAGCAGCCTGCCCGCGTGCGTGCGGGTGACCTCGGCGAGGTGGGTGACCAGCACCGAGGCGCGGTCGACGACGGTGGCGCCCAGCGCCTCGGCCTGGTGGCGCAGCTCGGCGGGGACCCACTTGCCCGCCAGGCCGAACACCGGCTCCACGCCCGCGCGACCGGGCAGCGCGTCGAGGTCGTCGCCGATGGCCAGCACGGTGCCGGGTGGGGCGTAGCCGCGGGCGACGTCGGCGCCGTTGATCCGGATGACGTAGCTCGACAGCGGCAGGTCCAGGTCGTCGCGGGTGCGCACCGGTGGCATGACGACACCGAGTTCGAGGGCGATCTTGCGGCGCAACGCGCGGACCCGCTCCAGCAGGTCGCCACCGGCGGCGTCGACCAGGTCGGTGGCCAGCGCCAGTTCCAGCGGGTCGACCCGCATCTCGGCGATGAGCGCCTCGGTGGCGTCCGGCGCGGTCTCGGCGACCTCGGTGGACTCGCTGGTCTCGACGACCTCCTCGCCCGGCTTGGGGCCGCGGGTGGAGGCGATGATCAGGCCGCCGCCGACGAGCAGGAACGGCAGCATCGGCATGGCGGGCATCAGCGACAGCGCCAGCAGCGAGATGCCGCCGATGCGCATGGCCATCTTGTTGGCGCCGAACTGGGTGGACACCAGGGTGCCCATGTTCTGCTCGCCCGCGGCGCGGGTGACGATGAGGCCGGTGGCCACCGAGAGCAGCAGGGCGGGGATCTGGGAGACCAGGCCGTCGCCGACGGTCAGCAGGCTGTAGGTGTTGATGGCGTCGGTGGGGGCCATGCCCTTCTGGATGAGGCCGACCGAGAAGCCACCGATGAGGTTGATCAGGGTGATGACGACCGCGGCGATCGCGTCGCCCTTGACGAACTTGGACGCACCGTCCATCGCGCCGTAGAAGTCGGCCTCGGCGGTGACCTCGGCGCGGCGCTTGCGGGCCTCGGGCTCGTCGATGAGCCCGGCGTTGAGGTCGGCGTCGATGGCCATCTGCTTGCCGGGCATGGCGTCGAGGGTGAAGCGGGCACCGACCTCGGCCACGCGGCCCGCGCCGTTGGTGATGACGGCGAACTGGATGACGATGAGGATGAAGAACACGACGAGGCCGACGACCAGCGAGCCGCCGACGACCGCGTGGCCGAACGCGCCGATGACCGCGCCCGCGTCGCCGTCGAGCAGCACCAGGCGGGTGGCGCTGATGTTGAGCGCGAGGCGGAAGAGCGTGGCCAGCAGCAGGATCGACGGGAAGACCGAGAACTCCAGCGGCTTGCGGACCTGCATGGCGATCAGGACGATGAGCAGCGCCAGGGCGATGTTGAGCACGATGAACATGTCCAACAGGAACGTGGGCATCGGCACGACCATCAGCACGATGATCATGATGACGCCCGCGGGTACCGCGAACTGGCTCAAACGCCTGGAGTTCATCCGTCCATCCCGGGAAGTCCGGTGTGCGGCCGTCCTGGCCTGGTGCTGCCTTCCTGGCTCCACGTCGGACGGTTCATCGGCCGGGCGGGAGCCTTGTTGAGCATTACTCCACAAGAGCATCGCCGAGCCGACGCCGAACCGCTAGTGGGTCCGCGCCCCGAACGGGGGTCTGGACCGGGAAAACAGCCGGGGCGCACACCGATTTCGATTACCCAGCGGGTAATGAGACGGGTGTGGCAGGCCCCGAACCGGCGACCTGCCACCACGAACTTCCCCGAACAGCACCTGAAGCAACTACGTGGACCCGACATTCACCCAACCGGGTGACGACACGCCCACCTTCGCGTGAATCAGTCCAGAAAGGACTAGTTCAGCGGCACCACAATGGACATCACGCCACCCTTGTAGCCCGCGATGTCCACCGTCAGGTCGAGCCTGCTGCCCAGCGACGCCAGCTGGGAGCGGACGTCGCCGGGCACGTCGGAGGTGTGCAGCGCGTGGAACTTCACGTGCGGCCTGCCCGCGAGGTTGAACAACCCGGTGAGGATGTTGCTGACCTCGCCGAGGATGTCGGTGAGCAGCGGCGAGAGCTCACCGTCCTCGACGCACGCCTCGGCACCACCCGGCGGGACCAGCCCCATGGCCGCGGCGGTGTTGGCCGCCAGCGGCAAGGTGAACCCGATGACCCCGGCCAGCGACTGGTCGTTGTGCTGGTACACAGCCACAACGGGCGCGTCGCCCGCGGGGTCGGTCACGTTGACCGTGACCTCCCTGCCGAGCAGGTCCTTCAACGTGTCGAGGACCTGCTTGGGAACCGGCAGAGCTTCGGTCATGTATTCACCCCAAGATGTCGGAGAGCTTGTCGCGGAAGGTGTCCGCGGTGAACGGCTTGCTGATCAGGAACAGGGCACCGCCCGCCTCGGCCTTGGCGATCATTTCGTCCGAGCACTCGGAGGTGACGAAGGCGAAGGGTACCGTGTTCCCGCCCGCGCGCAACGCGTGCAGCAGCTCGATGCCCGACATGTTCGGCATGTTCCAGTCCGACAGCACGAGGTCGGGGTTCTCGCTCTCCACCTTGCTCTTCGCTTCGGCGCCGTCCGGGGCCTCGACGATCTCGTGGTCCTCGAACCCCGCCTGGCGCAGGGTCCGGACCACGATCTGCCGCATGACCCTGCTGTCGTCAGCGACCAGGATCTTCATGCTCACGCCTCCTGTGCGTTGTTGGACCCGGACTGTCCACCGCTGAGCAAGGACACCACGTACGCCTCGTCGCGCCACCGGACGACGGTCCGGCAGACCTCGACGGTCCCGGGCCAGCGCTCGTGCGCGGTCGCCGAAACCCGCGGGAGGGAGAGCTGGGACGGGGAGGGCAGCACGGACTTGACGTTACCGCCGAGCACGTTGGCGAGCTCGCCGAGCGCGTCGCCGACGTCGTCGGCGGTGACCTCGTCGGGCTCCATCGCGAACAGCACCGAGGCGACGTCGCGGGAAGCCTTGTGCGAGCAGGACACAACCAGGTGACCCTCGTAGGCGCCGACCATGGCGACCGAGGCCGCGAGGTCGGTGTGCGCGCCGGTGTCGGGCGCGGCGAAGATCGTCTCTTCCTCGTTGTCACCGTTGAGGAACGCGGACCACACCTGCTCGGCGATCATGTCGAGGTCGACCTCGACAGCGGTAGACACATCGTTGGTCATGAGGACACTCCCACCGGGACGAGCCCGAGGAGGGCCAGCTTGTCGATGATGCCGTCGCGGGTGAACGGCTTGATCACGTACTCGTGCGCTCCCGCGGCGAGCGCGCGGACGATCTGCCCGTGCTCGCTCTCGGTGGTCACCATCATCAGCGTCATCTGACGCATCTCGGTGATCTTGCGGACCTCGATGACGAACTCGAGTCCGGTCATGATGGGCATGTTCCAGTCGACCAGCGCCAGGTCGGGCACCCGGCCAGTGCTCTGGAGCAGATCCAGTGCCTCCCGGCCGTTGCCAGCCTCCAGGACCTCGTACCCGAGGTCGGCCAACAGGCCGCGGAGAATCTTGCGCATGGCCCGGGAATCATCGATCACAATCCCTAGCACTGCGTCACCTCTTTCACCATTTGGCGATCTCGGGCCGGCGCCCGGTAGATGGCTGTCCGTCCAACGGGTACCCGCTCGAACACCGAGTCAATGCCCACAGTGGACTCGGCCGCGCCCAGCAGGAGCCAACCACCTGGGTTGAGCACCTGGCGGACCCGGTCGAGCACCGCGCGCTTGGTCTCGGGCTCGAAGTAGATGAGCACGTTGCGCAGGAACACCACGTCGAACTTAGGCATGGGCGGCAACGTCGCGCAGAGGTTCACCCGCTGGAACGACAGGTTCTGCCTGATCCGGGGAACCACTTCCCACTCCGCGCCAGCGCGCTGGAAGTAGGTCACCAGGTCGGTCGCGGGCAAGCCGCGGTTGACCTCCAGCTGGTTGAACCGCCCCGCGCGGGAACGGCGCAGCATCTCCTCGGACAGGTCGCTACCCATGATCTGGTAGCCCCGGCCGGGGGGCAGAGCCTTCTCCAGGGTGATGGCGATGCTGTAGGGCTCTTGACCGCTCGAGCACGCCGCGGACCAGATCCGCACCGGGCGGGTGGACTGGGCGAGCACGTCGGGCAGGATCGTGTCGGTGAGCGCGGAGAACGGCTCGCGGTCGCGGAACCAGGAGGTCTCGTTGATGGTGAGCGCCTCGACGACCTGCGTGCGCAGGGCGGCGGTCCCGGTCCGCAGAGCGTTGGCCAGCGAGCCGACGGTGTCGTGCCCGGTGAGCTTGGCCACCGGCTTGAGCCTGGACTCGACCAGGTATTCCTTACCGGGGCGCAGGACCATGCCGGCCTCTCGGTAGACGAGATCGGCCACGAAGCCGAACAGCGCCGGGGTCATTTCCACCGCGCCACCTCCCTTCCTGTTGCCGCCGCCGATGCGGGCAAGCGGGCGACGATGTTCTCCGCGATGAGACCGAGCGGCAGCACCGCGTCGGCCAAGCCCGCGCTGACAACCGCACCAGGCATTCCCCAGACCACCGAGGTGGCTTGGTCCTGGGCCAGTACACCGGCGCCGAGGGCGACGAGCTCCTCGGTGCCTCTCTTGCCGTCCTGGCCCATGCCGGTGAGCATGACCGCCAGTGACGCCGAACCGAAGACGCGCGCGCAAGAGCGGAACAGCACGTCGACAGCAGGTCTGCAGTGGTTTTCCATCGGTCCGTCGTGCAGTCGGACCTTGGCCCCGCCAGGGGTCTTGGCCGCCTCCATGTGCCGCCCGCCCGGTGCGATGTAGACACTGCCGGGCAGCAGCGGCTCACCGTCGCGGGCCTCGACCACGCGCAGCGCGGCTTCCTGGTCGATGCGGCGGGCGAGCATGGTGGTGAACACGGGCGGCATGTGCTGGGCGACCAGCACGGGAACCGGCAGGGTGCCGGGGAGCTTGGTGAGCACGGCGCGCAGGGCCTCGGGGCCACCGGTCGACGATCCGATGAGGACGGCCTGGACCGGCTTGCGCGGGGCGGTGCTCGCGGGTGGGCGCTTGACCGGGGTGGTCGGGCGCAGCGGCTGCGCGGTGTAGGCGGGCTTGCCGCACAGCGCGTGGATGCGCGGCAGCAGCTGCTCGCGGACCTCGGTGACCGCCTTGTTGACGCTGCCCGCGTTGGCGGGCTTGGTGACGTAGTCGGTGGCGCCCGCGGCCAGCGCGGCCACGGTCGCCTCGGCGCCGTCGCTGGTCATCGTGGAGAACATGATGACCGGCAGGGTGGGGTTGGTCTTGCGCAGCTCGCGCACCGTCTCGACCCCGTTGAGGACGGGCATCTCCACGTCCAGGGTGACCACGTCCGGCTTGAGCTGGGCGATCTTGGCCAGCGCGATCCGCCCGTCCGGCGCGGTCCCCACGACCCGCACCTTCGGGTCCGCGGACAGCACGTCAGTGACGAGTCGGCGGATGACCACCGAATCGTCCACCACCAGTACTGAGATCACGTGGGCCTCCAGGGTCGGCGGCGGGGGCAGCTGCCCCCGCGACAACCGTGGCATCGGCCGCACCTGGCCGGTCCTGAGTGGTCAGCTGAGCCGACTTCTCACGACACTCACAGTAAAACGGGCTTGTTCTGTTGTCGGGCGGGCGCTACCTGGACGACCCGTTCGGGTAGCGCCCGAGCCCGTTACCCGGCCTGGACCAGCCAATCCGGGCCGAACGCGGCCAGGCAGGGGACCAGCAGTTCCTGGGCGGAGGCCGAGTCGACGAGGTCGCGGACCATCAGCGCCTGCACCGCGCCGCTGAGCACGTTCCACACCCCGCTCGCCCGGTCGTCGAGCGAGACACCGGCGAGGTCGACCGCGCGGACCAGCAGCAGCTGCGCCGCCGCGGCGGCCCGGATGCGACCGGAGACGTGCACCGCCCACGCGGAGGAGTGCATCGCAGCGGCCCAGTCCTGCTGTTCGGCACGCAGCCGGTCGGCGGAGACGGCGAGCGCGCGGACCTCGGCGGGGTGCGCGACCCGGATCCGGTCGAGCAGCCGGTGCACCAGGTCGTGGGTGGGGCCCAGGTGCAGCGCGGGCTCAGGCAGGTCGCGGCGGGCGGCGAGCCACGCGGCGCCCAGTACCCGGCGGTCGGTGTCGGTGAGGTGTTGGCGCAGGTAGGTCGCGCAGACCGCGTCGGTCACCAGTGCGACGGCGCCGTCGGGGGGTTCGGGAGCGGTTCCGGCGGGGAAGGTGTCCCGGTCGGGGACTAAGACGTCGGTGCGCACGCAGTGCAATAAGCCCGCGAGCGACCCGATCGGGGCGTGCTGCAGCAGGGTGACCGCGGAGGGACCCGACAGGTCGCGCACGCTGGGCAGCTGCGAGGCGGCCGCGAGCGCGTGCGACCGGGCGAGGCTGAGGGCTGGGGACTGGGGAGCGGCCCGTTCGGCCAGCGCTTCGACCTCGGAGGTCGAGTGGCCCAGCAGCGTCAGCAAGATCTCCGCCGTCGCAGGGCCGCCCGCCATCCGGGTGAGGTCGAAGCCCAACACCGGGGCGCTGACGAGGCTGTACACCCCAGAAGTATGCACCCTCGATTACGGAAACAGTACCAAATCGGGTGAACCATTACACACAGCGACGGCGCCGTCCCTGGGGGGTGAGGGACGGCGCCGCCTGGTCGAACGCCGGTGGTGATCTCCGCGAGATCACCCCGGATCAGGTCGTGAAGCGGTTGACCTGGTCCTGCAGCTGGGCGGAGAGCCGGGTGAGGGCCGCCATCGCCTGGTTCGACTCGCTGATGCTGTTGGTGGCGTTGGTGGCGCCGTCGGCGACCCCGGCGATGTTGGCGGCGATCTCGGACACACCGGCCGAGGCCTCACCGACGTTGCGGTTCATCTCCGTCGTCGTCGCCGTCTGCTCCTCCACCGCCGAGGCGATGGTCAGCTGGAAGTCGTTGATCCGACCGATGATCTCGGAGATCTCGTCGATCGCGTTCACCGCGTTCGCCGTGTCCGCCTGGATCATCTCCACCCGACGCGAAATGTCCTCAGTGGCCTTCGCCGTCTCCTGAGCGAGTTCCTTGACCTCGTTCGCGACGACGGCGAAGCCCTTACCGGCATCACCGGCACGCGCGGCCTCGATGGTCGCGTTCAACGCCAGCAGGTTCGTCTGCTCAGCGATACTCGTGATCACCTTGACCACGTTGCCGATCTCCATCGACGACTCACCCAGCTTGGCGACCGTCCCGTTGGTCGCCGCGGCGACCGACACGGCCTGACCGGCCACACCAGCGGCCTCGTTCGCCGACTGCGCGATCTCCTTGATCGACGCCGACATCTCGTCCGCACCGGTCGCCACCGTCTGCACGTTGCGCGCGACCTGGTCCGCAGCGGCCGAGACGACGCCCGCCTGGGCGGAGGTCTCGTCGGTGCTGTCGCTGACCTTGCTGGCGATGGTGGCCATGTCCTTGGTGGCGCCGTCGAGCGACTGGATGCCGTCGGAGATGGCGGTGACGGTGTCGTGCATGCTCGCGGTCGCGGTGTTGAGCGCGGCGGCCATGACACCGACCTCGTCGTTGGTGCGGACCTCGACCTTGCGGGTGAGGTCGCCGTGCGCCACGGACTCCAGGACGCTGGAGACCCCGCGCACCGAGCGGGTGATGCCGCGGATGATCAACCAGCCGACCAGCAGCGCGAGCAGCAGACCGGCACCGAGCAGGATGAGCGTGGTCCACAGCGCCTGCTGGCTCTCGGAGTCCGCGTCGGCCACCTCGGCGCTGACCGCGGCGAGCTCGACCTTCTGCATCTCCACCAGGTCGACGCTCAGGTCGTCGAGCGCGGGCCCGGCCTTGTTGTTGTAACGGGCGAGGGCGACCTGCGACTGGCCCGCGAGGGCCGCGGGGAAGACGTCCTCCTGCACGACGGAGGAAACCCGGTTGAGGTTGTTGATCGCCCGCTTGACGGTGGCCAGCGGCACGGCGCTGAACTCGGGGTCGGCCTCGATGCCCTGCTGGAACTTCGTCAGCGCGCCGTTGAGGACACCGATGGCGGCCGTGGTGTCCTCGACCTCCTTCTTCACCCTCGCGTTGTCGGTGCTGATGAACGAGCTCAGCAGGTGCTGGATCGCGGCGATGGCGGCGCCGTTGAAGTTGCTGATGGCCCCGACCGCGGCGGCGTTCTTGCCCAGCCTGGCCGAGGTGTGCGCACCGCTGTCGGTGGCGACGATGCCCTGCACGCCCACGCCGATGGCCACGACGGCGGGCAGCGCGATGGCGGCGAAGATCTTGGTGGCCAGCGAGCGGTCGGCGAGGAACCCGACGAAGCCGCGCTTGCGGGTGCCGGGGTCGGCGGTGTCGGCCCCTGGGGTCGAGTCGGCCATCTGCGTGAGCCCTTCCGTGGCGCCGTCAACGGCGGCTGAGCTGGGAGTCGGGGAGGTGCGGGCGGCTGGCCGCCTGTGCCGGAGGCTCCGGGGCCAGTGGCCCCGGAGCCTCCAGGTGGTGTCGGGTCAGGCCTCGCTGCCGCGCACGGCCGCACGGGCGTCGAGGGCCAGCATCAGCCGGTCGGCCAGCGGGAAGGCCGCGGTGATCAGCTCGCGGGCCGGGCCGGACAGGGTGTCCGGGATCGGCTCGGCCGCGGTGTCCTCCAGCTCCACCACGTCGCCGATGCGGTCGACGAGCAGGCTGACCGACTCCTCGTCGGTGCGGACGATGACGTTCATCGCCGGGCCGGTGCGCTCCTGCGCCCGCTCACCGAGGCGGACCCGCAGGTCCAGCGCCGCGATGACCTGGCCGCGCAGGTTGAACAGGCCGCCGACGTGGCCGGGGGCGAGCGGGACCGGCGTGTACTCGGAGAACGCGAGCACCTCCTGCACCTCGCCGACCTCCAGGCCGAACAGCTGGTCGGCCACCTCGAAGGTGGCGTACCGGACGGTGCTCACGACGCCTCCACGAAAGAGTCACGGGTCTCGTACTCGGGCAGTTCGAAATCCGGGTCGGCCGCCATGATCGCCCGCCGCATGTCCAGCAGCTCGGTGACCTTGTCGTCGATGACCGTGGAACCGGACAGGCCGTCGCCGTCGGAGGGGCCGTGCGGGGCGGTGTCGTCGACGATGTCGAGGATGCCGTCCACCGCGAGGGCCACCGAGTGGCCGCCGGAGGAGTACACGACCGCGGGCACGGTGTCGGAGACGTCCTCCGACCACGAGCCGAGCAGCCCGGACAACCGCAGCACCGGCAGGATCTGGCCGCGGTACTGCACGACCTCCCGGCTGCCGACGCGCTCCACGGCCTGCACCGGGAACTCCTCGAGGCGGGTGACCATGCTCAGCGGGATGGCGACGCGGCGGTCGCTGACCCGGGTGACCAGCAGGCGGTCGCGGGACTCGACCTTGACCGCCTCGGCGGCCAGCGCGGCGGCGGCCGCGGCGGCGCGCTCGGCGTTGCCCAGGTGGGCGTTGCGGGCCAGGGCCAGCACGTCGAGGATCAGCGAGACCCGGCCGTCGCCGAGGATGGTGGCACCGGCGTAGCAGCCGACGTCCTTGAGGTGGCTGGCCAGCGGCTTGACCACGACCTCCTCGGTGGTGAGCACCCGGTCGACCACCAGGCCGAACTCGTGCCCCTCGCCGTTGAGGACCGCGATGTAGATCGCCTCGCCGTTCTCCTCCGGGCGCTCCGGGGCGCCACCGAGCGCCTCGTTGAGCCGGACCAGCGGCAGCAGCCGACCGCGCAGGCGGCAGACCGGGGCGCCGGAGACGTACTCGATGCGCGCGGAGGTCTGGCCCTCCACGGAGACGAGCTCGCGGACCGACATCTGCGGCAGCACGTAGCGCTCGTTGGCGCTCTCCACGATCAGCGCCTGCACGATGGCCAGGGTGAGCGGGATGGTCAGGCGCCAGGTGGTGCCCTTGCCGACCACCGAGCGCAGGTCGACCGCGCCGCCGATGGCCTCCAGGTTGGTGCGCACGACGTCCATGCCGACGCCGCGGCCGGAGACGTTGCTGACCTTGGCCGCGGTGGAGAAACCGGCCCGGAACACCAGGCGCAGCACCTCGTCGGCGTCCATGGCCGCGACCTGCTCGGCGGTGAGCAGACCGCGCTTGACCGCGGTGGCGCCGATGAGCTTCGGGTCGACGCCCTTGCCGTCGTCGGCGACCTCGACCACGACGTGGCCGTGCTCGTGGTAAGCGCGCAGGGTCAGCGTGCCCTCGGGGCTCTTGCCCGCCTTGACCCGGTCCTCGGGGGACTCCAGGCCGTGGTCGACGGCGTTGCGCACCAGGTGCGTCAGCGGGTCCTTGACCGCCTCGAGCAGGCTGCGGTCGAGTTCGGTCTCGGCGCCCTCGAGCTCGAGGCGGACCTGGCGGCCGATCGAGTTGCTCAGGTCGCGCACGACCCGGGGGAGCTTGGACCACAGGTGGCTGATGGGCTGCATGCGGGTCTTCATGACCCCTTCCTGCAGCTCGCTGGTGATCAGGTTGAGCCGCTGGGCGGCCCGGCTCAGCGTGTGGTCGCCGTTGTGCTCGGTGGCCCGCACCATCTGGTTGCGGGTCAGCACGAGCTCGCCGACCAGGCGCATCAGCTTGTCGAGCAGGTCGACGTCGACGCGCACGGAGGTGTCGGCGACACCGCGGCGGCTGGCGGTCTCCTCGGCGGGTGCCGGGGTCGCGGCCTCGGGGGTCTCCGGCTGCGCGGGGGCGGCCGGGGCGGTCTCGGCGGGCGCGGCCTCGGCGACCGGGGCCTGCTCGGCGACCGGGGCGGGCGCGTCGGCGGCGGGCGCGGCCTCGGCGACCGGCTCCTGAGCGGGCTTGGCGGGCGCGGGGGCACCGGCGATGCACGCCTCGACCTCGGCGATCACGTCGCCGAGCTCCATGTCGCCCTCTTGGCCGTCGCGCTCGATCTGGGCCAGCAGCGCCCGGACCACGTCGACCACGCGCAGCAGCACGTCGGCGCCGCGGCGGTCGAGGACCTGCGCGCCGTCGCGCAGCCGGGCCAGCAGCGATTCACCCGCGTGGGTCACCTGCTCCAGCTTCGAGAACGCGAGGAACCCGCTGGTGCCCTTGATGGTGTGAATGGTGCGGAAAACACTCGCGAGACGGTCGCGCGCCGTTGGGTCGCGCTCGAGCGCGACGAGGTCTTGGTCCAACTGGTCGAGGTTCTCATAGGACTCGACCAGGAATTCCTGGACCACATCATCGAAGTCTTCCACGCTCCACCACGCTTCCAGGTCCGGTGTCGACGCCTTCATCGGCGAGCGGCGGCCGCCCCTGAGGTATTGCGCCGGGGTTCATCTCACCGGTGGGGCCGGATCAGCCCCCGCGCGAGGGCGGCGGCCACGGCCGCGGTGCGGGAGTCCACGCCGAGCTTGGCGTAGACCCGCACCAGGTGAGACTTCACCGTCGCCTGGCTCAGGTGCAGTCGCCTGCTGATGGACAGGTTGGACAGTCCATCGGCAACCAGCCCGAGCACTTCAGCCTCCCGCACCGACAACGACCCGACGGGGTTACGCGTGCGGTCCACCAACCGGGCGGCGACACTCGGCGCGAGCACCGCCCGCCCACCCGCGGCCGCCCTGACGGCGGCGGCGAGGTCCTCGGGGAGGGCGTCCTTGAGCAGGTACCCGGTCGCCCCCGCCTCGATCGCCGCCAGGATGTCGGCATCGGTGTCGTACGTGGTCAACACCAACACGCGCGGAGCCCCTTGACCAGCGGTGATGGCGGCGGTGGCCTCGGCACCGGACACCCCGTCGCCGAACCGCAGATCCATCAGCACAACATCGACAAACGGCGCCTTGGCGACCGCCTCCGCCGCAGTGGCGGCCTCGTCGACGACGGTGAAGTCGGGCTCGCCGCCCAACACCGCCCGCAGCCCAGACCGCACGATCGGGTGATCGTCGGCCACCAGGATCCGAATCACCCCACCGGGGGAACCATTCGGCCCGCTCACCCCGACACCACCGGCAGGGTCGCGGCCACCGCGGTGCCGCGGCTGTCGGATTCGACCACCAGGGCGCCCGCGAGGGCCTGGGCCCTGGCGCGCATGGCGGCGATGCCGTGGCCGCGGTCGGGGGCGGTGGGGCCGGTGATGCCGTGGCCGTTGTCGACGATGTCGAGGATGACCTCGGTGTCCTGGTAGGTGAGGGTGAGCTGGACCTCGGTGGCGCCCGCGTGTTCGACGGCGTTCCCGAGAGCGGATTGGGCGATCCGCAGGAGGGCGACCTGGTGGGTGGTGGGCAGGGGGACCTCGTCGCCGGTGATGTGGCAGTGGGCGGTGAGGGCGGTGGTGGCCGTGGTGGTGGCGCAGGCGGCGCGGAGGGCCTCGGGGAGGGAGCCGCCGTCGAGGGCGGGTGGGTTGTGGGCCCGGACGAACCGGCGCGCTTCGGCCAGGGCGTCGGCCGCGGCGGCGCGGGCGGCGTGGACGTGGCGTTCGGTGTCGCCGCGCAGGGCGGCGCTGAGCAGGAGGTGGATGCTCGACAGGCCCTGGGCGAGGGTGTCGTGCACTTCCCTGGCCAGCCGCTCGCGTTCGGCCAGGACGCCCGCGGCCCGCTCGGCGGCGGCGAGGTCCTCGGTCAGCTCCCTGCGTCGCTCGCTCTCCCGGTAGACGACCACCGTGGCCGCGGCGACGGCGGCGCCGAGCAGCGGTCCCAGGACCGTCCCGACGGTGAGCACGTGTTGGTGCCACCCGAACCCGGCGACCGCGACCAGCGCCACGGCACCCACGGCGGCGATCGCCGGTCGGCGCGGCAGGTCACGCAGGAGCAGGAAGTACAAGGGAAACGCGAACCACACCGCGCCCGGGGTGATGGCCAGCAGAGTCACCCACAAGGCTCCCACCGCCACCAGCGATCCCAGCTGTCTCTTGACGAAGCCAGCGACCACGGACAGCAACAGCGCCGCGCTGACCGCGAGGACGACCGGCCGCGGGTCGTTCACGACGGGCACCAGGACCAAGGCGGCCGCGAGGACGTCAGGGCCTGCGGTGAGCAGGCGGTGCAGCGCTGGGGAGTCCACTGAGGTCACGATGCTCGCCAGGGTAGCCACGGCCCGGGCCCGGCCGCATCAATCGAAAGGTTGAGCCGGAGGGCAACCGCGCGATCGCGCGAAAGCGATCGCACGAGCGATGGCGGGAGCGGTCTCCCCCGGCAGGGTTGGTGGGGTTGCCGAGGTGAGGAGCTGGCTGGTGTTCGTCGGGTGGCGTGAGTTGTGGTTCGCGCGGGGCCGTTTCGGGTTGTTGGTCGGGGTCGTCGTGCTGGTGACGGTGCTGGTCGGGTTGTTGTCGGGGTTGACCGGCGGTCTCGCCGGGCGCAACACCTCCGCGGTCCTGGGGCTCGGCGGCGACCACGTGGTGTTCGCCGGGGCGGAGGGGCGGTTCGAGGGCACGGAGCTCGACGAGTCGACGGCGCTGGGGTGGTCGGCCACCGCGGGTGTGGAGCGGGTCGGGCGGTTGGCGGTGTCGATGGGGCGGGCGGAGTCGGGCGGGCGGAGCACGGGCGTGGCGGTGTTCGCGTCCTCGACGGTCGAGGAGGTCGTGCTGTCGCGGGGCGCGGGCGCGGCGCTGGGTGTCGCGGACGGGGACCGGGTTCGGATCGGCGACCTCGACACCGTCGCTCGAACATCCACAAAGGATGATTACTTCAGCCACGCCCCGGTCATCTGGGTGCCATTGCCGCCGGGGAGCCGGTTCTCCGTACTTGTTCTGTCCACATCAGACTGCGACATCGCGGCGGCGGACCGGCTTCTGGGAACGACGACCGAACCGGTCGAGGACGCCGTCGAGCGGATCGGTTCGTTCGCCGCCGAGAACGGGTCGCTGCTGCTGATGCGCGGGTTCTTGTTCGCGATCTCCGCGCTGGTGGTCGGTGCGTTCTTCACCGTGTGGACGATCCAGCGCTCCGGCGACATCGCGGTCCTCAAAGCCCTCGGCGCCCCCACCGGCTACCTGCTGCGCGACGCCGTCGGCCAAGCGGCGGTCCTGCTGACGGTCGGTACCGCCCTCGGCACAGCGATAGCGGCCACCGTCGGCGCCGTGTTGCCCGACAGCGTGCCGTTCGTCCTGGACCTGCCCACGCTGGTCCTGCCCGCCGCCGCGCTCATCGGCCTGGGGCTCGCGGGCGCGGCGCTCGCCTTGCGCCGCATCACGACCGTCGACCCGCTCACCGCCCTGGGAAGTGCCCGATGACCTTGACCCTGGACTCCGTGACCCTCACCTACCCCGACGGCGACCGGCGCCTGACCGCGCTGGACGCCGTGACCCTGCACGTGCCACCCGGCACCACCACCGCCGTCGTCGGCCCCTCCGGATCCGGCAAGTCAAGCCTCCTGGCCGTCGCGGCGACCCTGATCACCCCCGACACGGGCACCGTCACCATCGGCGGCACCAGCACGGCGGGACTCAGCCGCACCGCCCTGTCCACACTCCGGCGACGCCGCCTGGGAATCGTCTTCCAGCAGCCGAACCTGCTGCCCGCCTTGACCGCCGCCGAACAACTAGAGGTCATCACCCGAATCGACGGCCGCCGCGGCGGCACAGAACACCTGGCCGACGTGGGCCTGGCCGACCTTGCCCACCGCCGCCCCCACCAACTCTCCGGCGGCCAACGGCAGCGGGTGAACATCGCCCGAGCCCTGGTCAACCAACCGGACGTGCTCCTGGTGGACGAACCAACCAGCGCCCTCGACCACACCAACGGCGCGGCGATCATCGAACTGATCACCACCCGAACCCGCACCCTCGGCATCGCGACAGTGCTGGTCACCCACGACCGCTCACACCTGGCGGAGGTGGACCGGGTGGTCGAGTTGGTGGACGGCCGCATCGTGGATGCGTGAAAGCAGCACCCCGGGCGGGATGCCCACAGACCACGGTCAGATCGCGGCGAGGGTCAGCAGTCGACGCAACCGCCCACACGAGTAGATACGGCGTGAGATGCGCGGCGCCAGCCCCGCCAGCCCAACCACCCGACTCCGACAGCAGTGCCGACCACTGGACACTCGGACCTTCCGGTGCCAACTGCTCGATGGGGCGGACTTGTTTTGCGTGGGGTGGCGGCAGTCGTAGCGTTGTGCGCGGACAGGGCCATGCTTTTCGGCCCCAGCTTTGCGGTCCTGCCACGGCTGGCGCAGGGGCCCCGCGCAAAACAAGTTCGCCTCATCGAGCACACCGCACCACCACGAACCAACCTCGCCACCCCAGCCCCCGAGCCAACCCCGCCAGCCCAACCACCGCTCCCCGGAAGCCGCCCACCCCATGCTCGATGGGGCGGACTCGGTTTGCGTGGGGTGGCGGCAGTCGTAGCGTTGTGCGCGGACAGGGCCATGCTTTTCGGCCCCAGCTTTGCGGTCCTGCCACGGCTGGCGCAGGGGCCCCGCGCAAAACAAGTTCGCCCCATCGAGCCCACCGCACCACCACGGGGCCAGCCCCGCCAACCCAACCCACCGAGCCAACCCCGCCAGCCCGACCACCGCCCCCAGGAAGCCGCCCACACACTGCTCGATGGGGCGGACTTGTTTTGCGTGGGGGAGCGGCAGTCGTAGCCTTGCCTCGCTGCAGGGCCACGCTCTTCGGCCCCGGCTTTTGCGGTCCTGCCACGACTGGCGCAGGGGCCCCGCGCAAAACAAGTCCGCCCCATCGAGCACACCGCACCACCCACAGATCCGCGCCCGATGCCGCAGGCGAACCGACCGCGAAGGCAACAAATCCCTCGCCCCACAAGATCAACCCATTCAAGCGCCCCCGATTCACATCCTACCGAGACACACCGACAAGCCAGCCCATCGAGCCAGCCCCGCCAGCCCGTCCACCGCATCGAGCCCGCAGCCAACTCGCCCCCCTCGGTGGGCGCCGTCAGATCGCCGTGAGAGTCAGCAAGGCCGAGTAGTCGCCCGCCCGAGTCGAAGTGGGGGCCCAAAGGTCGATGCGGGCGGTGAGATGCGCGGTGCCCGCACCCTTGGTGGCGACCGCGAGGGTGCGGGAGGTGGAGAGGTCGGCCACGGCGCCTTCGGTGATCTGTTGGCCTGGGGCGCGGTCGAGGACGATGGGGGTCCAGGCGGCGTTGGCGCGGTCGATGGTGCCGGAGGTGCCGGTGAAGTCGGTGAGTTGGCCCGACAGCGACCAGCCGGGGTTGCCCGCGCGGGTGTCGGTGATGGTGATCGTGCGCAGCCTGCCGGTGGTGGTCAGCACGGAGCCGTCGGCGGCCATGACCGGGGAGGGCAGGGTGACGCCGCCCGCTTCGACCGACATCAGCAGCTCGCCCGCCTCGACCTCGGTGGTGATGGTCTGCGTCGGCGGGCCGGGTGGGGCGCAGGTGGTCACCGCGGCGCCGGGGATGCGGTTGAGCAGGGCGACGCCTGCCCGGACCTGGTTGGTGGGCAACGGGGCCATCCCCATCCGCAGCCCGGCGGCCTGGCCCTCGCACAGCGCGTACCTGGCGAACTCCGCCAGTGCCGCGCCGCGATCCTGGCCGAACTGACCCTCCACTGTGGTCGGAGCGATGAGGTAGGAGTACAAGCCCAGGGGGTAGCTGCCCGCCGTCGGGTCGCGGAACACCGGCCCGTAGTCCACGCTGCCGTCCGGGGATTGACGGGCGACTGACAGTCCCAACTGGACAGACCCGGCTTCGGGAGCGACGAACTCGCCGCGCTGGTTGCGCAGGCTCGCCTGCGGCAATGCGGCGTTGCTGGCGTAGGAGCGTTCGACGTAGGTGATGGAGCCGTTGGCCTGGCGGAGGTAGTTCGTCACGCCGATCGAGCCGGTCATCGCGACCAGTCCAGGTGCGGTCGGGTAGACCGACTGCTGCCCGCACCCGGGGCAGAACGCTTGCCACAGCTGGGTTTCCACCGTGTTCATCCACGCGGTGAAGTGCCGGGTGGTCGCCGAGGAGTCGGACCGCACCACCGCGACGACGGGGACCGCGGGCAGCGCCAAGCCCGGGTTGTCCGCCGCGATGACGGGGTCGTCCCAGCGGGTCACGGCACCGGTGAAGATCTTGGTCGCCGTGGCCGGGGTCAGCCGGAGCCCGGTGAGCTTGCGGCCGCCAACCGTCACGTTGTAGGCGACGGTGATCGCCTGGGCGGCGACCGGGATGTAGGTCAGCGGCCGGGTGGTCGGGATACCCGCCTGCGGGTAGGTGGTCTCCGTGACGGCGAAGTCGACGTGGCGGGCCTCGAACTGGGTGAGCCCGTCGGTGTTGCCGGTCCCGGCGTAGTTGACCCGCAGCCTGCTGTCCGCACGCCACTGGTCGACGAGGTTGAAGGCGCTGGTCGACCCCGCGCCCGACACCGCGACCGGCTGGGCGGTTGCCGGGACCGCTCCCAGCAGGACGGCGACTACAGCGGCACACAGTGATCGACGCACGATTCTCCCCAGTTCGGACCCGACGCGGCAACATCGCACGCGGGTGTGAATGGTGTGGTCCACGTGGGTGAACGACGAATGGCGCAACCGAGCGGTCCGCTCAGATGACGGTGAGTGTCAGGGTGGCGGTGAAGCCGGTCGGCCTGGTCACCAGCAGCCGGAACCCCGCGGTCAGGCGCGCGGTGCCGCGACCGGCGGCCGGGTCGGCCACGGCCAGCACCCGGCTGCCCCGCATGCCGACGATCGACTTCCCCAGCGTGAGCACCTGCACCGGCGACTGGTCGACCACCGCGGGGTTCCACGACAGCGGCGCGTCGCCGGAGTCGTGGAACTGGCCCGCAGCGCTCCAGCCCGGGTTGCCCGCACGGGTGTCGACCACGGTCAACCCGGACAGCGTGCCCGCGCGGTCGACGGAGACCAGCAGGTCGCCGTCGTCGACCGACACCGCGACGGTCTGGGTCGGCTCCGCGCCTGCCGCTGTGGCGTCCAGCAGGACCGCCACCAGGGCGAACGCGACCACGACCCAGCCACGACCCATGTCAGCGCGTCTCCCCAGCTACCCCGGACGATGATCGACGCACCGTCGCAGACCTCGGTGAACCCGAGCTGTCCGGCGGCGCAAGGAGGGACGAACAGAGGCCCGGATCGCCCCGGGCCCCTGTGTTCGCGTCTGCTACCTGACGACCTCGACCAGGTCACCGGGCGCGAGCGAGGTGTAGAACACCCGCGCCGCCTCCGGGGACAGGTGGATGCAGCCGTGCGAGAGCTGCGAGAGGCTGCCCTCGTGGAAGGCCACACCGCTGGTCGTGAAGAACACCGAGTACGGCATCGGGCCGTTGAACGCCTTGCTCCAGTGGTCGATGTCCTTGTAGGTCACCGTGAAGCTGCCGACCGGGGTGCGATAGCCCGGCTTGCCGCTGGTGATCGGGACCGCGCCGTAGGTGACGGTGCCCGCGTTCATCAGCCAGGCCGAGTTGGCGCCCAAGGCGACGCAGGCCTTGGCGGCAGCACTGCACGGGGCGGGGCTCGCTTGCGCTTGCGGGGCGGCCAGCACAAAAGCCAGCCCGGCCGCGGCGGTCACGCCAACTGCCCTGCCCACGATTCCCTTAGTCGAGATTCCCATCATCGACCTCCCATCCGCCCGCGAACCGGGCTCGTGTTCGGTACCGCCCGCGCCTGCCGCGGGCTGGGACTCGGGGTACGGAAGGGAAGTACCCGTTGCCCCGGCGGCTGAACCGTCCACGTTCCGGGAACGGCGGCGCTCGGGCCGTCCGGTCGCCACACTTCCGCGCATGCCAACGGTGCGCGCGGTGCTGGAACGGGCCATCACGACACTGGGTGCGGTCCTCTACCCGCACCCAGACTTCTTGTGCCCGCCGCCGCGGTCGTACCCGCCGCTGCCGGGGCACCCCGAGCGGCTCGGCACCCGCCCGGACAGGGCCGAAAGGGCGGTTCTGCGCGCCTTGGCACGGTGAAAGCGGACCGGGGAGTTACATTTGTTCACCAGCGCGAAACACCCCCGGAGGCGGCCATGGTCGCGACACCCACCCACTCCCCGCACGACACCCTCGTCCACTCCTACCTGTTCCTGCGCCGCGCGATCGGCGCCATCGGGATCGGCCTGCCGGTCGTCCTGGTCGTGGGCAACCTCGTCCTCGGCGACGGGCTGCGCGCCTCGATCAGCGGCTACTACTACAGCGACGTGCGCGACGTGATGGTCGGCGCGATGTGCGCGGTCGGGGTGTTCCTGCTGTCCTACCGGGGTTACGAGCCGATCGACAACGTCGTGTCCAACCTCGCCGCGCTCGGCGCCGTCGGCGTGGCGATCTTCCCGACCGCGCCCGCGCACCCGATGGGCGGCGACGGGCTGGTGAGCACGTTGCACCTGATCAGCTCGGTGGTGTTCTTCCTGTCGCTGGCCTACTTCAGCCTGGTCCTGTTCCGCCGCAGCGACGACCCGACCCCCACCCCGGCCAAGATCGCCCGCAACCGGGTCTACCTGGTGTGCGGGGTGATCATGCTGGCGTGCCTGGCGCTGCTGGCGACGAGCGTGTTCCTGTTCGACGGCGCACTGGCGGACCTGAAGCCCGCGCTGTGGCTGGAATCGATAGCCATCCTCGCGTTCGGCGTGTCCTGGCTGACCAAGGGCGAGGCCATACTGAGCGACCACCAGCACTAGCCAACCGATCCCCCGGTTCGCGGTCGGCGGCGCCGCTCGCGTGCCACACTGGTCCACCACCGACCCGGTGGCCGCCGACCGGAGGATCCGCCAGCCATGCGGGCAGAAGTGCCACTGGACCGCCTGTTCGAGGTCATGCCCGGGCGCAACCGGGCGGCCAAGGCGGTCCAGGAACGCGATCCGGAGTTCCGCGTCGTCCAGCCGCGCGACATCGGGGCGACCGTCGCCGACTGGGATGATCTGGCGCGCTCGACGCCGCACACCCGCACGTCAGCGGTGGTGCTGCCGGGCGACATCATCGGCAGCACCAGCGGCCCGCACGGCCGGTGGGGAATCGTGCCCGCGCGGTACGGCCCCGCCCTGGCGGGCGACCACACGGTCGTCCTGCGCAGCCGCGGCACGGCCGGTTCGCGATACCTGCTCGGGTTCCTGCGATCCGGGGCGGGCAGGGCGCGGCTGTCGGCGATCGTGTCCGGCGTGGTGCAGCGGATCTCGGTGCGGGACCTGAAGAACATCCTCGTCCCGCCGTGCGAGGTCGACCCGTGGCGGGTCGACCGGGTGCTCGACGCGTTCGAGCAGCGGCTGCACGCGATGGAGCTGGAACTGCGGGCGCTGCGCGAATCGGCCGAGCGCATCTACGACGTCGACCGCGACTTCGGCACCGAACTCGGTGTGGTGCAGGGGATCGCGGCCGCGCTGCGGGTCGCGACCGACATCAGCGAAGAGGTCGGCATGGCGAAGGTCGCCTACCCGTACCCGATCGCGCGGACGTTGCGGGCGCTCGACGGTGCCGTGTCGCCTCGGGAGGAGTACCACCTCGTCGTCCACGAACTGGTGGAGTCGGTGTCGGTGGTGTTGGTCGCGCTCGCGGCCGCCACCGCCCGCGCGGCCGGGATCACCGGTGTGGGGCCGTTGTCCGACTGGGCGAAGACGGTCACCCGGCGCGGCGCGACCATCGGGGCGCGGCACACCGCCCTGCTGGCCGTTGCGGCCAAGGCGGAGCGGGTGCACAACGACGGCGGGCTGTGCCAGGCGTTCCAGGACGGGGACTCCCCCGCGCCCGCGGCGATGCGGGCGCTGATCGACGAGCGCAACCGGATCCACGGCAGGCATCCGCGGGTGCCCGCCGAGTTCCGCACCCGACTCGCCGCGGTCCAGGTGGACCTGCGCACTCTGCTGCGCTCGCTGAGTTTCCTGGCGCGGTGGCAGTTCGGCTACGTCGAGTCCGTGCGCCCGGTCGCCGAGGACACCGCACCGGCGTACCAGGTGCGGTTCCGGGTGCTGCGCGGCGACAACCCGGTGTGGGCGGTGGAGGAACGCCGGGTCACGCAGCTGCTGTACCCGGGGCGGACCTACGCGCTCGTCGACGGTGAACACCTGCTGGACCTGCACCCGTACCTGGTGGTCCAGGAGTGCGACGAGTGCGGGGCAATGGAGATCTACCACCCGAACTCGGTCGGCGAGAGCACCGTGCAGCTGCACTCGATCGACATGGGGCACCCGACCGAGTCTGACGACCCGGTGCTGGTCGAGGAGGTGGTCCGGGCGTTCGCGGAGTTGGCCGGGCGGCCGGGTGGCGCTCGCTAGGGGGGCGAGCGAACGCCACCCGGCAAGTCAACTCGTGGCGACCTGCTTGAGGTCGTCGGCGCGGTCGGTGCGCTCCCACGGCAGGTCCAGCTCCGGGCGACCGAAGTGCCCGTAGGCGGCCGTCTGGGCGTAGATCGGGCGCAGCAGGTCCAGGTCGCGGATGATCGCGGCCGGACGGAGGTCGAAGACTTCCCTGATCGCCGACTGGATGCGAGCCGGGTCAACCCGTTCGGTGCCGAAGGTCTCGACGAACAGGCCTACGGGAGCCGCCTTGCCGATGGCGTAGGCGACTTGGACCTCGATGCGGTCGGCGAGGCCCGCGGCGACGGCGTTCTTGGCCACCCAGCGCATCGCGTACGCCGCCGAACGGTCTACTTTGGAGGGGTCTTTGCCCGAGAACGCGCCACCACCGTGGCGGGCCATCCCGCCGTAGGTGTCCACGATGATCTTCCGGCCGGTCAGGCCCGCGTCACCCATCGGTCCACCGATCACGAATCGACCCGTCGGGTTGACCAGCAACCGCACGTCGGAGGTGTCGATGTCCAGGCCCGCGAGTTCGGGAGCCACAACCCCGTCACGGACGTCGACCCCGAGGAGGTTCTCCAGGTCGACCCCTTCGGCGTGCTGCGAGGACACGACGACGGTGTCGAGCCGGACGGGCCGGTCGCCTTCGTACTGGATCGTGACCTGGGTCTTGCCGTCGGGCCGCAGGTAGGGGACGGAGCCATCGCGGCGGACCTTGGTCAGCCGCTTGGACAGCCGGTGCGCCAACGCGATCGGCAACGGCATCAACTCCGGGGTGTCGGTCGTCGCGTACCCGAACATCAACCCCTGGTCGCCAGCACCCTGGCGGTCGATCTCGTCCGAAGCCTGCTCCACCCGCGTCTCGTGCGCGGTGTCCACACCCTGCGCGATGTCGGGCGACTGCGCCCCGATCGCCACGTTCACACCACAGGAGTTCCCGTCGAACCCCTTGGCCGACGAGTCGTACCCGATCCGCAGGATCACGTCCCGCACAATGCTCGGGATGTCCACATAGGCCCGGGTGGTCACCTCCCCCGCGACGTGGACTTGACCGGTGGTCACGAGGGTCTCGACGGCGACCCGCGAGCGCGAGTCCCCGGTCAGCAGTGCGTCGAGGACGGCGTCGCTGATCGCGTCGCAGATCTTGTCCGGGTGGCCTTCGGTGACCGACTCGGAGGTGAACAAACGTGTGGACAACGACTTCTCCCCTTCTCGGTCAGTGCCGGGTGATCTCGAAGACCTTGTAGGTGACCTTTTCGCCGGTGAGCACTCGGGTCGAGCTGTCCACAAGCGACAGCGTGACACCCTTGTCGTCGGCGAGTTCGGCGACCCGCGAAGCGTCGCCGAGGCTGTTGAAGGTCACCAGGGCCCGGCCGCCGGGCAGCAGGCGGCCGTGCACCTCGGCGAGATAGCGGCCGAGCGCTGCGTAGCCGGGGTCGAAGATGGCCCATTCGAAGTCCTGGGTGAACTGGAAGTCCTCCGGCGCCTCGATCACGCTGCAGTTCCAGAAGACCGTGTCGAACTTGGCGTCCGGGTCCAGGTCGGCGAACACGTCGCTGCGCTGGACGTGGACCCGGTCGGCCACTCCGTGGCGCTTGACGTTGAGCTCGGCGCTGGCCACCGCGGTCACGGTGACGTCGGTGGCGGTGACGTGCGCGCAGCCGTTGAGCGCGGCCCAGACGGCGGTGACGCCCGCACCGCAGCCGATCTCCAGGAAGCTGCCGCCCTCGGGGTACGGGATGGCGGTCGTGTAGTACTCGGTGCCGGTCCCGGGTTTGGGGGCGTAGGTGCCGGGCACCAGGTCCCACTCCAGGCCGAGCAGTTCGAAGGTGCTGGGCTCGGTGTCTTGGGCGGGACCGAGTTCGTCGACGAGCTTGCGCCCGATCCGGTAGCGCTCGTCGAAGGTCGCGGACTGCTGGTTCATGGGTTCTCTTCCTGGCTCTTAGGCGGACAGCAGGCCCTGCAGATCAGCGGCGTACTTGGCGATGTACTCCCGCGAGAGCCGGGGGATGTCGCGGACGGCGGACTGGAACCGCTCGGAGGGGATCGCCGAGCCGCGCACGACCGGCTCCGGTTCGGCGAACCGGTGTACCAGCGGCAAAGCGGAGTACTGGCGGCGGGCTTCGGGCAGGCCGCGCAGGGCGGACTCGAAGCGGCGCGCCCAATCGGCGTAGTCGCCGACGAGCTCGACCCGGTGCCCTTCGGCGGCCAGCCAGTCGACGATGGTGTCCAGGGATATCCCGTCGTCGTGCGGGTTCACCAGGCTGTAGGTCCGGAACCCGTCGGCCGGGCCGAGCTCCGCGATCGAGGCCGCGGTGAAATCGACCGGCAGTCCGTCGTAATGGGCCCCACCATCGCCTTCGTTGCCGTAGAACGACTTCGGGGCGATCCCGGTGGCGAGGACGCTGAACAGCAGGCGGGTGAACACGTCCGGCACGTTGAGCTGACCGGCGTACCGGCTGTGCGCGAGGATCATGTTGGACCGGAACACCGTGACCGGCAACCCGCACACCTCGCGCGCTTCGCGCAGCAGCACCTCCCCGGCCCACTTGCTGGTCGCGTAGCCGCCCGCGTAGCCCTCGTGCACCGGCTGGGTCGGGATCGCGGCGCGCACGTCGGTGTCCTCGTCGAGCGGCCGCCCGGGGTGCGAGGTCGAGACGGCGACGCTGGAGACGTAGGCGAACCGCTTGAGCTTGCCGGTGATCCCCAACTGGATCAACTCGGCCGTCCCGACGACGTTGGCCTCGAACAGGTGGTTGTAGGGCAGCACGTGGTTGACCAGGGCACCCGCGTGCACGATGTGGTCGACCTCGTCAGCGAGCCGGTCCCAGGTCCGCTGGTCCAAGCCGAGGCGAGGTTCGGCCATGTCCCCGGCGAGGACCTCCAGGTGGGCGGACAGGGCTTCGACGTCCGCGACCAGGCCGTCGTCGCCGGTCGCGTATGCCGACAGCAGCCGCTCCCGCGCGGCCGCCGCGTCCTTGCCGCGCACGACGCACACCAGCTTGCCGTTCTCGGGTGCCAAGCGCCGCAACCACTCCAGGGTCAGGAAGCGCCCGAGGTAGCCGCTCGCGCCGGTCAGCAACACGATCTTCGGCGGGCCCTCGACCTCGGGCAGCGACCCCGCTCCGGCGATGAGGCGGGCGTCGAGGAACTTGTCCAAGGTCAGGTCTTCTGCGCGCACCTCGTCACTCGCCTTGCCGTGCACCGAGGTGAAGGTAGGCCGGTCCACAGCGGACTGACGCTTGGCCGCGATGTACTCGGCGAGGGCGCGGAGGTCGGTCGCCTGGCTGATGAGCATGTCCACGGGGACTGTGATGCCGTAGATGTCGTTGAGGAGCGTGACAAAGGGCACTGCCGAGAGCGAATCGCCGCCGAGGTCTCGGAAGTGCGCGTCGGGGCTGACGTCGGAACCGGACAGCAGTGCCCGCGCGGCCCGTTGGACCGTCTCCAGCACCGGCCGCTGGGCACCGGTGCGGCGGATCTCCAGCAGCTCCTCGGACTCGCGCGCGGTGATGTCGGAGTACAGGGCTTCCAGGCGCTCCCGGTATGCCTCCAGCAGCTGCGGCCGCAAGAGCTTGCGGTGGTCGGAGAGCAGCCCGTTGGCTTGGGTGAACGGCTCGGGCTCGATGAGGAACTCGCGCGGGATCTCGTAGGAGTTCAGGCCTGCTTCCTTGGCCACAGCCTGGAACGACTCGCTGAGCCGCTCCTTGATCGCGATCGACTCGGCGCCGTAGCGCTCCAGGGCGTCCGGCGTGGGGACCACGACGGCCAGCAGGTACGAGCGGGCGCTGTTGCCGTAGACGAAGATCTGGCGGACCAGCGGGCTGGTGCCGAAGGTGGCCTCCAGGCTCGGAGTCGCCACGAACTCGCCCTGCGAGAGCTTCAGCACGCTGTTGCGCCGGTCCAGGATCGCCAGCCGGTCCGGCTCGACCTCGGCGACGATGTCACCGGTCTTGTAGTAGCCGTCCGCGTCGAACAGCGTCGCCGACACCTCGGGTTGCTTGTAGTAGCCAGGGATCACGGAGTCGGTCTTGATCAGCAGCTCGCCGCGCGGGTGCGGGGTGTCGGTGCGGTAGTAGCCCAACTCGGGGACGTCGACGATCTTGTAGTCGATGACCGGCGGGCGCAGCATCTTCCCGTCGACCGAGACGCCCGCGATCTCGGTGGCGCCGTAGAGGATGTGCAGCTCCAGACCGAGCAGCCCCTCGATGAAGACCCGCAACTCCTCCGACAGCGGCGCGGAACCGCAACTGGCCCAAGCGATCCGGCCGCCGAGAGCCTCGTCGCGCATGTCCTTGGTGACCTGCGCCTCGACCTGGGCGCGGTCACCGCCGCCGACCACGCGCCGGTCGACCTCGCTGCGGTGGTACTGGTAGAGCATCTCGCACACCCGGGGCACCAGCGACAGCTCCGTTGGCCTGGCGAGCGCGATGTCGTCCATGAAGGTGGACAGGTCACCGCTGGCCATGAAGTAGCTGATCCCGCCACGCGCCAACGTGTTCTTCACCGAGGAGTGCCCGGCGACGTGGCTCATCGGCATGTAGTGGAAGGTGACCGCCTGGATGTCGGAGAACAGGTCGGCCCAGCCACCCCCGCCGAACATGGCCGCCACCAGCTTCTCGGTGTACATGGCGCCCTTGGGGGTGCCGGTGCTGCCCGAGGTGTAGATCAGCATGGTCAGCGGGTCGTCGCCCTCGTCGGCCACGAAGTGCGGCACCTCGGCCAACTCACCGCCGCGCGCCGCACTGTCCGATAAGGACTCAACAGCGATGTCCCTACCCGAGTCGAGCAACCGCACCCGCGCCGCCTCGACCCGCTCCCGCTGGTCGTCGACCTCCGGGAGGTAGTCGAACACCAACACCCGCCGCACAGAAGAGCTCCGCAGCACAAGCTCCACCGCGACGTCGAGCCGATCCAGACTCGCCGCGACCACCGTCGGCTCGGTCTCGGCCACGATCGCGTGCGACTGCCCAATCGGCGCACTGGTCTGCAACGGAACCGACACCGCGCCCCGCAGGATGCACGCCAGGTCCAAGGTCGTGTAGTCGTACCCGGCGAACCCGAGGAAAGCCACCCGCTCGCCCGGTAGCAACCGGTGGACCGGATTGGCCCACAGCTCAGTGGCCACCGCCCGCGTCCGCGCCCACACCTGGGCGAAGGTCGCGGTCTCGTACCGGGGCAGCAACCGCACCGAAGTCCGACCAGAAGCCGGATCCCGCGCGATCTCCTTGACCCGCTCCCCCACCGCGGGCCGATCCGCGAACCGCCCCATCACTGCCGCCACCGTCTGCGTTAAGCGCATCCTGATCTCCACATCGCGTTGCCGCGCTTTGGCCCTTGCGGGCCGGATCACTTGTTGGCTGTGGGGTTGACGCTACCCAGGGGGTGGGGAGGTGGGGGGATCCCGGAGGCGGATCTGTCATGTCGGCAGGATGTGGCCGGGGGGTGGCGCTGGGTTGTCCACAACAGGGGTGGTTGTGCACAGGTTTCCTTGCGGCGCCTGGGTTGTCGGTGGATCTCGGTAGGATGTGAATCGGGGGCGCTTGAATCTGATGATCTTGTGGCGCGGGTCTCGGGATTCGGCTTCGCCGTCGGATCCTCGCCTCGGCTGCGCCATCGGCGTGGATCCGCGATTTAAGTGCAGGCTCGATGCGGTGGACCTGTTTTGCGTGGGGCCCCTGCGACACCCGTGCTGGGCCTAAAAGCTGGGGGCCAAAGGGACGGCCCAGCCAGCCGCCGGTCAGGCTACGGGTGTCGCTCCCCCACACAAAACAGGTCCACCCCATCGAGCAGTTGGCACCAGCGACTCCGAGTGTCCAGTGGCTGGCAATGCCGTCGGAGTCGGGTGGTTGGGCTGACGGGGCTGACTCGGGGGGCTGGGTTGGGTGGGCCAGCTCGGGGGGCTGGGCGCGGCGGCTCGATGGGGCGGACTTGTTTTGCGTGGGGTGGCGGCAGTCGTAGCGTTCTGCGCGGACAGGGCCACGCTCTTCGGCCCCAGCTTTGCGGTCCTGCCACGGCTGGCGCAGGGGCCCCGCGCAAAACAAGTTCGCCCCATCGAGCAGTTGGGGGCGGCGACTTCCGGGAGCGGGGCAGGGCTGGCCCGAAGGGCCGGGTTTGGGTGGGCGGCTTCCGAGTATCCAGAGGCCGGGCTGGCGAGGCTGGCCCTATAGGCCTTGGCTCTGGTGCCTAGCTCAGCTCGCGTCCGTGGCCGGGACTGCGTGGAGGGAGGCCAGGGCTTCGACCAAGGGGGCTAGTTCGGGGAGTTCCGACGCTTCTCGCAGGGCTTCGGCCAGGGATTCGTCGTGGGTGGAGCGGGCGCGGTCCAGGGCGGCTCGGCCCTCGGGGGTTACCTCTGTGTAGATGCCTCGGCGGTCATCGGGGCAGAGGTAGCGCTGGAGGAGGCCTCGGCGTTCGAGGCGGGTGACCAGGCGGGTGGTGGCGGACTGGCTGAGTACGACCGCCCGCGAGAGCTGGGTCATGCGCAGGTAGCAGCCGGTGAAGGTCTCTTGGCGGGAGAGGACGTCGAGGAGGCTGTACTCGCTGACCGACAGGTCGTGGGCGCGTTGCAGCGCGCGTTCCAGGGTGTCCTCGATCCGCGCGTGCAGCGCGGCCAGGGTCCGCCAACCCTGGGCCCTGGTCTCGGCGAGGTCGTCGGCGATCTCCACGGGGACCCGTCCCTCCTTGCGGCCAACTGCTTGCATACGGCATCATCAGCTGCGTGCAACATAGCGCGTGTGCAACTATCTCGGACGCCGGTAGTGTGCGCGTAGGGATCAGGCTACCCGCCCGGGGCAACCCCCGGGGCGCCGACCGGGCCCGCACCGGTGGCACGCGCGCGGGCCGGAGATCTTTCCGGAAATAGTCCCGGACCAAATCGACCGATTCGCCGGTTCGGCTGCCGCCGTGTCCCGGCTGGGGTCTTTGAAGGGTGGTATGAGATGTCGACCAGCTTGACTCCCGACGAGCAGAAACGGGACGGTGACGCCGTCGCGGGCCCCGCGGCAGCGGGTGGCCCCGTGCGCTGGAAGGCGCGGCAGTGGATCCTGCTGTTCATTTTCAGCGGGGCCATCATGCTCGACGGGCTCGAGAACTCGATGATCGCGGTGGCCATTCCGGAAATCCAGGCCGCGTTCGGGGTGAGCGCGGCGACCGCGCAGTGGGTGCCCGGCGCCTACATCCTGGCCTTCGGCGCCTTCCTGCTGCTGGGCGGCCGCTGCGCGGACCTGTTCGGCCGCAAGCGGGTGTTCGTCGTCGGCATGGCGGTGTTCGCGGTGATCTCGCTGCTGGGCGCCTTCGCCGACGACGCGCTGCTGATCATCGTGACCCGGTTCGTCAAGGGCATGGCGGCGGGCTTCACCGCACCGGCGGCGATGTCGCTGCTGGCCACGACCTTCCGCGAGGGGCCGGAGCGCAACAAGGCGTTCGGCATCTTCAACGTCTTCGAGGCCTCCGGCTACTCCTCCGGCCTGCTCATCGGCGGTCTGCTCGCCGCGCTGAACTGGCGGACCACGTTCGTGCTGCCCGCCGTGGTGGCCGTGCTGCTGATGCTGGGCGCGCTGAAGTTCCTGCCCAAGGACGAGCCGCGCACCGAGCGGGCCAGGCTCGACATCGGCGGTGCGCTGACGCTGCTGCTCGGCATGCTGCTGCTGGTGTTCACCGTGGTGTCCGCACCGGAGGTCGGCCTCGGGTCCTGGCGCTCCATCGGCGGGTTCGTCCTGTCGGCGGCGCTGCTGGTCGCCTTCGTGCTCATCGAGCGCAGGGTCGCCGACCCGCTGATCCGGCTGGGCATCTTCCGCGACCGCAACATCGTCGCCGCCAACGTCAGCTCCTTCCTGCTCTACGGCGGGGCGATGGCCTTCCAGTTCGTGCTGGCGCTGTACCTGCAGAACATGAACGGCTGGGAGCCGTGGCACATGTCCTTCGTGCTGCTGCCCGCCGGGTTGATGGTGGTGGTCATCGGGCCCAAGCTCGGTGACCTGATGGAGCGCTTCGGGGTCAACAAGGTCCTGATGGTGGGCCTGATCTCCTTCATCCCGTGCTACCTGCTGCTGCTGCGCATCGGCCCGGAGCCCGCGCTGTGGACCGTGCTGGTGCCGGTGTCGGTGATCTGGGGCTTCGGCTTCGCGCTGAGCCTGGCCGCGCTGATGGTCTCGGGCACCAACGGCGTCTCCGACCAGGAGCAGGGCCTGGCCGCCGGGTTGCTCAACAGCTCGCTGCAGGTCGGTGGCGCGTTCGGCCTCGCGGTGGTGACCGCGGTGATCGTGCCAGCCGTCCAGCTGGGTGATCTCTACCCCGGCGTCTGGGTGATCCTGGGCTTCGCGGTGCTCACGCTGCTCGCCCAGGGCCTGCGCCGGAAAACCACCGCGGACGAACGGGCGTAGTTTCGCCAGGCTGCGGGAATTGTTCGGTGAGTGGGCGGGGGCCACCCCCGCCCACTCACGGGTACCCGCGCCCACCGGCGTCACCGGACCAAGACCGGACATTTTCGATACGCTGAGGATGACCAAACAGGAACAGTGGGCAAGCACCGCGGGCATCCGACGAACGTGATAGTTCAAACGGGTGACCGCTATGGACTCTATGCGGGCGGTGACCTAATGATGGGCCCTTTTGTGTCCCCGCAACTGGCAGTCAGCGGTGGCATTGACGAGTTATTGGAATTGCTGGCCAGTGGCGCCCCGGTGGACGTGTTCGAGCGGTTGCTCGATGATCGAGCGGGTGCCGCGGCGGGTCGGGCGGTAGCCCCGAGCGCGGTCGACATGAAGGCCGCGGTGTGGCGGGCGATGCGGGTGCACGCGCAGATCCAGCGCGGCCGGGGCCGGGAGGCCGGGTTGGCCGCCCTGGTCGACGCGGCCCGCGAGCTCGCGGTGCCGCACGAGTCGACCGCGAGCCTGCTGCACGCCGTGGCCAGGCGCGCGCGGCACCTGTTGGGCATGGACATGGCCTACGTCGCGCTGCTGGAGGCCGACGGCGGCCACATCCAGGTGCTGGCCGCCGACGGGCACACCTCCGGGCTCGGGGTCGGCCTGCGATTACCGGCCGACGACGGCATCACCGCCGCCGGTCAGGCCCGTACCGCGCCGTTCGCCACGCACGACCTGCTCACCGACGAGCGGATCACGCTGAACTCGGCGTTCGAGGAGGTCGCCAGGGTCGAGGGCATGCACGCGATGATCGCGGTGCCGCTGGGCGACGAGCCGACGCACTGGGGCGAGCGGGCGCACCAGCGGACCAGGTACCCACCCAGCGGCATGCTCTACGTCGCCAGCCGCAAGGTGCACCACTTCACCGCCGACGAGCGCTCGCTGATCGGGTCGCTGGGGATCCTGGCGGGCGCCTACCTGGAGTCCACCCGCCAGCGGCTGGCCGCCGCCGAGCGCACCGCGGCCCTGGAGGACCGGCTGGCCCAGGTCGCGACGACCGCCGCGGGCTTCACCGAGTACTGCGACCTGCAGTCGCGGCTGGTGGACATGCTGCTGGCCGACGCCGACCTGCCCGCGATGGCCGCGTTCGCCGCCACCTCGCTGGGCGGGCGGGTGTCGGTCTACAACTCCGGCGGCGACGTGCTGGTGACCGCGGGTGAGCCGGTCGGCGGGGACGATTCCGCGGCGCTGGCGTCCGCGCCGGACATGGTCAGCGGGGAGCCG
Source organism: Actinokineospora baliensis (assembly GCF_016907695.1). Taxonomy (NCBI): domain Bacteria; kingdom Bacillati; phylum Actinomycetota; class Actinomycetes; order Pseudonocardiales; family Pseudonocardiaceae; genus Actinokineospora; species Actinokineospora baliensis. The sequence continues at coordinate 3,770,619 of NZ_JAFBCK010000001.1, read as the reverse complement.
GTGCTGACCGGGGACGGCGGGTGGGTGGCGCCGCTGTGCCGGGGCAAGGACTACCTCGGCGCGCTGGTGCTGCGGGTGCCCGGGGAGCTGGAACCCGCGCGGCGCTCGCAGCTGCGGCTGTTCGCGCGGATGGCCGTGCTGTTCATCCGGCAGGACAAGGTCGCCGCCGGGCTCGACAGCGAGGTGCGGGACAAGCTGCTCGACGACGCGCTCAGCGACGAGCAGCACCTGCCCAAGCAGCTGGCCGAGCGGGCGCGCCGGATCGGGTTGGACCTGTCCGGGCCGTACCTGATGGTGGTGGCCAAGCCCGCGGCCGCGCTGCACTGCCGGGCCAACGCGTGGGCGGCGGGGTACGCGCGGCGCCGGGGTGGGCTGCGCAGCTTCCGCGACAGCCACCTGATCCTGCTGCTGCCCGGCGGTGACGCGGGCGCGCTGGCCAGGGAGGTGTCCTCGGCGATGGCCGAGGCGCTCGGCACGCCGATCTCGGTGGGGGCGGCCGGTCCGCTGTCGGGGGCCGAGTCGGTGCCCTCGGGCTACCGGGAGGCGATCCGCTGCCTGGACGCGGTGGTGGCGCTGGGGGTCAGCGGGGGCGCCGCGTCGGTGCGGGAACTGGGGTTCGTCGGGTCGCTGGTGTCGAGCAACCAGGACGTCGGCGGGTTCATCGAGCAGGTGATCGGCCCGGTGCTCGGCTACGACAAGGAGCGGTTCACCGACCTGGTGCCCACGTTGCAGGCGTACTTCGAGGCGGGCGCGAGCCCGACCTACGCCGCGGAACGGCTGCACGTGCACACCAACACGGTGACCCGCCGGTTGGACCGGGTGAAGGAGCTGCTGGGGGCGGACTGGCAGAAACCGGCGCGGGCGTTGGAGATCCAGCTCGCGCTGCGGCTGCTGCTGGTCCGCGGACTGCTCGGCGAGGGGGCCGAGGCCCACTAGCGGCTCACCGGACATGGGTGAGGAACTGCCTGGTCCGCTGCCGCCGGGGGTTGGTCAGCACCTCGGCGGCGGCGCCCTGTTCGACCACCACGCCGCCGTCGAGGAACACCACGCGGTCGGCGACCTCCCTGGCGAAGCCGATCTCGTGGGTGACCACCAGCATGGTCATCCCGGTGGCGGCGAGCCCGCGCATGACGTCGAGCACCTCGCCGACCAGTTCCGGGTCCAGCGCGGAGGTCGGCTCGTCGAACAGCAGCACCTCGGGCGACATGGCCAGGGCCCGCGCGATCGCGACCCGCTGCTGCTGGCCGCCGGAGAGTTGACGGGGGTAGGCGTCGACGCGGTCGGCGAGTCCGACGGAGGCGAGCAGCTCGCGGCCCCTGGCGCGGGCGTGCGCTGGGTCCTCGCGCTTGACCAGGACGGGCGCCTCGACGACGTTGTCCAGCGCGGTCATGTGCGGGAACAGGTTGAAACCCTGGAAGACCATGCCGAACCAGGCCCGCTGCCGCGACAGCGCCCTGTCGTCGAGTTCGACGAGCCTGCCCCTGTGCTCCCGGTAGCCGATGAGCTCGTCGCGCAGGAAGATCGCGCCGCGGTCGAGGGGTTCGAGGTGGTTGATGGTGCGCAGCAGCGTGCTCTTGCCCGATCCGGACGGACCGAGCAGGCACACGACCTCGCCCTCGGCGATGTCGAGGTCGATGCCGCGCAACACCTCTCGGTGGCCGAAGCTCTTGTGCACGTCGCGCAGGCTCAGCACGGTCTCAGCCACGGCGATCACCTCGCGAGTAGCGGCGCTCCAGGTAGTGCTGCAGGACGTAGAGCAGGCTGGTGACGACGAGGTACCAGGCGCTGGCGACCACCAGCAGCGGGATGGTCTTGAAGTTGTTGTTGTAGATGACCTGCACCGAGTACAGCAGCTCCGGTGTGGAGGTGACGCTGACCAGGGCCGATGCCTTGAGCATGCTGATGACCTGGTTGCCGGTGGGCGGGATGATCACCCGCAGCGCCTGCGGGACGACGACCCTGCGCAGGGTCTGCCGGTGGGTCATGCCCAGTGCTTTCGCTGCTTCCCGTTGCCCGGGGTCGACCGAGAGCAGGCCACCGCGCACGACCTCGGCCATGTAGGCGGCTTCGTTGAGGCTCAACGCGATCACGGCCGCGAGGAACGGGGTGATGAGGTCGTTGGTGTTGGCCTCGAACAGCGTTGGGCCGAAGGGGATCTCCAGCGCGACCGCGGGCACCAGAGCGGCAAGGTTGTACCAGAACAGGATGTGCACCAGCAGCGGTGTGCCGCGGAAGAACCAGACGTAACCCTTGGCGGCCCACGAAACGACCGGAACAGGTGAGAGCCGCATGATCGCCAGCAGCAGACCGCCCGCGATGCCCAGGGCCATCGCGATCGCGGTGAGCTCGACGGTGCGCAGGAGTCCGAAGAGGACTTCGGTGGACAGGAAGTACTCCCCCACCACCGACCAGTCCAGGTTCGGGCTGCGCACGACGACGTTGCCCATGTTGAGCACCGTGAGCCCGACGACGGCGGTACCGATCCACCAGCCGAGGTGCAGCGGTGCCTTGACCCGCTTGCGGGTGTCGACCCGGCGGGGGGTGCGCGGTGCGGCGGTCGGGGCCTCGGTGCTCATCGGACCTCCGGGTTGAGCTGGGACTCCGTGATCGCGATGTCGGCCATCCCCCACTTGTGCAGCACCGACCGGTACTGCCCGCCCGCGATCAGCTTGTTCACCGCGGCCCGCACCTTCTCCGTGTGCGGCGACCCCTTCGGGAAGCCGATCGCCTCCGGCAGCCGGGCGAACTGGTAGTCCTGCACGGTCAGCTGCCCGGATTCCCGCGCCGAGTGCACGACCTCGGAGTACGAGCCCATGAACACGTCGGCGCGCCGGGTGCCCGCAGCCAGCACGGCGGCGCTGCTGTCCGGGTAGAGGCTGGTGCGGGCGGGTGGTAGCCCGGCGGCGGCGCACTCGTCGTTGATCGCGCGCAACTGCGGCTCGTACACCGAACCCGCCAGCGCCGCGACCGCGCGACCGCACACGTCACGCCCGGAGCGGATCGCGACCCCACTGCCCGCGGCGGTCGAGAAGCCGGTTCCCACGGCGTCCACCGTCACCATGTCGATGATCTTCACGCGCTCCGCGGAGACCGTGAGGTTGGCCGCGGCGATATCGAAACGGCCGCTCTGCAGGCCGGGGATGATGGTGCTGAAGTTGTTGACGGGCACGATGTCCATGCGCAGACCGGTCTCGCGCGCGATGGGGTCGAGGAACTCGATCATCCACCCGGCCAGCTTGCCGTTGGCGGTGAACTCGGCGGGCGGGTAGTTGTTGAACACCGCCACGCGCACCGACTGTCCACTCCCGACGGTCACACCGGGTTCGGCGGGTTCCGTGGGCACCGCCGCGGCGCGGACAGTCACGCACCCGCTCGCCAGCAGGCACACGGCCGCGATGGCTGCGATCAGGGGTGATCGGGGCATCGAGAACTCCTAGTGGTGGCGGCTGCCCCCGCCGGACAGCGGGGGCAGCCCGTTCGGTGGGTCAGCGCAGCGCGCTCGCCGGTCGGGGAAAGGACTCGGTGCTCGCCCGGGGCATCGGTGCGGTCGCGCTGAGCCCGGCGAGCAGCCCGCCGAGGATGGCCGGGCCGTCCTGGGTGAGCACCGACTCGGCGTGGAACTGGATGGACGCGAAGTGCCCACCGCGCAAGGCGTGCACCTGGCCGGTCGCCGGGTCGCGGCTGATCTCGACCGCGCCGAAACCGGGGTGGTGCACCACGTCCTCGGCGCTGACGGCGGCGAAGGTGTTGTAGAACCCGACGCGGCGGGCGGTGCCGAACAGGTCGATCGGCAACTGGGTGCCCTGGTTGGGGACCTCCCTGCGCACCAGGTCCAGGCCCAGCCGCGCGCTGAGGACCTGGTGGCTCAAGCACACCGCGAAGAACGGCACCGCACCGGCGAGCAACGAGTCCACCGCCGCACGCAAGTGCGCGATCTTCGGGTGCCCGGCTTCACGCGGGTCGCCAGGGCCGGGGCCGAGCAGCACGAAGTCGTACCCGTCCTGGTCGTAGGGCTCGTCGAAGCGGCGGACCACGACCTGCAACCCCAGCGCCCGCAACTGGTGGGCCAGCATGGAGGTGAAGGTGTCCTCGGCGTCCACGATCAGGACCCGCCTGCCCGCCAACTCCGGGTCGGCTGCCCGGTGGACCCGGTCGGCCGAGAGCCAGAAGTCGGCGATGCCGTCGTTGCGGCCCGACAGCGCGGCGCGCACGTCGGGGTGCTCGGCGAACCCGCGCCGGTCCTCGGAACCGAGCGCGGCCAGCAATCCCGCCGCCTTCGCCCGCGTCTCCGCGACCTCCGCGATCGGGTCCGAGTGCCGGACCAGCGTCGCACCGACTCCGATGTGGACGGTACCGCGCGCGTCGATGTCCGCGGTGCGGATGAGGATCGACGAGTCGAGCACCCGCCCGCCCCGGTCGCGGCCGATGAGCGCGATCACCCCGCTGTAGTACCCGCGCGGGGTCGGCTCGTGGCGGCTGATCACCTTGCACGCGCTCTCCAGCGGGCTGCCGGTGACCGTCGGCGCGAACAGCGTCTCCCGCAGGATGTCGCGCGGGTCCCGGGTGGTCGTGCCCTCGATGAAGTACTCGGTGTGCGCGAGCCTGGCCATCTCCCGCAGGTACGGCCCGACCACGCGGCCGCCGTCGTCGCAGACCCGGCCCATCATCTTGAGTTCCTCGTCGAGCACCATGTAGAGCTCGTCGGATTCCTTGCGGTCGGCCAGGAACTCCATCACGCCGTCCAGCGCGGGGCCGCTTGGCGGGTACCGGTAGGTGCCGCTGATCGGGTTCATCACCGCGGTACCGCCCGAGACGCTGATGTGGCGCTCCGGGGTGGCGCCGACGAAGGCCCTGTCACCGGTGTGCACCACGAACGTCCAGTAAGCACCCGTCTCTTCGCGCAGCAACCGGCGGAACAGCGATAGCGCGGACGCCGGGGTGTAGCCGACGACCTCGGCGACGTAGGAGCGGCGGATGACGAAGTTCGCGCCCTCGCCGGTGCCGATCTCCTCGGCGAGCACCCGGCGGACGATCTCGGCGTAGGTCTCGTCGTCGGTGTCGAACCGGCCCCGGTCGAGCCGCAACGGGACGTCGGGCAACCGGGACAGCACGTCGTCGAGCGGGAGCGAGACCTGATCGGCGACCTCGAGCGCCAGCAGCGGCTCGTGGTCGTCGCGGTGGGCGTACCCGCGCTCGCGGATCTGCCGGTAGGGCACCACGGCGAGCACGTCGTGGGTGGGCAGCGCGACGGCCCCGTCCCGGAGCGGGAGGTCGGCCAGTTCCCGGAGTTCGGTGATCGCGCCTGCCAGGACGTCAACCCGGTCGCGGCCGGACTCGGTGCGGTGCAGGAGCGCGAACGGGACCTGGGGGTCGGCGAGGATCCGGTCGAGCAGGTCGGTCACAGTGCCACCTTCTCCCGGTTCTCGGCCTGGGCGAGCACGGCGGCCGTGGTGGCGACGACGGCGCACCGCTCGGCGGCGTAGTCGATGGCGAGTCGGTGGTAGCGCTCGGAGAAGTCGCCGATGGCGTCAGCGACCAAGAACGTGCGGATGTCGTTGGTATAGGCCTCGATCGCGGTCGCCAGGACACCGACGTGCGCGTACACACCGCACAGCACCAACTGGTCGCGGTTGTCCGCGCGCATCCGCGCCAACAGGTCGGACCGGAAGAAGGCGCTGTAGCGCCACTTCGTGAAGACCCAGTCGTCATCGCGGGGCGCGAGCTCGTCGACGACCTCCCGGTCGGCGGGGCTGGTACGCATCCCGGGTCCCCAGAAGTCCTTGAGCAGACCGCGTTCCTCGTCGGTCATCCGGCCGGGCTGGGCGGTGTAGGCAACTCGCGCGCCGCCCGCGGTGAGGGTCTCGCGCAGCCCGGCGATGTTGCCGACGATCCGGTCGCGCATGCCATGGGCGAAGGGGCGGACGAAGTAGCGCTGCATGTCGTGCACCAGCAGCACCGCCCGCGCCGGGTCCACCGCCCACGCCGCGGTGTTGGCGGGCAGGTCGTCCGCCGCGGGCAGCGGGTAGGGCTCGATGGGCGGGATGCCTGTCATTCGTGGTCCTCCGTCTGCGGGCTCGGCGGGTCAGGCGCTCCAGGCGGCCACGGCGGTGATCGCCTGGACCGGGTTGAGGCGCGGGTCGCAGAAGCTGGTGTACTTGTCGGCGACGTGATCGGCGTGCGCCGGGTCCGGCGCGCACTCGGTGACGTCGTCAGGGGTCGTCTCCAGGTGGAGACCACCCGCGACCCCGCCAGCACCGCGCACCGCGGCCTGGAACCGGGTGATCTCGGCGACGACGGTCTCGACGTAGCGGGTCTTGAGGCCCTCCGGGGTGCGCGCGGTGTTGCCGTGCATCGGGTCGCACAACCAGATCACCGGGTGCCCGGCGGTGCGCACAGCGGCGACGAGGGCGGGCAGCCGGTCGGCCACGAGGTCGGCGCCCATGCGGGAGATGAGGATGAGCCTGCCCGGTTCGCGGTGCGGGTCCAGCCGCTCGACGAGGGTGCGCAGCTCGTCGGTGGCCGTGGTGGGTCCGACCTTGCACGCCACCGGGTTGCTGACGCCCGCGAGCAGGTCGACGTGCGCGCCGTCGACCTGGCGGGTGCGTTCGCCGATCCAGGGCAGGTGCGTGGAGGACAGGTAGACCTCGCCCGCGCGGTCGGGGCGCAGCATGGGCTGCTCGTAGTCGAGCAGCAGCGCCTCGTGACTGGTCCAGACCGGCGGTTCGGCGAGGTGCCGGTCACCGCCGCCCCAGCCGAGCAGCCGGGTGGCCTCGTGGGCGGCGCGGTAGCCCAGCAGCAGCCGGGTGGGGTCGGGGACGCGGCCGTGCGGGTCAGGTTCGGGGGTGTTGACCATGTGGCCGCGGTAGACGGGCAGCTCGAGGTCACCGACCACCTCGACCGGGCTGGACCGGGGCTTGGCGAACTGGCCCGCGATCCGTCCTATTCGGACGACCGGCAACCTGGTGGCCATCTTGACCGTCCCGGCCAGCAGGTCGAGCAGACCGGCTTTGCGCGCCACGTAACCGGGTTCGCACTCGGCGAAGTCCTCGGCGCAGTCCCCGGCCTGCACGACGTGGGCCTCGCCCGCGGCGACGACGGCGAGCAGTTCGCGCAACCGGCGGACCTCGGCGGCGGTGACCAGGCCGGGCCTGCTCGCGAGTTCGGTTCTCACCCGCCGCACCAGCGCCTGGTCCGGCCACGGCGGTTGCTGCAGGGCGATCCTGGGCAGGGTGTCGGACACGGCGTTGTCCACTGGGACTCCAATCACGGGAGGAGCGGGGCACGACCGCCGTTCCCCCGGCGGCACCGCGCGGCGGAACACCACGTGGTCGACCACTCGATCGTGCGGGCGCGCCCGGCGTCGGGGCAACGAATCGGACATCGATCCGTCAAGTTCGGCGCACTCCATCAGGTCCGCCCGATCCCGGGAGCGCTCCCCGCGCGGTGGCGGGATCCCGCCGGTGCGGGCACCGGCCAGGGCAACCGGCTGGACCGAACGGGCGCGTGCGCCGAACACAGCCGACCGCGCCGGGGGCCTGGCCCGCGCCTGGTCAGCGCGGGCGGGGTGGCGTCAGCCCACCGCACAGCGACCGATGTTGGTGTTCAACAAACCTAGGCACGTCCTGGTTTCCCGGCCACGGTGGAGGCTGTCCGAGGTCCACCACCACGTTCAGGGGGAGTCCATGTCGTCAGCGGGTCACGTCGCCGAACGCACGGCCGTGGCGGATGAGTCGGTGCTCGACGAGCTGTGCGCGCCGCTGTTCGCCTCGCTGCCCCGGCACGACCAGCGGCGCAAGGGGGTGGAGTACCTGCACGGGCTCCTGCGCGCCACCGGGCGCAAGTCGATCCGCAACATCGCGCACGCCATCGGCGACCAGGCCACCGAGCAGTACCTGCACCACTTCATCAGCGACTCGACCTGGGAGGCGGTCCCGGTCCGCCGGGCACTGGCCGACTACGTCGCGCGGGTGGCGCGGCCGAGGGCGCTGGTGGTGCGACCACTGCTGATCCCCAAGGCGGGCAAGCACTCCGTCGGTGTCGACAAGCACTTCTCGCCCGATCTGGGGCAGACCCTCAACGCGCAACGAGCGATGGGCGTGTGGTCGGTAGGCGACGAGGTGGCGGTCCCGGTCGACTGGCGGCTGCACCTGTCGCGGGCGTGGGCCGCCGACGCGGGGCGGCGCGACCGGGCCGCGATCCCCGACTGCGTGCGCGCGGAAACCGAGCTGGAGTGCGGGATCGAGGCGTACCTGGGGGTTGCGGGGCAGGCGCGGTTGCCGGTCGTGCTCGACGCGCGGGTCGGTGACGTGCCCGCCGCGGTGACCCGATTACGCGGCGCGGGAGCCCCGCTGCTGGTGCGGGTGAGCGCGACACAGCCGTTGACAGCCGTGGACCCCGCGACCCGACTGGGCACCGAACCGTTGGCGGCGAGGCAGATCATGGCGGCGGTGCGCGAATCCCGCCGCCCCGTGGCGGGTCGCTGGCCGCTGCTGGCCGCGTCAACGCTGGTACGACTTCCTGGGGGACAAGACGAACTGGTGCTGCTCGGTTTCGGGTCCGCCGGACACCCGTGGCCCGAGCAACTGTGGTTGTCGGACCAGACCGGGGCGAGCGCGGCGGACCTGCTGCGGCTGAGCGAACTGCTCACCAGGGTCGACCACGACCTAGCCCGCTTCGCCGACCGAGCAGGCATGCGCGACTTCACCGGCCGTTCCTTCGCCGGTTGGCACCGGCACATGACACTCGCCTCCGCCGCCCACGCGGTCCTGGCGATGACCGAGGCGCTCGGCGCACCAGTTACCCTGCCCCACCAACGCCGCGGCAGCGCATGAGACGCGCAACCAGCGCCCCCGGGGCCAGACGACTGATCGACACACATAGCGCCAGGCGGTGACCGAGGCGCATCGCTCGACCAAACCCGGCGCCGCAGACGCCGCCGTCTCGGCACGATCCAGGTAGCTCCCGCGCGGTCCCGAGAGCAATGGCTGATCGGCGCACGCGGTGCAGGCGGTGACTAAGGCACCGGTTGACCCGCCCCTCCGGCGCGTGAGTCGCGCAGCCAACTCATCGCCGCGGACGCCGCCACCCCACGCCCAACCAAGTACGAACGCAGATCGGCGCACGCGGGCACCGTCCTGCCCGCGTGCGCCGATCGTCCGGGCTACCGCCTGTCGCGTGCTGAAGTGGCGGTAGCGCGGTGACCTCAGGTGCCGGTCTGCTGCCGGATCCAGCTCAGGTTGGCCGCGATCCCGGTGTAGAGGGTGGAGGTGGCGCACTCGCCGCCGTTGTCACCGGGCCCGTGGGTCTCCCCGACGAGGGTCCAGTTGCCGCGGGTGCCGACCACGGCGGGACCGCCGGAGTCGCCGTGGCAGGCGGAGTGGGTGCGGTCACCGGAGACGCAGACGTCGGTCGAGGTGCCGCCACCCGCGGCGCAGCGGCTGCTGGCCAGGATGGTCAGGTCGATCTCCTGCAGCGTGGTCGGCGTCGAGCAGGACGGCCAGCGCAGGCAGCCCCACCCGAGCAGGCGAACGGCGGACCCGGCGGCCGGGTTGGCGGTGGCCATCCTGACCGGGGCCTGCCGGGAGGCGGTGCTGGTGTGCATCAGGGTCAGGTCGGTACCGGGCTTGGTGACCCGCCGGTCGATGCGCAGCAGTTCACCACCGGAGTTCTTGTTGGTCGAGCCGACCCGGCCCTGCGTGGCGCTGCCGCAGTGGTTCGCGGTCACGATCCACTGCGGGGCGACGAGGCTGCCGCCGCAGCCGTTGCTCAGCGACACCATCCACGAGTAGGTCTCGGTCGCGTTGTGCCCGCCGATGATGGCGGGCGACTGCTCGGCGGCGTTGGAGGAACCGGTCCCGGCCAGGACCGAGAGCACCACGACACCGGCCCCGGCCAGGGCGGTGAGGAATCTGCGCATAAGAGACTTCCAATGCAGGGTTGGCGAATACATATGGCAGCTATCTGCGCGAAATCCAGGGGACTCGATTTCGCCAACCGAATATGCACCCGTTCGTGATGCGCCCGCAACCCCGGCAATACCAGAACATGGGATGATTTTTCCCAGTTAGCCAGACATGCCACCAAACCTATCGCCCCGCTCTATGGCCAGATATATCCGATTTGCCGCACACCGTCCGAAAGTGGGGATACGGACAAAGGCGCCCGAACTCCCCCGGTACCGGGCGCGTCGGGTTCACACGCCAGGTCGCGGCGCGGCAGCACCCCGGTGACCAGGAACCGGTGCGCCTCGGTGACCGCGCACGACGGCGTGCTCGGGTCGTAGGCGCCGTGGTTGCCGGTGTTCACCGTGACCATGCGCGCGCGTCCGCCCAGTGCCGCGCGCATTCCCAGCGCGCCCGCGTAAGGGGTCGCTGGATCACGCCTGGTTTGCAGCAGCAGGATGTTCGCAGGCCCTCGGTCGGAGACGCGCACCGGGGGTTCCACGGGTGCGGACCAGAAAGCGCACGGCCAGATGTTGGCGCCCATCCCGCCGAGGATCGGGAACTTCGCCCGATTGGCCAGGACCTCCCTCTGGTACACGCCCGGATCCCGCGGCCAGTTGGCGTCGCCGCAGGTGACCGCGAGCAGAACCGCGGTGCTGTTGTCCCTCGGTATCCCGGGCACGTTCGGCGGTTCACCCCACCCCGGGGGCGGGCCGTCACCGGTGAGGAAGTGCCACCACGCGCCGAGTTCGGGGAAGTAGAGCGTGTGGTAGGAGTACGCGCGGTGGATGGCCCGGAACAGGTTCCCGTTGACCGGCCCCGCCTCCGGGTGCGTCACCGGTCGCCGGTCGAGTTCGCCCGCCAGGGCGAGGAACCTCGCCCGCACCTCGGCCTCGGTGGTCCCGAAACCGCCCTGCCGCACCGCCCACGCGGCGAAATCGCGGAACCGCGCTTCGGCGCCGCTGTCCCACAAGGACCACTGCCGGTGCCACACCCGGTTCGGGTCCACATTGGAGTCGAGGACGATCCGATCCGTGCGCTCGGGGAACAAGGACGCGTACACCGCGCCGAGGTAGCTGCCGTAAGAACCGCTGGAGTAGGAGATCTTCCGCTCCCCCAGGGCGATCCGGATGCGATCCATGTCCCGAGCCGTGTTCGCCGTCGTCACCTGCCGCACCACGTCGCCGGTCAGGCAATCCGCCGCCAGTTCTCCGGCGAACCGAACATTGCCCGCGATCGACCCGTCCGGCGCCGGGAAGGGCAGCACCCATTCATTGGGCAATTCCTCCGGCGACCGCCCACAGGTGATCGGCGTGCTGTAGCCCACCCCTCTCGGATCGAACCCGATGAGGTCGTACCGCTGCAAGACCTCCGTCGAATACGCCAACGCGTACCGGCTCGGCAAGAACAAACTGGGCTCCCCCGGCCCACCGCCATTGTGCAGCAGCACCCCCCGCCGCAACCCCGGTTTGGCCGACGCCAACCGCGAGATCGTCAGCTTGATCTTCTTCCCCCCTGGCGCCCGGTAGTCCAGCGGCACCTCCAGTTCCGCGCACCGCAGCCGAGGCCCCGGCCCCGGATCCGGTGGGCACTCCCCCCACACCACCCCCGGCCGCCCGACCTCCGCCGCCGCGGGCACCACCCCGACCCCGCCCACGGCCAACACCACCGCGCCCAACGCCACCCAGACCCGTTTCATGATCCGACCCTAGGAGCGTGGCTGGTGTGCCGTCTACGATTGATTTCCCTTTGCTGTCAAGCAATTCCGCCCGTCAGCGGACGGCCAGGGCAGCCGCAGGGGTAAGAGGAAGCACGGGGAACAGGGTGGCCTGGTAAGCGTGATACGTATCAGGCTTCCCCGCCCACACCCCCGCCGACGGGCTGCCATCGGGAGCCAGTTCGTGCCGCCAGCCGCCGATGGGGTCGATGTGGCGCTTGCGGGCGTACTCCCAGAAGGTGGCGTACCAGTCGGCGTAGGGGTCTTCGCCGGTGCGGGTGTGGAGGGCGGAGGCGGCCATGACGGCTTCGGCGATTACCCAGTGCATCCGCTCGCGGACTACGGGTAGGTCGTCCCAGTCGAGGGTGTAGACGAAGCCCAGGTAGCCGTCCACGCCCCAGCCGCGGCGGACTGAGGAGTCGAAGAGGGCGCGGGCGTCGGGCAGCAGCCATGAGGGGGCTTCCTCGCCTAGGGCGGCCTCCAGGTGCAGCAATAGGCGAGCCCATTCGAGCCAATGGCCGATGGTGGAGCCGAAGGGGCGGAAGGGGTGCCTTGGGTTGGAGTGGTTGTAGTTGAGGTCGGGACGCCAGTCTTCGGTGAAGTGCTCGGGGATGCGCCAACCGTGCGCTGCCGCGGTGACGTGCACGATCCGTTCGGCTAGGCCTAGAGCACGCTCGTGCCACCTCTTATCGCCGGTGACGTCGCCTGCCGCCAGGAACGCCTCGACGAAATGCATCGTGCTGTTGGCTCCGCGGTACGCCTCTGTCGTCGACCACGTGCGGTCCCAACTCTCGAACGGTAGGCCTATCTCGCCGTCCCAGAACCGCGTCTCGATTACCTCTAGAGCCTCCGTGAGCAACTCTTGCGCCCCCGGCCGCCCAGCGGCGTAGGCACTACAAGCCGCGAGTAGGACGAAGGAGTGCTCGTAGGCGGCCTTGGTCGTGTCGGCCACCGACGAGTACCAGCCTCCGTGCTCATCGTCGTGCAGGCGTCCCTTGAGCGCAGCGATGCCATGGTCAGCCAGGGCCGCCGCGGCCGGGTCACCCAGGCCGTCCTCCAGCGAGAAGACGTGCGTCATGCGCGCGGTGATCCACGTGGCCACGGGCTGCTCGGCGACCCGCCCACCCTCCGCGTCCAACCAACCGAAGCCCCCCGCAGGGTCAGCGGCCTTGGCGGCGAAGGTGACGAGGGCGCGCCGCTGGGCCGCGAGCCAGGTGGGATCGGTCACAGGCACGTCCTCACACTCGGGGGATGTCCGCCCATTCTGTCGTGGATCCCGGCACATCGAAGCCCCTAGTCCAGGTCACACGAACACGGCCAGGCAGAATGGTGCGCCAAAGGTCGGCCAGGCGAGCTGAAGGAGCATGTGGTGGGACAGGGTGAGCTGCGGGGCGTCGTCGCGTTGGACGGCCCGTCTGGCACCGGCAAGTCCACCGTCGCCCGCGGGCTGGCCACGGCTCTCGGCGCCGCCTACCTCGACACCGGCGCCATGTACCGGGCGGTGACGCTGGCGGTGCTGCGCGCGGGCGTCGACCAGGAGGACGGCGCCGCCGTGCTGCGCTGCGCGGAGACCGCCGACCTGCGCATCGGCACCGACCCGGGTTCGGCCGACGTGCGGCTGGGCGACGAGGACGTGTCGGCCGAGATCCGCGGCCCCGAGGTGACCCGCGCCGTGTCGGCCGTCTCGGCGGTGCCGAAGGTGCGGGAGCTGCTGGTGGCGACCCAGCGCCGAATCATCAGCGAGGCCAAGGGGCGGTTGGGCGGCATCGTGGTCGAGGGCCGCGACATCGGCACCGTGGTGGTCCCCGACGCCGGGCTCAAGGTCTACCTGACCGCCTCGGCCGACGCCCGCGCCGCGCGCCGCACCGCCCAGGACGGCGCGGCAGGCCGCAGCTCCACTGTGGACGCCACCCTGGCCGACGTGCAGCGCCGCGACCTGCTGGACTCCACCCGGGCGGCGTCCCCGCTGCGCCCCGCGGTCGACGCGGTCGAGGTCGACACGACCGACCTGGACGTCGACGGCGTGCTGGAGCGGCTGCTGTCGATGGTCGGCGAGCGGGGCCTGCGCGACGTGGCGGCGACCCGGTGACCCACCTGCCCGCCGGGGCCAAGCCCTGGCTGCACGACCTGTGCCGACTGATCGGCAAGGTCGTCTTCCGCCCCGCGCTGCGGCTGCGCGTCGACGGCCTGGCCAGGGTCCCGCGCACCGGCCCGGTGGTGCTGGTCGCCAACCACAGCTCGATGCTGGAGCCACAGCTGATCTTCGGAATGCTGCCGCGGCGGTCGGTGTTCCTGGTCAAGGACGAACTGTTCCGCGGCGCCGCGGGCTGGGGCCTGCGCGCTATAGGCCAGATCCCGGTGCGCCGGGGCGAGGTCGACCGGACCCCTCTTACGGTCGCGGTCGGCATCCTCCGCGAAGGCGGGCTGGTCGGGATCTTCCCGGAAGGCACCCGCGGCGCTGGCGACGTCGCCGCCGCCGAGCAGGGCGCGGCGTGGCTGGTCCGGACGACCGGCGCGGTGGTGCTGCCGATCGCCACCCGGGGTACCCGCAGGCCAGAGGGGGGTGGACGGCGGTTCAGGCCCCCGGTGGACGTACTGGTGGGCGCGCCGTTCACGCTCGCGGTGGGCAAAGGACGTGCCGGGCTCGCCTCGGCCACCGAAGAGATCCGGGTCCGCTTGGCGGACCTGGTCCGAGAACTCGATGTTGCACGGAAGACGGGGTCATGACTGAGCTTGATGGGACCTACGAGGACGCCCTGGACGGGACCTGGTCCGACGAGTCCGAATGGGCCGAGGTCGACTCCCTGGCCGAGGGCGACGCGGACCCGGCGGTGGCGCAGCCGGTGCTGGCCGTGGTCGGCAGGCCCAACGTGGGCAAGTCGACCCTGGTGAACCGCATCCTGGGCCGCCGCGAGGCCGTGGTGCAGGACATCCCGGGGGTCACCCGGGACCGGGTCGCCTACGACGCGCTGTGGAACGGGCGCCGGTTCACCGTGCTCGACACGGGTGGCTGGGAGCCCGGCCTGGACGGCCTGCCGCGCGCCATCGCGGCCCAGGCCGAGTACGCGATGGCGAACTCGGACGCGGTGGTCGTGGTGGTCGACGCGACCGTTGGCGCTACCTCGACGGACGAGGCTGTCGCCAAGGTCCTGCGGCGGTCTAAGAGCCCTGTGATCCTGGTCGCGAACAAGGTCGACGACGAGCGCCTCTTGGCCGACACCGCGTCTCTATGGTCGCTGGGCCTGGGTGAGCCGTTCCCGGTCAGCGCACTACACGGGCGCAACTCCGGTGACCTGCTCGACGCGATCCTCGCGGCCCTGCCCGAGACCCCGCGCGAGAACTTCGGCGTCCGGGGCGGCCCCCGCCGCGTGGCGCTGGTGGGCAAGCCGAACGTGGGCAAGTCCAGCCTGCTGAACCGCCTCACCGGCGAGAACCGCGCGGTGGTCGACTCCGTGGCGGGCACCACAGTCGACCCGGTCGACTCCCTGGTGGAGCTGGACGACCAGATTTGGCGCTTTGTCGACACCGCGGGGCTGCGTAAGAGGGTCAACTTCGCCAGCGGCACCGAGTACTACGCCTCGCTGCGCACCAAGGCGGCGATCGAGTCGGCCGAGGTCGCCATCGTGCTACTCGACGCGTCCGAACCCATCGCCGAGCAGGACCTGCGGGTGCTGTCGATGGTGGTGGAGACGGGCCGGGCGTGCGTGCTGGCGTTCAACAAGTGGGACCTGGTCGACGAGGACCGCCGCCACCAGCTCGACCGCGAGCTCGACCGCGGCCTGGTCCGGGTCCCCTGGGCCGACAAGATCAACGTCTCCGCGCTGACCGGCCGTTCGGTCCGCAAGCTGGCCCCCGCCCTGCGGACCGCCCTGGACTCGTGGGACCAGCGGATCTCCACCGGTCACCTCAACTCCTGGCTCTCCGACCTCATCGCGGCCACCCCGCCGCCGGTGCGCGGCGGCAAGCAGCCCAAGGTCCTCTTCGCGACCCAGGCCCAGACCCGCCCGCCGACGTTCGTCCTGTTCACCAGCGGATTCCTCGAGGCGGGCTACCGCAGGTTCATCGAGCGCAAGCTGCGCGAGCAGTTCGGCTTCACCGGCAGCCCGGTCAGGATCTCGGTGCGGGTCCGCGAGAAGAAGGCCCGGAAGTCCTGAACCAGTAAACGGCCCGACCAAGGCTGACCACGAAGAACAACCCGGTCGTCGGCGCCCCACCCCACAACGCCACAGTCGCGAGCACGTCGGCACCCCTGAGATCCTCAGGGGTGTCTTCGCGTTCAGGGTCCACCAACAGATCCACCACCCCCGTATGGCGACTGTCCACCGCGTAGGCCCCCGGATACCCCCCAGGACACGCGACGACGTGCCTATAGAGCGTGTAGTCCCCATCCCCCGTCGAAACGATCTCGCCATCGTCCACGGACAACACCTCGCACCGCAGCACCTGAGCATCAGCCATAGACATCCACGCCGACAGCCCCAGCACACAGTCGAACATCAGCGCGAAGACCAGCAAGAACGCCGAGATCCACCCCAACCCAGCCACACTCTCCACGTCCTGGGGGTCAGCCACGAACATCGTGAAAACCCCATAGACCGACATCGCCCCCAAGACGATCGTCACCAGGACCACCAGCACCAAGAGCCCCACGTGTCCTGCCTCCGCCACCACCACCCCCAACCCCCCGGCAGCGAAGGTCAACAAGGGCAGCACCAGCCCCACCACCAGAACCCTCAACACCCCCACATAGTCGCCGACCCCCCGCGATCACCCCCACCCCCGACCCCCCGAAACCCCACCCCCACCCCGTGCGCTAAGCTTCCCCAGCACCCGCGAAGAGCGGATGCGGCCGGGCTGTGGCGCAGTTTGGTAGCGCACTTGACTGGGGGTCAAGGGGTCGCAGGTTCAAATCCTGTCAGCCCGACGGTCGACTAGAGGGTCTCTGAGCTGGGGTTATGCGGCTCAGAGACCCTCTGTCGTTGATCATCTTTGGGGACCGTTTGGGACCCACTTGGGACACTTGGCTGGCGATCAGGCGCAAAAGTGTGTGCCGGAGGCCAGACCTGCCTGCGATGATGGCCAGCGACATGACCATCGACCGCAGCACACGCGCATTGGACTCGCTTTACGGGCTCACTCTCGGGGACGCACTGGGATCCCAGTTCTTCGTCCCCTCCAACCGCACCGCACTCGAAGGGCGCCAGCCCCCGCCTGCCCCTTGGCAGTGGACCGACGACGCTGAGATGGCGTGTTCGGTTTTCGCTGTTCTGCAGGGGCATGGGCACATTGACCAGGACGCGCTGGCCGCAGGCTTCGCCGTCCACCATGACTTCGATCGTGGGTACGGGCCTGCGATGAACCGGCTGTTGCGGCAGATCCGTCAAGGGGGCGACTGGCGGGAGCTGTCTCGGGACCTGTTCGACGGTCAAGGGTCCTGGGGTAATGGTGCCGCTATGCGCGTGGCGCCGATTGGGGCATGGTTCGCCGATGATCTCGATGAGGCCGCTCGGCAAGCGGCGTTGTCCGCTGAGGTCACCCACACTCACCCAGAGGCTGTTGCGGGCGCGATCGCCGTTGCTGTCGCTGCGGCGCTCGCTGCCAATCGTGAACCGCTCGCACCGCGCGACTTCCTCGACACTGTCTTACAACTGACGCCGCCAGGACGTGTGCAGCACGGCATGTGGGCCGCTCGCGGCCTCGCCCACGTCCCCTCCGCTGAGATTGCCATGCGTCAGCTCGGCAACGGTCGCCACACCAGTGCCTGGGACACCGTCCCCTACGCGCTCTGGGCCGCCGCTCGCAACCTTGGCGACTACGAACAGGCCATCTGGACCACTGCCAGCACCGGCGGTGATGTCGACACCACTTGCGCCATCGTCGGTGGTGTCGTCGCGGCGCACCTCGGCCGGGCCGGGCTCCCCACAGCCTGGCGTGCCGCCTGCGAACCACTACCCGACTGGGCGCTTTGCTGACGGGTTCTCAGTCGGAGCCGTCGCCGTAGAGGTTGCGCATTTCCTCGTATTCGCTGACGCGGTTGCGCATGTAGCAGGCAGCGTCGGATGAGGTCGTCGCCGTCCGGGTTACCGAGGGCGGGGACGATGAGGTCGTAACGGAGGTGTCGGACGACCTCCCCCTCTGAGATCACGCCCAAGAACTTGTTGTGCTCGATCGCCCAGTCGAGGTCCTTCTTGGCTTCCTCGGCCACGAACGGGCGCGCCTCGGGGATCAGCATCCACACCAGATCACACAGCGGGGTCAGGCTCCAGTCCATCCGCATGGTGTCCGGCCGCCGGTCGTCATTGGACTCGGTCAACACCGCTCCCCCCGCCTTCACATCCCGCGTAGCCTGCCACGTTGGTCTCGGCGAGGGCGGCGCGGAGGGCGGTGGCGTGTTCGCGGTGGCGGTGGGCGGCGCGGGCGTCTCCGGTTTGTTGGGTGATTGTGGCGATTTCGTCGAGGGTTTCCAGTTGGCGGTGGGGTTGGCCTAGGTGGGTGAAGAGGGTTAGGGCTTGTTGCAACCGGGTTTGGGCTTCGGGGAGGTCGCCTTGGGAGTGGGCTATGGATCCCCAGGTGCGCAGGACTGTCGCTTCGCCCATGGTGGCGGTGGCGGCCTGGAACAACGCCAGGGCTTGCGCGCAGTGCCGCAGGGCGAGGTCTGGGGATCCGAGGGCGGCGAGGTTTTCGGCGGAGCGCCACATCAGGTAGCCGTGGACGGTGGCGTCTACCGGGGTGTTCTCGCTGGTGGGGCGGGAGAAGTAGTCGATGCAGGCGGCCAGTTCTACGGCGGCTGCCCGGTGGTCGCCGGACTGGTGTAGGCGGGTGCCGCGGTGCATGCGGGCTATGTGCAGGTCCAAGGGGTTGCCCGCGCGGGCGAACAGGGCGATCGCCTCGTCCAGCAGGGTGGTGTGGTCGGCTTCGGGATCGGAGTTGATCAAGTACACGCGCGCCCAGGCCTGTTCTCGTGGATCTCCGGCCGCTTCGGCGGCGGCGCGGGCCGACCTGGCCAGTTCGGCGGCCTCCGCGGGGCGGTCGAAGAGGGTGAACTCGGTCCAGGACAGGAAGTTGCGCAGCGCGGCCTCGGCGAGCCGGTCGTCTAAGGCCAAGGCCGAGGCGAGGCCCAGGCCGAACACCTCGTGCCAGGTGGCTGCGGTACCGCCGATCTCGGAGTACCAGTGCATCACGCGCGCCAACGCGATCACCTCGCGGTGCCCGCCACGCGCGGCGGTGCGGCGCAGCGCCGGGAGCCAGTTGGTCCGCTCGACCTCCAGCCACCGGCCTGCGGCGACGTGGTCCGGCAGGTCGGGGCAGGCGACCTCCGGTGCGCCGGACGGGCGGAAGTGGCCGCCCGCGGCGCCGGTCGCGGTCCGCACCAGCCACGCGGTGAGCCGGTCCTCGGCCTCCCGCGCGGCTTCTGGCACCTCGTCGCGCACCAGGCACTCGGCGGCGAAGACGCGCAGCAGGTCGTGGAACTGGTAGCGGCCCTGTTCCGGCGACGGCTGCAGCAGGCTCGCGTCGGTCAACTCCTCCAGCAGGTCGTCTGCCTCGTCCGACCCGGTGAGCGCGACGACCGCGCCCGCCGCGAAATCGGCGCCGGGAACCAGCGACAGCCTGCGGAAAGCCTGAGCCGCCCGCTCGCGCAACTGCCGGTAGGACATGTCGAACACGCCGCGCAAGCGCAGGTCCCCGGCGGTCAGCGCGGTCAGCCTGCCGCCGCGGTCGCGCAGTTGGTCGACGAGGCGGTCGATCGGCCACCGCGGTCGGCTGGCCAAGCGGTTGCCCGCGATGCGCAGCGCCAGCGGCAGCCTGCCGCACAGCTCGACCAGCTCGGCCGACGCCTGGGGTTCGGCAACTACCCTGGGCGGGCCGACGATCGAGGTGACCAGTCGCACGGCAGCGTCGGGGCTGAGCACGTCGAGGGCGGTGCGGCGCACGCCCGCCAGGCCGACCAGCATCTGCCTGCTGGTCACCAGGGTCAGGCACCGGCTCCCGCCGAGCAGCAGCGGGCGGACCTGCGCCTCGTCGGCGGCGTCGTCGAGCACGATCAGCACCCGGCGGTCCCGCAGCAGGAATCGGCACAGGTTGGTGCGCTGCTCGACCTCGGCGGGCACCTGGACACCGTCGACACCCAGCGACCGCAGCACGACGTGCAGCAGGTCGGCCGGGGTGCCCGGCACCTCGGCCATCCCGCGCAGCTTGAGGAAGATCCGGCCGTCGGGGAACAGCCTGCCGAGCGCGTGGGCGGCGTTGGTGGCCATCGCCGTCTTGCCCGTACCGGGCGGACCGCTCAGCACCAGGACCTCCCCGGCCCGACCACCCGCCGCGGCCACCTCCGCCAACTCCCGCACACCGGCCAGCTCCGCTGCGCGCCCGGTGAGGTCCGCTACCTCCGGGGGCAGCACACCGACCACCGCCGGGCTGAACACCGACGCGGTCGCGGTGGCGGGCGCTGCCAGCTCCGCTCTCGGCCGGGCAGCCTTCGCTGTTGCCAGCAGGCCACCCAGTTCGACCTCGGAGAGCTGCAACGGGCCTGCCAGCGCCGCGATCGTGCGCCGCTGCGGGCTCTTGGCGACACCGCGCTCGATGTCGCTGATCGCCCGGACGCTGATCCCCGCCTGCTCGGCCAGCTCCTCCTGCGTCAGCCGCGCGCGTTCCCGGCGCTTCCGCACCAGTGCGCCGAGGTCCTCGGGATGCGGGTCTTGCGGAGCCTTCACCACGCGCCCAATGAACCACGGGCGTGCCCTGGCCTCAAGGGGCTCGGCCGCGCACTACTGCCGGTCCGGTCCGTTCCCGCCGGTCGTTCCGCGTGGTGCTCGCGCGGCGGGTGATGTACTGGCCGAGCGGCGACATCGAGCCGGGGGCCGCCACGATTGATCTAGACCTTGCTGCCCGAGGGTGTCCAGATGGCAGGCGGGGCGGGAAGGTTGTGCTGGGAGGGTGACCTCGACCGCCATCGCGGTGGACAAGTCCAGCGGGGCTGACGGCGTGAGCTGCACGTCGAAGCTGGCCGAACTAACACCCCTGCGTGGATTCCGCGTCCGGCAGCGGATCGGGTCCCTCTTCGCGCTCCAGTTGTTCTCGTGCGAACAGCTGGATGAGGTCGTGGTGGGTGTAGCGGCCGGGGGTCTCGGCGGCGTCGATCAGGCCTGCGTCGGCCAGTTCTTCCAATGCGGCTTCCGCGGCCGCAGGTGGCAACCCGGAGGTCGCGGCGGCCTGCTCCACGGACGTCTCGCGGCCCGCGACCAGTGCCAGTCCGCGGAACACCCGTGCCACGTCGGGGGGCAGGTGCCGGTAGGACAGCTCGAATGCCGTGCGTACGCGCAGGTCGCCCGCTGCCAGTACGGAAAGCCTGCAGCGCTGGCCTTCGAGTTGCCCGCACAGGTGCTCGATCGTCCACCGGCCGCGGCTGGTCAGCCGGTTACCCGCGATGACCAGCGCCAACGGGATGCCACCGCACAGCCGCGCCACTCGGGCCGCGGCCGCGGGTTCGGCCAGCACCCGATGCGCGCCCGCGACCACCGCCAGCAGCTTGACGGAAGACTCGGTGGACAGCACCCCCAGCACCAACCGGTGCCGCACCGCCAACCCGGCCAGTGTGCCGCGGCTGGTCACCAGCACCATCGTTCCCGGGCCGCCCGCGAGCAGCGGCCGCACCTGCGCCTCCGACGCGGCGTTGTCCAGGACGAGCAGCCGCGGGCGTTCGCGGACCACCGACCGGTACAGGGCCAGCCGGTCCTCGTCGTCGTCGGGGATCTCGTTGACGCCGAACGCGGCCAGCAGTTGGTGCGCCGCTGCCGCGGGGGTGAGCGGGTCTGTGCTCATGCCGCGCAGGTCGAGGAAGTGGCAGCCGCCCTCGAAGTTGTGTACCAGCCGGTGTCCGGCTTCCACGGCCAAGGCGGTCTTCCCCACACCGGGAAGTCCGTGCACCAGCACGGTCCCCGGCCTGGCGGTGGCTTGGGCCTCGAGTTCGCGCAGTTCGCTGTCGCGGCCGGTGACCTCGACCACGACCGGCGGCAACGCGCACATCCCGGCGTGCGCAGCGATGTCCCCGGCCACCGACGGTTGGTCCCCGCCCGCGAACCCGAGGAACTCGCTTTCGCGCTCTCCGGCCAGTTCCAGGCCGCTCGCCAGCAGTCGCGCGGTCCTGCGCTGCGGCCTGCGCGCGCGGCCGTTCTCCACCTCGCGGATCGCCCGCACGCTGACCCCGGTGCGCTCGGCCAACTCCTCCTGCGTCAACCGCACCCGCAACCGGTGGAACCGCAGCAAATCCCCGAACGCAGCACTCGCCATGCGATGGGCCCCCTCCCGGCACCGTGGCCTGGAGTCTCCCACGGTGGGCGAACCGGTGACGGGGAAACCGTTGTAGTGCAGGAGAACCGGTGCTCCGGTTCCTGCCGGTCGTTCTTCGTGTCCCCCGGCGTGATCGCGTGCTGCACTTGATCCGGGGGCCGCACGCGAAGTGCGGATGGCCTCTCCGATGGGGGAAACGTGCGGGTCCGACCGCACCACACCGTGGAGGAATGTTGATGAGGAAGAGAATCACGGCCGCTGTCGCCGTGGTGGGGGTGGCGCTGGCGACCGTGCCCGCGGCCGGAACACCCGCAGCCGTGGCCGGACCGGCGCCGGTGATCGTCCACGTCGTCGCGCACCAGGACGACGACATCCTGTTCATGAACCCCGACCTGCACAACTCGATCCGGGTCGGGCGACCGGTCAAGACCATCTTCGTCACCGCGGGCGAGAACACCCACGGCCCCGGCGACGTCGGCCCGCTGCCCGACCGCGACACCTGCAAGGCGGGCCACGACCTGGTCCGGGAGGAGTACGCCTACTGCAGGCAGCGGGGCGCGATGGCCGGGTACGCGCTGATGGCGGGCCGCGCCGACGTGTGGGACCACGGCACCGTGTCGGTCGACACCGGCGACGGTCCGGTCACCGTCGACGAGTACACCCTGCGCGGCAGGCCCGACCTGGCTCTGGTGTTCCTCAACCTGCCGGAGAACGCCGACGGCCACCCCGACGTCGCCCCGCAGGGCGAGGGCAGCCTGGTCCACCTGTGGGAGCGCACCGGCACCGCGAACACCGTGCTGACCTGGGGCACCCACGCGCCGCGCTACACCTACGACCACGACCGGCTGGTCGACGTGCTGCGCGGCCTGTTCGACCACTACCGCCCGACGGTCATCCGGGCCCAGGACCCGGAGCCCG
Source organism: Actinokineospora baliensis (assembly GCF_016907695.1). Classification (NCBI taxonomy): domain Bacteria; kingdom Bacillati; phylum Actinomycetota; class Actinomycetes; order Pseudonocardiales; family Pseudonocardiaceae; genus Actinokineospora; species Actinokineospora baliensis. The sequence continues at coordinate 3,747,756 of NZ_JAFBCK010000001.1, read as the reverse complement.
ACCTCAGGTACGCCGAGGACCACGCCGACCACATCCGCACCGCCCGCTTCGCCGACGAGGCGGCCAGGGAGCACACGGACGGGACGGGCAGCGCGGCGGTCGACCTGGTCAACTACCGCGACTACAACATCTCAGACGGGCAGCAGAACCTGACCGGGCTCGCCGACCGGCCCGACGGCGGCCGCGACCAGAAAGCGGCCACCTACTTCGCCTACGACGGCTGGGACCTCTACACCTCCGACACCAGCTCGACCTACCTGGGCTGGACCAAGCGCATGTACCACCGGTACCCGACCGGCACCACCTGGGTCGGGGCGAACGCGGACGGCAGGTTGGAGGCGTTCGCCGTGCTCAGCGGTCGCCTGGTCACCTGGTACCAGCGCGCCGACGGCGAGTTCGGCCGGGGGCAGGTGCTGACCACCCCGTGGCCGCTGGTGCCCGGCTTGACCGTCGGCCGCAACGCCGACGGCAGGCTCCAGGTGTTCGCCCGCCGCGCCGACACCCGCGAGATCGTCACCACCTGGCAGGTGCGGGTCAACGACGTGTTCTCCAGCCAGTGGGCGTCGCTGGGCAACCCGAACTCCGGGTCGAACAACGAGGCCCAGGTCGGTGCCCCGGTCGCGGTGCTGGGCCCGGACGGGCTGCTGCGCGTGGCGGTGAAGAACGGTGGCGGCGGGGTCAGCCTGATCACCCAGCGGGTGGCCAACGGCACGTGGCCCACCACCTGGGCCGACCTCGGCGGTGGGCCGGGCGTGCAGGACCCGGTCGCGCTCGGGGTCGACCGGACCAACGGCGTCAACGTGTTCGCGTACTCCATCGACAACGGGGTCGGCGGCATCCGGCACTGGCGCGCCGCACCGGGCCAGGGCTACACCGCGCAGCCGAAGCTGGCCGGGTTCGAGCCCGCCGGTCCGCCCACGGTGGTGCACAACAAGGACGGCAGGCTCGACGTGTTCTACCGGCTGGCCACCAACTCCAGCAACGACTACGCGGGCCTGGTCGGCCACACGTGGCAGCGCTCCGACGAGTCGTTCAGCCCGCGCGGCGAGCAGATCGGCGGCCACGGGGGCGTGGGCGCCGTGGCCGCCAGCGACGCGCCCGGTCCGTGGGCGGGTTCCGCGGCGGTCACCGACTCGCGCATCCTGGTCTTCACCGGGAACGCGGGAACCGGCCAGAGCACGACCAGGCAGACCGGCCCGAACGCGGGCTACGCCACCTCGTGGTCCGATGTCGGCTCGGTGCACGTCGACCAGCCCGCCGCGGCCGTCGACCGCGACGGCTGCGTGTTCTCCTTCGCCCTGACCGACGCGGGGTACCTGGTGGTGCGCAACCAAACCCGGTGCAGCGGTGGTTCGCCGCTGAGCCGCTACCGGGAGGTCCAAGGTCCCTGAACGATCCGCGCGCCTGACGACCGGGTGATCCCGGCGTCCTGAAGCGGGCGCCCCGCACCCCGGCTGTCCCGACGGGGTGCGGGGCGCCCTTGGGCGTCACGCGGGGTGCACGAGGCGGGTCTCGTAGGCGAAGATCACGGCCTGGATCCGGTCGCGGAGGTCGAGTTTGTGCAGGATCCGGCCCAGGTGGGACTTCACCGTCGCCTCGGCCAGGCGCAGGGTGGTGGCGATCTCGGCGTTGGACAGGCCCGAAGCCACTTGGACGAGCACCTGCCGTTCCCGGGCGCTGAGCGCGCTCAGCCGCTCGTCGCGGGCGGTGGTGGTGGCGTCGGGGATGTGGGGGCGGAGCTTCTCCAAGAGGCGGTGGGTGACGCGCGGGGAGACCACCGCGTCGCCCTCGGCGACGGTGCGGATCGCGGTGAGCAGGTCCTCGGGTCGGGCGTTCTTCAGCAGGAAACCCGAGGCTCCGGCCTTGAGGCCCGCGAAGGCGTACTCGTCCAGGTCGAAGGTGGTGAGGATCAGCACCTTGGTCCGCGGGCAGGTCCGGATGATCTGCCGGGTCGCCTCGATCCCGTCGGTTCCGGGCATGCGGACGTCCATCAGCACCACGTCGGGGCGCAGCTCGGTGGTGAGGCGGACGGCGGTGGCGCCGTCCTCGGCTTCGGCGATGGGGGTCAGGTCCGGTTGGGCCTCGAGGATCATGCTGAACGCCATGCGCAGCAGGGCCTCGTCGTCGGCGATCAGGACGCGGATCGTCATGCCGCACCGCCGAGGACGAGACGGGTGCGCACTCCCCAGCCGCCGCCGGGGAGCGGTCCGGCGAGCAGGGTCGCACCGTAGCCCGCCGAACGCTCGCGCATGCCGGTGATGCCGTGGCCCGCGGAAGTGAGCTGGGACGCGGGCGGGCCGGTGTCGGTGACGTCGACCGTGACGGTCTCGGCGGCGCACTCGATCCGGACGGTCGCGCGTGTGCCTGGGGGCGTGTGCTTGAAGGTGTTGGTCAAGGCTTCCTGCACCAGGCGGTAGACGGTCAGTTGCGCGGTCGCGGGTATGTGCGCGTGGCTCCCGTCGATGTCGAGGCCGGTGGGCAGCCCTGCGGCGCACATCTGGCCCGCGAGGGACTCGAGTTGTGCGATACCGGGCAGCGGGTGACGCGCCGCGTCCGGTTCGTCGGTACGCAGGATGCCGAGTGAGCGCCGCATGTCGGTCAGCGCTTGCCTGCCGGTTTCGGCGACCTGCAGCATCGCGGTGGTGGCTCTGTCCGGCGACCTCGGCTGCGCGAGGACGGCGGCGTCGGTGAGCGCGACCATGACGGACAGGTTGTGGGTGACGATGTCGTGCATCTCCCTGGTGATCCGGGCCCGTTCCTCGGCGACGGCCCGTTCGCCCAGGGCTTCCAGGTAGGCGCGCGTGGTCCGGTCGTTCACGCCGAGGACGGCCGCGGCGACGACCATCGCGGTGAGCGCGGCGAGCGGGGTCAGGAAGGCGCCGTCGGTCGCCCAGCGCAGGCAGGCGACGACAGCCCCGATCTCCACGACGGTGACGGCGACGAGCGTGACGCGCCTGCTCGAGTTCGCGGCGACCGTGTAGAGGGCAACCAGCAGCGCGACGTCTGCGGGCAGTTGAATGTCCACAAGCAACTGGACGAAAGCCGCAGTCGATATGGCGGCGAACACCGCGAGCGGGGCCCTGCGCCGCCACACCAAGGGCAGTGCGAGTGCGGCGGTCAGCCCTGCGGCCACCGGCCACTCCGCGGGTGGCCACATGGTCAGGACGTTCACCAGGAGGAGCGCGGCCAGCAGCCAGTCCCACACCGCCTTCGGCAGCCGGGACGCCCAGTGCCGCTCGGTCATCACATGGCGATGGTAGGTCGACGGCGCGTCCGCGCACATGAGCCCGCCGTCTGACGGAGGCGGGTCGGATTGCGACCACGGTAGGAGTCCCGGTACCTCCCGTGGTCGTAGTGCAGCCGCCGAATCCGGGGGTCCGATTGCCACTGGAGGCGGCACGGTGGTCGCGTCCGGGGAGCGATGTGACCGCATGTGCCCGGTGCCGAACATTGCCTGGTGACCGAGACAATCACGGGGCTGAACATGTCCCCACTGGAAATCCTGACCTTGCTCAGTGCCGTTGTGCTGGTGGTGGCGCGCTGGCTGCCCGCCGCTGCTCGCCCACGCGTCACCATCGCGGCTGGGGCGGTGTTCCTGCTGTCCACGATCTTGCTTCTCGTGACGGGGTTCCGCTGGCAGATGCTGCCGGTGCTGGCGGGCGCGATTGTCGCGGCGCCGTTCGCGTTCTTGCCCCTGGTGCGGGGCCGTGCGCGGCGGGCCCGTTGGTGGCTGGCGCTGCCGGGATCGGTGGCCTGCGCCTGCCTGATCGTCGTGGGTCCGGTGGCTGCGTGGGCCCTCCCCGTTCCCGTTTTCCCCGAGCTCACCGGTGACCACGCGGTCGGCACCCGGGTGCTGCAGTGGACCGACCAGGACCGCCCGGAGACCTTCACCGAGGACCCGCAGGACCGGCGGACGGTCGTGGTCCAGCTCTGGTACCCGGCGCGGAACGGCTCGTCGGGGCCGCGGGCCCAGTACCTCGGACGCACCGAGGACGAGGCACGGACCGTCTCCGAGGCGCTCGCGGGCGGCGTCGGCCTGCCGGGGTTCCTGTTCGACGGTGTGCCGCGCGCCCGCACCCACGCGATCGTCGACGCCCCGGCGGCGGACGGGCGGTACCCGGTCGTGCTGTTCTCGCCGGGGTCGAGCGGGGTGCGGACCCAGAACACCGCGTGGGCGGAGGAACTCGCCAGCCACGGCTACGTCGTCGCCGCGCTCGACCACCCGTACGACTCCGCCGCCGTCGTCCTCGCCGACGGCCGGACCATCACCACCGCGACCGCCTCCACCGGCGACCGCGACCAGGACGACCGACTGGCCGACGACTGGACCGCCATCCGCGCCGCCGACCTCAGCTTCGCGCTGACCAGGCTGGAGGGCCTCGACCCGCTGGAAGGCCACCTGGACACCAGCCGGGTCGCCGCGACCGGCCACTCCATGGGCGGCGCCGCCGCACTACAGGCGGCCAGGAAAGACCCCCGCATCGACGCCGTCATCGACCTCGACGGCTACCCCCGAGGTTCGCTGACACCCGAACTCAGCCAGCCGACACTCGCCCTCACCCAGGCCATCACCCCGGACACCGACCCGCGCTACCTGCCCCAACTCACCGAGGTCCTCACCCACGGGTCCGCGACCAACTACCGCCTCACCATCCCGGGCGCGGCACACCTCACCTTCATGGACGGGCCGCTGTACCTGCCACCGGTGCCCTCGATCGTCGGCTCTCTGGGCCGCGTCGAAAGCGCACGGGTTGTCGCAGGGGCCTCTCTCGCGTTCCTGGATTCGGCTCTGCGCGGCGGATCCGGGGACCTCGCAGGCACCCTGTCGCGCTACGGTGAGCTGACCGTGTTCCACGCTGAAGGACGATGATCCCTTGGACCTCGGCCCAGTGCCGCAACGTATCCCCGTCGACGTGGGGCAGGTCGAGCGACTTGTCGCCGACCAGTTCCCGCGGTGGGCTTCGCTGCCGATCACACCGGTGGCGAGGGGCGGTTGGGACAACCGGACCTTCCGACTCGGTGACACGATGGTGCTCCGGCTGCCCAGTGCGCGGGAGTACGCCCTGGCCGTCGACAAGGAGCACCAGTGGCTGCCGGTGTTGGCCCAGTCGCTGCCCCTGCCGATTCCGGTGCCGCTCGCGAAGGGCGAACCGGGGGTGGGTTACCCGTTCTCGTGGTCGGTGTACGAGTGGATCGAGGGCGAGGCCGCGAGCTTCGGGGCCGTTGACCAGATCGGCCTCGCGGATGAGCTAGCCGAGTTTCTCATTGCATTGCAGCGCATCGACGCCTCCGCGGGGCCGCAACCGGGAATCCACAACTGGTTTCGGGGCGGGACACTTCGCACCTACGACACGGTGTTGCGTGGCGCGCTCGACGACCTCCGCGGGCTCGTCGACGACGAGTTGGTGTTGGAGATCTGGGAACACGCGGTGAACTCCCGCTGGGACGGCACCGACCTCTGGTTCCACGGCGACCTGGCAGAAGCCAACCTCCTGCTCAACAACGGCCAACTCCACGCCGTCATCGACTTCGGCACCTGCGGCGTCGGGGATCCCGCGTGCGACCTGGCGATCGCGTGGACACTGCTGACAACCTCGAGCCGCGACATCTTCCGGGAGCGGCTAGGAGTCGACGATGAGCTGTGGTCCCGCGGTCGCGGCTGGGCACTGTGGAAGACACTGGTTTCTTACGCCAACAACACGGACGCGGCGGGCCCACGTCGGGTGCTCGATGAGATCTTGACGAGGGAGTGAAAGGAGTCGACCACGGCTCAGATCTACCCCTACGGCGGCGGGAGGGTCTTGGCGTGGGCGTTCCAGTAGGCCGCGCTGTCGCTCGTCTGCCGCAGGACCGCGTCCGGGGCAGGTGGAGCGGGCCAGAACTGCAGCAGGTACCGGTCGAACCTCGGCTCGTCGTCGAACCGGCTGTCCTGATCACTCGCGGCATCCATGCCGGTCGCGCAGTACCGCACCCGGTAGTCGACCTCGGCCAAGGCCAGCGGCCAACTCGCCTCCCCGGCCCACTGCACGAGCCGCACCGACCCGGTCTCAGGCCGGAAGGAGACCTCGACGACCTCCTCCCACTCGTCGGCGAGCGGCACTGGGCGGTCGTGGAGCTCGACGGTGAGCCTGACCTCGCCGGTGTGCAAACCGGTGACGAGGAACAGGGAACCGGGCACAGCGGCGCCGCACAGACCGTTGACCTGCCCGGCGCGCACCTCCCCATCGATGTTGAGCTCCGGCTGGCTCAACACGGAGAACTGCCCGTAGTGCACGTACACGTCATCCTCGAACAGCACCGTCACGAGCCCAGTCTGCCGGCCAGGTCTGACACTCCGTACCCGCAGTGGTGCGACAGCGTCCAGCAGCTATCTTGACTCTGAGTCCAGGGAGTTGGTGGCGCGGTGGTGCGGCTTCATGTTGGGTGTGCGATGTGGACGCACAAGGCGTGGGCGGGGCGGTTTGTGCCCGCGTCTTTGCCTGCCAAGGAGCGGTTGCGGGGGTATGCGGGGTGGTGCAACGCGGTCGAGGGGAACACGACCTTTTATGCGACGCCCGCGCGGAAGACGGTTGAGGGTTGGGCTGGGCAGACCGGGGCTGATTTCCGGTTCGTGGTCAAGGTGCCCAAGGTGGTCACGCACGAACGCCGGTTGGTCGGGGTCGAGACCGAGATGCGGGCGTTCCTGGACGCGATCGAACCCCTTGGGGAGCGGGCTGTTCTGTGGACCCAGTTGCCCAGTTCGTTCGGGCCCAACGACACCGACACCCTGGAGCGGTTCTTGCGCAGGCTCCCGGCCGATCGCAGGCGCGCGGTGGAGGTGCGGCACCCCGAGTTCTTCGCCGACGCCGCCGTGGGGTTGGAGGGTGTTCTGGATCGGGTGCGGGCCGAGTGGGTGCCGTTCGACACCACGGTGTTCTTCGGGCGGCCGCCCACCAGCGAGGCCGAGCAGGACGCTTGGGGCAAGAAGCCCCGGCTGCCGCGGCGGACGCGGGCGCTGACCGATCGGCCGGTTGTGCGGTACCTGGGGCGGGACTCGGTCGCGGAGACCGTCGAGGGGTGGGGGCCGTGGGCGGAGGTGGTCGCCGGGTGGCTGCGCGAGGGCCGGTCGCCGACGGTGTTCCTGCACACGCCCGACAACGACGAGGCGCCCGCACTCGCGCGCCGGTTCCACGACGACGTACGGGCGCTCGTGCCCGAGCTCGAGGCGCTACCCGAACCCGAACCGGTGGAGCCCGCGACCCTGTTCTGAATCCGGGCGTTAGGGGGTCGGCGTGAACCGGTCGATTTGCCGCGCACCTCGGCGGAACGGCTGGTGGTCGGCAGCGGGCGGGTGGTAGCTCTGCGGGGTCGGCGTGAGCACGGTCTTGGGAGGCAACAGATGCCCGCAGCGGGGAACAAGCAGATCCGGCCGTTGGTCGGCGGTATCCGCGTCGAGGGCAGGCGGGGCACCGACCGGCTCGCCTCGGCGACGTTGGGGCTCGTCATCGACGCCAATGGGCCGCTGTTCCGGTTCGTGACCGCCGGGCACGCCGTCGGCGCCGAGGGCGACCTCGTCGGCCAGCCCACGTTGACCTCGATCGCGGGCGTCGTCCAGACCAACCTGCTCAGCGACGGCGCGGACCTGGCGGTGATCAGCGGATCGGTCGGGGTGCCCGCGAAGGTGGGCGCGGTGTGGGTCGACGAGAACACCACCATCACGGTGAAGTTCGACAAGCCCGGCCTGCCCGACATCGGCGCGGCGGTCGTGCTGCAGGGCGCCAACACCGGCGCGGTGACCGGCAAGGTCCTGCACAAGTCAGCCGACGTCCGCGACGGCACAACCGGCGAACTCGTCCACAACGTTGTCGTCGTGGACTACACCCAACCCACCGCCGTCGGCGACAGCGGCGGCCCCGTCCTGTCCGCCCTCCAGGACGGCGCCCTCTGCTACGGCCTCCACGGCGGCGTCGCCACCGTCGACGGCAAACGCGTCGGCTGGTTCACCCCCTTCGCCAACGTGGAGTGGTGATCCGGGCGTCACACGGCACCGGGATACTGGCTCTGTGACAGCAACGAACCGAGAGGTGTTCGACGCCTTCTCGACTCTCTACGCCGTTGTTCTCCACCACCGAGCCGGAGCGGGGCGACGCGTCAAGTGGTCGCCCCAACACTCCGCTTGGCTGCGCAACCGCGACTATTCCAGGTACCGATCACCGGCTGACTGCTGGTTGGCGGCTCCCGGTCATACCTTCGACACGCCCGACCGCCCGGACGACGACGAGTTGGCGAGTGCGGCGACTCTGGCCATGTCCATCACCGAGAGGTGGACCTGTCAGCGGTGTCGGCACTCCGCACCGGGCCAGCACTTCATCGCGCCCGATGTCCACGGAGAGCCAGAGCTCTACTGCGTGCAGGCGCCGTCCTACTCCGTCGTGCACTCGTCCGGCGGGCAAGGATCGGTCAAGCACTGGGGCAGCCCGTTCGGGTGCCAGGCTGTCGCCAGCCACTTCGACTCGGCGTTGGCCTCCGACAGGTTCATCGGCCCGGTCGCGATCTACCTGTATGGCGAGCCGCTAGTCGCCGACGAAGTCCTCGCGCGCGAGTGGTGCTCACGCTGCGCGAGCGCGGCCCACAATGTCCGACAGGGCGAATCAGCGGCTGAGCATGCGAGACGAACGGCTCGGCAGGATCGGAAGAGGTTGATTCGCGAGCTCGACCAGTACGAACGCTGACCCTCCAGCACACCGGCCGGATGCTGTGACCACCGAAGCGGGTTGATCATCAGGAGAACTGGGACGGGCAGCCGGGGCCAAGGACAGGTTGGTGGAGCGGCCTTTGTGTCCACGTCGCAAGGGCGCAGGACGAGGGCGGTGTGCTCAAGTGAGGACCGGATCCGGATGGTGGCCCCACCGGGCCGACAGCCTCCACATCGGATTCGAGGACCACGCTGGTCGAGGTGAGGACGTCATGACGGCTTCCAGCGCGCGGTTGCCGCTTCGACATCTCCGGAACACCCGTCAACCCTCATACTGCCCACAATGGACATTCCCATTGATCACGCGCGGGCGTAGCGGTCGGCCAGGACGCGCAGGAGGGGGCGCAATTCAGCCGGGGACTCGACGGTGAAGTCCATGCCTAGTAGGCCGATGAAGACGGCGACGGTTTCCAGGGTGTCGGCGCCGGTGACGAGGACGGATGTGGTGGGGTCAAGGGATTCCACGGCGCCGACGGCGGGGTTGATGCGGGAGAGGACGGTTTCGGCCGGGGCGTTGACGCGGAGGCGGGCGTGGACGTTCCAGCCGCTGGAGGCTATGCGGCGCATGGCGAAGGCGGTGTAGTCGCCGTCCTCGATGGGGGTGGGGGTGAAGCGGCGGTGGGTGCGCATGCGCGGGGTGAGGCGGTCGGCCCGGTATACGTCCCACTCGCCGGTGGCGGGGTCGCGGGCGACGAGGTACCAGCGGCGTTGCCAGGACAGCAGTCGATAGGGCTCGACCAGGCGCGCAGCGTCGTCGTAGTCGAAGCGGAGCTGTTCGGTGCTGTGGATCGCGGTCGCGACAGCCCGCAACGTGTCCGGGTCGACCTCCGGGTCCGGCGCGTCGGTGGCGGTGTTCTCGGGCGCGTGCTCGATGGCCGACGACACGGCCTCGACGGCGGGCCGCAGGCGCGGGGGCAGGACCTGTTCGAGCTTGGCCAGGGCGCGGGAGCTGGCGGCCTCGATCCCCGCGATGCCGCGTCCAGCGCGCAGCCCGATGGCCACGGCGACCGCTTCCTCGTCGTCGAGCAGCAGCGGGGGCAGCTTCCCGCCCGCGCCGAGCCGGTACCCGCCGAGGGCGCCCCGGGTGGCGTGGACGGGGTAGTCCAGCGCCCGCAACCGCTCGATGTCGGTGCGGACGGTCCGGGTGGTGACGCCGAGGCGCTCGGCCAGCTCCGTGCCGCTCCACACCGGTCGGGACTGGAGCAGCGAGAGCAGGGTGAGCAACCGGGCTGGGGTGTCGGCCACGGGCTCCTCCATTAGGAAGTAAACGTTCCTATATGCACTCTAGCGTTGTGGTCATGACGAACACGAGCATCCGCCCCTTCCGCGTCGAGATCCCCCAGGCCGACCTGGACGACCTGGCCGACCGCCTGGCCAGGACCCGGCTGCCCCAGCCCGCGCCCGGGGACGACTGGGCCACCGGCACGCCGAACCACTACCTGCGCCAGGCCGTCGTCGCGTGGCGGGTGTTCGACTGGCGGGCCGCCGAGGAGCGGATCAACTCGCACCCGCACTTCATCACCGACATCGAGGGGCAGCCGATCCACTTCATCCACGTCGAGTCGCCGCGCGCCGACGCGGTCCCGCTGCTGCTCCTGCACACCTACCCGGGGTCGTCGGTGGACTACCTGGACATGATCGACCAGCTCGTCCACCCCGCGGCGGGTGAGCAGGCGTTCCACCTGGTGATCCCGGACGCGCCCGGGTTCGGGTTCTCCACGCCGGTCACCGAGGCCGGGTGGACCTCCGCCCGCACCGCCCCCGCCTACGACGCCCTGATGCGCCGCCTCGGGTACGACAGCTACGGCGCGCACGGGTCCGACCAGGGCGCGATCATCGCGAGGGAGCTGGGCCTGCTCGCCCCCGCCGGGTTCCTGGGCCTGCACGTGCTGCAGCTGTTCTCCTTCCCCTCCGGCGACCCGGCCGAGTTCGAGCGCCTGGAGCCGCAGGACTACGCGAGCCTGGAGCACATGCAGTGGTTCCAGAAGGTCGGCGGCTACAACACGATGAACGCCAGCCGCCCCCAGACCATCGCCGCGGGGCTGAGCGACTCCCCCGTCGGCCTCCTCGCCTACAGCGAGCTGTTCCACTCCTTCGGCAACGGCACGTCACTCGTCCCGCTGGAAACGGTGCTGCTGGAGGTTTCCGTGGCCTGGTTCACCAACGCGGCCGCGGGAATGGCGCGCTCGTACTACGAGAACGCGAACGCGCCCGAGTCCACGGCGGTCAACAACAGCCCGACCGGAGTGGCCGTCTTCCGCGACGACTTCCAGACCATCAGGGTCTTCGCCGAACGCGACAACACCGCCATCACCCACTGGAGCCGCTTCAACCAGGGCGGTCACTTCGCGGCCCTGGAAGTCCCCGAACTGGTGGCCGCCGACATCCGCGCGTTCTTCGCCACGCGGCGCTAGGTGCGCGCCCGCGGCCGAGGTGGCCCGGCTACCTCGGCCGCACCCACCTGGTGGTCGAGAACGCCGAGGCTCGCGGTTCTAGGGCTCGTACCTGGCCGCGATGGTGGTGGCGCGGTTGTGCAGGGTGGTGCGCAGCCACGGCGGGGACAGGGCTTCCGCGTTCGGTCCCAACTGCCACAGGGCCCACTCCGCGTGTCTGGGGTCTTGGAAGGTCACCTCCAGCCGCAGCCAGCCGTTGGGTTCGGTGGATTCGGATGTCGCCGCCAGGGCGGTGTTGAGCAGGGTTTCGCGGTGGTCGGGGTGCAGCCGGAGCAGGACGGGGACTTGGTCGCCGCCTGCGCGGAAGCGGGTGCTCCGGTCTTGCCAGGCCCGGTCGAGGTTGACCTGGGGTGGGCGTTGGGCGGGTTCGGCGAGTTCCTCGGCGGCCAGGACGCGGGAGAGGCGGTAGGTGCGGTCGGCGCCTGCTCTCGTGGCCAGGAGGTAGCCCTGGCCCCGCACGGTGACCAGGCCGATCGGGTCGACCGTGCGCCACTTCGGGGGTTGACCGGCCGCCGCGTAGTGGAGGCGGAGTTTGTGGCCCGCGAAGACGGCGCGGCGGATTTCGGCGAGGACGGCGGTGGGGATCTCCTCGGGGGCCGGTTTGCGGCCGAGCAGGTCGGTCTCGGGGTCGATCAGCAACCGCTGGACCGCGCCCGCGGCGGTGGCGCGGTAGGACTCGGGGAGGGCGTCGACGACCTTGCGCATCGCCGAGGCGAGTGCCGTGCCGAGGCCGAACGCCTGGGCGCCGCGGCGGGACCCGGCGACGAGCAGGGCCAGTGCTTCGTCGTGGTTGAGGCCGGTGAGTTCGGTCTGGAAGCCGGGCAGCAGGGCGAACCCGCCGGTGCGGCCCCGTTCGGCGTAGACCGGCACGCCCGCCGCCGAGAGCGCCTCGATGTCGCGCAGCACAGTGCGGGTGGAGACCTCCAGTTCCCGCGCCAAGGCGGTCGCGGACAGCCGACCGTGCTGGCGCAGCAGCAGCACGATCGCCACCAACCGGTCGGCTCGCACGGTCGAACTCTACCCGAAATACATGACACAGGATGTCGTGATTGACCCAGGAGACTGCTGACCACAACCCGAGAGGAGCTGGCATGGCAGTGGAGCGCACGACCATCAACCCGGTGACGTGGTCGATCGAATTGGGGTTCAACCAGGGCGAAGTCGTCTCCGGACAGACGAGGACCCTGTACTGCTCCGGGCAGACCGCGGTGAACGCCGACGGTCGGCCCGAACACGAAGGTGACATGGCCGCGCAGTTGGCGCTCGCGCTCGACAACCTGGAGGCCGTCCTCGCGGCGGCGGACATGACGCTCGCGAACCTCGTCCGGCTCACCGTCTACACGACCGACGTCGACCTGCTGTTGCGTCACTACGGCGGGTTCACGGCGAGGCTGGGTGCGGCCGGGGTCGCGCCTCCGTCCTCGATGCTCGGGGTGACCCGGCTGGCGGTCCCCAGCCTGATGGTCGAACTCGAGGGCACCGCCGTCGCGTAGCGCGCGGAGTTCCTCCATCGGGGTGGACCGGTAGGCAAGGGCGCCAGGGGTCGATACCGTTGGCTGTTCCTGGGATCGGGGGGCGGCCATGGGGATCCGTGAGCGCCGCGCGGCGGACGGGGACGACCGCGCGGCTGAGGTGGCCAACGCGGTCGAGTCGTCAGTGGTCAACGGACTCTTGGTGCAGGCGCACACGGCCACGTTCGAGAACACCCATCACCACCACGCGCCGTGGCGGCCGCCCAGGAGTGCGGTCATCGCGGCCGTGGTGGTGCTGGTCGTCGCGGCGGGCTGGTTCCTCCTGGAGATCACCGCACCCACACCACCGGAACCCGGCGAGCCCGTGGCGCAGGTGGGCACGGCGACCGCGGTCGGCGGGTTGGAGTACGCGCTGCCCGAGCCACTCGGTCCGGGTGCGGAGTACGACGGACTCCTGGACACCAGCGACCCGGGGTACCACGTGCCGTCGGACACCCGGTACGTCCCGGTTGGCCAGACCACGGTGTCGTTCTTGGTCAAAGGCAACAGGTCCACGCCGGTGCAGATCACCGACGTCAAGCCGGATATCACGCAGCGGCGGCCACCGCTGGCGGGCACGCTGCTGGTCTACCCCCCGCCCGGCAACGAGAAGACCGCGATCGACCTCAGCGCAGGCCTCGACGACCCCCGGTTGATCGTGCGGGATCCGGCGAAGCCGGACACGCGGTGGTTCTCCGAGCACCGCGTCGAGTTGGCCAAGGGCGAGAACCAGCAGTTCTCGGTGACGTTCTTCGGCAAGCTCGCGTCCTACTCGTTTCGGATCGTGGTCGACTACATCGACGGCGACGGCACAGCAGGCCGGTTGACCGTCTCCGCGGAGGGCGGCGTGCCGTTCCAGGTCACCGGGAAACCGGTCGACGGCCGCTACGGAACCGTGTTCCTGCCGAACTTCCCGGCGGGTGGGGGGTGGCACCCGTGCGGCACCCTGCCCACCGACGTGTGCGTCCGATGAGGACAGTGCTCGCCTGCCTCTTGCTGGTGGCCGGGTGCACCGCCGACACCCCCGCACCGTCCGAGGCGCCCAAGCCACCACCGACACCAGGGCTGGCGTGGCGGACCAAGGTGCCGGGCAACGGGTACGCGCTCGTCGACGGCACGGTGTTCGCCGGGTCGCAGGGCGGTGTGACCGCAGTCGAGGCCAAGACCGGTCGGACGATGTGGCGGTTCGAGTCGCCGGAGGGGATGAACGTCGTCAGCTGGGCGGTGACCGGCCGTGCGGTCACGGTCGCGGTGGACGCGACCAAGGTGACCGAACTCGACGTCGAGGCGGACTGGCAGACCATCGGGCTCGACGCGGCGACCGGCGGGCGGCTGTGGGACATCGACCGCGAGGAACTGCTGCCGTCACTGGACTACTTCGCCGTCGAAGGCCCGCCGGTACACCTCGCCGCGAGCGCGGGGATCGTGATCACGCCGTGGTACGACGACAACGGTGACTCCGAGTTGGTGGGCGTCGAGGCCCGCACCGGGGCGATCGCGTGGAGCACTTCCCTCGCGGAGTTGGATTTCGCGGGGTTCAGCGGGTGCCTCGTCACGGTCAGCGACCTCACCCTGGAGGACCTCCCGCTGGTGGTGGCCGACGACACCCTGGCCGCGGTGGTCGCCCGGTGCGCGCAGGGTCGGGTGGTGTTCGGGTTCGACCCGCGCACCGGCGAACCGAAGTGGGCAACGCCGATCCCGCCGGAACAGCCGGGATACCTGCTGATGGACCACGGCGTCCTGGTCGTCACGCAGTTCGGCCCGGGAACCGTGCTCGCGGCCGACGGCCGCGTGGTCTACACCGGGCACTTGCCCCCCGAACAGCCGGTGATGGCCGTGGTCGGTGACACGGTGGTGGTGTCGGGGATGGCGGGCACCGACGACCCGCTCCTCGGGATCGACCTGCGCGGCGGGGGCGTGCGGTGGTCGCTGCCCCGGCCCAGCGGTGATCTCCCGACGAACAACCTCCGGCGCAACGGTTACCGGGCCATGACGGCATCGGGTGACGCCGTCCTCGGTTACCGCTCTTCGCCGGGTGGCACCCCGGACGGGCTCTTCCTGTGGGCGAACCTGCTGCCCGTCGTGGTGGACAGCATCGACCCCGCCACCGGCACGATCCGGTCCACCCCGCTCACGGTGACCGGCCTGGGCGAGTGGTTCGCCGTCGCCGACGGCACCCTGCTCGCCCTCACCGGGAACGTCCTGAACGCGGTCCCCCTCACCGCTGGCGGCGCCATCGAGCACACCAACGCCGCCGCGCCGATCGACCGGTGGCCCGACCCGTGCGAGCTGTTGCCCGCCGAGCAGCTCGAACAGTGGTGGCCAGGCCGTCCGCCGAAACCCGTCGGCACACCGGGAACACTCCTGTCACAACCGCTCCCCCACCCGATCCACTGCTCCTACACCGACCTGGACGGCTCGGTCCCCGCGATGATCACCGTCGACTGGACGGCGGCGGACCCCCAGGACGCGGCCGCCTTGGCCACCAGCGCGCACCTGGCGTCCGCGGGCCTGAACGCCGACGTCGAGCCGAAACCCCTGGTGCCCGACATCGGCACCTGGGCGATGCGGGGCAACGGCGAGGACTCCATCACCCTCCACACCGGAACCGTCATCGTCAGCGCCTACTCCTGGGACCCGGCTGTCCCCGCGGTCCAACTGGCCAAGGCCGTCACCGCCGAGCTCCAGGCGTTGGGCTACCGCTGAACCGCCCACGAGGGGTTAACGGACACCGAGCGGGCAGCGACTGACCAGGTGAGGTGATCACATGGCCAAGCCGTTCCTCTCACCCGACGGCAAGCGGCGGTTGTACCGCCTGCTGTCGGTGTACGCGACCGCTTTCGGGGCCTGTGCGGCGTTGCAGCAGTTCTTCCAGCCGTTCACCGAGAACGCGGTGTGGGCGCTGGTCACCGCGGGCGCGGGGACGGTGGTGATCGGCGCGGTGATCCTGGCGTACGTCCTGTTCCGGGAGCACAGCGGCCGCCGAACGGCACTGTCGGTGTTGGTGCAGGTGGTCCTGGTGGTGGTCGGCGCGGGCGGTGGGGTGCTCGTCGGGGCGACGCTGCGGGCACCGGTCGCGCCACCGGCGTCGGGCGCCTCGGGTGGCGGCACCACAGCGGTCACGGCCACGACAACCACGTCCGTGGTCACGGTGACCACCACCACGACCGCCGCCGGTCAGTCGTCCACCCCGGTGAACCCGGTACCCGCGCCGACGACCCCGGCTTCGACCACCACCACGACCAGAGTGGTCATCCCGATCACCACGACCACGACGAACCAACCGCCACCGCCACCGACCGCTTTCGGTTTCAGCACAACGGGACCGGTCACCTACTGCACGGACCTCAGCGGCTGGGGCACGGTTCCGCCGGAAGGCCGAGCGGTGATCCTGGTCCGGCAGGTCGACAGCCCCAACGTCTTCTACGAACAGCCCATCGACTTCCACGGCGACGGCACGTGGACGGCCAACAACATCTACGTCGGCAACCCCGGTGAGGAGAACGACTACATGCTCACCGCCCAGGCCATGACCCAGTCCGACGTCGACTGGTACAAGCGGTACTACACCAACTCGCAGGACCCGGTGTCCGAGGTGCATGGGCGGCCGCTGGGGGCCAAGGAGTTCCACCGCTGGAACCAGCCGAACACCTGCTGACCCGCGGCCGCATCTGGCGTGATCGGAAGGACCGTGGTTACGATCGGGCAATGGCTACCTGGTCGCCCATGCACAGCAAGCCCTACACGCCGGTGCCCTACCGGCCGGAGCGGATTCCGGCGGAGGAGGCGTTGCGGGTCGCGGCCGACCTGCGGGTGCGGATGCAGCAGCGCAGGACGGTGCGGGCGTTCTCCGAGGAGCCGGTGCCGGAGCAGTTGGTGCTCGACGCGATCGCGGTGGCGGCCACGGCGCCGTCAGGGGCGCATCAGCAGCCGTGGACGTTCGTGCTGGTCAAGGATCCCGTGGTGCGGGCGCGGATCCGGGAGGCGGCCGAACAGGAGGAGCGGCTCTCCTACGACGGGCGCCTGGGTGAGGAGTGGCTCTCGGCGCTGCTGCCGCTGGGGACCGACATGCACAAGCCGCACCTCACCGACGCGCCCTACCTGCTTGTGGTGTTCGAGCAGCGGTACTTCCTCGACGGGGACGAGCAGCACAAGCACTACTACGTCGGCGAATCGGTCGGTATCGCGGTGGGGATGCTGCTCACCGCGCTGCACCTGTCCGGACTGGCGGCGCTGACGCACACGCCCAGCCCGATGCGGTTCCTGTCCGAGGTGCTCAACCGGCCGCGCAACGAGAAGGCGTTCGCGGTCATCCCGATCGGTTACCCCGCACCGGACGCCGTGGTCCCCGACCTGGTCCGCAAGGGTCTGGACCAGGTCATCGTCGAGGTGTGAGGACCGTCGCCACCGAGGCAGGCCGCACTCAGCTGCGGAACCAGCGCAAGAACCCACCAGGGAGGAAGGACAACGGGATGGCGGTCAACGCCTTGCCGTAGACGTCGTTGGCCCGGCCGATCTCCTGGTCGGCGCCCGCCTTCACCGCGTGGAAGATCTCCCGCGCGCCGGAACCATCACCGCCGTGCCACTTCACCAGGCCCAGTTCGTAGTGGGATTCCAGGGTGAAGGGGTGCGTCGGGCCCATGGCCGCCAACTGGGCCTCGTACGCCTCGGCGAAGATCGCGCCACCCGTGGCGTAGTAACCGAGGCCGTTGTGGGCGAGGCCGATCAAGTGGCGGGAGCGCAGGCACAACCGGTGGGTCGGGCCCAGGCGGCGGGAGAGGAGGTCGGGCAGGTCTCGGTAGCGGTCCAGCACCTCGGGCCACTTGCCCACGCCCACCATGGCCTCCATGTGGGTCACGGCGAGTGCGAGGGTCTTCGGGTTGTCCGGGCCGTGGCGGTGGCGGGTGATGGCGAACTGGTCGCGCAGCTCGGCCTCCGCCGCCGCCCGTTGCTCGGCTCCGGGGATCGGCTGGAGGATGAAGATCTTCAGGTGGGCGGCGTGCAGGAGGGTGGCGGCGTCGACGGCGTGCTGGTGCTCTGGCATCCCCCGGTCGCGGTAGTGGTCGACGATCCGGCGGGCGGTGGAGCGGGCGGCTTCCCGGTCGCCGATGTCGGCCTCCAACCAGGCGAGTTCCAGGTGGGCGGGGACGAGGACCTCGAACGGCACCGCCGCTCGGACGAGCTCACGGGCCAGGTCGCGAGCTCGCCGCAGGTGTCCGAGGAGGCGGACGTTGCGGAGGTGGGCGGTGCGGATCTCGACCTGCTCGACGTCGGTCAGCGCGTGCAGCGGACCGGCGAGGACCTCGCGCCACCGGACTTCGGCGTCGCGGTGCGCACCGAGGTCGTCCAGGACCGTGGCGCGCAGCGAGGTGACGAGTAGGCGCGTCGGGGGGTCGAGGTCCAGCGCATCCAAGCGGTCGAGGTGGGCCGTCGCCTCGGCAAGGTGCCCAGCGGCCCGTCTCGCCTGGGCGGCTCGCACCAGGTGGCGGGGCGTGTCCGGTCGCAGGTCGGCGAGGTTCTCGTGCAGCGGGGCCGCCAAGACCGGTTCACCGTGGGACTCGTAGTGCGCGGCGGCGAGGACGTTGAGGGGTTCGACGTAGGCGGATCCGACGACGTGGTCGAGCAGAGCGACCGCGTGTTCAACGAGACCTGTTGTGCCGTCGGCGAGTTGCAGCAGTTCATGGGCTGCCACAACCGCTGTGGAGAGCAGGGTGCTCGGCTCCGCGTCCTGCCTGGCGGCGGTGCGGACGAGGTTGTGGACCTGCCACGCGGCGCCCACCCGCTCGACCAGGTGAGCCTTGTCCAGCTCGGCGAGCAGCGTGTGGGTGGCGACACCGGGGGCGAGCGCGGCGAGGACCCTGTCGACGAAGCGAGCGGGTAGCGGCGTTGACGCACAGATCGCGGCCAGGGCGAGGATAAGGCGCTGCGGACCCGGGATCCCCTCGATGCTTCGCCGCACCGCCAGGAGCGCGACGTCGAGCACGGCGGCGTCGGAAGTCAGATCAGCGACCCGGTCCCGCAGTTCCCAGAGCCCTTCACGCCCGCGGGAGCCGTCCGCCGCGAGCAGGATGGCGTAGGGGTGCCCGCCCAGCTTCGCGACCAACTCGTCAACGGCGAGGGCCTCCTCCTCGGAGTGCTTCTGGTAGGCGGTGAACAGCTCCCGCCCGTCCTCCGGCACCAACCCGCGCACGCGGACCTGGTCGGCGAACCCAGGCGGGAACTCCTGCCGCGCAACGAGAATCGTGTGCACGTTCGACGCGGGCAGCACGAGCTCGGCCAACGCCCCCTCGGCGAGACCGCTCGGCACGTCGTCGATCACCCACAACGACGGCAGGTCCAGGTGCTGCCGCCACCAGGCGAGCACACCGGACCTCGAACGATCCACAATGGACTCATCGAGCGCGGCCAACTCGGCGGTGTACCAGTACCGGAGGTCGACATCGCTCGCCCCGGCGAGCGAGATCCAGTACACGCCGCCTGGGTAGAGGAATCCGAAGTCGCGGGCGTACGAGCGCACCAAGGCGGTCTTGCCGATCCCCGTCATCCCGCTCACGGCGGCGATCGGCGGCCCGCTGGTCACCTCCACCAGTGGTTCCTCCCCGCGGTGCAGCGCGCTGTGCAGGCGCCAGCGGTCGCCGTACCTGCCGACGAACGTGGCGGTCGGCACGGTCGCCGCGTTCTCCCGCGGTGTCACCGGATCGGCGAAGCTCAACCCGGGGAACGGTGTGCCGACCAGGTCGACGGCCACCTTCACCTGCGCGACCAGCTCGGCGAGTTCCCGGTCGGAGGTCCAGGTGTTCCAGTACCGGTGGGCGCGCGCGTGCAGCGGACCGAGGTGGCCGGTGGCCGGGTCATCCGGGTTGATCACCAGGATGCGCCGCTCGACCTCGTTGGCGCGCAACGCCGACAGGTAGGCGTGGTGCAGTTCGAACTGGCAGGCCGACCGGTGCGCGAAGGAGTTGGAGTAGTAGGCGAGCAGGGTCTTGGACGTGCGCAGGCCGGTCTCTATATCGCGGGTGATGCTGTGCCCGTGGTGGATGTCGCGCTTGTCCATGAAGACCTTCAGCCCCGCCTTCGTCAACGCGGCGTAGAGCTGCTCCGCGCGCTCGCGGTCATCACCGCTGTAGGACAAGAAGATGTCGAGAAGGCGCTCCATGTGGCGACCATAGACCGACTCGGCAGGCGAATGCTTACCTTGGTACAAAAGGGGTCAACTCCGCACCACGGCGTACTTTGCCTTTTGTCCTGCTTTCTTCCGGAAGTTGTCCTGTACGCGCGTCGCACCCGGGTGTTCCGATTAGCCGGTCCGCTCCGGGGAGGGCGGCATGACGCGTCTGCGGGTGGGCAGCCGCGCGGCGAGGATGTGAGGGAACAACCATGGATCGTGCGTTGGGGAGCCAGTACACGCTGGGCGAACTCCTCGGTTCCGGCGCGATGGGGCAGGTCTACCGGGGGACCGACCACCAGGGGCACCAGTACGCGTTCAAGCTGTTGCGCGGGGATCTGGTGGACAACGCCGACTTCGTCTCCCGGTTCCACCAGGAACGGTCCATCCTGGTCGCGCTGCGCGGCGAGAACCTGGTCGCCGTGCACGACCTGGTGATCGAGGGCAACACGGCGGCGATCGTGATGGACCTGGTCTCCGGCGGGACGTTGCGCGAGCAGCTGACGGCGACCGGGCCGCTGCTGCCAGCCGAGGTGGCCAGGATCGGCGCCGGGATCGCCAACGCGCTGCACGCGGTGCACCAGGCGGGCATCGTGCACCGCGACGTGAAACCCGAGAACGTGCTCATGGACCACGCGGCACCGATCCGCACGCCCAGGCTGACCGACTTCGGGATCGCGAAGATGGCTGAGGGGTCCCGGGTCGGGCGCAGCACGGTGATGGCGGGCACGCCGCAGTACGCGGCCCCCGAGGTCGCCGACGGCCAGTCCGTGACGCCCGCCGCGGACCTGTACTCGCTGGGCATCACGCTCTACGAGATGTGCTGCGGTGTCCCGCCGTTCCACGGCGAGTCGGTGCTGCAGGTGCTGCGCAGCCACGCGGACAAGCTGCCCGGCCGCCCGGACGGCATCCCCGACGAACTGTGGGACGTCATCTGGAGCCTGCTGCAGAAGAACCCTGCCGCGCGACCCCAGTCGGCGGGGCAGGTCAGTGCCGCGCTCGCCAGCCTGGCGCAGCGGTTCTGGCAGGCGCAGATCCCGGTCGCGCCCCGGTTGCAGGCGCCGCCGCCGGGATTGCCGATGGGGCAGGGGAACACGAACGAAACGGTGCTGCGCATGCCTGGACCGGTCGGCCCGCCTGCCCCGCGCAAGAAGCGCAAGCGCTTGCCGATCATCGCCGCCGCCACGGTGCTGCTCGTCGTGGCTGCGGGTGGGGGCTGGGCGTTGGCGACACGGGAGAACGCCGCGAACCCGACCAGTTCGGACTCGGGCGACAGCGGCTCGGAGCCGACCTCCGAGACGACGTCCGCACGAGGTGGGCGGACGACAACCTCGGCGCAGCGGACGACGAAACCGGAGATCCGGCTGGAGTCCATGCCGGACCTGGTCGGGCTGAAGCTGGGCGAGGCGCGCGACAAGCTCCCGCAGTCCATGGAGGTCGAGATCGTCGACCAGATCGACGACAAGAGTCCCGACGGCACGGTGCTGACCCAGGAGCCCGCCGCAGGCGAGAAGGTGGACGACAAGGTCAAGCTGGTCGTCGCCCGTCCCGCCGTGACGGTGTACCTGGACGAGCTGCCCACCACCTTGGGTGAGTGGTCCGACAACGGGACCAAGGCGATGGGTGGCAAGCAGTTCCTCCACTCGCTGGCCTGGGGCGGTTACTCCCACTACTCGTGCACGTCGAGATCAGTGTCGGTGGAGTACAATCTCTCCAAGGGCTTCCGGCGGTTGGTGACCTCGGTGGGCATCGCCGACGACGCTCAGATGACCGACTTCAAGTTGCAGTTGGAGGTCTTCGCCGACGGGCGGCAACTGATCAGCCAGCCGATCGAGTTCGGCAAGGTCGAGCCGCTGGACTTGGACCTGACCAACGTGCTGCGGTTGAAGTTCCAGTGGATCGTCACCAGCAAGGCCGAGACCTGCGGGAGAAACCTCCTGGTCCTCGGTGAGGCGAAGTTGTTGGGCCTGGCCAGCGAGGTGCCGGTGTCGGGTCTGCCGCCGCGGCCGAGCAGCGGGTCCAGCGGGAGCTCCAGCCCCAGCACCACGACCACCACCGGCTGAGCCGGTGGCACCGTCCGACCGGGACCTGGTGGTCACCTCCGGCGCGCGCCGCTGGGCGTTCGCGCCGGGGGTGGTGGTGCGCATCGGCCGGGCGCCGACCTGCGAGGTGGTGGTCGACGACCCGGCCGTGTCGCGGGAGCACCTGCTCGCCGAGTACGACGGCGGGTGGGTGGTCCGCGACCGCTCGTCCTCCGGCGGCACCAGCCTGCGCGGTGAGCGCGTGTCCCGGTTCACCGTCGGCCAGGAGACCGTGGTGCGCCTGGCCGACGCGGTGGAGGTGGTGCTGCACGTCGGTGAGCGCGCGCCGGGTGGTGAGGTGCGGATCGGGCGCGCGCCGGACAACGACATCGTCCTGGTCGACCCGATGGTCTCGCGCAGGCACGCGGCGGCCCGCCGCAGCGGCGACGACTGGCTCGTCACCGACCTGGGCGGGCGCAACCCGACGCTGCTCAACGGCGCGGCGATCACCGGGAGCACCCTGGCGCGGGTCGGTGACACGCTGACGCTGGGGTCCAGCGAGGTCGTGGTGGCCGAGCACGGCTTGAGCCAGGTCCCGCGGTCGGCGCACCACCTGGTGGTCGACGACGTGACGCTGTCGCTGCCCGACGGGCGGAACCTGCTCTCGGGGGTGTCGCTGGACATCGCGCCCGGCGAGTTCGTCGCGGTCGTCGGTCCTTCCGGGGCGGGCAAGTCGACGTTGCTCAAGGTGATGACAGGCGACCTGGCGCCGAGTGCGGGGCGGGTGACCTACGACGGCACCGATATGTGCGGTCACGGTGCCGTGCGGACCCTGATCGGGACCGTCCCGCAGGACGACGTGCTGCACACGTCGTTGTCGGCGCGCGCCGTACTCGCGCACACCGCCGCGCTGCGGTTGCCCGCTGACACAGGGCGCGCGGAGCGCAGGGACGTCGTGGACGGCGCACTGTCGCAAGTGGACCTCCTGGAGCACGCGGGTACGCGGGTCAAGGACATGTCCGGCGGTCAGCGCAAGCGGGTGTCGATCGCGATGGAACTGCTGACCTCTCCCCCGCTGCTGGTGCTCGACGAACCGACCTCCGGCCTCGACCCGAACCTGGACCGGCAGATCATGGCCACCCTGCGGTCCATCGCCGACCGGGGGCGGTCGGTGGTCGTGGTCACCCACAGCACCGACAACCTGGCCTGGTGCGACCGGATCCTCATCCTGGCCGCACCGGGCGGCGTGCCGATCTTCCTGGGACCACCGGCCGACCTGCGGGTGCGCTTCGGTACAGCCGACTGGGCCGAGATCTTCGAGGAAGCCTCACGGCACAGCGCGCCGGAACCCCTGCGCACACCAGCCCCACGACGTCCAGCGGGGACGGGCTCGGCGCCTGCGCCTGCTGTGCGCTCATGGCGCGCGCAGGCCCGAACCCTGGTGATCCGGCACATTGCACTGATCGCAGCGGACCGAGCCTATGCGACTTTCCTGCTGTGCATGCCTTTGGTGCTGGCCGTGCTGGCTTTGGCGGTGCCGGGGAAGGGCGGGTTCGGACCACCGGATCCGGACGACCCAGGCGAAGCGGGCCAACTGCTGGTACTGCTGTTCGTGGGCGCGGCGTTCACCGGTGGCGCGTGCGGGATCCGGGAGATCGTGGCGGAACGGGCGATCTTCCACCGAGAACGCGCGGCGGGTCTACCGGTGCGCGCCTACGTCGTCGCCAAGGCGGTCGTGTTCGCGGTGGTGTGCGCGGCGCAGGCGACGTTGCTGGTCGGCGGGACCGTGTTGGTGAAACCCGCCCCGGAGTCGGCGGTGGTGTTGGTGAACCCGGCACTGGAGCTGGCGGTCGCCGCGGCCCTGACCGGCTTCACCTCGTGCGCGGCGGCGTTGTTCCTGTCCAGCGTGGTGCGCTCGGCGGAACAGGCGATGCCGGTACTCGTGGTGGTCGTCATGGCCCAACTCGTCCTCTGCGGCGGCATGATCCCGGTGACGGGTCGGGTGGTACTGGCACAGGTGTCCTGGCTGGCTCCCAGTCGGTGGGGCTACGCGGCGGGGGCATCCACTGTAGACTTGAGTGCGCTGCCGGGCATGCAGGACGACCCCCTGTGGCACCACAGCCCACCGTGGTGGCTGCTGTCGGGGGGCGTACTGGTCGCGCTCGCGGCAGTGTTCCTGTTGCTACTCACCCGCCGCTTGGCCCGATCCGGTCGGGGTGGGCGGTGAGGGCGCCCAGGCCAGACGGCCGAACCGCCCGGAGGCAACCGCGGTCCACCGTTGCCGCGCAACAAGTGTGCCACTGGGAGGCGCCCAGACAATCCCAACCGGTGGGGCCATGGGGCCACGCCAGCCGCAGGAGACCTCATGGCATTGCCCGGACCACCCACGGCGGCGCAGTCAGTGGTGGCTGCAGCCAGCGGAAGGTCTGGTCGCGCTCGGGGCGGTGTTCCCGTTGCTACCTACCCGCCGTCTGGCCCGAGCGGGTCGGGGTCGGCGGTGAGGGGGTCTTGGGTCCAGGCGGCGCCGAAGGAGAGGTGGGGTTTGAGGTTGGTGAAGCTCAGGTGCGCCTCGCCGACCGGGTCGAGGTCGAGGGGTTCTCGGGGGGCGGTGTGGTCGTCCACCTCGGTCGGCAGGACGCCGTCTATTCGCCAGGCTTTGGCGGGGGTGTTGGCGGGGCCGAAGCGGACGCGCAGGTCGAAGCGGGAGCAGGGGAAGCGGGGCGTGCACAGGTAGAACGACGACATCGTCGCGCGGTCGGCGAAGGTGTAGCGCAGGTGGTACTCGTGTTCGGCGCCGGGCGCGAGTTCCCTCGGCAGCACCAGTCCGTAGCCGAGGCGGGACCGGGAGTGGCGCAGGTGCGTGGTCAGCGTGCCGCCGTAGAGGACGTCGAGGTGGGGGTTGTCCGGGGACAGGCCGCTGTCGTCGGTACCGACCGGGACGGAGAACTCGAGGTCGATGGCGCTCAACGGCTGGCCGGTGACCAGGATCCGCCACCGCTCGTACACCTGCGGTGTGGCCTGGTCCAGCACGACCGTGCTCGACAGTGTCGTTGTGCGCCAAGGCTGGACGTCGGCGGGCGGGGGTTCGGGGAGCCGTTCGTGGCGGGCGAGCGCGCCCTGGGCGATGAGCAGCAGGCCGTCGTCGATGCGGCGGATCACGGTGCGGCTGTCGCGGTCGAGCTCCCCGGCGATCAGGTCGATCCGGTCGGTCAGCGTGGGCAGTCTGCTGTGCGGGGTGAGGGCGTAGGCGATGAGCACGGCCTGGCGCAGGTCGTGCGGTAACGGTTCGGCCAACTCGCGCAACTGTTCGGCCAGTACGGCGACCACCCGCGCGTCGTCGCCGTGCAGTCCGAAGACCTGGCGCACCCGGTCGGTGATCTGCCGCGCGACGTGCGGGCTGCCCAGGCCCCGGCGTTGGCGCAACGGTTTGAGGTCGGTGACGAGTGCCTCGGCGGTGATCGGCATGCGGGTCCTTTCCGCGGACACCGGCCGGGGAGGTCGTGGTGCCCCGCGCGGGCCATCTTGGCGCGCACGCGATAGCTGTTCGCTCACCCGCACCCGCGTGTTGCGCCGTGGCGGCCGGGTTCACCCGACCGCCGCAACGCGCGCGCCCGCTACCGGGGCCTGCGGAGCCGGACCAGGCCCGCGAGCAACGAGCGCGGCGTGACCTTCAAGCTCGCGCCGAGCATGGTCATCTCCAACGCCTGCTCGGTGGTCGCGCCGTAGTTGTCGCGCTGCAACCGGGCCGCGCGGTCGGCCAGGGCGCAAGCCTCGGCCCGGCGTCCGCACCCGAGCGTCGCGATGCCCAGTTCGAAACGGGTCGAGATCGCGTCCACGTGGGCCTCACCGAGGACGGCCACCTGGCGCGGCAGGACATCGGCGAGCACCTCCCGGGCACGCTCCCAGTCGGTCACGGCGACCCGGGCCGCACCCACCGTCGAACGGGCGCGCAGCCGCAGCGGGTGATCGGCACCGAGGACGTCGATCAAGCTGGTGTCCAACGGGGACAACAGGTCCAGCGCGGGTCCGGGTTGCTTGCTCGCGACCAGGGCGCGCGCGTGCCGCACGCGCAGGTCGAGGGTTCGGGGGTTGTGTGGTCCGAACCACTCCCCCGACCTCGCGGCGAGCACGCCGAGCCGGTCGGTCGCCGCGCGCCACCGCTCGTCGGTCCAGTTCCAGTCGGCGAACGCGATCGCGACGTCGGCGTCCGCCGCGGTCGCTTCGGCGTCTTTGGCGACGCCGTGCTCGGGGAGGCCGACCTCGGCGAACAGGTCGACGACCGACCGGGCGAGGTCCCGTGCCCGGTCGACCTCCCCGGCGAGCACGAGGGTCGCGGCGAGTTCGACGGTCGCCGCGGGCCAGGGTCCCCGGTGGGCGCCGCCGGGGTGTTCACGGCGGATCTCGGGGTGCACCTCGGTGATCACGGCGAGCGCTTCGGCGAACCGGCCTCGGCGGCGCAGGGCCGCCGATCGCGCCACCAGGGCGGTTGGTCGCTCGGTTTCCGGCAGCCATCCCGGGATCGCGTCGGGCAGCACGGCGTCGGCGGCGTGGTAGTCGCCCGCGTGGTCGTGGGCGGTCGCGGCGAGGAACCTGGCGCGGTACTCGGTTTCCCGGTCACCCGAGGTGGCGGCTCGGTCGACGGCGAGGGTGGCGTGGGTGATCGCGGCCCGGTCGCGGGCGGCGACGGCGAGTCGTGCCGCGGTGAGCAGGTCGCCGGTCGCGCACAGCAGGCCTGCCAGGCGAATCGCTTGCTCGATGGCGTCGCGGGCGGAGGGCGCGTCGCCGAGGTCCTCGTGCCTGCGCGCTGTCAACCGGAGCAGTTCCAAGGCTTCATCCCTTGGCAGGGCGGCGTTTCCGGCCAGGACACGGGCGTGCAGCAGGAGGCGGCGGTCCACCGGTTCGGTCCGCAACGCGGCGGCGACGGTGCGCGCGGCGAGCCTGGCCAGGTCACCGCAGGTGTCGGGGCCGAGTTCGCCGCGGGTCGCGTCGGCGACGAGCGACTGCGGTTGCCAGCCGTCCGGGTCGACGCGCCGCAGGAGGCTCTGCTCGGCGAGTTCGGACAGTGCCGCGGCGACCTGGACCGCCGTCGCCCGCCCACCCGCGACGAGCCCGGTGGCGACGAGCCCGCCGCTGAACGGCGCGTCGGCGAGGGCCGCGGTGAACCCGAGGACCAGCCGGGCGACCTTGGACTGTGCGTCAACCTGTGCGGCGTGCAGGTCGACGCCGCCGCGCGCGATCGCCGCCAACTCCTCGTCGAACTGCTCGATGGCTCCGGTCCCCCGCGCCGCGGCGAGCCTGCTCACCGCGATGGACAGCGTTTCTGGATGACCGCCGCAACTCTGGGCGAGCGAGTGGATCGCGTCCCGCTCACGGTCGTCGAGGTCGTGCCACTGAGCCCGCAACAACTCCTCGGCCTCGGCGCCGTCCAGGCCGCCGAGTTCGACGTGGGTGACCGGCCACTGAGCGGTGATGGACCGCGCGGTGATCAGCGTGTGGGCGCGCGGCGAGGGGACGACCAACTGGTCGAGCACGTCGGCGGTCAACCCGGGCGGGAGGTCGTCGACGACGATCAGCACGTCCTCGGTGAGCAGCCCCGCCGCGGCGGGCCCAACCCGGTCCGGCGGCAGATCCGCGAGCCGGTTGCCGAACCGCGCGGCGGCCCTCAGTTGCTCGGCGAAGTGAGTCAGCACATCCTTCCCCGCGATCCGCAACCCGCTGCCGTCCATGTTCAACCAGAGCACACCGCCGGGATAGGCGTCGCGGAAGAGGAAGGCGTAGTGGCGAGCGGTCGCACTCTTGCCCATACCGTTGGGCGCCTTCAGAACGGCGACGGAGTGTCCGTACGGCTTGGTCACCGCCGAGAGCAAGCCGCCGTGGAGTGCACTGTGGACCGTCCACATCTCACGGTACCGCCCCACGAACCGCCTGGGCTTGACGACTTCCGGATCCAGGTCGTTGGTGACTAGGCCCACGCTGGGAGAACCCGCTTTGCCCGCTACGAGCGCGGCGACCTTGCGCGGGTCGGGATCGCGGTACCAGTCGTAGTAGCCCGCATCGGTGAGCTCAACCGGGGCGATGTGGTGCTCATCGGGCTCGGGGTTGATCACGAGGATCTTCCCCATGGGGTCCCCGTGCGCACCGAGGAACGCGCGGGTGAGCTCCCACTGGCACGCATACCTGGTCGGATAGCGGCGGGAGTAGAAGACGACGAACAACTCGGCGGCGTCAACCTCGGCGGCGAGTGTCGCGGTGATGCGGTCGAACGTGGCGATATCGGTGTCGCGGAAGACGCGGACGCCCGGTTCCCGGCGCAGGGCGCGGTCGATGCGGTTCACGTGGGCGAGGTCGGACCAGGTGTAGCTCAGGAAGACCACGCTCATGTCGGCATGATGGCGGGAACGGGGCGGCGGGGGAACAGCGGGAGCCAGACAGATCCAGGACAGATGCGGGCGCGGGTCAGGTGCGGGCGCTCTCCCGGATGTGGGTGGGCAGCTCAAGCCACCACCGGGCCGCTGTGCGCACCGGGTTCGGGAGGTCGGGTACCGACAGCAGTTCGGTGAGCACCGCGTCGTGGCCGGACATGCCCATCGCGTAGACGAGTCGGTCGAGCACGCTGATGTGGGCGGGTTCGCGGGTGTGGGCGAGGTGGTGGCGGACCGCCTGCCGGAACCAGTTCGCTGGGGTGTGGCCGCCGAGGTGGCCCAGGGAGTAGGCGGCGGAGTCCAGGACGGTCGCGGGTAGTTCGGGGTGGGTCAGCAGGCGTTCGACCATGCGCCGCTGCTCGGGGCCGCCCAGTTTGCGCAGGATCTGGAACAGGCGGTGCACCCGGGTGCCGGACGCGCGTGCGCGCAGTAGGCACTCGAGGTCGGCGGCGAGGGCCCTGGCCAGCGGGATCCGCAGCGGGCTCGCGTAGATGTGGAAGGTCGCCAGCAGGCGGATGTCGAAGACCGGGTGGCGGGTCATCTCGGTGACCCACACGGGTAGCAGCGGGTCCGCCAGCGCGCCCGCGACACCCGCCAATTCCGCTACCACCGAGTCCGGCAGCTGCGGCCGGGCAGGCACCTCGACCAGGCAGGCGACCTCCCGCAACAGCCGCGCCGACAGCCCGCCCCTGGCTTCGGCGGGCAGCCGCCGCAGCAGGCTCGCGGCGAGCAGGGCCAGCTCGCCGCCATCGGAGATCAGGTCGACCAGGGTGGGCAGCACCGCCCTGGCCATCGCGGGGTCGAGGTGGCCGTGGTCGAGCACCTTGACAGCGGTGAGCAGCGCGCCGTAGAAGGTCCGCTCGGTCACCGGGTCGGTGATGTGCCGCAGGACGGTCGTGGTCGCCATCGGGTCAGCGGTGGCGGAGAACGCGGCGAGCATGCCGATCATGCTCTGCGCACCCCGGTCCGCGGCGGACTCGGCGGCGACCGCGATCGCCCGCCGCCCGCCCACCGGGTGGGTGATCAACCGGTGGTAGGCCTCCGCCCGCACCATCCACGGCACCCCGTCGGCGATGTGCGACTCCACCAGCAGCCGCTGCGCCACCTGGTTCCACAGCCGCGACGGCGCCAGCGCGAGTCCAGGCACCGAGGCGATGGACCAGGTCAGCTCGTCCCAGTCGCGCCAGGACATCGGACCACCGCCCACCGCCCGGTCCAGCAACTCCTCCGACAACCGCCGCGTTTCGTCCAGCCGCCAAGAATCGCGTGCGGATTTCCCTTTGCTCACAAGGCACCACTCCCGGCCCGCGCGACTAGCCCTGGATGTCGGAGACCACCGGGTGCAGCGCCGACCCCAGACCCACGGCATCCGCGGGCGGCGGGCGGGTACACGATGGAACTGCGGTACGGGGTTCGTTGTGGACGGCGCAGAGCACGGGGAGGGGGTTGCGGCTCCCCCTGGGGGAGCGTGGATGCTCACCCCATGCCCGGCACCATTCCGATTGGCGAGTTCGCCAAGATGACGCACCTGACCGTGAAGGCCCTGCGGCACTACCACCGGTTGGGGTTGCTCGAACCCCGGCACGTCGACCCCCGCACGGGGTTGCGGACCTACGACCCGGGGCAGGTGCGGGCGGCGCGGATGATCCGCCGGTTGCGGGAGTTGGACATGCCGCTGGCCGAGGTCAAGGCGTTGTTGGCGGCGGAGGACCCCGCGGACCGGGATCGGGTGCTGCTGGCCCACCTGGACCACCTGGAGGGTGAGCTCGACCGGACCCGGGTGGCCATCGCGGGGTTGCGGCGGCTGCTCGCGCAGCAGGCGGTGGCGGCCGTGGTGCGGTACCGGGTGGTGGCCGACCAGCCCGCGGTGGGGATCACCCGGTTCGTGGACCGCACCGAGGTCAGGCGGTTCTGCCAGCAGGCGTACCTGGCCCTGCCCGACGACGGGAGCGGGCCGATGGGGGCGTTGTTCCCCGAGGAGCTGTTCGCCGACGGCGAGGGGGAGGTCACCGTGTTCCGGCCGGTCAGCACGCTGACCCCCACCCTGGTCGTCCCCGGGGCCACGCTCGCCGTCGCGGTGCACCAGGGGCGGTACGAGGACCTGGACGAGACGTACGGGGCGCTCGGGGCCCACGTCGCGGAGCTGGGGCTCGGGGCGGCGGGGCCGCTGCGCGAGGCCTACTTCGACGCCTCGCTGGAGCCCGGCGCGCGGCGGACCGAGGTTTTCTGGCCGCTCACCCGCACCCCCAACTGAGGAGACACCGTGCTGCACACCGCCCGCGACGAGTTCCGACGTCGACTTGTCCACCTCACGCCCCACGCGCTCGCGGCGCCCACGCCATGCCCGGTGTGGGCTGTCCGCGACCTGGTCAACCACGTCATCGGCGGTGACCGGATGACCACCGCCCTGCTCACCGGCGGCACCGCGGACACCGCCGTCGAAGCGCTGGGCGCCGACTGGATCGGGGACGACGACCCGCTGGCCGTGTTCACCGCGTCAGCCGAGGCGTTGGACCGGGCAGCCGTCCCCGAAGCACTGGACCGCATCGTCCCCCACCCCCTAGGCCCGGTCCCCGCCCGCCAAGCCGTCGACTTCCGCATCGCCGAGTACCTCGTGCACGCCTGGGACCTCGCCAGAGCCCTGGACGTCGACGACAAGCTCGACCCGGCACTTGTTGAGCAGACCTGGGAGAACATGCGGGCACTCGCCCCGGTCATCGGCACCCTCGGCATGTTCGGCACCGGCCCCAGCGGCGACCTGGACGAGTCCGCGTCCCTCCAAGACCGCCTCCTCGACCTCTCCGGTCGCCGCCCCTGACTTCCAGGGCTAGGCCGAGCGCCGCGCGTACCGGAGGATCCGCAGGCCCTCCAGCCGGACCGCCCGCGGGTAGATCGCGCGGTAGATCCCGCAGTTGGGCGACTGGACGTCCCACCGGCCCGTCGCGCGGAACGTGGCCGCGGCGCAGCCGCTGGAGCACCAGTTCCGCCAGCTGCAGTCGCGGCAGCCGGTCTTGGTGTCGGCGAGCAGGTTGCGCACCCCCTGGCCCGACCTGATCGCCGACACCGGGTCGTCGGTCCGCACGTTCCCCACGACCCGCGTGATCTCCATGTGGCACTGGGCGATCCCGCCGCTCTGGTCGATCACCACGTAGTCGTCGCCCACACCGCAGGCCCGCCTGCGCGGCGCGACCAACTGCCCGCGGTCGAGCACCGACCCCAGGACGCTGCGCCGGGGCAGCACTTCCTCGATGACCGCGAAGGTGCGGTCCAGCCCCTCGACCATGGCCTGTTCGGCGTACTGGAGGTCGTCGAAGGAGGCCGCGCAGTCGTTGTCGCGGAAGAAGTTGATGCTGAAGGTGAGGTCGCGGCGCACCGCCATGCGCACGACGTCCGCGATCCCGTCGACGTTGCGGTTGGTGACCGTGATGGACAGGTGGGGAGAGATGCCCGCGTCGAGCAGCCGGTCAATGGTGCGCAGGACCAGGGCTGACGACGGTTTCCCGCCCACGGTGGGGCGCTGCGCGTCGTGGGTCTCGCCCAGGCCGTCCAGCGAGATCATCACCCGGATGTCGCGGGTGCGCAAAGCCGACACGAGCGCGCCGTTGAGCGCGACCCCGTTGCTGAGCAGCACCGCGGACAACCCCAGCCCGGCATCGCGGCACAGCGCCGTCGCGTGGTCGTGCAGGTGCAGCAGGACGGCGGCGTTCATGCTCGCCTCACCACCGGCGTACTTCAACCGCAGTGACCGGAAACCGTGCCGCTTGGCGGAGGCGACCAGCGCGTCGACCGAGTCCTTGGCGACGTCGTCGTCCATGGCTTCTTCGGACTTGTGGACGTAGCAGTACGGGCAGCGCAGGTTGCACTTGTTGGTCACGTGCAGCCACGCGGTCAGCTCCGTGCTCGGCTCGAACACCGGTGCGGGCGGCCTGCCGACCGGGTGCAGCACGTCGAACCCGACCAGGGTGCGGATCGCCTGTTCGAGCGAAGGAGAGCCCGCGACGACGGACGAGGCGGGCGTCGGCTCGGCGAAGGTCTCGAGCAGCTCGCGCCCCGCCGTGTCGACCACCACGACACCACCGCCCCCGTGCGGGCTGAACAACGCGAAGTACCCGGGTTCCAGCGGCACCTCGACAACCTCACGCGCGCGCAAGAGAGGAGCGGCGGGCAGCTCGGGCAGCTCGCGCGCGGCGCGTTCGCCGCTGACCGGGCAGGCGCAGTCCTCGCAGTTGTGCACCACGTGCTCACGGTCGCCGGGGATATCCCTTGTGGACAGCACGACCACGCGCCGGTCCGTCGACGTCATCACAGGAGCCTTTCACGGCGCGGGCTTCGCGGCCATCTCGGGTTCGGGTCAACGCAACCGGTCGAGCCGCTCCACCAGCGGGGGCGCGTCCGCGGCCCAGTGAGCGCGCAGCAGCTCGTACCACCTACCGCGCACCGGGGCGCCCAGCCGCACGTACAGCTTGCCGAACCGGGTGAACTCGCTGTCGAGTGCCGCGGCCCCGTGCGAACCGACCCGGTTGTGGGCGAGCGCGAGCAGCGCCCGACCGTAGGTGCGGGCGACCGGGTCCAGCCCGTCCGCACTGCCCGCCCGCACCGCGTCGTGCACCGCGAGGTGAGCGTTGATCAGCTCCCAGCGGGGTCGTAGGTCGGCGAACTCGAACTGCTCCATCGTGCTGAAGACCTTGGGCTTCCAGTCGGCGATGGTGTCGCGGTAGGACTGGTTCCCGGTGGCCTCCCAGGTGGCGTAGTTGAGCTCGAGGAACTCGATGAGGCTGGCCGACTGGAACCACCCGTCCGCGACCAACTCGGCCTTCTCGATCGCTTCGCGCAGGTACAGCAGCCCGCGGTCGGCGTCATCGGCGTAGTGGATGCGCCCCGCCCGGTTGAGTGCGGACGGGTACCACCGGATGGCGTGCTCGCGGCAGATGTCGAGCGCCCGGTCGATCAGCTCCTTGGCCCGGTCGAGCGGTTGCTCCTCGAGGTCGGTCCCCTCGCGGCTGGCCTGCAACAGGCAGATCGCCTGCTCCTGGTAGATCTGCCCGAGCCACGGTTGGTTGCCCATCCCCGCCAGCAGCAACTCCGCCTGCAGGTAGTGGTTCCAGGCGTCGTCGAAACGCTGGTCGTAGCGGCACACCTCCCCCGCGGTGCTGTGCGAGATCGCGATGCCCAACGGATTGCCGAGATCGCGGCGCAACCGCAGCGCCTCGTCCACCAAGTGCGTGGCCTCGGTGTAGTTGCCGCGCAAGGCTTTCAGATAGGCCCAGTTCGTCGAGATGGAGGCATGTTCGCCGCGCACGTCAGAGGTGGCACCGACCCGCGCGATGGCCGCGGACGCGTGCCCGTAGTGCTCGTCGGCATCGCCCCAGCGGCCGACGTTGCGGGCGAAGAACCCCAACTCCTTGCGGGCCTGGGCGGTCAAGCGCTCCCGGCGCGGGGCATCGCAGGACTGCGCGTGTTCCAACGCCTCCCTGAAGTACCGATCGGCGTCGATCATCCCTCCGGGCAGCCGCATGAACGCGTTGCCCTGCTCCCTGGCCACCTCGTATGCCCGTTCCGGTTCGCGCACCGGGGGTAGGCCGCCGAGCAGGGCGACGGCAGGCTTGGCCTGCGAGGTCTGCACCAGGTACCGCGCCACGTTCAGCACGATGTCGAGCCACCGCTGCGGCTTGCCGGTGAGCCATTCGCGGAACTTCTCGACGACCACGCCGATGGCGTCGAAGGCGGGTCGCTGGTCGCCCGCGGGCAGGAACCGGCGGATCTCGTGGTGCACCAGTTGCATGAAGCGCAGGTCGTCGCGCGTGGCAGCGGTGCGGAACTCGGCGGCGACCTGTTCGGCCCCGAGTTCGAAGTCCGACAGGAGCACGTAGTGCAGCCGGGCGGCGCGCATCCGGTCGAGCTGCCGTTTGCGGACGTCGAGCTTGGCCAACTGCTGGGTCTTGACGCTGCCCCGCTCGTCCTGGTCGTCGTAGACCAGCGTCGCGTCGATGGTCGGGACGACGTCTTCGTACTCGTTCTCCTTGGCGGCGAACGCCGCTGCCGCGGTTCGCCACAGGGCGGTGCGCCAGGAGGCGTCGTGGTCGTGCAACGGGATCAACCTGCGGATGAGCTCTTCGGCCAAGGCGTCGTGCAGCGTCACTTCCTGGCCGTTGGCGCGCAACCGGATCCAGGGCCGGGCGCGCAGCGCTGCCCAGGCGAGAGGCCACTCCGGCGCGTCAGCGGGCAGCTCCCGGTTGGCCATGAGCGATCGCCAGATCCCCTGGTCCACGCTGTGGCGCACGACCGCAAGCCGCTTGATCGCCTCGGCCCAGAAGCCCGTGCCCCGGAACGGGGCGATCAGCATGCGGCGGAACGCCTCGCGCTGCAGCCCGTCGTACGGCGGCTTCGGCATCTCCGGCGGTAGGCTGTTGCCGCGCAGGTAGTCGACGGCGAGCTCGAGCCACAGCGGGTGGCCGTCGGTCAACGCCACGAGCGCTGTCACCAGCTCCGGCGGCAAGCGGCGACCGATCTCGTTGCCGTCGAGGAACCGGTGCCCCTCGACCTCGCTGAAGCCGCCCAGTTCCAGCACGGTGGTGGTCAGGGTCCGCACCTGGTCGGCGATGGCGTCATCGCCGTCGGGCGGCCTGCCGGAGAGCACGAACACCGTGGCCGGGAGCTCCGCCATCCAGGCCACCAGGGTGGTGAGCAGGTACGAGTCGCGGATGACCTCCACGGTGTCGAGCGGGATGACGACCGTGGCGCCGGTGCGCCGGAGGAACCGCCCGTAGCAGCGCCGGAACCGCGCCCGGATCCGGGTCTGCACGCCGGAGGCGGTCTCCCCGGCGCGCGGTAACGCCTGCGCGCTGGTGAGGTAGGTCAGGAAGTCGTCGAAGTGCACCCGGTCGGGGTCGAGCGCCTCGGCCACCCGCCGCTGCACGTTCTCCAGCGCCCAGTACTCGGAGTCGTCGACGTCGAGCGGCTCCAGCCAGGTGGTGCCCGAGTCCGCACGTGCCCGGTCGGCGAGCGAGCGCAGCATCCTGGTCTTGCCGACACCGCCCGGCCCGTAGAGCAGGACCACCTTGCTGTCCCCGCTCTCGCGCACCTGATCGATCTCGGCGAGCAACCGCTGCTCGGCGGCGCGCGGCACGTAGTCGGACTCGGGCGTGGACATCTCAGGTGCCTCCCTCGATGTTCTGGCACACACTGGTCAGCACCGCGTTGAGCAGCCCGTTGTGCGGTTTGGTCAGCGCGGCGAACTCGCGGTCCGCGCTGAGCTGCTTGCGGACCGACGCACGGAACTCGGCTGGCCCGAAGGCCGGTCCGAAGGTGTCCGGCCGGATGACCCGCTTGGTCAGGGCGGCCGCCGCGTCAGGCAGCTTGGCGGCCAACCCCCGCGCGTCGGTGCACTGGAGCAGCATCGCCTCGTGCCAGATCAGTTCGAGGAACACCCGCACCCGGTCGCTGCCGTTGACGCCGTTGGCGGCCAAGCCCTCGTAGAGCTTGCGGGCGCTGGAGTGCACGACCCGCCTGCGCTCGTCATCGCGGTGGAAGTGCTTGCACAGCAACGCCCGGAACGGGGGGAACAGCGAGTGCCACAACTCGGAGACCCCCGTGACCAGGGCGGTCTTGCCGATGGCCTCCCACAGGTCCTCGACCGCCCACGCCGCCTCGGCGAGCGCGGCGCCGAACTCGACGTCGTCGTCGAGGTGGTGCTTGAGGTGGGAGGTGGTGACCATCCGGTAGACCGAGATCAGGTCGAGGGCCTTGAGCACGACCCGGTAGCGCTCGGCGATCTTGTCGCCGGGTTCGAGCAGGGTCTGCATCGAGAGCAGCTCGCTCGTGACGTAGGGCTGGACCACGTTGTCGAACACGTCCGGGGTGTAGCACTCGCCGTGGTCGTAGAACTGCTCGTGGCGCGCCCACGCCACGGACCGGACCAGGAGTGCGGGCAACCCGACGCTCAACTGCTGCAACCCATCGGTCCACTGGTGCAGGATGTCGCCGTCGAAGCGGACCGATGTCGCCTCGGTGATGTCGTTGAGCATGTCGCGGACCACGTGGTCGTCGAACTGGCTCAGGTGCAGGGCCCGGAAGTGGTGCACCGATTCGCCCTGGCAATCCAGGCCGGACCACTCGTCGGCTCGACGGCTCGCGACGATCAGGGACAGCCGGACGTCCGGGTTGCGCGCCCCGCTGTTCACCTTGTCGAACACCCGGCTGGTCAGGATGCGCAGGGAGTCCACGGTCGAGCGGTGCAGCAGTTCCGCGCTGTCGAGCATCGCCACGTGGTGGCGCTCCCGCTTGGCGAGGGACTTCACGATGTCGCCGACCAACTGCTCGTCCGAGCGGTTCGCGTCTGCCTCGGTGTCCAGCAGCGCGCACAGCAGTCCCTTGGCGTCCCGTCGCAGGTCCAGCGACTGCTCGCGCAGGTCGACCACCGCGGCGGCCACCTTCCGCTTCTCGGCCAACCTCGCTCGCACCTTGGTGAGGAACCACGTCTTGCCCAGTTTCGGCGGCGCGGTGACGACCCAGAAGTCCTGTCCGCCCGATGTTCTCATCGCGTCCGCGACGAGGTTGAGCTCGTCGCGGCGGTTGCGGAAGGGTTCCTCTCGGGGTGGTGCGGTAGCGGGCACGGTGTCTCCATCGATGGGGACCACACCGAGTGCGCCGACCAACTTGTCCTGGGAAACCGGGGGAAGGAGGTCTATCTGGTCCCACAGCCGCCCCCACCCCCGCTCGCCGTCCTCGGCGACCTTGTAGACGTAGAGCAGGGCGCGGTCCTCCTTGAGGTGGCGGTCGGTCGCCATCTGGAACTCCGCCCGGCAGCGCGGCGAGTCCTGGGCGGAAGGCGACATCAGCATCACGAACGCGTCCGCCAGTTCGACCTCGCGCTCGATGGCCGCCTCGGACTGGCCGCCCCGCTGCTCGGGTGAGGTGAAGTAGACATCGGCACCGCGCTCGCGCAACACCCCGGCGACCCTGCGGGCGATTTCGACATCAGCGGAGGAGTAGCTGAGGAATATTCTGGTCATCCCCGGTCCACCTCCTCGGGTAAGCGACGTCGAGTGCGCCCGCTCGCCTTCACAAGATCGCGCCACCCGGGTACCCGTTACGGAGAACCACTGGCCAAGTTGTGGACATCCGCGCCACGTTGCCAAGGACAGCAAATAGGAGAGAAAGGCGCAAGGCAGACCCACTTCAGGGCGGAATTTCACCCGCACAGGTGGTTCCGGTGGCGAGATTTCGCCGGTTGCCGGAAAGCTGCACAACCCTCATTTCCGATGTGCGGTCCATCATCCACAACATGGACCGGAAAACTACGCCGCGTTGCGGAAACCGCCATTCCGCGGTCCATGGAGTTGGCCGTCTATCCACGCCCTCGGGAATCTACGCCCACTGTTGACGAAAACTAGACCAGTCCCGTCACGGAAGTCAGGAGCGTGGGCCCGCGCCGTGCAGGAGGGTGTCAATGACCTTGGTCGCGAGTTCGTGGGGGTCGGTGGCGGTGGTGTTGTGGGCGGCTTCGCCGATGAGGGCGTAGTAGACCTGGCAGGTCCAGGGGAGGTCGGCGTCCGCGGCCAGCAGGCCCGCGGATTGGGCTCGGGCGAGCAGGGCCAGGCAGCGGGTCACCAGGAGGTGTTGGCCCTGGGCCCATTTCGAACCGGGGGCAAAGGACTCGGTCATGGCGAAGGGCCAGCCCAGCTTCACCCGCAGCACCTCCGCGGTGACCTGGTGCAGGGCGACCAACGGCGGCGCGGTCTCGGGGTGCGCGGACTCGATGACGGCGTCGAGCTGGTCGAGGACGTTGCGGACCATGGCGTCGACGAGGGCTTGGCGGTTGGCGAAGCGGCGGTGGATCGTCGTGCGAGCCACGCCCGCGGTCTCGGCGATCTGCTCGAGGGACGCGGTCGGGTTGACCGCCAGGACCTTCTCCGCCGCCTCGAGGATGGTGCGGATGCTGCGTTCGGCGTCGGCGCGCAGGGGGCGCTCCTGGGTGGCCACGGCCGTACGGTACCCCGGGACCACTATCTGCGACAGAGCTGGTGCATTTACCCGCCTATCTGCTACACATATGGTGCAGATAGTTCGAGCAGGAGGAGACAGACCCATGAGCACCGCACTGGTCACCGGGGCGTCCGCCGGGTTGGGCGCCGAGTTCGCCGAGCGGTTCGCCGCGCGCGGGTACGACGTCGTGCTGGTGGCGCGCAGCGAACAACGGCTGGAGGAGCTCGCGCGGCGCCTGCGCGAGACCTACCGCGTGCGGGCCGAGGTGATCGCCCAGGACCTCAGCGCCCCCGAGGCCGTGCCCTCGATCGTCGACCGACTCGCCGCGAAGGGCATCTCGGTGCACACCCTGGTCAACAACGCCGGGTTCGGCACGGCGGGCCGGTTCGAAGAGATCGCCGACGGCCGCGACCGGGACCAGTTGATGGTCAACGTGGTCAGCCTCGTGGCCCTGACCAGGGCGTTGATCCCGCAGGTGCTGGCGGACAAGGGCGCGGTCATCACCGTCGCCTCGACCGCAGCCCTGCAGCCCACGCCGTACTTCGCGACCTATGGGGCGGGCAAGACGTTCGTGCTCAACTTCAGCCTCGCGTTGCGCGCGGAGCTCAAGGGCCGCGCAACGGTGCTGTGCGTGTGCCCCGGCCCCACCGAGACGAAGTTCTTCGACACGGTGGAGGTCGGGCGCAAAGCTGCGATCGGCGGGAAGTTCATGTCCGCCGAAGCCGTTGTCGCCGCCACGTTGCGCGCGCTGGACCGCGACCGCGGCTACCTCGTGCCCGGCCTGGTCAACGCCGCCAACGCGCACCTGTCACCGCGTCGGCCCCGCAAGATGGTCGCCGCGATCGCCGAGCGCGTGTCCCGCGGCGTGCTCTCCGCCTGACGCGCCCGGGTCACGCGAGCTTGGCCACCACCTTCGCGGCGAGTTCGTCCACAAGGGACACGTTGACCTTGCCCTTGCTCATGTAGGAGATGCAGGTGAGCACCGATCCTTTGAGGACCCACACCTGCCGGTTGCGCAACGTCAGGTAGGGCCCCTTGTAGGTCACGTCGGCGATCCACGGTGCGCCGCCGACGATGTCGGTGGTGACGTTCTGGACGATCGTCCCGGAGATGACGCGGTACTTGTGGCACCGCGTGTAGTTGGCCTCGACCTCCCGCAGCACCGCGGCGGCGTCGCCGGTGTACCGGTAGACGGTGTGCCTGACCGTGGCCCCGTCCCGGAGGGTGAAGCCGCGTTCGACCTGGTTCTCCGCCGCGGGACCGATCGTGGTGCCGCACTCGGCTGGTTCGAGCCTGATGTCCGAGGAGCCCCCGCCGCCGGTCGAGGGCGGGTTCTCCTTCGTGCCCGCGGGCAGGTCGGCGAGGGTCAGAAGAGACGGACCCAGCTCAACCGGGGGCGGCGGGGTGGTGGTCGTCGGTACAACCGTCGTGGTGGTCGTTGTCGTGGTGGTGGACGGCGGGTTTCCCCCCTGGTGTGCGATCGCCCCATTGCCGAAGGGCAACAGCCGCAGCAACGCGGTGCCCTCGGTGATGGCCTCCTCGAAGGCGATCGTGACCGGGCTCGGATCGCCTTCGGGGGCCGAGAACAGGCGGACGCACTCGTCCGCGCCGCGCTGGACCGCGTCCAGGTTCCGGTTCCAGTGGCCCCGGGCGACCGGTTCCGGTGGCCCGGGGAACTCGCGGGCCACACCGACGCGGGCCTGCAGGTTCCGGCACCGCGCCACTTGTGCGCCGCGGTCGACGGCGGGGTCGACCATGGCCTGAACAGCCTCGTTCTGCGCCAGTGACACGTCGACGAGCAGCGCGATCCCGCCCGCCTGCGTCCAGATCTCCACCGCGGCGACGGGATCGATCACCCCGACCGTCGGTTGCGGCGGCATCAGCGCCACGGAGGGCGGCACGGCGAAGGGGTGGTACACCAAGGCGACCGCGCTCGCGGCCGCCACGGGAGCCAGCGCCCACCTCGGCACCGAACGGGACTCGATGGCACGACGCCCGACCAGGGCCGCCAGCACCGCGGCCGCCGTCGCGGTGAACAGCAACACCTGCGTCGGCCGCCGGGCCAGGATCGCGTCGACCCCGCCAACAGCACCGTGCGCGACCCAGATCGCCGTAGCCCCTGCCAGCGCGGTCAGCCACGCCGCGATCAACGCCGCCGTGACCCCTGCGCGGCGCGCCACCAGGGCCGTACCCAGCTGGACAACCGCGACCAGCAGCAATTGCAGTGCCGTGCCCGCCAGTTCGCCCTCGGGGGTGCTCGTTGCCGGCCAAGCCACGACCGCGACCGCCAACGCCGCGGCGACCGATCCCGCGGCCCCCACGAGGAACGCGGCTCGGGGCGGTCGGACCAGCAGCGCGGGCACCAACCACACGAGTGCCAGCGCGATGGTGCTCGCTACCGGGTCGGTGTTGCCGATGAACGTGAGGAAGGCACCTTGGAGCACCGCCCCGCTGAACCCGCCGCCCGCGAGGTCACCCAGCCGTGCCACGGCGGGACCAAGTTGCGAGTCCCACACCAACTCGTACCCGTGTGCCGTGGGCAACCAGCCGAGGCAGCTCCAGCACACGACCAGGACGGCGGCGGCCACCGCGGCGCCACGCACACCTCGGGCGCGGTCACCCAACTGGAGCGCGCACCACCCGGCCCACCCGCACACCAGGACGGCGACGGCCACGCCCACCAACCGCAGGACCAGCGACAGCAGCGAGGTCTGTGAAGCAAGGGGGTCGTGCAGAGTGCTGGGGACGACCAGGACGCCCAACGCCAGTCCGGCGCCGAGACCGAGGCCGGGTTCGAGGAACGCCCGTCGGCGGTTCCCACCCTGGCGTACGTACTCCGCGCCGCGCCAAGCGGCCACGCACACGAAGACGGCCACGCCAAGGGACCACGCCCACCGCAGCACCGCGGGACCGGAAGACTCCGAGCGCAACCACAGCATCCCCGCACCCATGGTCACGGTGTTGACGAGGACCTGCCACATGAGGCCACTGAGGAAGAACGGCCGCCACCCCGGGCGCAGCAGCAGCGCGGGGTTGGCGGTGACCGCGGCCCGCGCCGCGCGGCTGGGGTGGTTGCCGAAGCGGGGGCTGGACAGCTCCGGCAGGGTCTGGAACGGGTCCGTCGACCCGGTCCACTGCGCGACCAGCACGTCGGCGTGGTGTTCGCGGGCGCGCAGCACCGACAGCCGCGCCACGTAGGCCAGGGCGATCAGCACCGGGAACCACACCAGGTACGGCCAGGTCGCCGCGGTCAGGGTCACCCCGGCCAGCAGGTTGACGATGAAGGGCAGGACGGCGACCAGCAGGACCGCACGCCAGACCGCGATCGTGCCGTAGGTGATCGGCACGTCCCGGTGCCGCAGGTGGGCCAGTTCGTGCAGCACGACGGCCTCGAAGGCGGGCCGGTCGCGGTCGTGCAGCAACACCAGGCCGACGTCGAGGGCGACGATGGGCCTGCGGTGGGTGCCGAAGGCGAGGCCACCGGCCCGGGTGCTGCGCGCGTCGAGCCGGAACTCGGGCAGAGTGCTCAACCCGGCCTTGCGGGTCAGTTCGGTGAGGGTCGGCTCCAGCCGCTCCCACAGGGCGGGCACCTCGCGCAGCGGCACCAGCCTGCCGCGGCGGATCCGCCAGCGGGGTTGGGCCACGTAGAACAGCCAGGTCACCAGGGCCAGCAGCAGGAGGAAGCCGCCGACCCAGAGCAGTTGGGTGCCGCGCAGCCGGTAGAGGCAGTCGTTGTAGACGCGCCACTTGGCCTCGTCGGGCTCGATCACGATCATCGCGTTCACGTAGAGGTCGCTGGTCACCTGGCAGCGCAGCCTCGCCACGCCCTGGTTGGCGACGGTGAACGCGGTGAGGTTGTCCGCGACGTAGGCGGTGATCGCGACCGCGAGGCCCACCAGCGTGA
This sequence comes from Actinokineospora baliensis, assembly GCF_016907695.1. Taxonomy (NCBI): domain Bacteria; kingdom Bacillati; phylum Actinomycetota; class Actinomycetes; order Pseudonocardiales; family Pseudonocardiaceae; genus Actinokineospora; species Actinokineospora baliensis. The sequence goes on along the minus strand of NZ_JAFBCK010000001.1, from coordinate 3,705,562 downwards.
GGAACCGGAACGTCGTCCCGGCCGGGACCCGCTCAGGCGTCGTCGTCACGGCCCAACTCGGCGATCACCACGTCAGCGATGCGCTCCGCCTCGTCCGCCGACCGCCCCAACTCCAGCGCCCGCGCGACCACAACCCGCCGCACCTCGGCGGCGGCGTCCTCCTGCTTGCGGAAGACCTTGCGCACCAGCGCGACGGTCCCCTTGGCCAGCGACTCCCCCGCCTTGCCCACCAGGTGCTGGTAGACCGAGGCCCCCACGGCCAGCGCCACGGGCGCCACCATCGACACGACGGTCCCGATCCCCGAACCGAGTACCGGGGCGCGACCGCCACCGCCGGCCAACAACCTGCCAGGATCGCGCAGGAACTCCCGGCCGACGAGGTCGACTACCGCCGACTCCTCGGGCGCGAGCTCGGCCACCACCGCCCGCCCGATCCCCACCACGAACTCGTCGTACCCCTGGTCCCGGCCCACCCGGTCGCCCCCCTTCGAGAATCCCGAAATTGTGTGGCAGGCGCGGACCCACGTCATCCACCGAACCGGTGATCCTCGTACCACACCACTGGGGCTCTACACCGCGTGCGGGCGAACGGTTCCCACCGTTGACGATCACCGTAGAAGATCCACTGTTCGGGGAACCCCCACGGTGGTCCTGTGTGGAGCTCTCGTCGTGCCGCAGGCGCACCCGCTCGATGTCACCGCTGTGGGTGAGCAGTGCGAACCCGGGTTTGGTGAGCTCTAGTGGAACCGTCTGGGGCGGTAGGCGGCCAGTACGAGTGCTAGGCCTGTCAGGAAGAGGACTACGCCTGCCCACAGGGTGTGTTCGGTCGCCACTCCGGTTGCGGCCAGGGCTGGGGTGGGGCGGAAGCGGGCTGTGGGGATGAGGTTCTCGGCCGTGGTGGCCGCTGGGGGGACGACCGGGTTAGCGGTGGGTGGGGTGGTTGGGGGTGTGGCGCAGTCGGCGGCGAGGGTGAGGGTTAGGGGGTCCAGGTCGGCGCCTGCTTGGTAGAAGCCTGCGAATGCCTCGGAGCTGGTGAGGGTGGCTGGGGCTGCGGGCCAGGTCAGGAGGCCGTTGACGGGGGTTGTGGTGGGTGGGGTGACGCGGGCTAGGGCGACGTCGGGGAGGGTGGTGGGTTGGGTGGGGGCGCCTGGGGTCGCTTTGAGCTCGATGTCGGCGTGCAGGGTGGTGGTGCCGTTGGCTGTTGTCACCCAGGGGTCGGACAGGAGGAGGGTGAAGAAGTGGGTGGGGTAGGCGAAAGTCACGGTTCCGCGGTAGCGGGCGGTGAACTGGGTCGGGCTGGTGTAGTCGGCTGAGTCGAAGGTGAAGCGGTAGGCGCCGGTGGCGATGCCCGCCGGGTTCGGGATCCCGTCGCGGACTACCTCGTCGAGCGCGGTGATCGTGGCGCCGCCGGTGGCGGTGATGGAGTTCCCGGTGGCCCCGGCCAGGCCGACGCCGACGTACTGGCGGAAGCTCTTCTTGAAGCCCCAGACCAGGTCGCCCTGTCGTGCGTTCGCCGGTGTCAGATCGCAACCGGGAGCAGTCGTGGTGGTGGTTACCGTTGTGGTCGGTGGAGTTGTGGTGGTGGGGCCTTGAACCGCCAGCAGGATCAGTCCCGCGACTACGGGGATGCTCACGACTTGACCTTCTTTCGCTTACGCAGCAACGCGACCACAACAACAACCAGCAGAACCGCGGCAGCGCCGACAGCGGCGGGCCACCACCCGGTCCCCGATTCCGAAGCCGCGGGCTGGACCGGAGCCGCGACGGGAGCAGCCGCGGACACCGTCAACGGGACAGATCCGACCGCGCCCGACTTCGAGCCGGTGAACTCCAGCGTGTGGGCGCCTGCGGGCACGTCCGCCGGGATGACCGCGCTGTAGGAGACCGCTCCGGCGGCGTCGGCTTTCGCCGGGGCCAGGAACAGCGGGTCCGAGCGCAGCACCACGTTCACCTGCTCGTCCGCCGAGAACCCTGACCCCGTAACGGAAACGGAACCCCCAGCGGCCACCACGCCGGACGCCGCGGACACCGTGGCCGCGCGCACGGGCAACGGGGCGGCTGTGGGTGGAGCGGGGTTGCCGGTCGGCACCGCGGTTGTGGGACCGGGCTGGGTCGCGGTCGGCTGCCCGCCGGTGGGGGCGGCGAACCGGACCGGCGTGAAGGTCTCGTTCGTCGGGTTGACGACTCCGTGGGCGCCGATCGTGATGATGCCGCAGGTCACCTTGGTGCAGTCGACCTCTGTGGTATTGCCCGTGCGGTCGACGGCTTTGAACCGCGCGCCGGGGATCACCATCCGCGCGCTCCACGACCCGTCGGCGGCCACCACACCACCGTTGGCGCTGCTGGCGGTGTCGCTTCCCGGGAAGGACACGAACCGCTGGTACCCGTTGTTGTCCTTGGCTTCGCTGTCCTGGACGTAGCGATAGGTGGTCCCGGCTGAGCCACCCTTGCTCGGCTGCCACGACCCGTCGGCGACCCATCCAAAGAGGACATAGATCCCGCCGTGAGCCTTGGCGACGGACTGGAAACCGGTTCCGCGGACCTCGACGGGCGTCGCGTAGTCCGGGTCCGCTGTGGACACTGAAAGGCTCACCCGAGCCGCCGCGGCGGCCGTACCCGGTGACAGCACACCCATGGCGAGAACCGCGGCGGCCGCGACCCTGGCTACGAAAGACACTCTTCCTCCTCTCGGCCACGCACGGGCAGCACGACGGGAACGCCCGTGCGCGGGTGCGGGAAGACCTCAACGGGATGCCGGTAGACGGCACTGAGCAGATCAGCGGTGCACACTTCGGCGGGCGGGCCGATCGCGACGAGCTTGCCGCTGTCGAGCACCGCGACACGATCGGCGTGCGCGGCGGCGAGGCCGAGGTCGTGCAGGACGACGAGAACTCCGCCACCACCGCGCGCGTGCCGGTGGGCCAGGGACAGCACCATTTCCTGGTGCCGCACGTCCAACGCGGCGGTCGGTTCGTCGAGTAGCAGAGCAGGCGTGCGTTGGGCCAGCACACGGGCCAGCGCGACACGGGCCTGTTCGCCGCCTGAGAGCGTGGGATACGCGCGATCGACCAGGTGCTCGACCCCGGTGTCACGCAGGGCGGCGGCAACCGCGATCTCATCCTCGTCCTCAGCCTCGGTGTTGCGCCAAGGAGCCCGGCCCATCTCGACCACGGCCTGGACATCGAACGGGAACGACACCGGATTGTGCTGGGGCAGAACAGCTCGCCGCCGCGCGGCCGCCACCGCCCGCCACTGCGCAACCGGCGCACCGTCGAGCAACGCCCGCCCACCCGCCAGCGGCAAGTCCCCGGCCAACGCCGCCAACAGGGTCGACTTCCCCGCCCCGTTCGGCCCGACGAGCACCAACACCTCCCCGGCCCGCAACTCCAACGAGACCCCGTCGACCAACAAGGCCCCGCCAAGCCGCACCGAGACATCCTCAGCGGTGATCACAGCCAGCCACCCGCCTTCGTCCCGGATACGCGCCGCGCGGAGGCGCTGGCTGGCGCAGGAACGGCCGCCAGCAGCTGAGCGGACACGCTGTACTTAACAGGGCAGGCAACCACGGGCGCTCTGCCGCTGAAAGGGCGAGCGAGCGCAGCCACTCCGCCCGGCTGCACGGTGGCCTCATCGGCGACGGGTACGGCCCTGGCCCGACACCGGCACCACAAGAAGCCCACCCCCGCGCCAACCGGCACAGGAGCCGACCCTGGCGACTCGCCGGACACCCCACGAAGCAGCAGGTTCGCAACCAACGAGGCAGGCACCACGTCGCCCGCCGTCGATTCCAACCACATCCCATCAAGCCACCCGGCGGCACCATCGGCGGTGATCACAGCCAACCACCCGCCTTGGTCCGGTTGCGGCGCAGCAGCCAGAAGAAGAACGGCCCACCGATCAGGGCCGTCACCATGCCGATCGGCAGGTCCGCGTACGCGACCACCGTCCGCGCCAGCAGATCAGCGGCGGCCAGCAGCACCGCACCCCCGAGGAGGCTGGCGGGTACCAGCACTCGGTGGCCTGGTCCTACGACCATACGGATCAGGTGGGGGACGACCAGGCCGACGAAGGAGATGATGCCCGCGTAGGACACCGCGGCTGAGACGCCAACGGCTACGGCGCAGATCACTACCAGGCGTAGGCGTTCGACGTCTATGCCCAGGTGGCGCGCTTGTCGGTCGCCGAGGGCCAGCAGGTCCAGACGGCGGGCTACGGAGAGGGCGGCGATCGCGGTGACCAGGACAAGTGGGGCCGCGACCCAGACGTAGGCCCATCGGGCGCCTGCTACGGATCCCAGCTGCCAGAACACGATCTGCTCACGCGCGGCCTGGTCGCCGATGAACATCAGCAACGCCACGATCGCACCGGCCACGGCGTTGACCGCGACGCCGGTGAGGATCATCGAGACCGTGCCGGTGCGGCCGCTTGAGCGTGACAACGCATAGACGGCGAAGGTGGTGATGAGTCCGGCGACGAACGCGGCGCCGGGGGTGGTGAACGCGCCCAGGAACGTCCAACCGAACACAATGGACAGACAGGCGCCGACCGCCGCACCGGAGGACACCCCGACCACGCCCGGTTCGGCGAGGGGGTTGCCGAAGGTGCCCTGCATCAACGCGCCGCACACCCCGAGCACCGCGCCGACCAGCAGCGACATCACAACCCGGGGGAAGCGCACCGCCCACAGCGCGCCCTCGGCGAACGGATCCGCCAGCGGTTGGCCGAACACCGCGCGCAGCACGTCCGACACCGGGAGCCCGTACTGCCCGGCGCCCGCGGACACCAGAGACACCACGACCAGCGCGACCACGAGGACCGCGAACAGGGCCACCACCCTCGTGTGCCTGCGGGACCGCGCAGGGGCGACCGCGGTCATGGCGCGTACAGGGCTCGGGCGAGGCCGTCGAGGACGGCCGCTGTCCTCGGGCCGAAGCCGAGCACCACCGAGTCGGCCATATCGACGAACCGCCTGCGTTGCGCCGCTGGGGTTTGCGCGACACCGGGCACCGCGAGTGCGCCCTCGACACCGCCGACCGACTGCAGACCGTTGGTCATCATCAGGATGACATCGGGTTTCGACTTGGCCAGGGCCTCAGGGTTGATCGGGCGCATGCCCTCGATCCCGGACTCGGTCGCCACGTCGACCGCGCCGAGCGCCTGGATCAGCGAGTCAGCGCCGGATCCCTTGCCGAACAGGTAGTACACGCCTGCTTGCCCACGCATGTAGAGGAACACCACGCGCGGCTTGCGGGCTTCCTCAGCCGGAGCGAGCCGCTTGATCTGCGCGATCGTGTCGGCGATCTCGGCCTCCATGCGGCGACCCAACAGCTCACCGGCCGCGGGGACGCCGAGCGCCTTGGCCACCGCGTGCACGATCGGGGTGTTGGTCTCCATGGCCCGCTTGGGATCCAGGACGACCACGGGCACACCCGCGTCCCGCAGTTGCAGCACGGCGTCCCACGGGCCGAGCGTCGTGTCGGTCAGCACGACCGTGGGCCGCAGGCGCAAGATCGCCTCGGCGTTGAGCTGGTGCCCGTTGACCGTGACCAGCGGGAGGTGTTGCGCGGCGGGGAAACCCGTCGAGATGTCCCGCCCGACGACGCGATCTCCCAGCCCGAGTCCGAAAACGGTCGCCGCTAGAGTGCCGGAGACGTCGAGCGCGAGGATGCGGCTGACGTCGGTGACGGTGACCTGCGTGTCCTGGAAGTCCTTGAGCGTCACCGGCAACCGCGGGGTTGGCTTGTCGACGGGGACGACGTCGTCCTGCGCGACCAAGGCCGTAGTCGGGCCCGAGTGCGTGCGGGGATCGGCCACCGGCGTCAACGCCGACAGCGGCGGACGGTCGCCTGCCTTGGTCGGCCCGGAACTCCCGTGACCGGGTGGGACCGAACACCCGGTGAGCACCAGCAGCGCGACGAGGAGAACTGCCCGCATCAGGCCTCACGCTCCTGCAACGCCGCGGCGACAGCGGCCTTGATGCGCTGCTGCTCCCCCGCAGCTCGGGACTTCCCGCGAGCTCGCAACGCCAGCAGCAGGCAGATGACGAGCAACAAGCACACGGCGGCGGCCCATGGAAGCGCCAGCGCACCAGCGGTTCCGACCACTGGCGGGAGTTGCGCGCCACCGGGCACCGAAGGTGTCACCGTCACATCGGCCGTCACGCGGCCCGCGGGTAACGACCCGACGCTGAGCACCCGGGTAACCCGTTCCCCTGGCAACAACTCCGGTAGCGGCGTGACAGCGGCGTCAGTGGCGAACCACCCGAACAGGCCTGAGACCCGGACCCCGTGGGTCGCGGCTAAGCGGGTGTTGCCGGTATTGGCCACGGTGTAGGTGACGGTGGTCGTGCCCTTGCCGACGGGGTTGGGCGTTCCGTCGTACTCCACCTTCAGGTCTTGGACCTCGACCTTCGGCGTGAGGGTCCCGGCCACGCGCAAGTGCATGCGGGCGCCGAGGCGGCGGTCGACGGTGACGCCGGACCCGGACTCGACGCGCAGCGAGGTGACCACGCCGCCGCTGTGGTCGCCGGGGGTCGCGGTCGCGGGAACGCTGACGGTGAAGGGAACCGACGCGGTCTGTCCAGCTTGGACGGTGATGGTCGGGGCGTCGAAGCGCACCCAGGAACCCGCATCGGTCGAGGTCTCGCCCGCGGGCTTGAGGTCGAGCTGACCCGAGGAGGTCGTGAAGGCGTCGGCGGCGTACACGGCGAAGGTCAGCGCGCGCTGCTCGTGGTTGCTCACCAGGAGCGCGTCGGTCAACTCCGCGCCGGGCGCGACGGAGTAGGCGAAGTTGGGCCGGTTCTGCCCGAGGGTCGAGTCGGCGGGGCGCACACCCCAGGTGACGTTCTGCGCCGCGGCGGTGGCGGGGACACCCAGGACGAGCAGCACCGCCGCGGTGATGGCGGCGAGGACGCGGTTCATGGTGGGGATTCCAGTCCGGGGAAGGGGCGGTCGTGGGCGCCACCTCGCGGCGGCGGCGCCCACGACCTGGGGGATCAGCTCAGGGCGGTGAGGGTGAGGGTGGCGTCGTAGGTCCCCGAACCCACGCTCGCCGGGACCTTCAGCGTCAGGTCGGCACCGAGCAGCACCGAGCCGGAGGCGTGGTCGAGCGCCGCGCTACCGAGCGTCGCGGGCTGCTTGAGGCCGGGACCACCATCGAAACCGGAGGCCACGGTGGCACCGGCGACCGCGCCGCCGGAGTTCTCGGTGGCCTTGGGGGCCCAGCCGAGGTACTTGCCGTCGAACGAGGTCGCCCCCGCGGTGAAGTCGCTGACCTGCGCGGACACCGACCACGCCGGGGCGCCCGCGCGGGTGTCGGTCACCCGGACCGGGTTGATCGACCCGGTGGCCAGGTAGTGGTCACCGGCCGCGGTGGCGGTGCCCAGGTTGACCAGGCCGTTGGTGCCGTCGATGGTCCAGACGAACTCGCCGGGCTCGACGACGGCGGGCACGGTCACCCGCACGTCCTGCTCGGTGGCCGAGGGCTGCGGGTCCGGGGTGCTCGCGACGGTGTAGCCGATGTCGAAGGGCAGCGCGGGCTTGTAGTCCTGGTTGCCGCCGCAGCCGGTGGAGTAGAAGTGCGGGCGGACCGAGGCGGGCACGGTGTTGACGAAGGTCGGCGACCACGAGCCCCACCAACCGGTGCCGGACTCGCAGGTGCGGGTCTGCGCGGTGCCGCCGGTGATGTCGACCTGCACGCCCTGGTAGTCCGGGGTGACCCGGAAACCGGTGGCGGACAGGCCGCTGAGCGACCCGGCGTCGTAGGTGAGCAGCGTCAGCCGCCCGAAGTCCTGCGCGGGGGTGGGGTTGCCGGAGACGTCGACGCCCGCGCCGAGGCTGAACTCCACCGACAACGAGCCGGAACCGTTGGCGGCCACGGTGACGACCGGGTTCTTGTAGATCTCGTTGGGGGCGTTGAACTGCGCCGGGTAGGCGTTGACGGTGTAGCTGCCGGTGAAGGACAACTGGCCCGCGCCGGTGGCCGGGTCGACCGTGCCGGTGCCCGCGGTGAACTTGACCGCGTTGGGCGTCTTCTGCGGGGACGAGACCGGCATCGAGGTCGCCGGAACCGGCGCGACGCTGTACTGGGTCTGGGAACCGCCGGAGACCGAACCCGCGAGCAGCGCGGCGTTGCCGGTCAGGTCCTTGATGTTCCACGGTCCGAAGACGCCGATCTGGGCGTAGCCGCTCAGGCCCCAGACGAAGGTGGCGTCGGTGACGGTCGCGGTCGCCGCTGCGGCCGGGGTGGCGCCGAGGACGGTGGCGGCGAGAACCGCCGCCGCCCCCACGGCGACCGCCTTGGCCGCGAGTGGTCTTGCCATGTGCGTTTCCTCCTGCGTCGGACCGCGCGGACCCCGAGCTCGGTCGTAATTAGGTAAGGCTAGCCTAACTACGAGGTTCGACGCTTGACAAGAGCGACGGCCGACACACTGTCCACAGAGGAACTGCGGACAGCCCTGAACAGGGGTCCGTCAGACGGACCCCTTGCCTTGGAACAGTTCTCAGCAGTACACAGTGGCCAGATCGTCGAAGACGGCGCGGTTGAGCCGGAAGGCCACATTGGCCTCCTGCACCAACGCGTCGCGCTCCCCCGCCTGCCAAGGCGCGCCGTCGAGCAGCGATCGGTAGTGGTCCCGGAACGGCTTGGGCTTGGCGACCTGGTCGAACACGTAGAACCGAACGCCGTCGTCGGTGAGCCCGTAGGTCTCCTGCATGCGGCGGCGGATGACCTGCCCGCCCGAGAGGTCGCCGAGGTAGCGGGTGTAGTGGTGCGCGACGAAAGCGCCGCGGTCGGTGAAGCACACCTCGTTGAGCCGGTCCACATAGGACCGCGTGGCGGGCAGCGGGTGGAGTTCCTCGCGCCAGCGCGCCCCGACCAGGTACGCCAGGTCCCGCTCCAGCGCCTCGCGCCTGGCCAAGCCGTCGATGACGAACCCGCCGATCACCGGGTCGCCGCGCCAGGCCTCGGTCGCGTCCTCGAGGACGGCGTAGAAGAGGTAGCTCTGGGCCAGCAGTCCGGCATATGCTGCGCGTTCGAGCGCGCCGCCCAGCAGGGCCTCGACGAACGCGGATCGCTCGGCCCGCTCGTGCTCGTCCCGGGTCCCGGTCCGCAGCCGAGCCGCGAAACCCTCGTCCACCGCAGTCATAGTCCACCATTTCGCTAAGGGTTGCCTAACCTAATTTAGGCCAGGGTGCGAAGTGAGACCAGCGCGATTTTCCGGACATTCGAACACGGAGCGTGCACAACAGCGGGATCTGCCGCCGTTAGACGCGACTCTACGTGACTTTTGGTTGCACGATCAACCGTTTCCGTAGTCGAGCGACCGTCGCGTCGCTGATGCCCACCCGGTCGGCCAAGTAGCCGTGCACGGACCCGTAGCGGTCGGCCAGGTCGGTGAGGACGTGGTCCATGACCGTCGCGGGGGCCCGACCGTAGAAGGGCCAGCGCATGGTCTTGTCGGGGTACGCGGCCTGCCAGTCGGCGAGCAGGTGCGCGGAGGCGAGCTCGGTGAGCGCGAAGTCGTCGAGGACCTGAGCGCGGTCAACACCGAGCAACGTCAACAGGAACGCGGCGACAAGCCCAGTCCGATCCTTGCCCGACGTGCAGTGCACCACCACCGGCCCCCGCGCGTCCGCGATGTGCTCGATGGCCAGCCGGATCTCCCCGGCCCCGTCCTCAACGACCTCCGCGGCGCGATCGGCCAGGAACCGCCAGGGGTCGATGTCCGGATCCGTGGCGGCTTGGTCGTAGGGGCGGTGCTCGATGCTGAGGTTGACGTAGTCGAACCGCTCAACCTCAGGCACCGCCCCGTCGCGCTCGACCTCCCAGGGATAGCGCAGGTCGACGACGGAGCGGATCCCCAGCTCGAGGAACCGGCTCCAGTCCGCACCGCGCAACTTCCCCAACGTGTCGGCCCGGTAGACCGCCTGCCAGCGCACGGTTCCACCGTCCGCGGTGGGGTAGCCGCCCAGGTCGCGGAAGTTCCGGAGCCGCTCGAACCGGATGTGCCGCTCGGGCACGGACCCCTGAGTCCCCACTCCCCCAACACCTTCCGCCATGCACGTCAGGGTATCGCCCTCACGAAACGCCAGCGGCGGGCCTCACCCGCGGAAATGGGTGAGGCCCGCCGTGCGGCTACCTGGTGGGTCAGACGGTGAGGGACCAGGTGTCGATGGTGCCGCTGTCGAAGCGGTAGATGTCGCGGACGCTCAGGCGCCAGGTTCCGTTCTTGGCCTCGCTGGAGAGGTTGACGGTGTAGGTCGCGCGGACGTCGGCGGCGGGGTCACCCGCGGAGGCCTCCTTGAGGCGGTAGGCGGTGCCGTCGGGGGCGATGAGCTCGACGGCGAGGTCACCGCGGTAGGGGTGGGCGATGGCGACCTCGACCGAGGCGGTGCTGGAGGCGTTGCCGGTGCAGCCGCTGACGGCGATGGAGCTGGTGGCGGCGGCACCGGCGTCCGGCACGGCCACGTCGTCGCCGTTGGTCTGCTTGGCGCAGGTCGGGTCCGGGCCGGGGCCGGGGGTGGCGGTGATCTCCTTGGTGTAGAGCAGCTTGTTCGGCGAACCGCTGCCCGCGTCGGTGACCTTGTTGGGGGTGGACATCGAGATCAGCGCGTTGGCGACGTCAGCGGGGCTGGCGTTCGGGTGGCCCTGCAGGTACAGCGCGGCCGCGCCCGCGACGTGCGGGGTGGCCATGGAGGTACCGGAGTTGCCCGCGGTGCCGGTGTCGCTGCTGTAGGACAGCGAGGTGATGTTGGCACCCGGCGCGAAGATGTCCACGCAGCTGCCGATGTTGGAGAAGCTGGACCGGCGGTCGCCCTGGTCGATGGAGGCGACGGTGATCGCCTCCGGGACGCGGGCCGGGCTGTAGTTGCACGCGCTGGCGGCGTTGTTGTTGCCAGCGGCCACCGCGTAGACGAAGCCCGCGCGGATGGACGCCTGGATCTGCTCGTCACCGATGCCGGTCTCGAACTGGCCGATGCTGATGTTGACGACGGCGGGCTTGGTGCCGTTCGCGGTGATCCACTCGACCGCGTCCGACAGCAGCGAGTCCGGGCCGTTGTTGTCGCAGCCCAGCACCCGCAGCGCGACCAGCTTCGCCTTCTTGGCCACGCCGTAGGTCTTGCTGACCGCGGTGCCCGAGGTGTGCGTGCCGTGCCCGTTGCAGTCGGAGGCGTCGTTGTCCTTGTCCAGGAAGTCGTAGCCGGACTTGGCGCGGCCCTCGAAGTCCTGGTGGGTGATCCGCACGCCGCTGTCGACGCTGTAGACCGTCACGCCCTCGCCGGTGGCGTTGTACTCGTACTTGCGGTCGAGGGTGGTGTCCTTCTGGTCGACCCGGTCCAGACCCCACGTCGGGTTGGTCTGCACGTCGGAGCCGCGCATCTTGCCGTCCTGGTAGACGGTGCGCACGGCCGGGTCGGCGGCCAACCGCTTGGCCTGGTCTTCGGTCATGCCGTGCACCGAGTAGCCGCGCGCGGTGACCTTGTAGAGCGAGGCGACCGTGCCGCCGTACTTGGAGGTCAGCGACTGGGCACTGGCCTCGACCGCGGCGCCGGAGGCGGACGCGTCGCGCAGGGCGACGATGTACTGACCGGTGTAGTGCTCCTTCGCCTGCACGACGGTGCCGACCGCGGGTGCGGCACCAGCCGGGATGGCGATGACCACCCCGGCGCAGACGACGCCAGCCGCGAGCGCGGCGAGGCCTGCTTTCCGACTCAACATTGGTGAACTCCTTCGCGCGCGGTGAAAAGGGGCAGGGAAAGGGACGCACCGCCGCGACACCACAATGCGGCCCGACCGGCCGGTGGAGAACTGATGAGTGGTTTGATGGGTACCCCTATTCAAAGTCCGGAAATGGCAATGGCGGACGGAAGTGGCAATAGCGGTACTTCGCCGTTGGGCGACCGCCGGGTAACGTGCGCACGTGACCCCGTTGCCCCCGGTTCGCCTGCCGACCTCGCTGTTCGTCGGCCGCGCCACCGAGCTCGCCGAGCTGGCGGGCTGCGTGCGCAGGCCGCCCGCGGTGGCGCTGCTGGAGGGCGAGGCGGGGGTGGGCAAGACCCGCCTGGTCCGCGAGCTGCTGCGGCTGCCGCAGGTGGCGGCGCGCACGGTGCTGGTCGGCGCGTGCCAACCGATGCGGACCCCGCTGCCCTACGGCCCGGTGGTCGACATCCTGCGCGAAACCGGTGACCTGCTGGCCGGGATCGCCGACCGGTTGCCGCCGGTCACCGGGGCGCTGCGGCCGCTGCTGCCGGAGCTGGCCGACCTGCTGCCGCCCGAGCTCGACCGGGGTGACGTCGCCATCGAGCGGCACCGGGTGTTCCGCGCGGTCCGCGAGCTGCTGGCCGCCTACGGCCCGACGCTGCTGGTGCTCGAGGACGTGCACTGGGCCGACGAGGGCACCCAGGACCTGCTGCGGTTCCTGACCAGTCCCCCGCCGCCGGAGCTGTCCGCGGTGTTCAGCTACCGCAAGGAGGAGGGCGCGGCGCTGCCCGGGTCCGGCTACCGGCTGCTGGCCGACGCGCGCAACTCGCTGCTGCGGCTGCGGCCGCTCGAGCCGGGCCCGGTGGCCGCGCTGGCCGCCGACCTGCTGGGCACCGAGGTCCCCGAGGACTTCGCGCTCGCGCTGCACCACCGCACGGCCGGGATCCCGTTCGTGATCGAGGAGGTGCTGCGCGAGGTCCGCGAGACCGGCGACGCGCCGCGGCCGGTCGTGCTCGACCTCGTCGACATCCCGGACCTGTTGCGCGACACCATGTCCGACCGGCTGGCCCGGCTCGGGCCCACCGTCGCCGCCGTGGTGCACGCCGCCGCGGTCCTCGACATGCCCGCGACCGAGCAGGAGATCGGCACCGTCTCCGGTCTGCCCGCCCGCCGGGTGGGTACCGCGCTGACCAGGGCGTTGGCCGCCGCGGTGCTGCACGAGACCGACACCGGCCGGTACGCGCTGCGGCACCCGCTGGCCAGGCAGGCCGCCTACATCTGCGTCCCCGGCCCGCAGCGGCAGCGCCTGCACGCCAGGGCCGCCCGGCTGCTGGCCGCCGCGGCGGACCCGCCGGTGGTCCGCCTGGCCCACCACCACCGGCGCGCGGGCGAGCTCACCGACTGGGTGCGCAAGACCCTCGCCGCGGTCGACCAGGCCACCGAGGTCGGCGACACCGCGCTGGCGCTGCAACTGCTGGAGGACGCGCTGGTCGACGACGCGCTGCCCAGCCGGGCCCGCAACACCCTGGCCGTGCGGCTGAGCCGGGTCGCGCTCAACGCGATCGCCACCAGCGGCACCGTCGAACGGCTGGGGGCGCTGCTGCGCGACGGGTCGCTGGGGCGGGCCGCGCGCGGGGAGGTGCGGCTGAACCTGGGCCGGTTGCTGATGAACCAGGCGGGCCGGATGGAGCTGGGGCAGAACGAGATCGAGATCGCCATCCACGACCTGGGTGACCGCCCGCTGCTGTCGGCCAGGGGCATGGCCGCGCTGTCGATCCCCAGCTTCGGCGCCCGCCCGGTCGAGTTCCACCTGCGGTGGCTCGACGAAGCGGTCCGGGTCCTCGACGGGGTGCGCGACCAGGAGCTGGTGGCGTCGGTGCGGGCCAACGAGGTCACCGCGCTGGCGCAGCTGGGCGACCCGCGGATGTGGGCAGCGGCGGCGGCTCTGCCGGAGTCCGCGCGGTCCTCGCGGGTGCGACGGCAGCTGAGCCGGGCGTACAACAACCTGGCGGACGCGTCGGCTTGGCTGGGGCACTACGGGGCCGCGCGGGAGTACCTGCGGACGGGGAGTTCCCTGCTCGCCGACGCCGACGTGCCGTTCCTGTCCATGCTGGCCACCGGCACCGGCCTGCGCCTCGACGTCGCCGCGGGCCGCTGGGACGGCCTGCCCGCCGCGGCGGCCGCCCTGATCGACCAGGCCGGTGACATGGGCTACCTGGCCGCCGACGCGCACCTGGCCCTCGCCTGGCTGGCCATCGCCCGCGACGACCGCGACCGCGCCGCCCGCCACCTCGACGACGCGCTGCTGTCCGCCCCCGAGAACGCGCCCGTGTCCTTAGCCGTCGCCACCGGGCGGCTGTCGATCGCGCTGGCCCGCGGTGACGTAGCCGCTGCGGCGGTCGGCGCGGATCGGGCGATCGGCGAAGTGCGCAATAAAGGGAATTGGGTGTGGGCCGCGGAATTGGCGCCGTGGGCGACCCGTGCCCTCGTCCGCAGCGGACGGATCGCGGATGCGGCGGACCTGGTGGACGAATACGTGGCGGGCATCGCGGGACGAGACGCGCCATTGGCCACCGCGGGCGCCGAACTGGCCCGGGGCGTCCTGGCGGCCGCCCGGGGGTGCCAAGAGGAAGCGGTCGCCCAGTACGCCGCGGCCGGGGAGCACTACACGGCGCTACCCCACCCGCACGCGGGCGCCTCAGCCCTCGAAGCCGCCGCCCGCTGCGCCCTCGACCTCGGCGACACCGCCACCGCCACCCGCCACCTCACGACGGCGACCACGGTCTTCGCCGACCTCGGCGCGACCCGGGACGAAGCCCGCTGCCGCCAGATCGCCCGCCGGTTCCGCCGGGGAACGCCGCGCGGGCGCAAGGGGTACGGGGACGACCTGTCGCCCAGGGAGCGCGAAGTCGTGGACCTGGTCGCGGCGGGGCGCACGAACCGGCAGATCGCGCAGGAGCTTTATCTGTCGCCGCGCACCGTGGAACACCACGTGGCCAAGGCGATGCGGAAACTGGGCTTGAGCTCGCGGGCCGCCTTCGAAGCGGGCGAGTCCTAGGCACCGGGGTTGGGGGCTTCGGGGATCAACCGAACGCGCCTCAAGATCAAAGCGAGCAGAGCAGCCCCGGTTTCCAGCCTATCGGTGATCGCCGCCGGGACGGGGTGGGCGACTGGTGGCCTGTGGACAACTGCGGCTGCCGAGAGCAACTCCGGCCCGACAAACGCGGTTCCCGCGAGAGCTACTCGACCCGCCGGGGCGACCACCCGCGGCTCGGAGCGGCCCAGTACAAGATCAAAGGCAGCTGAGCAGCCCCCGAAACCAGCCTACCGGGGATCGCCGCCGCGGCGGGGCGGGCGACTGGCCGCCTGTGGACAACCGGGGGTGCCAAGAGCAACTCCGGCCGGCCGGACAACGCGGTTCCCACGAGAGCTGCCCGACCCGCCGGGGCGACCACCCGCGGGCGCTCGGAGCGGGACAAGATCCAATCGAGTGGAGCAGGTCCCCGGATCCAGCCTGCCGGGGATCGCATCCGGGACGGGGTGGGCGACTGGTCGGCTGCGGACAACCGCGGTTCCCAAGAGCAGCTCCGGCCCGACAACGCGGTTCCCGCGAGAGCTGCCCGACCTACCAGGGGCGACCACCCGCGGGCGCTCGGGCGCAGACCGGAACAAGATCAAAACGAGTCGAGCAGCCCCCGAAACCAGCCTACCGGCGATCACTCTCGGGACGGGGTGGGCGAGTAGTCGCCTGTGGACAACTCCGGCTCCCCAGGGCGGAACGGCCCGGAACAAGATCAAAGCGGGCGGAGCAGCCCCCGTATCCAGCCTACCGGGGATCGCCGCCGCGGCGGGGTGGGTGACTGGTCGGGTGTGGACAACTCCGGCTCCTCCCCGGGAAAGGGGCAGGGCCGGGCGGGAGGTCCTGCAGCCTCCCACCCGGCCCGTCGAACGCGATCACCTCGCGGCGGTTACCGCACGGTCAGTGTGTAGTTCGCACTGCCCGTCTTGCCGCCGCCGGTGGCTGTGACCTTGATGGTGTAGGTACCTGGGGCCGCGGAGAAGGAGGCGGTCAGGAACAACATCGAGGTCTGGCTACCGCTGATGGTCGCGGGGACCAGCTGCGCGGTGACGCCCGAGGGGACACCGCTGGTGGAGAGGGTTACCTGGCCGGTGCCGCCGGTCACGCGGATCTGCGGGAAGGCCGCGCCGCCCTTGGCGACCGTGCCCGAGGACGGGGACAGGGTCACCGTGAGGCCACCGGTGGGGGGTTCCTGGCCGCCGTCGCCGACGGTCAGGGTGAGGGTGGCCTGCTTGCTGACCGAGCCCGAGGTGCCGGTGATGGTGACCCGGTACTCGCCCTTGGGGGTGCTCGACGTCGTGGTGACCGTGAGCTTGCCGGTCTGGCCGGAGGTGATCGAGGTGGGCTGGAAGACCGCCTCGGCGCCCGAGGGCAGGCCGCTGGCCGACAGCGACACGGTCACCGCGCCACCGCCGCCGACCGTGCTCGTGATGTTGGTCGACGCGTTCTTGCCCGGGTCGACCTTGAGCGCGGCGGGGCTGACGCCGAGGCCGAACTCGCCGCCGGGGCCGCCCTGGCCGATGGTGAGGGTCAGGTTGGCCTGCTTGGTGCCCGACGCGGTCTTGCCGGTGACGGTCAGCGTGTGCGTGCCGTCCGGGGTGCCGGAGGCCACGCTGAGCGAGAGCTTGGCGCCCTCACCGGTCTTGATCGACGTCGGCTGGAAGACCGCCTCGACCCCGGAGGGCTGGCCGGTCACCGACAGCGCCACGTCCTCCGGCGTCGACCCGGCGGTCGTGTTGACCGCGACCGACCCGCTGGAGCCCGCGTTGACCCGCACCGAGGAGGGGTTCACCGCGACGCCGAACTCGGTGGTCGGCGGGGTGGTCGAGCCGACCTTCTCCTTGACCCAGTCGCCCATCTCGTTGTCGAGCCGGGCCCAGATGCCGTACCACTTGAAGTCCGAGCGGCTCCACGACGCGACGCCGACGAGCCTGCCGTTGACCACCAGCGGGCCGCCGCTGTCGCCGGGCAGGATCGTCGAACGGCCGTCGGGGTAGCCCGCGCAGATCATGTACGCGGACTTGAACCCGGCGCCGACGCCCTGGCAGACCGAGTCGCCGTTGACGATCGGGAAGTTCTGCTTGTCCAGCGACACGTCGGCGGGGACGTCGTCGTGGGTCTTCTTGCCGTAGCCGATGCTCAGTGCCGAGTCACCGACCTTCCAGACGTTGCCCGCGTCGGCGGAGGTGGCGAACTTGGCCCACTTGTCCTGCGAGAGCGGGATGTCCTCGTTGGTGGTCACCACGGCCACGTCGTAGCCCTGGTCGAAGTTGACGTACTTCGGGTGCTTCTCGTAGGACTTCACCGTCAGCGTGGTGCCGGTGCCGACGGACAGGTCGTCGAGGCCGTAGAGGAACGTCTTCGTGCCCGCGAGGTCGTAGCAGTGCGCGGCGACGAGGATGCTGCGCTTGCCCACGACCGAGCCGGTGCAGGACTGGCCCTTGGGGCGGGAGCCGCCCTCGCGCAGCGCGCCGATGACCGCCGGGTAGTCCGACAGGGTCGCGTTGACGCCCTTGTAGATCTGGGCGGTGGCGTCGGGGGCGGGCACCGGGGTGTCGCCCTCGAAGGTGGCCGCCTTGGCGTTGGCGGGGGCGGCGCTGGCGACCGCGACGACCGCGAGCGCGCTGACCGCGACACCGACAGCGACCGCGCCGATGCGCACGGAACGCTTGGATCTCAACATCGTCTTCTCCAGGTCAGGCGCGGTCACGGGGTCAGCGTCCACGAGGTGATGGAACCGGTGTCGAAGCGGTACACGTCGGCGACGCGCAGCTTCCAGGTGCCGTTCTTGGCCTCGCCGGAGGCGTTGACGGTGTAGGTGGTGTGGATGCCGTTGCCGTCACCCATGCCGCCGGAGGGCCGCAGCTGGAACACCGCGCCGGACGGGCCGACCAGCGACACCGCGAGGTCGGCGGTGAAGCTGTGGTCGATGTCGACCTTGACCGTGGTCGAGGACGAGGCGTTGCCGGTGCAGTTGGCCATGGTCACCGGGGAGTCCGCGGACCCGGCGTCGGGGATGGCGACGGCGCCGGAGCTGGTCTGCGGGTTGCAGGTGCCCGGGTTGGGCGGGGTGCCGCCGCCGAGCTCCTTGACGTAGAGCAGCTTGTTCGGCGAACCCTTGGGGTCGGAGATCTTGTCCGGGGTGGTCGCCGCGAGCAGCGCCTGGGTGACCTGCGAGGGGGTGCTGCCCGGCTTGGCGGTCAGGTACAGCGCCGCGGCGCCCGCGACGTGCGGGGTGGCCATCGAGGTGCCCGACATCGTCCCGGACGAGCCGTTCTGCAGCGTCGAGAGGATGTTGGTGCCCGGGGCGAACAGGTCCACGCAGCTGCCGTAGTTCGAGCCCTGGCCGTTGGTCCACAGCGAGCGCTTGTCGGCGTTGTCGGAGGCGCCGACGGTGATCGCGCTGGGGGTGCGGGCCGGGCTGGTCTGGCAGGCGTCGCCGTTGTTGTTGCCCGCGGCGATGGTGGAGGTGATGCCCTTCTGCACGACCTTGGCCACCGCGTCGTCGACCGAGGAGTTGGAGCTGCCGCCGAGGCTGGCGGTCATCACCGAGTTGGCGCCCGCGTTGGCCGCGACCCAGTCGAAGCCGCCGATGATCTGCGACCACTGGCCGGAGCTCTGGCAGTCCAGGACGCGGACGGCGACGATCTTGACCTTCTTCGCCACGCCGTAGGTGGCGCTGCCGACGGTGCCCGCGACGTGCGTGCCGTGGCCGTGGCAGTCGGAGGCGTCGGCGTCGTTGTCGATGAAGTCGCGCCCGGAGGTGACGCGGCCGCCGAAGTCCGAGTGGCCGCGGTAGACGCCGGTGTCCACGACGTAGACGGTCGCGCCGTCGCCGTCGTTGGGGTAGGCGTACTTGCTGTCCGCGGGCAGGTTGCGCTGGTCGATGCGGTCGAGGCCCCAGGTCGGGTTCGGCTGCTCGCCGAAGCCGTGCGCGGTGCCGTCCTGCTCGACGTAGGCGACCTTCGGGTCGGCCGCCAGCCTGCGGGCCTGCTGCTCGGACATCGACACCGAGAACCCGCTCAGCGCGGCGGAGTAGGTCAGCTTCCGCTGGCCGCCGTACTGGGCGGTCAGGTCGGCCGACACGCTGTTGACCGCCTGGGCGCCCGCGACGTCCTTGAGCACCACGATGTAGCTACCGGAGACCGAGCCGGGGACACCGGCGCTGCGGATCGGTCCC
The DNA here is from genome assembly GCF_016907695.1 of Actinokineospora baliensis. Taxonomy (NCBI): domain Bacteria; kingdom Bacillati; phylum Actinomycetota; class Actinomycetes; order Pseudonocardiales; family Pseudonocardiaceae; genus Actinokineospora; species Actinokineospora baliensis. Next base: position 3,686,603 of record NZ_JAFBCK010000001.1, on the reverse strand, counting down.
TCGGCCGGTGCGGCGAGCGCGGGGGCGACCGCGACGGCGAGCGCCGCGCCCGCCACCACGCCCGTCACGGCGAGAAGCCGCGTCAAATGCCTGTAATTCATGGAAACTCCATTCACCGCGCCCAGGGGCGGTGCCACCTGTGGCGAGTGGTCGCGAGCAGGGTGTGGAACGGGCGACCACCGGCACCCACCTTCCCCGAACGGACCCGCGCGCCAATCCGCACGCCATTAAGTGGAGATACCCATTTAATCGCCGTACCGCCCGCTACCGGGCTACCTACGTAGGCTCGGAAATGCCCGGAGAATCGCGGAAAGGGGAATGCGGTGACCAGTGTGCTGATGGGGCGGCGGGCCGAACTCGCGGCGGCGGTCGACGCGGTGCGCGGGGAGGGCGGGGCGCTGCACGTGGTCGGCGAGGCGGGCTACGGCAAGACCCGGTTCGTCGACGAACTGGTCGCGGACCCGGCGGTGCGCGGGCGGCGGGTGGTGCGCGGGGTGTGCCAGCCGCCGCCGGTGGGGGCGTTCGCGTTCGGGCCGGTGGTCGACGGTCTGCGCGCGGTGGTGGCCGGGCACGGGTCCGCGCCGCTCAACCCGATCACCGGGGTGCTGCGCCCGCTGCTCCCGGAGGTCGCCGAGTCCCTGCCGCCGGTACCGGACTGCGTGGCCGACCCCACCGACCGGCACCTGGTGCTGCGCGCGATGCGGGAGTTGCTGGTCGCGAGCGGTCCGGTGCTGCTGGTGGTCGAGGACGCGCACTGGGCGGACGCGGACACCAATGCGTTGCTGCGCTTCCTCATCAGCACCGCGGCGGATCGAGTGACGGTGGTGCTCACCTACCGACCGGGGCGGTGCGGGGTGCCGGGTACCCGGGTCGACCTCGGGCCTTTGACGCGCGAGGACCTCCTCGAACACGTCGACTTGGAGGACGTCGACGCGCTGCTGGCGCACACGGGCGGGGTTCCCTACCTCGTGGCGGCCACGGTGCGCGGTGGCGTCTCGGTGCCCGCGGCGGCTGGTGACGACCTCGAAGCGCGGCTCGCGGGCGCGGGGGCCGACGCGCGGGCGGTGGTCGTGGCGGCCGCGGTGGTCGGCGTGCCCACCTCGGCGCAGGTGCTGGCGCGGGTAGGTGGGGTGTCCGGTGGCCGGGACGCGGTGGTGGCCGCGTTGCGGGCGGGGGCGCTGGCCGAGCACGGACCGGACGCGTTCGCCGTGGCGAACGGGGTGTACCAGCGGGTGCTGCGCGACGGGCTGACCGGCCTCGAACGGATCGAACTGCACCGGCGTGCGCTGCGGGCGTTGCGCGGGGTGCCGGGGATCGACGGGCGGGTGCTGGCCGAGCACGCGAGGTTGGCCGGTCGGCTGGGTGACTGGGTGGCGCACGCGGAGGCGGTGGGGACCGTCGACGCGCTGGCCGGGGTGCTGGCCGAACCGGCGGTGCCCGCGCAGGACCTGTGCCGGTTGGCGGTCAGGTACGCGCGCGAGGTCGACACGGAAGGTCTCCCGGTGTTGACGCGACTGGTCCTCGACGACCGGTTGACCGACGCGGCCAGGGCGCAGGTGCGGCTGGGGCGGGGCCTGCTGCTGGTGCGCGGCGGGGCCGTCGAGGGGGTCGCCGAGGTGGAGCGGGCGGTGGCGGACCTGCCGGAGGAGTCGGCGGCCAGGGGGATGGTGGTGCTGGCGACGCCAACGCTGGGGCGGCGGCCGGTGGCGGAGAACGTGGTGTGGATGGACCGGGCCGAGCGGGTGCTGGCCGCGGCGGCGCACATCAGGGGCCCGCTGCTGCCCGCTGTGGCGGCCAACCGGCTGCACACCGCCGACCCGGTCGCGTGGGACATGATCGCGATGGTGCCCGAGCCGAGTCCCGCGGTCGCCGAGGCGGCGGCGTGGACGGGGCACCACGGGTTGGCGCGCGAGCACGCGCGTGCTGGGAGCCCGGTCGAGCTGGTGTTGGACTTCCACAGTGGACAGTGGAGCGGCTTGGCCGAACGGGCGGCTTCTTCCGGTACCGCCGAGGGGTCGCTCGTGCTGGCTTGGCTGGCACTGGCAACGGGCGACTGGAGCGCGGCGGAGGAGAACCTGGCCGCGATCCCCGCGGACGCGAGCGTGCCGGTGGTACTGGCAGCGCACGCGGCGGCGATCCGCATGTGGTTGCACCGCGATCGACCAGAGGAAGTCGAAGAAGCCGTGCGGCAGGGACTAGACCTCCTGCGCTGCAAGGGGAACTGGGCTTGGGCGGGCGAAGTGGTCCCAGCCGCCGTCACCGCACACCGCCGCGCGGGCCGGGCAGATCAAGCCCGCGAACTGACAGCCGAGTTCCTGCGCCACACGGCGACCATGAACCTCCCGTCCACAGTGGCCGATGAATGCCAAGCCCTCGTCGCCGAAGCCGAAGGCGACCAGAAGGCCGCCGCCGAGTTCTACACCCGCGCCAGGCGCTCCAGCCCCCGCTACAGCGCCACCCGGCACACCGAGTCCGCCGCCCGCTGCCGCCTCCCCTCCCCCGCGGCGGCCACCGACCTGCTCACCCTGGTCGACTACCTCGGCCACCTCGGCGCGACCCTGGACGCCAACCGCTGCCGCCAACTCCTGCGGGACAACGGCGCGATCCCCCACCTCCGCCGAGGCCACCGCAGCTACGGCGACCAACTCTCCCCCCGAGAACGAGAAGTCGTCCGACTGCTGGCCCAACACCGCTCCAACCAAGACATAGCCGACGTCCTGTTCCTCTCCCGCCGCACAGTCGAACAACACGTGGCCAACGTCCTGCGCAAACTCCACCTCACCTCCCGCCACGAGGTGACCAAGACTTACGCCGACATGCCCGCGACCGCGAGTTGACCCGCAACGCGCTGACCGCCCCACCGGAGCCCGGTGGGGCGGTCAGCGTCACCGCACGTGATCAGCGGTCGAGCAGGTGCAAGTACTCGTCGCGCTCGTCGTAGTCGACGTGGGCGTCGCGGTCGAAGGTGCCAGGGCCGAGCGTGATCGAGTGCACCTCCAGCGCCCGCACCACCTCGCCGCCGGACTTGAACACCAACAGCGTGCCGCCCTTGCCCAGGTAGTAGTCCGGCAAGTCCAGCGGCGTGCCGACCTCAGCCTCCACGCTCTCCTTCGTGGCGGTCTCCAACGGGAAGACGTGGACGAGGTCCCAGTCGCGGCCGACGAACTCGGTCAGCGGCCGGTCCGCTCTCGCGGCGAGCGACTCGGTGAACCGGGTGTCCACCGCGTCCTCGTGCCCCACCGGCACCTCCGCCGCACCGCAGGCCACCGCGGTGACCAGCAGCGCCAGCACGAAGGACGAGAACACCATGGGCTTTCGCATCTAGTACCCGTCCTGGTAGTTGACCTCGTACGTCCCGATCCCGGACGGCACACCGGGCCCGCCGTTGTCGTTACTGTAAGCGAGATCCTTCTCGTGGATCACCACCGCCTCGCCGTCGCGGATGGCCTTGTCGATGATCTTGACCAGCTGCTGCTCCGAGGCGTGCGGGTTCTCCCGCGCGATCCGCCGCCCCTGCTCGTTGTTGTAGAGGTCCATGGCCATGGCGACCTTGTTGGCATCCGGTTTGCGTTCGTGGGCGGTGGTGTACTCGATGGTCCACTGCTCACCGAACTGGCGGGACATCATCGCGTTCCAGTACATGTGCCGGAACGCGTCCGCGTGCCCGTCGGTCTCGCCCCTGCCCTCGTAGGCGTGCTTGCCCATCCACAGGGTCTTCTTGAAGATGGAGTGGAAGGTGTTCGTCTCCGACAAGGACATGTTCGACAAGATGACCATCTCGCTGTGGGCCACTTCCTGCTCTTTCACTCCCGTCAGCCGCGCGGCCAGTCCGGCGAGCCCGCTGCCCCGGTACTTCACCTTGCCCTTCGGGTCGGGTGCCACCTGGTAGCGGTTGCGGATGTTGCGCAACTCCGCCTTGCGGCGGTCGGCCATCTCCTTCTTCCACGCGGCCTTCTCCTCCGCTTCACTGCGGCAGACGCGGCCGGTGGACAGGGAGCACCCGACGGTGCTGCCCGCGACGGTGTCGAGGCCGCAGCCGTCGCAGAACAACCCGGTGGGGTCGGAGTGGGTGGTCGGGTTGTCGTTGGCGTAGGTGTAGCCGGTCCAGGAGCTCGGGTCCTCGTGGTTGAACACCGGGTCGACGGAGATGAACCTACCGAGCTCGGGGTCGAACTTGCGCGCCCCGATGTCGACCAGACCGGTGGCGGCCGAGGTCGGCTTGTCGAGGAACCCGTGGTTGTCCGCCCACGGTCCACCCTGGACGGCGCCGACCTGGTTGCCGTACGGGTCCACCTCGCGCCTGGTCACCGCGAAGCCGACGGCCGAGACCGAGACCTGGGTGGTGCCGTGCTGGTCGGAGGACAGGTACGCGGGGTTGCCGGAGCCGACGCGGCGGGCCACGACGGTGCCGTTGTGGGTGTAGTAGCGGGTACCGGTGATCGTGCCGGTCGCGGTGTCGCGAGCCCATTCCTGACCGGGCAGGTAGAGCGTCACCTTCCCGGGGTCGCGGCGGAGCAACTGGTTTCCGTCGGCGTCGTAGACGTACGACGTGGTGCCCGCCGGGGACTGGACCTGGGCCAGCTTCCCGTTCTCGTTCCAGGTCTGGGTGTGCGCACCGCGGGTGGTGGCGTTGCCCGCGTTGTCGTAGCCGTAGCTCGCGCCGACCGTGCCACCGGGTCCGGTGGTCGAGGTCGAGGTCACCGCGTGCGGTCGTGCGGCGTTCGCGGCCGGGTAGGTGTAGGTGGTCGTGGTGTCGCCCTGGCCGATCCCGTGCTTGGTCTGACCGGTCCGCAGGCCGACCGCGCTGAACGTCCACGAAGTCCAGTACGGGTCCGGGCCGCCGACGGTCGAGCCGCTCGGTTGGGCCGCGCAGCCGTCGGTGGCGGTCCACGCGTTGTCGAGCCGGTTGAGCGAGTCGTAGCCGAAGCACTGCGTGCGGGTGTTGGCCGGGCGGGCGTTGACGACCTTGGTGAGGTTGCCCGCCGGGTCACGGGTGTAGCGCAGGTCGTCGACCAGCGGGGTGGCCGCCTGCACCGACAGGTTGGTGTGGTTGACGACGTGGGTGCGCGGGTCGCGTTCGTAGGTGAGCTTGCCCGCGTTGTTGCCCGAGCTGAGCGAGTACTCCGAGGCCTCACCCGCGGCGGTGTAGACAGAGTCGGACACGTAGTCCCACACGCCGCTGCGGGTCTGCGACTCCTTGCCGTACTTGTTGACCACGAACGTCAGCGCCTCGCCGGGCAACCCGCCCTTGGTCGGCAAGGCCGTCCCGGTCAGCTGGCCGGTCGTGGTGTACGAGTAGGTCGTCGTGTGGAAACCGTTGAGCCCGGTCTCCGCGGCGGGCACGGAGACGACCTTGTTGGTGGGCAGGCCGACCGAGTTGTACCCGGACACGCCCACCTGGTAGTTGCCGGACGGGGTGTAGCGGGTCGAGGAGTGGAGCTTGCCGACACCGGCCGTCGCCGTGTCGAACACCCACGACGCCAGCATCGTCCGCCCCGGCCCGACCCCGCTGTACTCGGCGGTCTTTCGCCCGAGGACATCGTAGTCGAAGCTGAGCACCTGGCCACGACCGTCCGTGGTCGAGGTGATCTGGCCCGCGGGGTCCAGCGCGAGGCCTGCCTGGCCCGCGTCCGGGTCGGTCAGGCCGGTCTGCCTACCGAGGAAGTCGTAGGCGTACACCCACTGGCTGCCCGCGCCGTCCGTCGCGCGCGCCACGTTGCCGAGCGCGTCGTACTCGAACGCCGAGTTGCGGCTCGTTCCACCGCTGACGACGTTGCCGGTCACCGTCGGCGCGGCACTGTACTCGCGGATCTCCGACTTCCTGCCCAGGGCATCGGAGACGACCATCTTCGTGACACCACCGGTCGGCGGGATGGTGGTCACCCGGTCGCCGCCGTAGACGGTGGTGGTCGTCGCCTTCGCGGTCAGCCCCTGGTGCGACACCACGCGCACGACCCGACCGCTGTTGTCGAAGCCGGTGACGGTCCGGTCGTCGACCGAGGCGTCCGGCGCGGTCACCAGAGTTGTGCTCGGTACACCGGTGGTGACGTAGCGGTTGTGCGATTCAACGGCCCAGCCGTGCGAGTCGTAGAAGGTCTCCGACACGACCCGGTTGGCGACCGCGACGGGGTTGCTGACGTCGTCGGTCTGGGTCTGCTTCACCCTGCCGAGCGCGTCGTACAGGGTCACCGAGGTGACGTAGTTGGTCCCGGTGCCGTAGTCGACCAGGGTCTTCGTGGTGACGGCGAGCGGACCGTCGTCGCGCACCAGGTAGGTGTACAAGGCGCTGGCAGCGTCGCCGTTCGCTTTGACCCGACCGGGTTTCCACACCGCGGTGGTCCTGCCGAAGACGTCGTAGGTCGCCTCGGTGGCGCGGTTGCCGACGTCCACGGCCTTGGTGGTGTTCGACCGGCTCGGCTCGAGGGTGGTCGTGGTGGTCTGGTTCTTCGGGTTGGTGGTGACGACCTGTGCGACGATCCCGCCATCGGCCGGGGTGTACGCCGTCTTCGTCTCGCGGTTGAGAGCGTCCTTCTGGGACACCGGACGACCCGAGGCGTCGAACTGCGCGGTCGACACCGTGGCGAAGGTGAGCGACCCCCCGGTGTTGGCGGTGGCCTTGTCGCCCCTGGTCGCGTCACCCGCTCCGGAGACGGCACCGAGGGTGCCCTGGCCGTCGTAGTAGGTGCGCTCGGCCGCGACGACCGGGCTGGGCGCGACGACCGGTCCGGACGTGGGGCACGCCACCGAGGACTGCTGGACCTCGGCGACCCGACCACGGATCCACGACGTGGTGTTGTCGGCGTAGGAGGTCGTCGTGCACTTGTCCGGCAAACCGGTCGCGGAGTCCGTTGTGGACACCTTGCGGCCGATCGCGTCGTAGCGGTTGACCGATGAGGTCACCCGGGTGCCACCCGCGGCGAGGTCGGTGATGGTCCGGGTGCGGTTGATCGCGACGATGTCGGCGGTCGCCGCGGACAACCCGGTGCGAGCGCGGGTGGCGGTGGTGGCGACCTTGACCGGCTCGGTCAGGGTCGAGGTGAGGCGGGTGCCGCCGGAACCCAGGTAGGTCTGGGTTTCCAGTTCACCACCGGCGAAGAGGTTGTCGTCCACCACGGACTCGTTGAGGGAGTTGGTGACCGAGACCGTGCGCTGCTGGTTGCCGGGCAGCGTGTCGCCGTGCATGCCGCGCAGGTAGGTGGTCTTGGTGAGGGTTTGCTGGTCGGCGACGCCGTCGGTGAGGTTGGCCGGGTTGCCGGTGCGGGTTTCGACCTGGGCGTAGCCGCGGAACTGGCCGTAGGTGCGGTTGGCGGGCTTGACGAGCTCGTTGTCGTCGAAGTGCCAGGCGGGGGTGCCCAGGTAGGCGTAGTCCGTGCGACCGGTCGGCGAGATGGCGTTGGCGTCCTGCACCTCGACGCGCGACACCGGGTGGATGTGGAAGAAGTCCAGGGTGGGGTTCTGGTTGAGCGGGAGCGTCCAGTACACCGGGAAGCAGCGCTTGGTGTTGTTCGCCAGGTCGGTCGGGACCGTGGTCGCGGTGCACTCGGTCGGCAGGTAGGACACCTGGACGCGGCCACCCGTGCCGGTGCCTACGGTGGTCAACCGCCAGTGCGCCATGGCGGACTGTCCGTTGTAGCCACTGACCCGGTTGTCCAGCAGCTGGCTGGTGAAGGTCACCGGCGGCAGCGCCGTACCGACCTGGGCGGCGTCGTAGGCGGTGCGCACGATCTGGTCCAGCCGCAGCTCGGGGTCACCGATCGAGGGGAACGTCTGGGTCAGCGCGTGCGACTCGACCCTGACCGGACCGGAACCGGTGTCGTACGTGGTGGTGATGGTGGTCAACCGCTTGGTGGACCAGAAGGTCGGCGAGTGGATGTTGCAGGTCGCGCCGGAGAGGCACTGCTGGTCCTGCGGGGTGTCCGGCCACGACGCCGCGTTGGCCGCGGTGAACTGGGCCGGGTCGCAGGTGATCGCGCCGGAAGGCGTGCACCGCTCGGCGATGTCGAACACGACCTGGGCAGGAGCCACCGCGCCGTAGACCGAACCGCTGGTCTTGCGGAGCCCGTAGTCGATGCGCTTGAGGGTGCCGCCGCGGGTGTAGGCGATGCCGGTGGTGCCGTTGTTGGCGCCGTAGAAGTTGGTTTCGGGCGTGTAGTAGTAGAGGGCAGCGTTGCCGTGGGTGTCTTCGACGTAGTCGAGGTTCCAGCGCCAGGCTTGGGCGCAGTGGGACTGGGCGAATCCGCTCGCGTTGTAGCAGGGGTCGCCTGAGCGCGGGCCGTAGACGCGGGTGGTCCAGGTGGAGTTGGTGGTGTCCTGTGTGGTGCGTCCGGGGCCGTCGTTGCGGCCGAAGTAGTACTGGGTGCCATCGGTGGTCGTGATGCGCCAGTGCTCACCGTTGCGGGCACCGTTGCTGACGCCGGTGAGCAGCTCGACGCGGGTGCCGTCGTCCTTGGCCGAACGCCACGTGCCATCCGCGTCGTTGCGGACCAGCGAGGTCGAGCGGCCGTTGAGGTTCATCGTGACGACCTGGCCCGCCCAGCACAGGTCACCGGTGCGCTGGGCCTGCGGCAGGGTGGTGTCGTCGGAGCACTGGCGATAGGTGCGCTCGACGAATCCGGGCGCGTAGTCCCAGCCCTGACCGACCCACGAGCTCTGGTTGTTGGTCGCCCACGTGCGCCCGTCCACGGAGGCGGAGTTGTAGGACAGCTCGACCTTGGGCTGCGCGCCGGGACCCGCCGCGGTCGGCGGCAGTTCGATCGGGTAGCTCCAGGTGAACGCCCCGGAGTTGCCGGTGACCCCCCAGGCGGTGGCCGGGGTGAGCGAGCTGGCGGTGAACGCGCCGTTGGCGCCCGAGCCGCTCGCGGTGGCGGCCAGCACCGTCGTGCCGCGCACCGGGACGGCAGCGGACACCGACTGGGCCGCGGAGTCGTTGCGCGCGGCCAGCGGGGTCTGCACCTGGCAGGCGGGCACGTCCGGGGTGGTCAGGGCGCACTCCGGGAGCCGCACCAGGGTCAGCCTACTGCCCAGGTCGGCGCCACCGGCGTGGCGGAAGGAGGCGTAGTCGACCGACACCGTGGCCGAGTCGACGGCCTTGGCGGAGCGCACGCCGACCAAGACGCCACGCACGCCAGCGCGGCGCGCGAGTGCCTGGTCGGTGACCTCGACCCGGACCCGCTCCTCGGTGCCCGAGGCGATGGTGACCGGCAGGGAACCGGCCCGGCGAACCGAGGGGGTCCTGGCGGCGCGCTCAGCGGCGTTGCCCCGCTCGGCGCGCCCGGTCGGCCGGTCGGCACCCAGCACCACCTCGGCCGATCCCGCGGCGGGCCAGGCCGTGGCCGCGCGCGGACCGGTATCGGTCGGTGCGGCGGCGGCCCTGGGCGGCGGGACGTGGACGGTGTGACCGACCACCTTGTCCGGCGCCGCCTTCGGCAGCCGCGACGGCGCGGCGGCGGTTTCGGGTGGCCGCACCGCGGTGAGGCCGGAGAAGATCAGAACAAGCACGATGATCGGCACCAGCACCGATCTGCCGCGTCGCGGCATCAGGACAGCGTCGTAGGACAGCCGTTGATCCATTTCACACCCCAGTGAAATCACGAGCCCCAGTGAGTACAGCAGTTCTGGACTCAACCAGACCGGGGTGGCCGCTGGGAATACGCCCAAAGGCGTAATCGCGGCGAATCGCCATCGCGCGCGGGATCCCCTACCACACAGCGGTATCGCGGGGTAGATGTTTCTACTGTGGACGTAGGCGATCAACTTCGAGTCCCGGCGTTGCCCAGTGTCGAACATTCCCGTGCGCCCGTCAGTCCTCCACGCGAAGTTTAGACAATCGAGACAATCCCGGGGATCGGCCAAACGCGGAGATGCCCGGCGAGTGGGACTCGCCGGGCATCTCGATCAACGCGGGTGGGTCAGACCGTCAGGGTCCAGGTGTCGATCTTGCCGGTGTCGTTGACGTACTGGTCGGCGACGCGGAGTTTCCAGGTGCCGTTCTTGGCCTCGGCGGAGAGGTTGACCGGGTAGGTCTTGATGATGTTGTCGGCCGAGCCGCCGGTGCGGTTGTGCAGGACGTAGGTGCTGCCGTCGGGGGCGACGAGGGTGACGACGAGGTCGCCGATGTAGGTGTGGGCGATGTTGACCGCCACGGAGGCGGTCGCGGAGGCGTTGCCGGAGCAGCCGGAGACGGTGACCGGGCTCTCGACGGTGGCGTTGTCGCGGATCGCGACGTCGGTGTCGTTGGTGACCGCGCCGCAGCCGCCGGTGGTGGACACGGTGATGGTGAAGCTCGCCGAGCCGGACTTGTTGGCCGCGTCGGTGGCGGTCACGGTGACGTTCGCGGTGGTCGCGGCGGTCGGGGTGCCGGAGATGCGGCCGGTCGACGACGCGATGGACAGGCCAGCGGGCAGGCCGGTCGCGCTCCAGGTGTAGGGCGCGGTGCCGCCGGTGGCCGAGTTGTCCAGGGTGAACGCCTGCCCGACGGTGGCGGTCTTGTTGCCGGGGTTGGCGACGGTGACCGAACCGGGGGTGTCGGTGTTGAGGAAACCGCTGTAGAGCAACACATTCGGCGAACCGGTGTTGATGCCGGTCAGCTTGTTGGTGGAACCGTTGGTGACCAGGGCGTCGCGCACCTGCGCCGGGGTGGCCGAGGTGTTCTTCGCCAGGTACACCGCCGCGGCGCCCGCGACGTGCGGGGAGGCCATCGAGGTGCCGGACATGGTGGCGCTGCCGGTGTTGCTGCTGTAGGACGCGGACACGATGTTGTCGCCCGGCGCCCAGATGTCCAGGCAGGAACCGTAGTTGCTGTCACTGCGCCGCGTGTCGGTCTTGGTGCTGTTGCCCACGGTGATCGCCGCGCCGAGGCGCTGCGGGCTGTAGTAGCAGGCGTCGTCGTTGGAGTTGCCCGCCGCCTGGACCCACTGCACACCACTGTCCACAACGGCCTTCACGGCGTTGTCGATGGTCTGGTTGGTGCAGCGCGAGCGGCAGCCGATGCTGTAGTTGACGACCGCGGGCTTGACCGCGTTGGTCTTGACCCAGTTCATGGCCGCGATCAGGTCGTCGTCGGTGGCGCTGCCGGAGCAGTCGAGCACGCGCAGCGCGACGATGGTGGCCTTCTTGGCCACGCCGTAGGTGGTGCCCGCCGCGGTACCGGCGACGTGCGTGCCGTGGCCGTGGCAGTCCTGCGGGGTGCTGTCGCCGTCGACGAAGTCGTAGCCCTGGGCGATGCGGCCGGTGAAGTCGGTGTGGCCGGCGTTGATGCCGGAGTCCATCACGTACACGCGCGCGCCCTGGCCGGGGTTGCTCGGGTAGGTGTAGGCGCTGTTGAGCGGCAGGTCGCGCTGGTCGATGCGGTCGTCGCCCCAGTTCGGCGGGTTGTTCTGGGTGTCGGCGACGGTGTAGCGGGTGACCTGCTGCACGTAGCCGACCCTCGGGTCGAGCGCGACCTTCGCCGCCTGCTCGGCCGACATCGCCGCGGAGTAGCCGTCGACCACGGCGCCGTAGGTGTGCCGGATGGTGCCGCCGTACTGCCCGGCCACCGCGGAGGCGGTCGAACTGGCCGACTGGACGCCCTGGCCCTGGCTCTTGAACACCACGATGTAGCGGCCGGGCACCGCGTCGGCGGAGTTCGCGTTCACGATGGCGGCGGGCTGGGCGGCCTGCTCGGCCTGCTCGGCCGAAAACGCGGGCGTCACGAAATACGCGACCATTCCCGATACGGCGGCCGCACCGGCGACCACCTTCAGCGTTGTTTTCCTCATGGGTTGCCGAATTCCTCACTTCGCAGGGTGAACGGGCCGGACACAGGGGACGGCCGACCCGCGCACACCGTACGAGTACCGCACTCGAGGAAGCAAGACGTATCGCACAAATCGCATATTCGCAGGTGGGGTGGCCATACGGATATCTCTACCTACCGCTACCGCGCCTGGTACGCATCGAATCACGGATCCCTTTCCCAGCATTCCCACCGGTTCCCACCGGCCAATGGCAACCAGACAGGTGAAAAACCCAGTGCCGCAGGGGCTCCCGATCCTCCGACGCTCTCTTAACTGTTCACAGTTCCCTGCGCACCACCCCGAGCGGAGCGTCCCCGACAGCCGAGCGCCTTCCGATCGGCGCCACGCTCAAATCCGGCAAGTCGACCGCGGCGCCCGCCGCGGCCGTGTGGGTTCGCTTCCGCAGCCTCTACGGCAACAAGGACCGGCGCCTCGACGCCGACCTCAACGGCGGCGGCGACGTGGCCCTCTACAACATCCGCTTCAGCAACAACGACAACACCGTCGTCGACCGGGACGCCAACCAACCGGGCAACGGCGCCAGGGCGCAACTGTGGGCCAAGAACTTCCTGCCGCAGCAGTGGTGGGTGGTCGAGGCCCGGTAGCGGCCGAATGACAGTTCTCTCAGGGAACCGGCGGAAACACCCGGCGCCAATTGATCCACGGTGATTCTCCTGCTTACGATCGAACCGGGTCGGGCGCGACCGCCCGCCCACTGGGGAGAAGGCCACCGGAGGTGACGCGCCGCGATGTCGGCGCGGGTCGGTGGCCGTCATGTGACAGGAGAACCCGTGCGGAGATCCCTGAGGACACTCATCACGATCGCGGCGGCGGCCCCGCTGCTGCTGACAGCCACACCGGCCAACGCCTCGACCACGCCGAACCGCCCGGCACCCGAGGTTTCCGCGACGGCGGAGTGGATCCAGATCCGGAGCCTCTACGGCAGCCAGAACCAGTGCCTCGACGCCGACCTCAACGGCGGCGGGGCCAACGGGACCAAGGTGCAGCTGTGGGACTGCAACGGCTCTGACCAGCAGCAGTGGCTGCTCGACTTCGAGAACAAGCAGCTCATCAACAAGAAGTTCTGGGCGTGCCTCGACGCCGACCTCAACGGCGGTGGCGCCAACGGGACCAAGCTGCAGCTGTGGACCTGCAACAGTTCCGACCAGCAGAAGTGGCTCCGCTACTACGACGACCTGGCCATCTACAACGGCCGCTTCTTCAACGGCAAGAACACCGTCGTCGACCGGGACGTCTCCCACGGCGGCAACGGCGCGAAGGCGCAGCTGTGGGCCAAGAACTTCCAGCCGCAGCAGTGGTGGGAGTTCGAGTAGTCCCACACCCCACGGGGCAGACACCCACCCGGTGCCTGCCCCGTCTGCGTGCTCCCCACCTGACAGCACGCGCGCCTGCGTGGAGGCGGAAGTGTCGCGACCGGATGGTGGACGCATGGAGCGGATGCCGCAGCGGGATGACTCGGATCAGCGCGGCGACAGCCGACGGCGAGCACGGCGGAACTCGGCGCCGATGTAGCTCGGGTGCCGATGTGGAGGGAGACGGCGCCGCGCGGCACCCACGGCAGCAGTCGGGCCGGATGTGGACCACGGAGGCAACCCCGCCACCACCGGGATGGTGGCCGCCGCGGCGGGATAGCCCGGATCCAGCGTGACCCCGCGGACCACGGGGGATATAGCGCAGTGCCGATGCGCAGGAAGACGGCGCCGCGCCGGCGAGCGGGCCGCATATGGATCATGGAGGCGGCACCGCCACGACTGGATGGTGGCCGCATGCGCAGGCGCGGCGGGATAGCCGCATCAACGTGGCCCTGCGGACCACGGGCACGGCGGAGCACAGTGCCGGTGCGCGGGCACCCGCGGTGACAACAGTCGGGCCGGATGTGGATCATGGTCGCGTCACCGCCACGACCGGGTGGCGATGGGTGGTGTTAACTTGACTAATTCCAGAAAGCCCACCAGACTTCGGCGCGTGCCCACAGCCTCCGACTTCCGGCAGATGCTGCGCGACGCGTCACTGCGGGTGACCGGGCCTCGACTGGCCGTGCTCTCCGCGGTGCACGGGCACCCGCACGCCGACACCGACTCGATCATCGGGGTCGTCCGCGGGGAGCTCGGCGGGGTGTCGCACCAAGCCGTCTACGACGTGCTGCGGGCGCTGACCTCGGCCGGGCTGCTGCGGCGGATCGAGCCGCCCGGTTCGGTCGCGCGCTACGAGGCGCGGGTGGGCGACAACCACCACCACGTCGTCTGCCGCTCCTGCGGCGCGATCGCCGACGTCGACTGCGCCGTGGGGTTCGCCCCGTGCCTGACCGCCTCCGACGCCCACGGCTTCACCATCGACGAGGCCGAGGTCGTCTACCGGGGCCTGTGCCCCACCTGCTCCTGCTGAACCACGTTCCCGTCCTGAGAGGATTCGCGTGTCCGACAGCCCGAACGCCCGCGTTGGTGACATGAACGAGGAGGGCGCCGGCGGTTGCCCGGTGTCCGCGGGCCGGTTCAACCACCCCACCGAGGGCGGCACCAACCACACCTGGTGGCCCAACCAGCTCAACCTGGCCATCCTGCGCAAGCACTCCGTGGTCGCCGACCCGTTCCACGGCGAGTTCGACTACGCGGCCGAGTTCCTGACCGTCGACCTCGACGAGCTCGCCGCCGACGTGGACGCGGTGCTGACGACCTCGCAGGACTGGTGGCCAGCCGACTTCGGCCACTACGGCCCCTTCATGATCCGGATGGCCTGGCACAGCGCGGGCACCTACCGCGTGCAGGACGGCCGCGGCGGCGCTGGCGCGGGCATGCAGCGCTTCGCCCCGCTCAACAGCTGGCCGGACAACGGCAACCTGGACAAGGCGCGCCGCCTGCTGTGGCCGGTCAAGCAGAAGTGTGGCCGCAAGGTCTCCTGGGCGGACCTGATGATCTTCACGGGCAACCGCGCGCTGGAGACCATGGGCTTCACCACCTTCGGCTTCGCCGGTGGCCGCGCCGACGTGTGGGAGCCCGACCAGGACGTCTACTGGGGCCCCGAGCGCACCTGGCTGGGCGACGAGCGCTACTCCGGTGACCGCGACCTGGAGAACCCGCTGGCCGCGGTCCAGATGGGACTCATCTACGTCAACCCGGAGGGCCCCAACGGCAACCCGGACCCGCTGGCCGCCGCGCGCGACATCCGCGACACCTTCGGCCGGATGGCGATGAACGACGAGGAGACCGTCGCGCTCATCGCCGGTGGCCACACCTTCGGCAAGGCGCACGGCGCCGCCGACCCGGACGTGCACGTCGGTGCCGAGCCCGAGGGCGCGGCACTGGAGGAGCAGGGCTTCGGCTGGCGCAACTCCTTCGGCTCCGGCAAGGGCCGCGACGCGATCACCAGCGGTCTCGAGGTCACCTGGACCTCGACGCCGACCCGGTGGAGCAACGGGTTCTTCGAGAACCTGTTCGGCCACGAGTACGAGCTGACCAAGAGCCCGGCAGGCGCGCACCAGTGGCAGCCCAAGGACGGCGCGGGCGCCAACACCGTGCCCGACCCGGAGACCGGTGAGCTGACCCGCCCGCCGACAATGCTGACCACCGACCTGGCGCTGCGCTTCGACCCGGTCTACGAGCAGATCTCGCGGCGCTTCCTGGAGAACCCGGACCAGTTCGCCGACGCGTTCGCCCGCGCCTGGTTCAAGCTGACCCACCGCGACATGGGCCCGATCCAGCGCTACCTGGGCGCGCAGGTGCCCCAGGAGGAGCTGATCTGGCAGGACCGGCTGCCCGCCGTCGACCACGAGCTGGTCGACGCCGAGGACATCGCGGCGCTCAAGCGCGAGCTCCTCGACTCGGGCCTGACCACCGCACAGCTGGTCAGCACCGCGTGGGCGTCGGCGTCGACCTTCCGCGGCAGCGACAAGCGCGGTGGCGCCAACGGTGCCCGCATCCGCCTCGAGCCGCAGCGCGGCTGGGAGGTCAACGAGCCCGACGCGCTGGGTGGCGTGTTGAGCACCCTGCAGGGCATCCAGGAGCGCTTCAACTCCGCGCAGACCGGCGGCAAGAAGGTCTCGCTGGCCGACCTGATCGTCCTCGGTGGTAGCGCCGCGGTCGAGCGGGCCAGCGGCGCGACCGTCGCGTTCACCCCCGGCCGCACCGACGCCACCGCCGAGCAGACCGACGCCGAGTCGTTCGCCCCGCTGGAGCCGACCGCGGACGGCTTCCGCAACTACCTGGGCAAGGGCCACCGCCTCCCGGCGGAGTACCTGCTGGTGGACCGGGCGAACCTGCTCGGGCTCAGCGCGCCGGAGCTGACCGTGCTGGTCGGCGGCCTGCGCGTGCTGGGCGCCAACCACCGCCAGTCCAGCACCGGGGTGCTCACCGACCGGCCGGGCACGCTGAGCAACGACTTCTTCGTCAACCTGCTCGACATGGCCACCGAGTGGAAGCCGACCTCCTCGGACGCGGAGACCTTCGAGGGCCGCGACCGCGCGACCGGCGAGGTCAAGTGGACCGGCTCCCGCGTGGACCTGCTCTTCGGCTCTAACTCCGAACTGCGCGCCGTCGCCGAGGTCTACGCCTCCGCCGACGCGGGCGAGAAGTTCACCGCCGACTTCGTGGCCGCCTGGACCAAGGTCATGGACCTCGACCGCTACGACGTCTGATCCGATCGACCCCGCGTCCGGGCCCGCCGACCTCGGCGGGCCCGGACGTGTTTTACCCTGACCCCATGCGGATCGTGTCGTTGCTGCCCGCCGCGACCGACATCGTCGCGGTCCTCGGCCGGGCGGGCGACCTGGTCGGCCGCACCCACGAGTGCGACTGGCCAGCCGAGGTGGCTTCCGTCCCGGTGGTCACCGCGACCGGGGTGGATCCCGACCGGCTGACCAGCCGGGAGATCTCCGCGGCGGTGGCGGGCCACCACGGCTCATCACTGTACACATTGGACGTAGCGCGGCTCGCCGAACTGGAGCCGGACCTGGTCCTGACCCAAGACCTGTGCGACGTGTGCGCGGTGTCCTACCAGCGGGTCGCCGACGCGGTACGGGTACTGGACGTCGGGCCTCGGGTGGTGAGCCTGGAACCACGCACCACGGCGGATGTGCTCGACTGCGTGTCCCGGGTGGGCAACATGCTGGGCGTTGCTGATGCAGGCGCGCGGGTCGCCGAGCTGCGGAACCGTTGGGCGGCGGTCGAAGCAGCGGTGGCGGGGCGGGCGCGGCCCCGGGTGGTGGCGATCGAGTGGCTTGACCCGGTGTGGCCTGCCGGGCACTGGGTGCCCGAGCAGATCACGGCGGCTGGAGGCTCGCCGCTGCTGGCGGCGGCGGGGGAACACACGTCACCGGTGGAGTGGGACGCGGTGGTGGCGGCTCGTCCGGATGTGGTGCTGTTGATGCCTTGTGGGTTGGCGCCTGATCGGACGGTGGCGGAGGTGGGGGCGCTGACCGGGAGGGCGGGGTGGGCGGAGCTGCCCGCGGTTCGGACGGGAGAGGTGTGGGTGGTTGACGGACCCGCGTACTTCAACCGGCCGGGACCTCGCGTGGTGCGGGGGGCGGAGGTACTGGCGTGGGTGCTGCACGGGGTGGCTGTGGGAGATCCGGTGACACCGTTGGAGGCCCGGCGGGTGACTGGGGTCTGAGCGGCGTTCCGGGGGCGGGCGCGGACCTGGCAGGGTGGCCTCTGTTGGGCCAGCGTGCCGCAGGTGGTGCGCGGAGGCGGAGGAATGGCACGAGGCGTTGAAGGCCCGGCGGGTGACCGGGTCTGTGCGGCGCTCCGGGCGGCGCGGCCTCGCAGGATGGCCGAGACACGGCTCAGGCGGGCCAAGTGTGGCCGCAGGTGGTGCGGGGACCGGAAGTACTAGAGCACATGCTGCACGGCGTAACCCGTGACAGACCTGGCGACGCCGTTCGAGGCCCGGCGGTGACTGGGGTCTGAGCGGGGCCGCAGGCGTGCGGGCGCACCCCTCGGAGGGTGGCCGCAGATGACGGCGAGGCGGCCTCAGGCGGGCCAAGTGTGGAACTTGGGCAATTTGTCAGCATCAGCCCGCCGGCTCCCCCAGCGTGGACAGGCGGGGGCTAGTGGCCTGCCAGTAGGCGGGCGGCCTTCGGGCTTCCCATGCGTTCGTAGGCGGCCGCGGCGGCTTGGCGGTGGGAGTGGGCGGCTTCCAGGTCGCCTTGGGTGGTGGCTGTGGTGGCTCGGAGCAGGTGGATCTCAGCTTGCAGCGCGGTGTTGTCGAGCTCGTGCGCGATCCGCTCGGCCTCGGCGAGGGCTTGGTCGGCCTCGGCGTGGTGGTGGGTGGTGGAGTGGGCGGCCGCGGTGGCCAGGAAGGCTTTGGCCAGAACGCTGTGGGCGCCTGCGTCGAGCGCCAAGCCTGCCGCTTCGGTGAAGGTCGTCAGGGCTTCGGCGGTGCGGCCGAGGCCTGCGAGGGCTCGGCCGACGAACAGGGTCTGCATGGCGGTGCCGCGCTTGCGATCCAGTCGGACGTTGATGTCGCGGGCCATGGTGAACCAGTGCAGCGCGTCCTCGAAGTCGCCGGTGCGCAGGGCCAGATTCCCGGTGAAATCGTAGGTCGACCCCTGGAGACGGTCGCCGACCGGCAGAGCCCTCGCTTTGTCCAGTTCGGACTCGGCGAGGTCGTAGCGCTCCAGCTCCTGGTACGCCTTGGCGAGCAGGCACCGGCAGCGGGCCTCGGCGGCGACATCACCGTCCACAACGGACGATTCGACGGCGAGGATTCCGGTCTCGACCCAGGATGCGAGCGGCCTGCGGGCGTCGTAGTAGGCGAAGGTGGCCTCGAACAGTTGCCACACGAGCGTGTGCCACCCCTTTTCGGCGCACGCGCGCATGGCG
Source organism: Actinokineospora baliensis (assembly GCF_016907695.1). Taxonomy (NCBI): domain Bacteria; kingdom Bacillati; phylum Actinomycetota; class Actinomycetes; order Pseudonocardiales; family Pseudonocardiaceae; genus Actinokineospora; species Actinokineospora baliensis. The sequence goes on along the minus strand of NZ_JAFBCK010000001.1, from coordinate 3,667,993 downwards.
GCCGCGATGTTGGTGTGCTCGCGGTCGAACCAGGCCAGTGCGGCGTGGGGGCTCATCGTGAGTTCGACGCCGCTGAGGAGGCGGTCGGGGTCGGCGACGCGCAGGCGTTCGCGGCCGGTGGCGGCGACATCGGCGGCGGTGGCGCCGAAGAGCCACCAGTCGACGGCGCGCAGCAACAGGTTCTCGCGGTCGTGCCCGGTGGTGTGCTCGTCGGCGACCCGCAGCGCGTGCGCCCGGACCAGGCGGTGCACGGCGTAGCGGTCGTCGGCGCGCTCCTCGACCAGTGCGGCCGTGGCGAGCTGGTCGAGCAGTTCGCGCACCTCGGCGACCGGTTCGTCGACGACCGCGGCCACCACTTCGACGCAGAAGTCCCGGCCCACCAGCAAACCGAGCACGCGGTAGACGGCGCGGGCGCGCGGCGGCAGGTCGGCGTAGACGGTGTCGAACACGGTGTTGACCCGGTCGAGCACGCGATCGGCTTCGGTGCCGCGCAGCTCCTCGACCAGGCGCGCGAGCGCCCACCGCGGGCGCACGGCCAGCCGCGCGCCCGCCGCCCTGATGGCCAGCGGCAACCGCCCGCACAGGTCGACGAGCTCGGCGGCCGCGGCCGGATCGCGGTCGACCCGTCCATCGGCGCAGACCTGGCGCAGCAGGTCGAGCGCGTCGTTGATCTCCAACGGCTCCACCACCAGCGGCACCGCGCCGTCGGCGTGCAGGTCTTCCAGGGCCGTGTTGCTCGCGACCAGGACGAGACCCGCGGCCGAGTTGGGCAGCAGCGCCTCGACCTGTCCAGCGTCGGTGACGTCGTCGAGCACGGTGATCAGCCTGGTCCGCGCGGTGAGCGAGCGGTACAGGTCCCGCCTGCGCCGGAAGTCGGTCGGCACCGACGCGTCGGGCACGCCCAATGCCTTGAGCAGCCTGCCGAGCGCCTCCGACGGCGACTCGCCGCCGACACCGAAAGTGGCGTGCAGGGAACCGTCGGGGAAGTCCGCGGCCAGCACGGTGGCCACCTGGCGCACCAACGCCGTCTTGCCCACGCCCGGCATGCCCCGGACGGCGACCACCACCGGCCGCCCCGGCGTCGGCTCGGCCCCGATCAGCGAGCGGACGGCGGCGAGGTGCTCGACGCGGTCGACGAAGGCGGCCGGGCCGGGCGGCACGAGCGCGGGGATCGACGCCGGGGCCTGCGGCGCCAGGAACGTGACGGTCCCGATGTCGCGGGCCTGCACCACCTGCGCCGCAACACCGGCCTGCACGTTGTGCACTCCGTCGGTACCCACTCGGCCCCCCGTGATGATCCGTGAGCAGCACGGTACTGCACGGGCTCGGCCCGCGCGGCGCCTTGCTACGGTGCCCGCTGCGGGAGTTCGGGGCGGAGATCGCGGGGGACGGTGGGCACACCGGCACGAGCGGGGCGGTGGGACACCGTCGCGCCGCAGCGCAGGGTGTTGGTGGTGGTGCGGACGCCCGCGGCGCTGCTGCGGTTGCAGGACGCGCTCGGCACGGTGGTCGGTGATCCCCGCGTCGAGGTGGTGTTCACCGTCGACACCGGGTCGGTGTTCTCCGCCGGGCTCACCGAGCGGCTGGTCGACTCGGGTGCGCTGGTGGTGCCCTGGGCGCGGGCGGGCCGCGACGAGTTCGACCTGGCCGTGGCCGCCAGCGACAACAGCGACCTGCGCCGGTTCGCCGCCCCGCTGGTCCTCATGCCGCACGGGGCGGGCTACCACCGCCGCTCGACCAGCGATCCGGCGGCCATCTCCGGCTTGCGCGCGTCGGCGCTGGTCGCGGGTGGCCGGGTCCTGCCGCGCGCTGTGGTCGTGGCGCACCCGCGCCAGGTCGCGGCGCTGGCGTCGGTCGACCCTCGGCTGGCCGGGCACGCGGTGGTGGCGACCGACCCGTGCCTGGACCGGATCACCGCGAGCGAACCGCACCGCCCGCACCACCGCCGCCACTTCGACGCCGAGGGCAGGCGGGTGGTGCTGCTGTGCTCGACCTGGGGCAGGCACTCGCTGCTGGGCACGAACCCGGGACTGGCCGAGGAACTGGTCACGTCGCTGCCCGTCGACGAGTACCGGGTGGCCATGACCCTGCACCCCAACGTCTGGCAGCGGCACGGCCCGCTGCAGGTCCGCGCGTGGTTGCGGCCCGCGGTCGAGGCGGGCCTGGTGCTGATCCCCCCGACCGAGGACTGGCGCCCCGGGCTGCTCGCCGCCGACGTCGTGGTCTCCGACCACGGTTCGGTGACCGCCTACGCCGCGGCCGCGGGCCGTCCCGTGCTGCTCGCCGCGGACGGCGGTCCCGAGGTCGTCCCGCACTCGCCGCTCGCGGACCTGCTGTCGACCCTGCCCCGGCTCCCCGCCGACGGGGTCCCCGACGACCTGCCCGCCCCGGCGCCCCGGTCGGTCACCGATGCCGTCTTCCACCCCGGACCGACGACCGTGGACCAGGTGTTCTACGAGCTCATGGGCCTGCCGGTGGCGCGGCCGACGGTCACCCCGGTCCCCCGGCCGCGCGTCGACCTCCCCCAACCGTCGCACTACCGGACGACGGTCACCCAGGCCCACCTCGACGGGGGCCGCGCGCGGCTGGCGATCGCGAGGACCACCGGCCGCTGGTCCCCCGGCTGGCTGAGCACCGCCGACACCACCACCGACATCGCCCTCCTGGAAGCGGCCGCGGTCGTCTGGACCACCATCGCGGCCGACGACGGCACCCACGCGCGGGACCTGCTCGCCAGGTACCCGGCCGCCCGCCTGGTCACCGCCGTCGGCGCGGACGGCACCACCCGGGCCTGGCCCCGCGTCGGCCCGGCCATCGCGGCCACCTCCACCACCACCCCCTCAGCCACGGCGGCGGCCCTGCACTGGTGGACGACCCTCGCCCCCGCCCAGCGGCCGCACCGCATCGACCTGGTGGCGGGCGCGGCCTCCGGCGTGATCGATGTCCACATCGAATAGCCACTTCCTTTGTGGACAGACAATTCAGACCCGCAGCGCAATTGGTAAGGACCATTCGCACCGCAGTGCGCGGGTATCGCAGCCGCGCGCTTTCGAGCAATAGACCGGTCGGGTGCGCGACGGCGTCTGTTGGCTATATCTCAGCATCCAAGAACGTTGGTGATCTTGGTCGCGCCGCCACCTATGCTTGCCCACGAGACACAGAGGAACCTTGGGGGTTTGCTTTGTTCACATTTCACAATGGTGCCCGTGTGCACCCTTTTTCAGCCGATTTGGACGCTGAGCGCAGAAGGTACGTCGCCGCGGCTGTGCTGACATCCCCGCTGGTCGTGGCCAGTGCTGAGGGTGCGCGCATCCGCGATGTCGACGGCAACGAGTACATCGACTTCGCGGGCGGCGTCGGCGCGCTCAACGGCGGGCACACCCCGCCCGCCGTCGTCGTAGCCATACGGGAACAACTCGAAGCACACCTGCACGTAGGCTATTCGGCCGCACAATACGACGGCTATTCGCAGGTGTGCAAGCGGCTGGTGGCCTGCCACCCTGGCGAGGGGCCGTACAAAGCGCTGCTGGTGGGATCAGGTGCGGAAGCCGTGGAGAACGCCGTGCGAATCGCGCGGGTGGCGACCGGGCGAAGCGCGGTCATCGCGTTCGACCGCGCATTCCACGGCAGAACCCTGCTCACCGCCGCGCTGACCGACCGGCCTGGCGCCTTCCCCGTGCCGGACACCCACCGGGCCATGGCCCCCTACCCCTACCGCGGGGTGAGCGCCGAGGACGCCCTGGCCTCGGTGCGCTCGCTGCTGGCGCGGGAGGTGGACCCGGCCGACGTCGCCGCGGTCGTGTTCGAGCCGGTGCAGGGCGAGGGCGGGTTCCTCCCCGCGCCGCCGGAGTTCTTGTTGGGGCTGCGGGAGATCTGCACCGAGCACGGCATCGCGCTGGTGTTCGACGAGATCCAGTCCGGGATGTGCCGCACCGGCCCGCCCGCGGCCTGCGCCCACGTCCCCGGCGCCGTCCCCGACCTCATCGCCTGGGGCAAGTCCCTCGGCGGCGGGTTGCCGCTGGCCGGGGTCACCGGTCGGGCGGAACTGGTGGACGCGGTACCGCCGGGCGGCATCGCCAGCGGGACGATGGGGGGCAACCCGCTGTCCTGCGCGGCGGCCAGGGTCACCCTCGACCAGGTGCTCGACCCGGCGTTCCAGCGCGCGGCCGCCGACCTCGGCGCGGACCTGCGATCGCGGCTCGACGAGCTCGCCGCCGAGATCCCGCTGATCGGCGAGGTGCGCGGCCTCGGCGCGATGCAGGCCATCGAGCTGGTGACCGACCGCGACACCCGCGAACCCGCGCCGAAGGCGACCGCCGCGGTGGTCGAGGCGGCGCGCGGGGCGGGCCTGCTGGTCAAGAGCTGCGGTGCGCACGGCAACGTCATCCGCGTCCTGGTCCCGCTGGTGGCGACCACGACCGACCTGGACCTCGGTTTCGGCATCCTGCGCCACGCCCTGCGCGAAGCGGCCTGAAACCCCACCACACAAGGGACTCCAGCATGTCTGTCCACTTGGGCCGAGCACTGCTGCTCGGCCCGCACCCCCACCTGCGCGCGGCCGCCGCACACCGCGGCCTGCGCCCCATCACCTGTGCCACCGGCACCGATCCCGCCTTACCGGGCGAAACCCTCGTCGAGGTGGCCGACCACGCCAACGCCGATGAGCTCCTCGGCGCGCTCGCCCGCGCGGGCGTGCCGCTGTCGGACATCGGCTGCGTGCTCTCGGCCAAGGAAACCGGCGTCGTCGCGGCCGCGCTGCTCGGTGCCGCGCTCGGGGTCGCCGCTCTGCCGGTGGACACAGCCGTCGCGTGCCGGGACAAGGTCGTCCAGAAGCAGCGGGTCCGCGCCGCCGGGATACCGACCGCGACCGTGCGCGCCGTGGCCGGGCTGGCCGAGTTCGCGCACCTGGACCTGCCCGGCTTCACCGGTGGTGTCCTGAAACCGACCAGTGGGGTCGCCTGCCAGGCGACCCGGCTGGTCACCGACACCCCTGCCGTGCGCGAGACCGCCGCCGCGCTGCTCGCCGACGGGGTCACCGGCCAGTTCGTCCTGGAGGACCTGGTCGCCTTCGACGAGGAGTGGTTCGTCGACGGCGTCGTCGGCGACGGCGTGCTCCGGTTCGCCTCGGTCGGCCGGTACGTGGCCCCTCCCCTGGCGGTGACCGGCGGCGGCCTGCCGCAGAAGTACGTGTTCGACCCCGACGCGCACGCCGACCGGTACGCCCTGGCCCTGGCCACCGCCGGTCCCGCGCTGGCTGCCCTCGGCTTGCGCGACGGTGCGTTCCACATGGAACTGTTCCACAGCAAGGGAACCGTGTCCTTCGGCGAGTGCGCGGCTCGGCCGGGCGGCGGGGCCGCGATCGAGCTGGTGGCCCACAAGTTCGGCGTCGACCTCGTCGGGTTGGCGGTGGACGCGGTGCTCGGGGCCCCGGCCGCGCCGCTACCGGCCCCGCAGCCGGGGATCTTCGGCAAGACCGCGCTACCCGTGGTCCCGGGGTACGTCGAGTCCGCGCCCGGGGTGGAGGAGCTGTTGGCCCTGCCCGGTGCCGTGGCGGCGCACACCGCGACCCTGCCCGGTGCCACGATGCCCGACCTGCGCCAAGCCAACCGCGACCACGGCGGCTGGCTCATCCTGCGGGCCGACGACGAGCCGACCCTGCGTGCCAGGATGGCGCACGCGGTCGACTGGACCGCCCGCGCCACGACCACCCGCACGGCGGCCGGGCAGGTGCGCACGCTGCTCGACGCGGGCGCGGACCTGGGTCTGGCCTTCGCCGGGGGCGAGAACCGTGGCTGAACGCGCGCTGCTGCTCGGGTTCGGCGCCGACATCGGCAGCAACCTCATCGCCCGCAACGACCCCGACCGCGACGGCTTCCTGATCGGCGACGTGGTCACCCACGCCGTCCGCCCTGGCCCCGGGGTCACCGCGCTCGGCCAACTGGTCGCGCGGATGCTGCTGGCCGATCCCGCGATGCTCGGCCGGGTGGAACCGGTCGAGGGCGAACAGGCGCTGCTGGTCGACGGCAGGCTGGTGCGGGTGCACTTCCTCGACGCGGAAGACCCGGAAGTGCTGGAGCTGGGCCAGTTCGGCCTGGCCATCGTGGCGACCACCCGCGCGCACGTGCGCGACGCCGCGCTGATGGGGCGGTTCCGCAAGGTCGCCAAGCACGTCGTGGGGGTCGCCGAGAACGCGGAACTGCCGGGGTTCTACGCGCCGCTCGCCGGGGCCGACCTCTCGCGCATCGGGCGGGTACCGCGGCCGTTCGACCCCGAGGGGGGCGTGTACGCGCTGGGCAGTTGCCAGTGCGTCGGCTGGGCGGTCCCGCTGCGCGGGCTGATCGAGGCCGCGGTGCTCGCCGGGGTTGACGACCTCGGGCTGGTGCGCGTCGAGGTGGAGATCGTGCACCCCGACACCGCCTCCAGCCGGTTCGGGACCGCCGGGGTCGGTGCGCGCGCCGAGGACGCCAGGGACAACCTGCGGCCGGGGCACTCGCAGCTGAGCGCGTCCATGGCGCGCCTGGCCCCGGTGTCGTCGGTGAACACCGTGTCGCTGCGGGTGCTCACCCAGCCGCCGGGCTACCAGGTGTGCCGGTTCTTCGTGCGCGCACCGCTGGACCACGAGACGGTGCGGGCGGGCATGCTCGCCGCCGCGGCGGCGCTGCCCGGGGTCATCGGCACCACCGATGTCGCCATCGGGTCGCGCGCGTTCTCGCTCAGCCCGGCCGCCGCGACCGTCATCACCACACCGGAGCACCTGCTGGTCGCCCGCGACCCGTTCCCCGGGTCGGGGATCGTCGAGGTGATCACCCAGTCCTTCGTGCACAACACCACCGGCTACTGCGGCGCGGTGCTCGACGCGGGCGCCCGGCTGCTCGGCCGGGGCCCGGTGACGCTGCTGTGAGCACCGACGAGGGGATGCTGACATGACGCTGGCCACGCCAGAGCGCACCGACCCGATCAGCGGGTCGGCCACGATCGCCGCCAAAACCGTCGTCCGACCCGACCTGCCGTTCGCCGCGACGGCGTTCCACGGTGCCGCTCCCGCCGACCACGACGGCCCCATCGTCCTGGTGGCACCCGAGCTCACCTTCCACATCACCGGGGCGGCGCTGCGCGATCCCCGGGTGCGCGGGGTGGTCGTCGGATCCAGCCGGATCGCCGACCACGCGCGCAAGATGCTGCAGGAGGGCCGGGTCGCGCTGGTCACCTGCCACGAGCCGCTGGCGCGCATCGCCGACGGCGACCGGCTGCAGGTCGACGCCGAGGGCATCGTCGACCTCGGCGCCCTGTCGGTGCCGGTGACCGCCATCTGCTCCACGATGACCCGGGCCAACGTCGAGCTGTACCGGTCGTGGAACGTCACCGACATCGGCTACTTCCGGCTCAAGTTCTGCCTGTTCGAGCTGCTGGCCGGGGACAGGACGGCCTACGGCGACCCGGCGGCGGTCGAGGCGCACCTGAGCGCGACCCTGGTGGCGCTGGCCGAGCACGGCTGGCGGCGGATCCGGGTCGTGCTCTCCGACCCGACCTCGGCCGAGCTGCGCGAGCTCGGGGTCGAGGTGCCGGTCGAGGACAACCCCGAACTGGGGGTGCGCGGGCCGCGCGCGCCGGGGCGGTGGGCGGTCGAGGTCCGCGCGATCGAGCACGTGGTGACCCGGTTCCCCGACACCGAGTTCCAGGTCAGCGTGCCGTTCGTGTCCACGGTGGCGGAGTTCGACGTGGTGTCGGCGATGTTCGCCGACGTAGGCGTGCTCGACCGGATCGGGCTGGGCATCACGCTGGAGGTGCCCGCGATGGTCTACGCGCTCTCGGACCTGCTCGCCGAGCGCAGGCCCGCGTTCATCGGCATCGGCACCTCCGACCTGTTCGCGTTGATCAACGGGGTGGACCGCAACCACCCCGAGCTCGCGGTCGACCCGTTCAGCGCGGTCAACCGCTCGGTGGTCGCGCAGATCCGGCGCGTGGCCGCCGAGCACGGGACGCCGGTGTTCGTCTGCGGCGAGGTGCGCAAGGACCCCGAGACCGCTCGGGGCCTGGTGGAAACCGGCTGCGGTGAGCTGATCGCGTCCACCTCGGTGCTCGAACTGGCCGCGATGTCGCGCGCCGCGGCGATCTAGGACCACAACGCCGACCGGGGCGGGTGAACCGCCCCCGACTAGGAGCGACCATGACCTCGACCACCACCCGCCCCGGCGTCCGACGGGCGCTGACCGACCGCGGCGCGACCGGTCGGCTCGTGCGGGCCGCGCTGGTGGACGCGGTCGGGACGGGCCTGTTCCGGTCGGCGTTCGTGGTGTACCTGCTCACCCGCACCGGGCTCAGCTCGGGCGAGGTCCTGCTCGGGCTCAGCGTCGCGGCGGTCTGCGGACTGGTGTGCTCGGTCCCGATCAGCGCTCTCGGCGACCGGTACCCCCCGGTCCGGCTGCTGGGGGTGTTGCACGCGTGGCGCGCGTTGTGGTTCTGCGCGTACCCGTTCGTCACGGGCTTCGGCGGCTACCTGGCAGTCGCGGTGCTCACGGGGATCGCCGACCGGGTGGCCTCGCCGGTGCTGCAGAGCGCGATCGGTTCGGTCGCCCCGGCGGGCGACCGGGTCGTGGTGATGGGTGTGGTGCGGGCGGTCCGCAACGTCGGGTTCACCGTCGGCGCGCTGACCGCGACGGGAGCGCTCGCGCTCGGCTGGGACCAGGTGGTCCCGCTGGGCAACAGCGCTTCCTTCGCGGTGGCGGCGGTGCTGGTGTGGCTGGTACCGATCGTCCACAGCGGACAACCGGAGCGCGGGCGGGTATCCAGGACGGCGGTGTTGCGGGACCGGCGCTACCTGCTGCTCGCCGCCGTCAACGGGGTGCTGGCGATGTACCTGACGGTGCTCTCGGTCGGTCTCCCGCTGTGGGTCACCACGCACACGGCGGTGGACGGGGCGTACGTACCGCTGCTGATCTCCGGCAACATGGTGCTGGCCGTGCTGTTCCAGCCGGTCGTGGCCAGCCGGGTGCGCAGCTTGCGGCACGCGGCCAACTGCTGCCTCGGCTCTGGCCTCGCGCTCGCCGCCACCTGCGCCTGCCTGGCCGTCAGCGCCACCCCCGCGCTGTGGCTGGCGATCACGGCCCTCGTGCTCGCCGTGGCCACACACACCCTCGGCGAGCTCCTGCACTCGGCGGGCGCGTGGGAGATCTCCTACGACCTCGCCCCGCCCGCGCGCCGCAGCGTCTACCTCGGCGTGTTCAACCTCGGCGTGGTCGGCCAGGACATCGTCGGACCCAGCGCCATGGCCCTGTGCGTCACCGCGGGCACCCTCGGCTGGCTCACACTGGGCGGGGTGTTCGCGCTGGCGGGCGCGGCGGTGGTGGGACTGACCCGGCCACTGGTGCGCGCCGCCCGGCACGGGCCCGGGGCCGACGAGAACTAAGCGCGCACTCGTCTCGCTCCCGGGTGACCTGCTCGGTGAACGGCCGACCCGCGGCACCCGGGCGGGTGTCGCGGGTCGGTCGGGTCAGAAGTCCTCGTCGAAGGTGACCGTGCCGGGGACGGCCACCTGGTAGGCGGAGACGCGGCGTTCGAAGAAGTTCGAGAGTTCTTGGACGTCCTGCAATTCCATGAAGCCGAACGGGTTCTTGCTGCCGTAGACCGGTTCCAGGCCGAGGGCGGCCAGGCGGCGGTCGGCGACGTGTTCCAGGTAGGCGCGCATGTCCGGTACCGACAGGCCCGCCACGCCCTGGTCGAGCAGGTCTTCGGCGAACTGGGTCTCCGCGTCGACCGCCTCGCGCAGCATCTGGCGGACCTGGGCGTTGAGGTCGTCGTCGAACAGGTCGGGTTCCTGGCGGCGGACGGTGTCGACCACGTCGAAGGCGAAGGCCATGTGCATGGACTCGTCGCGGAAGACCCAGTTGGTGCCCGACGCCAGGCCGTTGAGCAGGCCTCGGGAGCGCAGGAAGTACACGTAGGCGAAGGCGCCGTAGAAGAACAGGCCCTCGATGCAGGCGGCGAAGCAGATGAGGTTGAGCAGGAAACCCCGCCTGTCCTCCCGGGTGTCCAAACGCGACAGAGCGGAGATCGAGTCGATCCACTTGTAGCAGAACTCGGCCTTGGCGCGGATCGACGGGATCGTCTCCACGGCGGCGAACGCCTCGGCGCGGTCGTTGTCGTCGGGGAGGTAGGTGTCGAGCAGCGTCAGGTAGAACTGGACGTGCACCGCCTCCTCGAACAGCTGCCGCGAGAGGTAGAGGCGGGCTTCCGGGGCGTTGACGTGCTGGTAGAGGTTGAGCACGAGGTTGTTGGCGACGATGGTGTCCCCGGTGGCGAAGAACGCGACCAGGCGGTTGACCAGGTGCCGTTCGGCGGCCGAGAGCTTGGCCAGGTCCGCCAGGTCCGAGTGCAGGTCGACCTCTTCGACGGTCCAGGTGTTCTTGATGGCGTCGCGGAAGCGGTCGTAGAACTGCGGGTACCGCATGGGCCGCAGGGTCAGGTCCATGCCCGGGTCGAGCAGGGCGTGCTTGCGGGTGGTGTTCTCGAGCGTGGTCACTGGCAGGCCTCGCAGGACTCGGGGTTTTCCAGGGAGCAGGCGATGGCCTCGGCGGGTGCCGCGGTCACGGTGGCCTGCTGGATGCGCGTCGCCGGGCGGGAACGCAGGTAGTACGTGGTCTTGAGGCCGCTCTGCCAGGCGTATCGGTACATAGAGGACAGTTTGCCGATCGTCGGCGAGGCCACGAACAGGTTCAGCGACTGGCTCTGGTCGATGTACGGGCCACGCGCGGCGGCCAGGTCGATCAGCGCCTTCTGCGGCAACTCCCACGCGGTGCGGAACAACGACCGCACCTCGTCGGGCAGTTCGGTGAGCCCCTGCACCGATCCCTCGTCGCGCTTGAGCCGGGCCCGGACCTCGTCAGTCCACATGCCACGGCCCTTGAGCTCTCGCACCAGGTACGAGTTGATCTGCAAGAACTCACCGGACAGCGTTTCGCGCTTGAACGTGTTGGACACCTGCGGCTCGATGCACTCGAAGCAGCCCGCGATGGAGGCGATCGTCGCGGTGGGCGCGATCGCCACCAGCAACGAGTTGCGCAGGCCGTGCTCGGCGATGCGCTCGCGCACCGCGGCCCACCGCTCGGTCTGCGTCGGCGTGACACCCCACAGGTCCGGTTGCAGCTGACCGCGCGCGGACCGGGTCCGCGAGTACGCCGGGTGCGCGCCCGCCGCGGCGGCCAGACCGGCCGAGGTCTCCAGCGCGGTGAGGTAGATCTCCTCGGCGAGGCGGGTGGACAGCTCGCGGGCGGCCTCAGAGTCGAAAGCCAGGCGCAGCTTGAAGAACACGTCCTGCAGGCCCATCACCCCGAGCCCGACCGGACGCCAGCGCGGGTTGCCGCGCCCGGCCTGCTCGGTCGGGTAGTAGTTGATGTCGATCACCCGGTCCAGGAACACCACCGCGGTGCGCACAGTGGACCGCAGCCGCTCCCAGTCCACCTCGTCACCGAGCACGTGCGCGCCGAGGTTGACCGACCCGAGGTTGCACACCGCGGTCTCGTCGTCGCTGGTGACCTGCAGGATCTCGGTGCACAGGTTGGACAGGTGCACCACGTCGCCCGGTTCGGCGGTCTGGTTGCAGGTGCGGTTGGCGGTGTCCTTGAAGGTCATCCACCCGTTGCCGGTCTGCGCCAGGGTGCGGATCATCTTGCCGTAGAGCTCGCGCGCCTTGACCGTGCGCACCGCGCGACCGGCCTCCTCGGCGGCCCGGTAGGCGCGGTCGAAGTCGTCGCCCCACAGGTCGACGAGCTCGGGCAGCTCGTCGGGGTCGAACAGCGACCAGTCCGCGTCCGCCTCGACCCGGCGCATGAACTCGTCGGGGATCCAGTTGGCCAGGTTGAGGTTGTGCGTGCGGCGCGCGTCCTCCCCGGTGTTGTCGCGCAGCTCCAGGAACTCCTCGATGTCGGGGTGCCAGGTCTCCAGGTACACGCACGCCGCGCCCTTGCGCCGCCCGCCCTGGTTGACCGCCGCGACCGAGGCGTCGAGCGTGCGCAGCCACGGCACGATCCCGTTGGAGTGCCCGTTGGTGCCCCTGATCAGCGCGCCGCGCGAGCGGACCCGCGACCACTGCACGCCGATGCCGCCCGCGAACTTCGAGAGCCTGGCGATCTGGGCGTACCGCTCGTAGATCGACTCGAGCTCGTCGCGCGGGGAGTCCAGCAGGTAGCAGGAGGACATCTGGGTGTGCACGGTGCCGGAGTTGAACAGCGTCGGGGAGCTGGGCAGGTAGGCCAGCGACGACATCAGCCGGTAGAAGTCGATCGCCTCGGCGGCGGTGTGCGACAGGCCACACGCGACTCGCAGCAGCCAGTACTGCGGCAGTTCGACAACGCTGCGGCGCGACGGGTGCCGCAGCAGGTAGCGGTCGTAGACGGTACGCAGGCCGAAGTACTCGAACCGGCGGTCCGCTGTGAGGTCGATGGCGTCGTCGAGCTTGCGCGCGTTGGCCGCGACCAGCCGAGCGGTGCTGTCGCCGATCAGGCCCTCGGCGTGCCCGAGGGCGATGCTCTGGCTGAACGAGTGCACCCCCTGGCCGCGGACCTCCTTGTCGATGTAGGCGCTGAGCAGCCCGGCGGCGAGCCGGGAGTACTCGGGGTCCTCGGCGACGAGCTCGGCGGCGGTCTGGATGGACAGCCGGTCCAGTTCGGCGGTGGTGGCGCCGTCGTAGAGACCGCTGATCGTCTTGGTGGCCACCCGCAGCGGGTCGACCTCGCGCAGCCCCTCCGCGCAGCGCCGCACGGCGCGCACGATCTTGTCGACGTCGACGGGCTCCAGCGCCCCGTCGCGCTTGCGCACCCGCATGGTGGTGACCGTGTCGACGGTCGTCACAACCTGTCTCCTCGCGAGCCTGGGCCCCGGGGTCGAGGAGGACACGGGCGCGCGCGACCGCCACGTCCTCACGCCCTCCCACGGGGCCGCGGACACCCGCCCGCGGGTCGCGGGCGGGGTGCTGGCAGGTCTTCGGACTCACGGGCGTGCCTGGGCAGGCGCCTACCGGCCGTCGCTTCCCAGACGCGGGCGTCCAGTGCTTCGTTGACGGCTTTCGTTCCCGTTCACCGCTGCGGGGCAGTCCCGGACTCGCACCGGGTTCCCTCTTGCGACGACCGCTCTGGCTGAGCGGCCGAACCAGCTGTCGGCACCATACATGGCCGTCCCGACGGTTCCGGGACCCCACATGTAGTGGGTGTGTCGCCCAGGCCCCGAGCGGGGCGGGGCCTGGTTCTCGGCAGATCACGCGAACACGGGATGGAGCAGGGGAGCCCTCGGCGCGAGGCTCGGAGGGGTAGGGGTGGACCTTCGGCGCGGGAGAGGGACATGACTCACCGACGGGAAGTCGACATCGCGGTCATCGGGGCCGGGGTGCTGGGGCTGGCCACGGCCGAGGCGCTGGTGCGGCGCGGGGCCGACGTGCTGGTGTTCGACGGGCGGCCGCCGGGCGCCGGGCTCTCGGGCGGTCTCACCAGGACGTTCCGGCACCGGCACGACAACGAGCTGCACGTGGCGATGGCGGTGGAGGGGCGGCGCGGGTTCGCCCGCTGGGAGCAGCGGCTCGGGCGCGAGCTGATCGGGCCGGAAGGCGCGGTGTACCACGGGATGGACCATTCGCACGTCACCGGGATGGCGGCGCAGCGGGTCGAGCACTCGTTCGTCCCCGGTGCGGTGGGTGGCGAGGTGTTCCCCGCGCTGGCGCGGGTGGGCACGCCGCTGCTGGTCGACCCGGGCGCGGGCGCGATCAGGGCGAAGCGGACGATCGATGCGCTGGCGCACTGGGTCGGCGACCGGATCGTCCAGGCCGACGTGCACAGCGTCACGGTGCCTTCCGACGGCGACGGAGCGGAGTTCCAGACCACGGAGGCGATCTACCGGGCCAGGCACGTGGTGATCTGCGCGGGCACGGCGGTGACCCGGTTGGGCGCGAGCGTCGGGTTCGACATCCCGGTGCGCAGCGCGCTGCACGCGCGCCCGCACTTCCGGGTGCGCCCGGAGTTCGCAGGCACGCCGCTGCCCTGCTGGGTGGACATCTCCGGCGAGTTCGGCGTGAACGTGTACGGCTCCCCCATCGGCGCGACCGGCACGTACGTGGTCGGGATGATCGGCCCCGCCGTCGATGTCCCCTTTGGACCGGACGGCGGGCTCCCCCCGGGCACCGACATGGAGGAGCACGTGCGGCGGGTCAGCGCGTACGTGGCGAAGGCGTTGCCCGGCTTGGACCCGGAGCCGGTCGGCGCGCGGGTGTGCGTGATGACCAAGCTGCCCAAGGGAAGCGACGCGCTGCGGGCCTGGCACCGACCCGGGGTGACGACCATCGCCGGGCACAACCTGTTCAAGATGGCACCCGCGCTCGGCGAACTGCTCGCCGACGCCGCGGAGAAGGACCAACTGCCCGAGGCGCTGGAGCGCGCGGGTGCGGACGCGCTCGAGGCGGCGTAGATGGTCATCGCGGTCACCGGGGCCACCGGAACCGTTGGCCTGCGGTTGGTGTCGCGGCTGGTCGGCCGCGGTTGCCGGGTGCGCGCGGTCGTTCGCCCCGGCGGACGGCGGCCCGCCGGGGAGCTGGTCGAGGTCGTGGAAGCGGACCTGGAGCGGCCGGAGAGCCTTCGCGAAGCGTTGCACGGCGTGAGCGACCTGTTCCTGCTGACCCCGCTGCACCCGGACCAGGGCGCGGTGCACCGGGGCCTGGTGGACGTCGCCAAACGCGCCGGGGTTCAGCACGTGGTGCGGATGTCGGCGCTGGGTGCCGATCCCGCGTCACCGGTGTCGGTGCACCGCCAGCACGGCGAGGGCGACCAGGCGGTGCTGGAGTCCGGGCTGCGGTACACCCTGTTGCGCTCCAACACGTTCATGCAGAACGTGGCGCAGTGGGCGCCGACCATCCGCGCGCGGGACGCGATCGTGCTGCCGGTCGGCGACGCTCGCGTCAGCATGATCGACGCTGGCGACATCGCGGAGGTGGCCGCCGCTGTGCTCACCGAGGGCGGCACCGACGACCAGGTGCTGGAGCTGACCGGACCGAGGGCCATCAGCTACCCGGCGCTGGCCGCGCTGGTGTCCACAGTGGTCGGTCGGCGGATCACCCACGTCGACATCTCGCCTGCGGACGCGGCGGCGGTCATGCTGGGCAACGGCATGCCGGACTGGGCGGTCGCGGCGCGCATCGGCCTCTACAGCACGCTGCGCGCGGGCACGGCGGAGCGGGTGAGCACCGCGGTCCTCGACTGGACCGGGCGGCCACCGCGCGACTTCGCCGAAGTGGTACCGGAACTCGCCCACGCGCTGAGCGGGTGAGCGGCGTGCGCGTCTTCGCCGTCGGCGCGACCGGCGTGCTGGGCCGCCACCTGGTGCCGGAGCTGGTGCGACGCGGCCACGAGGTGGTCGTGATGTCCCCGGGAGCGCGGTTGGACCGCCTCCCGCCCGGGGTCGGCCGGGTCCGCGCCGACCTACTCGACCCCGGGATCACCGACCGGCTGACCGAAGCGCTGACCGGGGTCGACGTGGTCGTCAACGCCGCGACGGCCATCCCCCGCGACTTCACCGCACCGGGCGCCTGGGACCGCAACACCAACCTGCGCGTGGAAGGCACAGCCCGACTGATGCGGGCGGTGGTGGCAGCGGACGTCCCCGCTGTCGTACAGATGAGCGTCACCATGGCTTACGCCGACGGCGGCGACCACTGGCTGACCGAAACCGCCCCGTTCGACCAAGACCCGGCCCGCGCCTCGATCGTGGCACCGGTGGCCGCGATGGAGCAGGCGGTCCGCGACATCGGCGGAGATCAAGTGGCATGGACAATCCTGCGCGGCGCCCGGTTCGTCGGCGCCGGAACGACCCAGGACACGATCCGCGAACGGATCCGCGCGGGCACAGCCCACCCCCACCCGAACGACGGGTACGTCTCGTTGGTGCACACGGCCGACTTCGCCACAGCCACCGCGGCGGCGGTGGAACGCGGCCTGCGCGGCGCGGTGCTCAACATCGCCGACGAGCCCTTGCTGGTGGCCGACTACCTGCGCGGACTGGCCGACCACGAAGGCGCACGAGCACCGGGCACCTCGACCGAGGCGGTGCGGGAGATATCGCACCGCGTGTCATCCGAGGCGGCACACGAACAGCTTGCCTGGCGGCCGGAACACGGAATCTGGCCGCGCCACAGCGAACTCCGATGCCCATAGTCGACGAACTGGCGGCGGAATCGGGCGAGCAGGTGATAGCCGCCTCCACCACCGGCCGACTACTGCGGAGAGCGAACAGCAGGCCGGACTGGGGCGAGGTGACGCGGCCACACCGTTGTCTCCGCTACGGGGCAGTCGAACGTGGCCCGCGCGGCGCCGTGCGCCTCGAGCGAGGCGGCGCGCGAACAGCTGGCGCGGCAATCAGAGCACAAGATCTGGCCACGCGAACTCTCTTCCCACGCAGGCCGTTCGCGAAGTGTCACACCGGATATCGGCCGAGGCGGCACACGAACGGCTTGCCTGGCAGCTGGAACACGGCATCTGGCCGCGCCACAAGGAGACCGCAGGTCCACAGTAGACCGTCTGGCGGCAGGATCACGCGAACACGTGATGATCGCCTCGGCCGCCGGGGCGAAGCTGGGATGGTCAGAGCCGCACGTGAACAGGGAGATCCCATGCCCAACAACGCGATCGGACCGAACTTCCTCACGCTGCAGGTCCGCGATCTGGAGCGCGCCCGCGAGTTCTACACGAACACCGTCGGGTTCACCACCACCGAGACCGCCGCGCCCAACGCCGTCGTGCTCGACACCCAGCCGATCAAGATCGCGCTGCGCAAGGCGGTCATCGACCTGGACTCCGTGCCGGAGTTGGGGTGGGGCGTGGTGCTGTGGATCAAGGCGGAAGACCCGGACAAGTTGGCCGAGGTGGTGGCCAGCGCGGGGGTGACGATCACCAAGCCGCCGTGCGACGGGTTCTGCGGGCGGGAGTTCCAGTTCAAGGACCCCGACGGCTACGAGCTCACCGTCTACGAGGGCTGATCGGCACGGGCAGCGGGCGCCGGTGGCGCCCGCTGCCGACACCACCCCCGAAACCACCGCGTCCTCCCCGACGGGAGCCCACGACATGACTGACACCCTGACGGCGACCCCCGCCATCACGACCGCGGCGGCCATGCCGCTGCCCGCCCGGCTGCGGCTGCTGGCCGACGGTGAGCTGGGGGTCGGCAACTTCCTCGACAAGGCCCGCGCGGTCAGCCCGGACCCGGCGGCGCCGTTCCTGTTCGCGCAGCGGATCACCGACCGGGGCAGCGCGGTCGAACCGCTGAGCCTGGACCGGATCACCGAGATCCGCGACGCCCTCGCCGCCTGGTACCACGGGCACCGGGTGCGCAAGGGCAACCCGGTGGCGGTGTACCTCGGCGAGGGCGTCGACCCGTTCCTGCACTTCCTGGCGCTCAGTTCGCTCGGCGCGGTCGCCGCGCTGGTCAACGGTCGGATGGACCCGGCGATCGCGGCCGCCTACACCGCGCGGATCGGGGCGGTCGGCGTGGTCGCCGACCGCGGCGGGCTCGACGCGCTCGACGCCTCCGGCGCCCTGCCCGGGTCGCTGCGTTTCCAGACCGCGGTCGAGGAACTGCCCACGACCGCGCCGAACCGGTCGGCGCTGCCTTCCCTGTTCCCGTACCCGCCGGGTGACGACGACCCGGTGATGCTGTGCCACACCTCGGGCACCACCGGGCCGCCGAAGTCGGCGGTCTTCGCGCACCGGCAGTTCTTCCTCGGCAAGCGGCACCGGCTGTGGAGCTTCCCGGCGGCGCGCCGCAACCGCGCGCTCTCGGCGCTGCCGCAGTCGCACTCGGCGGGCATCAGCTACCTGATGACCGCGACGCTGCTCGGGTTGCCGATCGTGGTCATGGCCGACACCTCCGGCGCGGCGGTGCGCGAGATGATGCTCGCCGTCCGGCCGACCCTGGTGCTCGCCTTCCCGCAGACCTGGGCCGAGCTGGCGCAGCTGGACCTGACCGGTGCCGCCGACGAGGTGCGCACCTGGATCAACACCGGCGACTCCGCGCACGAGGCGCACATCAAAGCCTTGGTGCGCAACGGGTACCGGCCGGGCAAGCGCGGCAGGGCGGGCAAGCCGGGGTCGGAGTTCGTCGACGGGCTCGGGTCCTCGGAGATGGGCATGGCCCTGTTCCGCAAGGTGAGCGACCCGACCAGCACCGACTACGGCCGCTGCGTCGGATCCCCGGTGAAGGTGGTCACCGAGGCCGCCGTGCTCGACGACGACGGCCGCACGCTGGGGCCGGGCGAGGTGGGCAGGCTCGGCGTGCGCACCCCCACGCGCACCCCGGGGTACTGGAACAACTCGGAGTTGACCGCGCAGTCGTCGCTGTCGGGGTTCTGGCTGACCGGCGACGTGGTCTACCGCGACGAGCGCAACCGGTTCTTCCACCTGGACCGGGTGCCGGACGTGATCCACACCGCCACCGGCCCGGTGTACAGCCTGCCGCTGGAGGAGGCGATCCTCGTCGGCTGCCCGGAGATCGCCGACTGCGCGGTGGTGGCCGTCGACGCACCCTCCGGCACGGGCTCGGTCCCGTTCGCGACGATCAAGATGGGCCCGGGGCACAGCGCGCCCGAGGACGTGCTCAGCACGCTCAACGCCGCGCTGGCGGCTCGCGGACTGAGCAGGCTGCACGGCGCGGTGCTGGCCGTCGACGACGCCGATTTCCCCACCGGCGCTACCGGCAAGGTACTCAAGCGCAAGCTAAGGGAGCACTTCGCCGACGCGCTGACGCGCCCACGCGAGCGGACAGCGGTACCGGAGCGCCCCTGAGGCCCAGTCACGCGGAGGAGCGAGATGACCGACACCCACCAGGGCGCGCCCGAGGTCCCGCCGTCGGTGCGCATGTACGAGATGCTCTACAGCTCCCTGGTCAGCCAGGTGCTGATCGCCGTCGCCGAGGTCGGGGCCGCGGACGTGTTCGGCGACGGGCCCGAGCACGTGGCGGAGGTGGCGCGGCGCACCGGGTGCCACACCGAGTCCCTCTACCGCGCGCTGCGGGCGCTGGCCAGCGTCGGGGTGTTCAGCGAGGTCGCGCCCAAGGTGTTCACGCTGACCCCGCTGGCCCGCACGCTGCGCGGCGACGGCCCGGACTCCATGCGCGACCTCGCCCGCTACCTCGGCCGCCCCGAACGGCAGCGCTCGTTCGGCGCGATGGCGCACACGCTGCGCACCGGGCGACCGGCGTTCGACCACGTCAACGGCACCGATCTGTGGTCGCTGCTGACCACGCGCGGCGAACTGGGGACGCTGTTCGACCGGGCCATGGGCAACATGGCGCGGATGGTGAACTCCTCGACGCTGGCCGCGCACGACCTGTCCGGCGCGCGGCGGTTGGTCGACGTGGGTGGCGGTCAGGGGCACCTGGTCGCCACCCTGCTGGCCCGCTACCCCGAGCTGACCGCGGTCGTGTTCGACCTGCCCCGGGTGATCCCCGAGGCCGAAGCGGTGCTCGGCGCCGCTGGCGTGCTCGACCGGGCGACCTGCGTCGGCGGCGATTTCTTCGAGTCCGTGCCCACCGGCGGCGACACCTACCTGCTGTCCTGGACCATCCACGACTGGGACGACGACGACTCGGTGCGGATCCTGCGCAACGTCCGCACCGCGATGGCCGACACCGGCTCCCAACTCCTGCTCGTCGACGACGTCCTGCCCGAGGGCGACGCGCCGCACTTCGGCAAGTTCGAGGACATCGTCATCCTGACCCTGCTGACCGGCCGCTCCCGCACGGAGTCGGAGTTCGCCGCCCTCCTGTCCCGAGCGGGCTTCACCCACGTCGAAACCCGCCCCACCACCGCCCCGACCAGCCTGCTCATCGCCCACCCGAACTGAAGGCGCCCCACCCGCGAAACCCCTCCCGGCGACCCGGGAGGGGTTTCGTCGCGTCGTGCCACTGAAAGGGCTGTGCCCGGCGACCGAGGGGGCGCGGTCGCCGGGCACAAGACGAGGCGGGTTACTTCTCGAGGCAGAACTCGTCGATCGGGTAGCCGACGTGGCGGTCGGCGGAGGGGAGGTAGCCGAGGACGACGTCGCCGGGGCGGAGTTCGGTGCTGTTGAGGACGGCGGCGCCGGGGCCCAGGACGCGGACGTGCCAGTCGTCCTGCAGGATCAGGTTGACCTCGGTGCCGTTGGGGGCCACGGCGTCGATGGAGATCAGCGGGCGGGTCTCGATCTTGACCCGGCCGACGGTGACCAGGCGGGTCTGGCCCTTGACGTCGACGGCGAGGACCTTGCTGCCGGACTTGAGCTCGCTGAGGTAGTGGGTGCGCTCGTCCTGCGAGAGCGTGTAGGAGTGGATGGCGCCCGCGTTGACCCGGAACGGGCGGGTGGGCATGTACGGCAGCGGGTGGGTCTCGCTGACGCACAGGATCATGCCTTTGGAGTGCGAGCCGACCAGGATGCCCTCGTCCTCGCGGAAGTACGTGCAGGTGTCCACACAGGCCCGTTCGCCCATGCCGATGTGCGTTGTCCTGGTGACCTCCAGCTCGACGAGGCCCAGGTCGGGCGTGGTGGCGATGGCGGCGGTCTTGAGCGCGGTCGCGTCGCCGACCTTGGCCGGGGCCATCAGCACGCCGTCGGAGCCATGTTCGAGGACGCCGTAGATGATCTCGGCCTCCTCCACGTCGGCGGCAACGGTGACGATGCTGCCGGTGGACCTGGCCGCGGCGGCGATCACGATCTCCAGCGGGATCTTGGTCGGGTCGCGGAACAGCAGCACCGACCACGCCTCGGTGCGCGCGGCCTGGCAGGCCAGTTCCAGGGTGTCGGCGTCGACGATCTCGACGAACCGGCCGAACTGGACCGACGGGTGGCGGGCGGCGAGTTCGGCGTGGTCGGCGTCGCGGTCGGGGTCGACGACGACGACGTCGACACCCTCCAGCGACTCGGGCAGCGGTTTGCCGCGCGGCAGCAGGACCTTGGTGACGGTGGGCGGCAGGCCAGCCAGCGCCGCGGCGTCGTCGGCGACGACCCCGTCCACCCGCTGGTGCAGGGCCTCCTCCAGGATCGCCGCCCGCGACGGCCCGGTGTCGCGGACATCAAGCCAGCAGAGCTTCATCGGTGTTCGCTCCTTCGTCTGTCTTTCCCGGACGTCTCTGTCTTGTGCGGCGCGGTTCAGCGCCTGGGCAGGCTGGCGGCCAGCTCCAGCTCCAGCGAGGAGCCCGCGTGGCCGCCGTGCACCAGGGCGGCGACCTGCGCGGCCCTGGCGCCGGGGTCGGGGGCCTGGAAGATGTTGCGCCCCATGGCGACCCCGGCCGCACCCGCCCGCAACACCTCGTCCACATAGGACTTCACGGCTTCGGCGCCCGCCTTGCGCGGACCACCGGCGACGATCACCGGGACCGGGCAGGCGCGCACCACGTCGGCCATCGCCGCGACCGACCCGGCGTAGACGGACTTGACCACGTCGGCACCCATGTCCGCGGCCAGGGTGGCCACGTGCGCGACCAGCTCCGGCGTCGGCGGGTTGGCCACCCTGGGGCCGCGCGGGTACATCATGGCCAGCAGCGGGATGTTCCACCTGTCGCAGGCGTCGGCGACCGCGCCGAGGTCGGCGACCTGGCGGCGCTCGTCGGCCGAGCCGACGTTGACGTGCACGCTCACCGCGTCCGCGCCCAGCCGCAGCGCCTGCTCCACAGTGGACACCAGGTACTTGGCGTCCGGGTCGGGGGCGTGCGCGGTGCTCGCGCTCAGGTGCACGATGAGCGAGGTCCCGGTGAACACCCTGGGGTCGAGCGCGCGCAGGCTGCCCTTGTGCAGCACCACCGCGTCCACCCCGTTGCCGACCAGCGAGCCGACCAGGCCGGGCAGGTCGCCGTTGGCCACGATCGGGCCGTCGGCGACCGAGTGGTCCAGCGGCACGACCAGCAGCCGGTTCGCCGCGTGGCGGAACAGCCGCTGCAGCCGCACCTGGGAGCCGAAAGATCTGTTCGCGGACACTGGTGTCCCCTCTCGTCTGGCCGGGTGGTCTAGGCGGGCGTCATGGACTGCGCGGCGACTCCGTCGCGGTCGAGCTCGAACTCGCGGTGCAGCGCGATGACCGCCCCGGTGAGCCGGTCGGCGGGCACCAGCACCGAGATCCGCGACTGGGCGGTGGCGAACCAGTCCGGCGCCACGCCGACCCCGGCGAGCGCGGCGAGCATCCTGGCCAGGAACTCCGGGCGGTTGAGCAAGCCGGTGCCCACCACCGAGAGCTTGCCGACGCCCTCGTCGAGTTCGGTGTCGAGCCCGTGCGCGGTGCCCAGGTGCCCGAGCAGCCGCCGGGTGGCCAGCAGGTGGCTGGCGTGCACGGCGAAGCCGACCTGGTCGACCCGGCCGCGGTCGGTGTGCCAGGCGAGCATGTCCACCGGCACCGCGGCCCTGGCGAACGGGCCGAGCACGGTGGTCGCCAGGTCCACGTCGCGGCGGCCGCGGCGCAGGACCACCCGCAGCACCGCGCGGTCGTGGGTGACCGCGGTGATGAAACCCCGCTTCTCGATCATGTCGCTGCTCCGTCCGAGGATCGTGGTGCCGCCGCCGTCGGTCATCGTGTTGCGCACCAGCACGTCCAGCCCGTGCACCGAGGCCAGTTCGACCGCCCGCGAGTGCATGACCTGCGCGCCGGAGAAGGCCATCTCGGCCATCACCACCGGGTCGACCCGCGCCAGCACGCGGGCGCCGGGGACCAGCCGGGGGTCGGCGGTGAACACCCCGTTGACGTCGGTGTAGATCTCGCAGGCGCGGGCGCCGAGTTCGACCGCGAGCGCGACGGCCGTGGTGTCCGAACCGCCCCGGCCCAGGGTCACGATGTCGCCGTCGTCGCCCTCGCCCTGGAACCCGGCGACGACCACGACCCGACCGCGGGCCAGGTGCGAGCCGACCCGGCCAGGGTCGATCGCGGCGATCATCCCGGCCCCGTGCGGACCGGTGGCCAGGATGCCCGCCTGCGGTCCGGTGAGCGACACCGCCTGCACGCCGCGCTCCTGCAGCGCCAGCGCCACCAGCGCCGCGGAGGCGTTCTCCCCTGTGGCCAGCAACTGGTCGGACTCGCGCGCCGACGGCGCGGCGTTGACCTCGGCCGCGGCGGCCAGCAGCGCGTCGGTCGTCTTCCCCCTGGCCGACACCACGAGCACGGTGCCGGTGCCGGTGGCGTGCGCGCGGTGCGCCAGCGCCGCGACCCGGCGGATCTTGTCGGGGGTCGCCAGTGACGTCCCACCGAACTTCAACACGGTCGTGCTCATCGCACCCCCGCAGGACTCGACAGCGGACGCTTCCCTTTCTACCCAGCCGGTCGCGGTCGGTAATCCCGGGAACGCGTGATGTTGCCGGTCGGAGCCGTCGCGCCACGCGAACATCACGTCAAGACGGGATGCGCGGGCGGCGCCGCCGACTAGGCTGTGGTGCGGGCGAAAGAGCGCCGCAGGATGTCCTTTGTGGATTCCACGCGCTCCCTTCGAGCACAGGAGGCCTGATGGGTGCACCAGGCGACCGCACGGCCGCGGTCTGCGTGATCGGCGCGGGCCCGCGCGGGATCTCGGTGGTGGAACGGTTGTGCGCCAACGCCACACACCCGGTGGTGGTGCACGTGGTCGACCCGCACGTCGGCGAGGGTGGGCGGGTGTGGCGGGTCGGGCAGTCGCCCCTGCTGCTGATGAACACGATCGCCTCGCAGGTCACCATGTACACCGACGACAGCGTGGGCTGCGCGGGGCCGGTCGTGCCCGGACCCAGCCTCCACGAGTGGGCCCGGTTCCTGGCCACCGTGGACGGCTTCGCCGAGCACCCCGAGCCGCTGCGGCGGGAAGCGGCGGCGCTGGGCCCGGATTCCTACCCGTCACGGGCGTTCTACGGCCACTACCTGGCCTGGGTGCTGCGCAGGCTGGTGCTCACCGCGCCGCCGGGTGTCACGGTGCGCACGCACCGGACGGTGGCGGTGTCGGTCACCGACGGTCCCGACGGCGGGCAGGTGGTCACCCTCGCCGACGGCCGGGTGCTCGCGGACCTGTCGGCGGTGGTCCTGGCGCAGGGGCACGTGGACATGCCGATCGCGGCGCAGGACCTGCGGCTGGCCGAACACGCCGCCGAGCACGGCCTCGGCTACGTGCCGCCGTCGAACCCGGCCGACGTCGACCTCGACTTCATCCGCCCGGGGGAGGTCGTCGCGTTGCGCGGCATGGGGTTGAACTTCTTCGACTACCTGACGCTGCTGACCTCCGGCCGGGGCGGGCGGTTCGTCGACGGTGAGCGCGGGTTGGTGTACCTGCCCTCTGGCGCGGAGCCGGTGCTGGTCGCGGGTTCGCGGCGCGGGGTGCCGTACCACGCGCGCGGCGAGAACGAGAAGGGCGTGTCGGGCAGGCACGAGCCGGTGTTCGTCACCGCCGAGGTGATCGCGGACCTGCGGACCGCGGCGGAAGCGGGCACCCCGGCGGAGTTCGGCGATCGGGTGTGGCCGCTGGTGTCCAAAGAGGTCACTTTGACCTACTACCGGGCGTTGTTGGTACAACAGGGCCGGACCGAGGACGCCGAGCGGTTCCAGCTGTCCTACATCGCGGGCGCGGGCGAGGAGGAGCTGCTCACCGAGTACGGGATCGAGGCCCGCTGGGACTGGGACCTGATCGCCAAGCCCTACGGGGACCGCCAGTTCGGCGACCCCGATCGGTTCCACGACTGGCTGCTCGAGCACCTGCGCGCCGATGTCACCGCCGCGCGGCGGGGCAACGTCAGCGATCCGCTCAAGGCGGCGCTGGACGTGTTGCGGGACCTGCGCAACGAGATCCGGCTCGTCGTGGACCACAGCGGGATCAGCGGGCGGTCTTATCGCACCGAGCTGCAGCGCTGGTACACCCCGCTCAACGCCTACCTGTCGATCGGGCCGCCGACCAGCCGGATCGAGGAGATGATCGCGCTCGTCGAGGCGGGTGTGCTGCGCGTGCTCGGCCCGGGGATGGCGGTGCGGCCGCTGCCGGACGGGTTCCAGGTGCGCGCGGACCTGGTGCCGGGGTCGGCGGTGGTGGTCAGCACGCTCGTCGAGGCGCGGTTGCCGGAGGTCGATGTCCGGCACACCACCGATGCGCTCATCGGGGGTCTGCGCGCGAGCGGGGACTGCGTCCCGTACCGCATCGGTGAGTACGAGACCGGCGGCCTCGCCGTCACCAGGCGGCCCTATCACGTGCTGGACGGGCAGGGCCGCGCCCACTCGCGGCGGTTCGCCTTCGGGATCCCGACCGAGGCCGTGCACTGGGTCACCGCCGCCGGGATCCGGCCGGGGGTCGACTCGGTGATCCTCGGCGACGCCGATGCCATCGCCCGCGCGAGCCTCGCACTCACGACACGGCCCCGGTGGGCCGCGGCGGGTCTCTACACCCACGCGCACATCCCGTTGGCGTGGCTGCCCACCAGCGCACCCACTCCCGTCTACGCCGCCCGCTAGCCCGCTCCCCGGCTCACGGCCCCCGACCTCACCGAGGTCGGGGGCCTTTTAGCACGCGCGCCGCAACGATCCGGAATCACCTCCGCTTGTTGCACCCGGAGGCGACTCCGGATAACCTGGGCACAGATGCGGAGCAGGTTCCGGTTAGCCGCTCCGGTGGACCCCGGTGAGGAGCACCACGTGGACACCCCAGCGATCGAGGTCGCCCCAGGGACGATCGTCTTCTACGCCGACCTCGGCTGCCCGTGGGCGCACATCGCCGCCTACCGGCTGCACACCACCCGGCAACGGCTCGGCCTGACCGAGCGGGTGCGCTTCGACGTGCGGGCGTTCCCGCTCGAGTTGATCAACGACATGGCCACGCCGAAGCTGATCCTCGACGCCGAGATCCCGGTCGCGGGCGCACTGGCTCCGCAGGCGCGCTGGCAGGTGTGGCAGGCCCCCGCGCACGAGTACCCGGTCACCACCGTGCTGGCCATGGAGGCGGTGGAGGTGGCCAAGAAGCAGGGCCTTGCCGCGAGCGAGGCGCTCGACCTCGCGCTGCGGGTGGCGCTGTTCGGCCAGAGCCGCAACATCTCGATGCGGCACGTGGTGCTGGCGGTCGCCGCCGAGGCCGGGCTCGACGCCGAGGCCATCAAGGCCGGGCTGGTGGACGGCTCGGCGCGCGCGGAGATCGAGCGCCAGGTCCCGCTGTGCGCCGGGGACACCGTGCAGGGCTCGCCGACGCTGTTCCTGCCCGACGGGTCCGCGCACCACAACCCGGGTATCGCGCTGCGCTGGGAAGGCGAATGGGGAATCGGATTCCCGGTGATCGAGCGTGATGATCCAACAGTGTACGAGGATCTCCTGCGCCGGGCCATCGACTGAGCACATAAACACCCATTTGCGCGTTCGGCGGTCCTTTATGGCCGGTGTACCCGCGTTCGAACGCACAACGCGGACAACGGACGCGACGGCACTCCCGGCAATGCCGCGGCGCACTCTCAGGTAAACAACAACCCCACCCTTCGAAGGAAGCAACAATGGGCGTCAAAGTCGCGGTCATCTACTACAGCTCCACCGGGCACGTGTACCAGTTGGCGAAGGCGATCGAGGAGGGCGCGCTGGAGACCGGCGCCGAGGTGCGGCTGCGCAAGGTGCGCGAACTGGCACCGGAGTCGGTCGTGGCGGGCAGCCCGGACTGGGCCGAGCACGCCGCGGCGACCGCGGACGTGCCGGAGGCCACGCTGGAGGACCTGCTGTGGGCCGACGCGTACCTGTTCGGCTCGCCCACCCGCTACGGCAACGTCAGCGCGCAGCTCAAGCAGTTCATCGACACCACGGGCGGCCTGTGGTTCGAGCGCAAGCTGGTGGACAAGGTGGTCAGCGGGTTCACCAGCTCCGACGAGGTGCACGGCGGCCAGGAGTCGACGATCATCAGCATGTACAACGTGTTCATGCACTGGGGCGCCATCATCGTCACCCCCGGCTACGCCGACGACGTGGTCTCGGCCGCGGGCGGCAACCCCTACGGCGCCAGCAGCATCCACGTGGAGAAGGACCCCACCAAGGAGGAGTTGGCCGCGGCGAACTTCCAGGGCAGGCGGGTCGCGCTGACCGCCGCGCGGTTCCACTCGAACCGCTCCTGAACCCCCTGCGCCCGCCGGGCGTATGAAGGGGGAAAGGGCGGGGCCCGCGCGCCCGGTCGGCCCCGCCCTTTCCATTCCACCCGCCCCGATGGCACTTACCCCTTCGCCATGCGGTGCGAAAGGTGGGTACATCTCGAACAAGATCAACTAGTCCGACCGGTAGTTTGTTTCCCTTTCACCCAAATGGTGGTCCGTGTCCCCCGCGGCGGTCAAGAAAGATGCTGCGTGGACATCCAAGGAATCCATCATGGGGAGGGGTGAACCGGCGATGGTCCAATTTCCGCTGGTGGGCCGGGATTCAGCGGTGGCACTGCTGGGGGACGCGGTGCGGGCGGCGGCGGGCGGCACCGGGGGCTGCTTCGTGGTCGAGGGCCCGGCGGGCACCGGCAAGAGCCGGGTGATCGGCGCGGTCGCCGACGCCGCGGGCACCGGGGTGACCACGGTGTTCGGCCGGGCCGCCCGGCTCGACCGGGCCGCGCCGCTGCGCACCCTGCGGACCCTGTTGCGGGCCAACGAGATCGTCGCGCTCGACGAGGCCGACACCGCCGACCCCAGGGCGGACCCGGCCCGGCTGGCCGCCAAGCTCGGCGACCGCGTCGCCCGCTGCGCCGCCACCCGCCCGCTGCTGGTCCTGCTCGACGACGCGCACTGGGCCGACGAGCTCACCGGCCTCATCCTGCGCTGCCTGGTCCCCACGCTCGCCGACGCGCCCGTGCTGTGGCTGCTGACCCGGCGCCCCTCCCCCACCCGCGGCCCCAGCCAGGACAGCATCGACGCGCTGATCGCCGACGGCGCGCCCCGGGTCCGCCTCGGCCCCTTGGACTCCACCGCGATCGCCGACCTGTGCGCGCGGGTGCTCGGCGGCGCACCGGACCGGCGGCTGCTGGCGCTGGCCGAGCGCACCGAGGGAAACCCCTTCCTGCTCAAGGAACTGCTCACCACCCTGCCGCACGCGGGCACCGTGCGCGTGGCCAACGGGGTGGCCGCCATCGACCGCGACGACCTGCCCGTGGGGTTCCTGAACTCGGTGCACCGGCGGCTGAGCGGGCTCTCCGAGCGCACCCGCTGGCTGCTCGACGCCGGATCGGTGTTCGGCAGGCCGTTCACCGTGCACGAGGTCGCCGGCCTGCTCGGGCAACCCGCGGTCGACGTGGTGCCGCTGGTCAACGAGGTGGTCGACGAGGGGGTGCTGGTCGGCGGGACCGAGCTGAGCTTCCGGCACGACCTGGTGCGCGAAGCGCTCTACACCGCGCTGCCCGGCCCGATCCGGCTGGCGCTGCACCGCGAGGCGGCCGAGGTGGTCAAGGGCGAGGGCCGCTCGTCGGTCGAGGTCGCCGAGCACCTGGTGCGCAGCGGCCGCACCGGCGACGAACAGGCGATGGACGTGCTGGGCAACGCGGTGCGCGAGCTCGCCCCGACCGCACCGCACACAGCGGCGGACCTCATCCTGCGGATGCTGGAGCTGATGGGCGAGCACGACGCGCCCCGGCCCCGGCTGGTCGCGCACGCCGTGCGGCTACTGGCCTCGGCAGGCCGGGTGGAGCACGCCAGGGAGTTGGGCGAACGGGCGCTGCACGCGGGGTTGAGCGTCGACGACGAGGCGACGCTGCTGCTGGGGCTGGCCGAGGCGCTCTACATCGCCGGGTTCACCGATCCCGCGGCCGAGTACACCGCCCGCGCGCTGGCCCGGCCCGAACTGGCCGGGCCGGTGCGCGCCCAGCTCATGGCGATCCGCGCGTACGCGTTGCTGGACAAGCCCAACGTCGAGGAGGCGGAGCGGACCGGGCGGGACGCGGCGGCGCTGGCGGAGTCGATCGGGGTGAACCCGGCGTGGGTGTGCGGCAACGCCGCGCGCGGGGTCGCCGCCCGGATCCAGGGCAAGCTCGCGGAGGCGGTCACCCACGGCGAGACCGCGGTCGGGCTGGCCGACAGCATCGGTGGCATCGTGCGCCACCAGCACCCGCAGCTGTGGCTGGGCCGCACGCTGACCGCGGTGGACCGCTTCGCCGACGCCGACGCCGCGTTCACCATGGGGCAGCGCGAAGCCGAGCAGCTGGGCACTGCGTGGTCGCAGCCGTTGTGGCACCTCTACCGCGCGGAACTGCTGCTGGCGTGGGGAAGGCTCGACGAGGCCGAGACGCAGGCGTTGGCGGGGTTGCGCTTCGCCGAGCGGTTGGCCACCGTCGCCAGGGGTGTGCCGCTGCTGACGCTGCTGGCCAGGATCGCGATGCAGCGCGAAGACCTGGACCTGGCGCGCCACCACCTCGACCGCGCGGAGTCGTTGGTGCGCGAGGGGGTCGGTGCCGCGCGGGAGGACGTGGCGTGGACCGCCGCGCTGCTGCACGACATCGCGGGCGAGCCCGCGGCGGCGATGTCGAGCCTGGCCGAGGCCCTCACCGCCGTGCCGGACCGGCTGGAGCTGTTCACCCACGACACCCGGGTCGGCGCGCAGGTGGTGCGCATCGCCCGGAGCGCGGGCGCCGACGCGCGGGCCGAATCCGCGGTCACCGCGACCCGCTTGCTGGCCGAGCGCAACGCCGAGGTGCCGTCGCTGGTCGCCGCCGCCCAGCACGCCGAAGGGGTGTGGCGCGGTGACCTGGGGCTGTTGCGGACCGCGGTGCGGACCTACCGGTCGAGCCCGCGCGTGCTGGCCCGCGCGGCAGCGGTGGAGGACCTCGCGTTGGCCGAGGACGCGGCCGGGCACGCGGGTGACGCGGTGGAGCTGATGGAAGAGGCGCTGGGCGTGTGGCTGGACGCGGGGGCGACCTGGGACGCCGCGCGGGCGAAGCGGGCGCTGCGGCGGATGGGGGTCCGACGTCGGTTCCGCAGGGAACCGGCCGCCGCGGGTGGCTGGGCGAGTCTGACCCAGTCGGAACTGCGGGTGGTGCGGCTGGTCGCCGAGGGCTTGACGAACCGGGAGGTGGCCAACCGGTTGTTCCTCTCACCGCACACTGTGGACAGTCACCTGCGGCACAGCTTCAGCAAGCTCGGGGTGAACAGCCGGGTCGAGCTGACCCGCAAGGTCGTGGTCCGCGACGGCGAGCGCGACGAGGTCGCCACCTGAGCGGCCAGGTCGCGCGATCGCGTGATGCGCGCGGCGCGCGGCCGCGGTGAAGATGGAGGAGCAGGTGACGAGCGCACGCGCCGGTGCGGCGGTGCGGTCCCCGAACCCCCGACCGATGGAGTCGTGATGCCGCAGGACGTCCCCCCCGCAGTGCGGATGTACGAGCTGCTGTACAGCTCGGTGACCAGCCAACTCCTGATCGCCGTCGCCGAGCTCGGGGTGGCCGACCACCTGGGCGACGGCGAGTCCAGGCACGTCGACGACCTGGCGAAGCTGACCGACAGCCACCCGGGCAGCCTGTACCGGGCGCTGCGCGCGCTGGCCAGCATCGGTGTGTTCACCGAGGTCGAGGAGCGCGTGTTCGGCCTCACCCCGCTGGCGGCGACACTGCGCGGCGACGCGGACGGGTCGATGCGCGACCTCGCCCGCTACGTCGGGTTGGCGCCGCGGCAGCAGGCGTTCGGCGCGCTGCTGCACAGCGTGCGCACCGGCACCCCGGCGTTCGACCACGTGCACGGCGTGAGCTGGTGGGAGTACCTGACCTCGCACGGAGAACTCGCTTCGGTGTTCAACGCGGCGATGGGCAACATGTCCCAGTTGGTCAACGGCGCCACGCTGGAGAGCTACGACCTCAGCGGCGCCAAGCACCTCGTCGACGTCGGCGGCGGAAAGGGGCACCTGGTCGCCTCGATCCTCAAGCGCTACCCCGAGATGACCGCGGTCGTCTACGACCTGCCGCGCGTGGTGCCCGCCGCCGAGGAGGTGCTGCGCGCCGAGGGCGTGGCCGACCGGGCGAAGTGCGTGGGTGGCGACTTCCTGGAGTGGGTGCCCGACGGCGGCGACCTGTACATCGTGTCGTGGACGCTGCACGACTGGGACGACGAGGACTCCGTTGCCCTGCTGCGCAACATCCGCGCCGTGCTGCCCGCCGACGGCACGCTGATCGTCATCGACGAGGTCCCGCCGCCCGGCGACGCGCCGCACTTCGGCAAGTTCGAGGACATCGTGATGCTGACCCTGCTGACCGGGCACATCCGCACCGAGGCCGAGCTCGTCCCGCTGTTCGAGGCCGCGGGCCTGCGGATCACCGAGATCCGGCCGACCTCGTCGCCGACCAGCGTGATCGTCGCCGTCCCCGCCTGAGCCCGTTACCGGAGAGGACCCAACCATGGCACCGACCGACTCGCCGTCCCCGTTGCCGCTGATGGGGCTGGCCACCAGCTTCTGGCAGTTCAAGACCCTGGCCTCGGCCTACGAGCTCGGCCTGTTCGCGCGGCTGTCGGGCACCGCGGGCGTCACCGCCGCCGAGCTGGCCGCGGACCTCGGGATCGAGGAGCGGCCCGCGGAGATGCTGCTGACCGGCTGCACCGCGCTGGGGCTGCTCGACAAGCGCGACGGGCGCTACGGCAACAGCGCGATGAGCGAAGAGTACCTGGTGCCGGGCAAGCCGAGCCACCTCGGCGGCCTGATCACCATGTTCGACCAGCGGCTGTACGCGGGCTGGGACAAGCTGACCACCGCGATCCGCACCAACCGGCCGACCACCTGGGACCCAGACCGGGAGCGCTCGCTGTTCGAGAGCGCCGACCCGAGGATGCTGGAGGTGTTCTGGGAGGCCATGCACGCCATGTCCACCCAGACCGCGCGCACCCTGGCGTCCCATGTGGACCTGAGCCGCTACCACCGGCTGCTCGACGTCGGCGGCGGTTCCGCGGCGTTCGACATCGAACTCACCCTCGCCTACCCGCAGCTGCGCGCGAACGTCTACGAGCTCGCGTTCGTGGCCGAGATCGCCGAGCACAACATCAAGGCGGCGGGCGCCACCGAGCGGGTCGGCACGATCAGCGGGGACTTCTTCACCGACGAGGCGTTCCCCGGCGGGCACGACCTGCACCTGTTCTCGATGGTGATGCACGACTGGGACGAGGCCCGCAACCGGGTGCTGCTGCGCAAGTCGTTCGAGGCGCTGGAGCCCGGCGGCGCGGTGGTGCTGTGCGAGCTGCTCGTCGACGACGACAAGACCGGCCCGCTGCCCGCGGCGATGATGAGCCTCAACAAGCTCGTCGAGACCGAGGGCCGCAACTACACCGTCGCGGAGTACGCGGCGTGGCTCACCGACGTCGGGTTCGCCGAGCCCGAGGTCGTCGCCTTCGACGCGGTCGGCGCCAACGGGGTCGTCATCGCGCACAAGCGCTGACTTAGGAGAAGACATGTCCTCGAGGTTGTTCACAAGCGAATCGGTGACCGAGGGCCACCCGGACAAGCTCTGCGACGCGATCAGCGACTCGGTGCTCGACGCGCTGCTGCGGGTGGACCCGCGCTCGCGGGTCGCGGTGGAGACCCTGGTGACCACCGGCCAGGTGCACGTGGTCGGGGAGGTGACCACCGGGGCGTACGCCGACATCCCCACCATCGTGCGGGAAGTGGTGCTCGGCGTCGGCTACGACTCCTCGGCGAAGGGGTTCGACGGGAACTCGTGCGGGGTCAACGTGGCGATCGGGGCGCAGTCGCCCGACATCGCGCAGGGCGTGGACACCGCGCACGAGCGGCGGGTGGGCGGCGCCGCCGACGAGATCGACCAGCAGGGCGCCGGTGACCAGGGCCTGATGTTCGGCTACGCCTGCACCGACACCCCGGAGCTGATGCCGCTGCCGATCGCGTTGGCGCACCGGCTGTCGCGGCGGCTGACCGCGGTCCGCAAGGACGGCACGCTGCCGTACCTCCGCCCGGACGGCAAAACGCAGGTGACCGTGGAGTACGCGGGTGACCAGCCGGTGCGATTGGACACCGTGGTGGTGTCCTCGCAGCACGCCGACGGGGTCGACCTGGAGAAGATGCTCGCGGTGGACGTACGCGAGCAGGTGGTCGAGCCCGAGGTGGCCGCGCTCGGGCTGTCCTCTTCGGACACCCGATTGCTGGTGAACCCGACGGGCCGGTTCGTGATCGGCGGGCCGATGGGCGACGCCGGGCTGACCGGTCGGAAGATCATCGTCGACACCTACGGCGGCATGGCGCGGCACGGTGGTGGCGCGTTCTCCGGCAAGGACCCGTCCAAAGTAGACCGCTCGGCGGCGTACGCGCTGCGCTGGGTGGCCAAGAACGTGGTGGCCGCCGGGTTGGCCACCAGGGCTGAGGTGCAGGTCGCCTACGCCATCGGCAAAGCAGCGCCGGTGGGGTTGTTCCTGGAGACCTTCGGCACCGAGACGCTGGACCCGGTGAAGATCCAGCAGGCCATCCGCGAGGTGTTCGACCTGCGGCCCGCGGCGATCATCCGCGACCTCGACCTGCTGCGGCCGATCTACGCGCCGACCGCGGCCTACGGCCACTTCGGCCGCACCGACGTCGACCTGCCGTGGGAGCGCACCGACCGGGCCGACGCGCTGCGCCAGGTGGTCGGCTAGGCGATGACGACCGCCCTCGACCGCCTGCGCGGCCGCGCCCCGGTGTTCTCGGTCGAGTTCTTCCCGCCCCGCAGCGACGACGAGGAACGCCTGCTGTGGCGCACGATCCGCGAACTCGAACCCCTCGACCCGGCCTACATCTCGGTCACCTACGGCGCTGGCGGCTCGCGGCGGGACCGCACCATCCGCACCACGGCCAGGGTCGCCACCGAGACGACCTTGCTCCCGGTGGCCCACCTGACCGCGGTGGACCACTCCGTGGCCGAACTGCGCAACGTCATCGGCTGGTACGCCGCCGTGGGCGTGCGCACCATCCTGGCCATCCGCGGCGACCCACCCGGCGACATCCACGGCGAGTGGGTCCCCCACCCCGCCGGTCTCCAGTACGCCGCGGAACTGGTCACCCTGATCCGCGAACTGGGCGACTTCTGCGTGGGGGTGGCCGCCTCGCCGTACGGCCACCCCCGCTCCCCCGACCTGGCCACCGACACCGAGTACCTGGTGCGCAAGCTGCGCGCGGGAGCGGATTTCGCGATAGCCCAACTGTTCTTCGAAGCGGGCGACTTCCTCCGGCTGCGGGACCGGGTCGCCGACCGCGGGTGCGACGCGGTCATGCTGCCCGGGGTGATGCCGTTCACCGCACCGCGCACGTTCGCGAAGGCGGTGGAGTTGGCCGGGGTGCCCGCCCCCGCCCGGGTGCTGTCCAGACTGGAACCGTGGCTGGAGGACAAGGTGTCGTTCCGGGCGGCGGGCATCGACCTGGCCACGGAGTTGTGCGAGGAGTTGCTGGCCGAAGGTGTTCCCGGACTGCACTTCTACACGTTGAACCGCTCCAAGGCGACCCGCGAGGTCGTTTCGCGGTTGGGGTTGACGGCCGCGCGGGTGTAGGGAGGTGGGCCCGGTTCGCCGGGCCCACCTTCCGTGCTCCCCTCCCGGCTGGGCACCAGCGGCGGCAACCACCACCTCCACTGGATGATCGGATCCGCCATTCCCGCCCGCCAGAACAACATGAGCAATCCCTCCAAGTCTCAATCCCGCAGGCCGATGGCGTCGATCGGGCGGGCGCGCAACCCCAGTCGCGTGGGGACGGTGATCGCGATCAGGCCGAGCAGCAGCGCTGAGCCGATGATGCCGAGGTAGGTCAGGAACGGTCCGGAAGGGACCGGGTTGCCCGCCAGACCGATGCCGAGAAACGTCAAGGGTAGCAACGGGATCAGGCTGCCGACCACGACCGCGATGCCGCCGACCAGCAGGGCCTCGATCCGCATCATGCGCTTGACCTGGCGCCTCGTGCCGCCGATGAGGCGGAGCAGGGCGAACTCGCGGGCTCGTTGGGCCGTGGTCATCACGAGGGTGTTGGCCACCGAGATGACGATGTAGCCGAGGACCACGCCGAAGGCGACCACGTTGACCCAGAACTGCTGCTCCCGCACGGCTGTGCCCGCGGCGGTCATCGCCGTGCGGTCGCCGACGACGAGGGTGGGGAATCGGGCGGTCAGGGCGCGTAGGGCGTCGGCGACCGGGGCGCCGTCGGCGGTGGGGGTCAGGCGGACCAGGATGGAGCTGTCGGTCTGGTTGGTGGTGTGGGCGCGGGCGGTCGCGGCGGGGAGGACGAAGTCGCCGAAGGCCAGGTCGTGGGTGTAGGTGGCCACCAGGCGGGGTTCGGCCGCGCGGCCGTCACCGAAGTGCAGTGGGACGCGGTCGCCGATCCGCTTGTCCATCCAGCTCGCCTGGGACTCGCTCAGCGCGACGGTGTCGCCGGTCAGCGCGGTGAGGTCACCGGTCACCGAACCGAGGTCGACGGTGCCGCGCACCTGGTCGCCGTCGACACCGAGGGCGGCTCCCGCGCGGAGTTCCACGTTCTCGCCCATCTTCGTCGTGGTGAACACCTGCGTGCGCACCACCGGGGTCGCCGCCGCGACGCCAGGAACCTCGCGCACAGCGACCGCGGCCGACGGTGGCAGCCCACCTGACTGGCTGGTGATTACGTAGTCGGCGACGGTGCTCAGCTCGGTCTGCCGCTGCACGGCCGCGGTGTGCGTCGTCTGGCTGAAGAACTGGGCGACGGCGAACCCGACCGCGAGCATCAGCGGCGTGATCGCGGCCGCCAACCGCCGTGTGTTGGCGCGGCTGTTGGCTGCCGCGAGGTAGCCACCGACCCGCGACACGCGGCCAAGAGGTCCAGCGACGAAACGGATCGCCGCACCGACGACCCGGGGGCCGAGCGCGCCTACGCCGATCACGATCACCAACGCCGCCAGCGCACTGAGCCCGGCGACGATCGGGCCGTGCAGGAACAGCGGCAGCGTTGACCCGACGACCCCGACCGCCAGCGCGATGACCCCAGCCACGGTCCGCCCACGCCCTAGCGCGCGCCGCTCCACTACGGCCTCCCCCAGCGCCTCGACCGGTGAGATCCGCGAAGGGCCGCGACCGGCGGTGTAGGCAGCGAACCTGGCCGCGCCCACGCCGAGAAGCAAGGCCGCCACGAGGGGCAGCGGTCCGATGGCGAGCTCGAAATCGGACGGCACGATGCCGATCCGGGCGAACGCGTCCCGCAGCAGCCCGGCCACCGGGATCGCCCCGACCGCGCCGAGCAGGCCCGCGACCCCGGTCACCAGCAGCGTCTCGGCACCGATC
Organism: Actinokineospora baliensis; assembly: GCF_016907695.1. Lineage (NCBI taxonomy): Bacteria > Bacillati > Actinomycetota > Actinomycetes > Pseudonocardiales > Pseudonocardiaceae > Actinokineospora > Actinokineospora baliensis. Next base: position 3,631,817 of record NZ_JAFBCK010000001.1, on the reverse strand, counting down.
AGCGCCCGGATCTGCTTCGGCGTCGCCGCGATCGCCCGCAGCAGGGCGAACTCACGCCGCCGCTGCGCCACCGACAGCGCGAGGGTGCTGCCCACGACGAACACCATGACCAGCACCACCACGCCGCTGAGGGACGCGGCCAGCGCGGTGAGGATCGCCCTGGCCTGGCTGACGTCGGCGAACTCGACCGTGCCGCGGTCGTTGCCCGTCGCCACCTCCAGGTCGGCGCCCGCCAGCGCCCGCTCGACCCCCGACGCGTCGCCGAGCACCCCGATCGCGTGCACCTGCCCCGGCCTGCCGAACAACGCGGCTGCCTGGTCCTCGGCGAACCACAGCGCCGACTGCCTGGTCAGCCCGTCCGCCGCCGCGAGCCCGCTCACCTCGTACTCCCGGATGCCCAGCGGTGTCTCCACCCGTACCCGCTGACCTGGCACGACCCCGGCACGCGCAGCCAGGTTCGCGTCCAGCACCACGTGGTCGGCACGGGTCGGAGCGGCGCCTGCGGTGATCGGGAACGGCCCCAGCACCGACGCCGCCCAGTTGTGCCCGCGAGTATCGGTCGCCACCGGACCGGAAGCGGTGACCAGCGTCGCGGGGAAGTCCACCTCACCGACCGCCGCGCGAACCCCCGGCACCGCGGCGACCCGATCGATCAGGCCCGCGTCGACCGCCGCCTGCTCCGACGCGGGCAACGCCGCGATCGCATCGACCCCCTCCGGTCGCACCGACTGCTTGCCGCCGACGACCGCCGCCGCGGCCGCGTAGCGCTGGGTGGGCACCCCCGCGCGGATGCCCGACTCGATCAGTACCCCGCATGCTCCGACCAGCGCAGTCCCGCACAACACGGCGAGGAACGCGCCCACCAACCCGCTCAACCGGGTCCGGACCGTCTGCAACGAAAGGCTCAGCACGGCTCACCACTCCCCGAGGTGCGTCATGCGCTCGGCGACCGCGGCGGCACTCGGGCGCTCCAGCGATCCCGCCAACCGACCGTCCGCGAGGAACAGGGCTCGATGGGCGTAAGAAGCGGCGACCGGGTCGTGGGTCACCATCAGCACTGTCTGGCCAAGGGTGTCGACCAAGGTGCGCAGCAGCTCCAGAACCTGCCTGCCCGTGCGGGTGTCCAGGGCACCGGTGGGCTCATCCGCCAGCAGCACCTCCGGCCGGGTCACCAGGGCCCGGGCGATCGCCACCCGCTGCTGTTGGCCACCGGAGAGCTCGGCGGGCCGGTGGCCCAAGCGGTCGCCTATCCCGACCCGGTCCACCACCTGCCGCAACCAGGCCCGGTCCGGCTGCTCACCGGCCAGCCGCAGCGGCAGCGTGATGTTCTGCACCACCGTGAGTGAGGGGAGCAGGTTGTAGGCCTGGAAGACGAAGCCGATCCTGCCGCGCCGCAGCCGGGTCAGGTCGTTCTCGCTCAGGCTGGCCAGGTCGGTGTCCCCGAGCATCACGCGGCCCGCCGTCGGCCGGTCCAACCCGGCCGCGCAGTGCAGGAACGTGCTCTTACCGGAACCCGACGGTCCCATCACGGCGGTGAAGCTGCCCTTGGGCAGTCCTACGGTGACCCCGTCCAGCGCAGTGACCGCGCCGTCCCCTTTGCCGTACACCTTCCGCACGGCCTCCAACGTCAGCGCCTGCATCCCCATGTCCTTCGCCCGGTGTTCTGATCTGGGGAAAGTCTGGTTCTCTTGCGCCAAGAGCTCGATCCCGTTGGCGGGCGAATCGATGGTGGTGCCTGCACTACCGCCTGACTGTGGCAGGCGGCACTACCGCACAATCGGCGGTATGAGCGCCACGTCCACCTTCGGCCGCCTCGACGCTGTGTTCGCTCGGGGCTGGCCCGCGTTGCGCTACCTGCTACTCGGTGGCCTCACCGCGATGATGGCGCTCATCGCCCTAAGCGGCCTGGTGGTCGTGACGATCCTGTGCCTCCTCTTCGGGCTAGGGCTGCCCGCGGTCCCCGAGGCACTACGCATGGTCCGGCGACTGGCCAACCTGGAGAGGCGCCGCATCGGACGGCGGCTGGACCTGGTGATTCCCGAGCCCTATAGGCCGCTGTCGGGGGCTCTGCGCACGCAGCTGCGCACTCTCGCGCTCGACCCGGCTACTCGACGTGACGCAGCGTGGTTGGTGTTGCATTGTGTCACCGGGACCCTCCTCGGCGCGTTGGCCATCGGCTTGGCTTCGGAGTCGATCAACGGGGCGCTGCTCATGGCCTACTGGTGGTGGGTGCCGGAGACCGTGGTGACCTCGTTCGGCATCGCCGTCACGTCGTGGGGCATCGCCTGGCTCTGCCTGGGCATCTCCCTCGGCTGCATCACCGTCGCCCTGCTCGTGCTGCCGCCCGCCGCGCGGTGGCAGGCGAACTTCGGCCACGCCCTGCTCCGGCCCGCGAAGGGCGTCGTCCTGTCCGACCAGGTCGCCGAGCTGACCGCGTCCCGAGCCGCCGCCCTCGACGCTCACGGGGTCGAACTCCGCCGCATCGAACGCGACCTGCACGACGGCACCCAAGCCCGCATCGCCGCCGTCATCATGCAACTGGGCATCGTCGGCCAACTCCGCACCCGCGACCCCGACGCCGCCTTCGCCATGGTCGAGAAAGCCCAGGACACCGCACTCTCAGCCCTGACCGAACTCCGCGACGTGGTCCGCAGCATCTACCCGCCGATCCTCTCCGACCGAGGACTCGACGGAGCGGTCACGGCCCTAGCCGCCCGCTGCCCCATCCCTTGCGTGCTAGCGATCTCCCCTATAGGCCGCCAACCCGCCGCAGTGGAGGCGGCTGCCTATTTCATCATCGCCGAGGCCCTCACCAACGCCACCAAGCACTCCGGCGCCACCACGGTGACGGTGGCGCTCCACGCGACCCCGGACACCGTGAACATCGAGATCACCGACAACGGCCACGGCGGCGCCGACGAGTCCCAGGGCACCGGCCTCACCGGCATCCGCCGCCGCGCAGACGCCTTCGACGGCCGCACAGACCTCACCAGCCCACCCGGCGGCCCTACAGTGTTGCGCGTGACCCTGCCCCGCGGCAGGTGATCATCCACAGGGGACGGTTAGCCCCGCGAACGCTTGCGACGTCGGGGAGCTGGGCGGAGGACCGCTCTTCAAGTGGTCGGCTTCGCCAGTCCCGCGAGGAGTTCGTCCAACCCGGCCTTGATCCGTTTCGAGCTCATGCCCCTCGTGTGCTGGTACGTGATCATGCTGGCCGCCAGTGGGGCCAGTAAGGCGTCGGCGAGGTAGTGGGCGTCGCAGGCGGGGTGGGCCTGGGTGAGCAGGGTGACCAGGTGGGTGTGGTGCACGGCGTAGGCGCCGCCGGTGTAGCGGGCGTGGGGGGAGTTCATCTCGGCGACGGTGAGCAGGTCGGGCTGGGCTTCCACGCGGTCGTGCAGGGCGTGCAGGAATGCCTTGATGCGCTCCAGCGGTGGCGCGCCCGGGCCGAGCGGGGGCGGACCGGTGAGGAAAGCGGTTTGCAGTTCGCGTTCCCGTTCGTCGAGCAGCGCGTAGGCCAAGCCCGCGCGGTCGCCGAAGCGGCGGTAGACGGTGCCTATGCCGACGCCCGCGCGTTGGGCGACCTCTTCCATCGATAGGCCGTCCACGCCCGCGGTGGCGACGATGTGCGCCGCGGCGTCGAGGATCTTGCGGCGGTTGCGGGCCGCGTCGGCCCGTTCGGTCGGGGGCAGGCCGAGGACGGGTAGGCCGTCCACGGGCAGCTCCACTGGCTCGCTCGCCACCTCCGGCTCCCTCCTGCAGCGTGCTCGCCACGCAGGTTACGCGGCGGTGCGGGGCCCCGCGCACCCCTGCGCCGAGATTACCGGAATTCCCTCCACTTACGGTTGCGGACCGACCGCGCCGCGTATAGCCTCGACCGTAAGAGGAAGCGATTCCGCTTATCCCACCCGCACCCCACCCCGAGAACGAGAGGTGCCGCCCGTGCCCAACATCGGAATCGTCGGCAGCGGTATCGCAGGCCTGCACCTGGGCCTCTACCTGCGCAAGCACGACATCGACGTGACCATCTACAGCGACAAGACCGCCGAGCAGCTCGCGGGCGGGCGCCTGCTCAACACCGTCGCCCACCACCGCACCACGCTCGAGCGGGAGACCGAACTCGGCGTCGACCACTGGGACCTCGACGAGTACGGCTACTTCTGCAACCACCACTACATCGGCGGCCCGGAGCCGCTGTACTTCCGCGGCGACTTCCCCACCCCGTCGCGCGCGCTGGACTACCGCGTCTACCTGCCCCGCCTGGCGCAGGACTTCGAGGAGCGCGGCGGCACCCTCGAGGTGCGCCCGGTGACCCCGAGCACCATCGTCGACCTCTCCGAGCGGCACGACATCATGGTCATCTCCACCGGCCGCGCGGGCCTCGGCGCGATGTTCGCCCGCCGCGCCGACAAGTCGCCCTACGACTCGCCGCAGCGCAACCTGGCCGTCGGGCTTTACCACGGTGTCGCCGACAACGCCCCCAAGGGCTTGTCGCTGAGCGTCTCGCCCGGGCACGGCGAGCTGCTGGAGATCCCGATGTACTCGCACGAGGGCCACGTCACCGGCCTGCTCTTCGAGGCCATCCCCGGCGCGAGCGACCTCAACGAGCTCTCGCTCACCCGCTACGACGAGGACCCGGCCGCGTTCGAGAAGCTGGTGCTGGCCAAGCTGCAGCAGCACTTCCCCGGCGTGTTCGAGCGGGTCGACCCGAACCTGTTCAGCGTCACCCGGCCGCAGGACGTCCTGCAGGGCGGGGTCACCCCGGTCGTGCGCGAGGACTACACCCGGCTGCCCAACGGCAAGTACGCCATCGCCCTCGGCGACGCGCACCTGACCGTCGACCCGATGATCGGCCAGGGCGCCAACACCGCGTCGTACTCGGCGTTCACCGTGGGCGCGGCCATCGTCGAGGACCTCGGCTTCGACGAGCGGCTGTGCGAGCGGATCGCCAACCGCAGGGCCGGGCACCTGATGTCGGCCGCCGAGTGGGCCAACTTCATGGTCCGCCGCGAGCCCGCCCCGCACCTGCTGGAGCTGTTCGCCACGATGGCCGAGGACGACCGCGTCTGCCGCGACGTGGTGGACAACTTCAACTTCCCCGAGCGGCAGTGGGACATCATGTCCTCGGCCGAGCGCACCCACGCCTACCTGGCCTCGTTCGCGGCCTGAGGACGGCCATGGCGACGGGAACCCGGTTCGACAGCACCACCTTCCGCGCGGCGATGGGCCGGTTCAGCACCGGCATCACCGTCATCACCACCGAGGCCGACGGCCAGGTGCACGGCATGACCGCCAACGGGTTCATGTCGGTGTCGCTGGACCCGCCGCTGGTGGTGATCTCCCTCGACCGCAAGACCAGGATGCTGCCGCTGCTGGCCGAGACCGGCCGCTTCGGGGTGAGCATCCTGGCCGACCACCAGGAAGTCCACTCGCGGCACTTCGCCGGTCGCCCGGTCGCCTCGCTCGATCCGGAGTTCGAGCACGTCGCGGGCACACCGCTGCTGGTCGGTGCGCTGGCGCGGATCGCCTGCCGCGTCGTGGACGCGCACGAGGCGGGTGACCACGTGCTCCACATAGGACACGTCGAGCACCTGGACTTCCGCGACGGCGACCCGCTGGTGTTCTACACCGGCGGCTACCGGGTGCTGCACACCGCGATCACCGAGGACTTCTTCAGCTACTGAGCCGATCGGCCCGCCCCGGTCCCCGCCGGTCCGCACCCCCCACGAGAAAGGACACGCAGTGAGCACTGGCACCCCGGCGCTGCGGGAAGCCGCACTGGACCTGGACTTCCGGCTGCGCGGCGACGTGCTGCTGCCCGACGCCCCCGGCTACGCCGAGGCCGTCGCGGCGCACAACCAGACGGCGCCGCACCGGGTCGCGGTGGCCGTGCTGGCCGCCGACGCCGACGACGTCCGGGAAGCCGTGGCGTTCGCCGCCACCAACGGCCTGCCGGTCGCGGTCCAGGCCACGGGCCACGGCCCGTCGACCACCGCGGCGGACGGCCTGCTCGTCGTCACCCGCGCCCTCGACGGCGTCACCGTCGACCCGGTCCGGCGCGTGGCGCGCATCGAGGCGGGAGCCCGTTGGGGCAAGGTGGTCGCCGAGGCGGCCAAGGAGGGCCTGGCACCGCCGAACGGGTCATCGCCGCTGGTCGGGGCCATCGGCTACACCATCGGCGGCGGCGTCGGCCCCCTCGGCCGCGCCCACGGCTACGCCGTGGACCACGTCCGGTCGTTCGACGTGGTCACCGCCGACGGTGAGGCCCGCACCGCCTCGGCGGAGGTCAACCCCGACCTGTTCTTCGCCCTGCGCGGCGGCAAGGGCAACTTCGGCGTCGTCACCGCCATGGAGATCGCCCTCCTGCCGGTCACCCGCCTCTACGGCGGCGGCCTCTTCTTCGACGGCACCAACGCCGCCGACATCCTGCGCACCTACCGGGATTGGACCACCACCACTCCCGAGACGCTCGCCTCCTCCATCGCGTTCATCCGCTTCCCCGACCTCGAGGTCTTCCCGGAACCCCTGCGGGGCAGGTACATCGCCCACATCAGGGTGTTCTACTTCGGCTCAGAGGCCGACGGCGAGCGGTTGATCACCCCGTTGCGCGCCATCGGTCCGCGGTTGGTGGACACGGTGGCGGACATGCCCTACACGGAGATGGGGACGATCAACAACGACCCCACGGAGCCCGGGCCGTACTACGAGCGCTCGACGCTTCTGCGGTCGCTGGACGACGACGCGCTCGAGACCATCATCGGGTTGATCGGGCCGGAGGCGAACAGCCCGCTGCTGGCCGTGGAGATCCGACAACTGGGAGGTGCTCTCTCGCGGGAGCCCGCTGTTCCCAGCGCGGTGGGTTTCCGGGACGCGGCGTTCAGTCTGTTCTTGGCGAGCGTGCCGCCGGAGGAGGGGGTCGCGGAGGCTCTGGAGTACCAGACGAAGGTGATCGAGGCGGTGAGCCGTTGGTCTACCGGTGGGCCCTACGCGTGTTTCATCGGCAGTTACGAGGCGGGTGAAGCCACTGTTCGGGCGGCCTACGAACCGGGCGCGTACGAGCGGTTGCGGCAGGTGAAGCGGCAGTACGACCCGACGAACCTGTTCCGGGTGAACCACAACATCCCGCCCGCCACATAGGACCCCACCGGCCCAGCCACCTGCCGGCATGATGGGCTGATGGAGTCGGTTCGGGTGGACACCTGGTTGTGGGCGGTCCGGCTGGTGAAGACGCGGCCGGAAGCGGCGGCGGGCTGCCGGGGCGGCCACGTCCGGGTCAACGGCCGCCCCGCCAAACCCTCGACCGTGGTGGTGCCCGGCGACGAGGTCCGCTTCCGAGTCGCCGGGACCACCCGGGTGGTCGAGGTGACCGACACCATCCGCAAGCGCGTGGGCGCGGCGGTCGCCGCCACCTGCATGATCGACCGCACCCCGAAGCCGCCGCCGGAGGTGGTGGTCCCGGTGGCCAAGCGGGAGCGGGGCGCGGGTCGGCCGACGAAACGGGAACGGCGGGTGCTCGACCAGTTCCGCGGCCAGTGACCCGGCGCTACCCGGTCACTGCAGGTCGGCGGCGCGCAGGTCGCGGCGGGAGACGACCTTGAGCTTGCGCAGGACTCGGGCGGCGTGTTGTTCGACGGTGCGGGGGGACAGGAACAGGATCTCGGCGATCTGGTTGTTCGTGTGGCCCGCGGCCAGCAGGTGCGCCACCTCGCGTTCTCGGGGGGACAGCGTGTTGCCGTAGCCGCGGCGGCCCTGCCGGGACGGGGTGGCGATGCCGAGGGTGCGCAACAGGTGCCTGCACCGGGCAGCGTCGTGGCTGGCGCCCAGGTCCTCGTAGCGTTCCGCGCAGCGGCTGTACGCCTCGCTTGCGGCGGGATCGCCAGCGGGAAGCCGGTGGGCTTCGGCCCGTTCCCACGCGACAGCGGCCAGGTAGGGGGCCGAGAGGTCTTCGTACGCGCGGGCAGCGGCGACGTGGTGGTCCGTCCCCGGTTTGCCCAGGTAGTCGGCAACGGCGCCCTTGCAGGTGTGCAGGGCCGCGGCGGCCAAGGGCGCGACGACACCGGTGAGGCCCTCGGCCAACCACCGGACGACGTCCTCGGCGTCGTGCACCCGGCCCGCGGCGAGGTAGGCGTCCACCGCGGCGGGGGCCAACTCGCCCGCCCAAGCCCAGACGTCCTTGCGGCGCAACAGAGCCATGCCCGCGTCGGCCTCCAGCACGGCCAGCACCGGGTCGTCGTCGCGCAGGGCCAAGCGGATCAGGCCCGCGCTACCGCCCAAGGCGATGGGGGTGATCGCGTTGCGGGGGGTGCGGATGCCGGTGTCGGTCAGGTGCGTCGCGGCGGCGGCCCATTCGCCCCGGGTGAGGGCGAGCTGGCCGAGGACCAGGTTCAGCTCGGTGGCCACGGCGACCAGTTCGCGGTATTCGACCAGCAGCGACTCGGCCCGCGCGGCCAGCCCGTCCCAGGAGCCGGTGAACCAGTCGAGGCGGATGGCGGTGCTGCGGGCGGTGCTGAGCACGTACAGCGCGCCGCTCTCCTCCGCGGCCCGGGTACCGAAACGCAGGTGGTGCCGCGCGGCGTCGAAGCGGCCGATGATGGTCAGCGAATCACCGAGGTTGCTGTGCGCGCGGGCGATCTGCCGCTGCTCGCCCAGGGTCCTGGCCACCGTGGGCAGCGTCTCCAGCCGGTCGCGCAGCTCCGGGTCACCGATGGCCACCATCGAGCCGACCACGTTGGCCATCAGCCAGATCCGCGACTCCTGGTCAGCGCAGTGCGCCACGACCGCGTCGGCCTTGCGCATCCACGGAGCGATCAACGCCAGCGGGGTGTCCCCCGTGAACGGCTGCGCCAACGCGCTCATGCACTTGGCAGCCAGGTCCTCGCGCCCGGACAGCTCGTCCACGGCCAGTTCCAGCTGAGCACGGCCCTCGGCGATCGAATCGCTCTGCCGCGACAGCAGTATCCCCAACTGCATCCGGACCTCACCGCGCGCCGCGGCCGAGAGCCGCCGGTCGACCAGCAACCGCTTGAGCAGCAGCGCAGAACCGCGGATGTCGACGCCGATCAGCGACGCCTCACCGAGTTTCACGCCGAGGCGGTCGACGTCGGCGCCGGTCAGCGCCGGTTCGGCGAGCAGGCGGCGCAGCAGCGGGGTGGCGGTGGTCGCGTCGGAGACCGCGAGCGCCTGGTCCGCGGCCGCCTCGCCGTAGCGCAGCCAGTCGGCGCGGCGGTGGGCGAGCCTGCTGTGCTCGGCGAGCTGCACCAGCGGCAGCGGGTCGAGAACGCTGAGCAGGCGCACCGCCCTGGCGTGCAGCTCGCGGCGCTCCATCGCGCTGATCGTGCTGTACACGGCTTGGCGGGCGAGGGTATGCCGGAACGCACAGGTGCCGTCGCCCTGGTCGTGCAGGATCGAGCACGCGGCGGCCTCCTCCACCGCGGCCCGCAACCGGTCGCCGGACAACCGCGCCACCTGCCCGAGCAGCTCGACACCGGCCGGGATCGCGAACACCGCCGCGGCGCGCACCAACCGGCCCGATTCCTCCGACAACGCCGCCAGGCGCTCGGCGACGGACTCGCGCAGCAGCACCGGAACCTCACCCTGGTCCGACAGCCGCCGCGCGGTGATCTCGGTGACGTCGGTGCCCTCGGCGAGCGCCCGGGCCCGCAACGCGCGCAGCACCTCTTCGAGCACGAACGGCAGCCCGGCGGTCTGCTCGTGCAGCTCGGCGGCGAACGCGGCGCTCACCGCGTCGGTGCGCAGGATCGCCGCGGCCAGCAGCCGGACCTGCTCAGGCCCCAACGGCCGCAACCGCACCAGTTCCGCGCCGACCCCGGCACCCGGCCGGTACGCGGTGCCCAGCGGCATGTCGCCGGAGACGTCCTCGCGCCGGTAGGTCACCACGACCGCCAGCTCCGGGGGCGGGTCGGCCATCAGGAACCGCAGCAGCTGCAGGGTTCCGTCGTCGGCCCAGTGCAGGTCCTCGACCACCAGCAGCGCGGGCCCCAGCGCGGCGAGCACCTCGCGGATCGCGCGGAACAGCAGGTGCCGGTCGAACGCCGGGTCCGCGGTGACCGTCTGCGGCGGCGGCAGCACGTCGGCCAACTCCGGGATCACCGTGCGCAGCACCGAGGTGACCGGGCTCAGCTCGGCGCAGCGGGACAACCGCTCGCGGGCGTGCCGCAGCGCCTCGAGCACCGCGCCCAGGACGAACGGCTCGCGCAACTGCTGGCAGTAGCCGATGAGCACGATCGGGGCGTCGGCGCCCATCGCGGCCACCAGCTCGCGGACCAGCCTGCTCTTGCCGACCCCGGCCTCGCCCTCCACCTGCACGAGAGCGGGACCGCGGCGCACCACCAGTTGCAGCAGACCCAGCTCGTGGTCGCGACCGATGAGCTGGGTGTGCGGTTCGTGGCCGGTCATGGCTCTCCCATCGCCAGCGGGCGGGTGGCGCCGTTGCCACCCGCCCCTGGTCACTTCAGTGATCAGTCCACATCAGACACCCGCGATGGACTGGATCCACGAGCGGTAGCGGGTGATGTTGGTGTAGGTGGTGTAGTCGTAGCGGTTGCTGGTCGAGGCGACCCCGACCTGGCGGCCGTTGGCGAACATCGGGCCGCCGGAGTCGCCGCCCGCGGTGATGCCGTTGTACCAGTAGGCACCCACGCCGACGCCGCCGAAGTAGTCGCGGTCGTTGACCGTGGACACCCGGACCGTGGCGACCTTGAGGTAGCGCGACTGGCAGTTGATCTCGGCCTGGTTGGTGCAGGTGGCGCCCCAGCCCAGCACCGAGACGTACTGGTTGACCGCGACGTCGGCGGTGGTGCCCAACGGCGACGGGGTGTTGTTCACCGCGCGGTCCAGGCGCACGATCGCCAGGTCGGCCGCGGAGTGGGTGGTGGTCTGCGACCCGTAGGCGATGGTGCCGCCGGAGGTCTGGTCGAGGCTGCCGATGCGGAAGGACAGGGACCCGCCGACGCAGTGCCTGGCGGTGAGGATGTAGCGGGGGGCGATCAGCGTCGCGGTGCAGTTCTGCGTTCCGTTGAGGAACAGCCGGGCCGCCCACGGCGCGCTCTGGTTGTAGGTACCGCCGCCGATGATCTGGACGCTGGCGCCCGGCTCCTCCGGCGGGGCGGGCTTGGCCGAGGCGGACGGGGCGAGGACGATCGCCGTGGCGACCGCGGCCAGTGCGACTACAGCTTTGAACACCTTCATGTGCCATCGCTTTCCTCCGCGCCGGGACAGGGGTGCGCGGATTGTCGACCGGCCCGGCGGGACACCGGGCCGTGCAGGGGGACACCCGCAAATAGTGCTGATGGCGACAGAGGGTGATCAATCCGTACCGGACACGTATAAATTGTAGAAGCGGTACTTACTTTGACAGAATTGAACCGGAACCACCTATTCATCCCGGTCGGCTGTAAACCGTATGCCGGTCGCGCGAGCGCGGAAGATCCCGGCGGCGCGGTGGCGCGATCGTTCAAGACCACGCACCCGTTCGGACCTACGCTTGCCCCATCGCGGCCGAACGGGCGGGGAGGTTCCAGTGGACGAGTTCGCCAGCGCGCGGTTGGTGGGCCTGGTGCGCCGGGGCCTGGCCGCCGCGGGGATCGAGACGACCGCTCCGCCGAGCCGGGGTGCGCTGCTGCCGCTGTCGGCGAAACGACAGTACCTGGCGGAGATAGCGCGGGTGCACGGGTTGCTGCCGCTGTCGCGGGTGGGTGCTGTGCTCCCGGAACTGGCGGCGGACCCCGCGGTGTCGGCACTGTCGCGGTCGGACACCCCCGGGGACCTCGTCGAACGGTGGCGGCGGCTGTCGCGGTTCACGCACTCGCGGCACCGGGTGGAGGTCATCGGCTCCAGTGCCGGTGAACTGCGGTTGGCGCACGTCGGGCCACCGGGGTTGGCGCCGGAACCCGCCGAGGACGCGGTGGTGTTGGGGGTACTGGTGTCGCTGCTCGTCCTGATCGGCGTCCGCGGTGTCGGGGTCGTTGCCGGCGGGCGGGTGGTGTGCGTCGACGGGGAGTTCGTCGCGCCGCTGCCGGAGGCCGGGGCCGGCGCGTGGTGTCTGCGGTGGACGGGAACAGCGGAACCGGAACCGGTGGAGGTTCCCGAGGCCGACCTGGCGGCGGCGGCACGCGACCTGCTCGGCGGCGATCTCGCCAGGCGGTGGACCGTGGATGACCTGGCCGCACGGCTGGGGGTGTCGCGGCGCGGGCTGCAACGGCGGCTGCGGGCGGCGGGCGGTTTCCAGGACATGGTGGGGGCGGCGCGGACCGAGGCGGCGGCGGGGTTGCTGCTGTCCGGCGGGCATTCGTTGAGCACGATCGGGTTCGCCTGCGGGTACGCCGACCAACCGCACTTCACCCGCGACTTCACCCGCCGCACCGCGATGACCCCGTCGGCGTACCGAGCGGCGTTCGGGCAGGACTGACGTTGATGCGCGCCGCTGGTGGCGCCGTGATGGAGGAGGTAGGTCGTGGAGTTCGCCGGGCGGACGGTGCTGGTGACGGGCGGGGCGCGGGGAGTGGGCCGGGAACTGACCCGGCAGTTGGTGGACCTGGGGGCGCACGTCGTCGCCGTGGGCCGGGACTCGGCGGCGCTGGACGCGGTGGCGGCTGAACACGGGTCCCGGGTGTCGGGGTACGTGGTGGACCTGGCCGACCCCGAGGCGACTTCGGCGTTCGTGGCGGAGGTGGTCCGGTCGCACCCGGAGCTGTCGGTGGTGATCAACAACGCCGGGGTGCAGACCCCGGTGGCCTACCTGCACGACCCCACCCCCACCACCCTCGCGGCGGCGCGCCAGGAGATAGCGGTCAACCTCGACGCCGTGATCACCCTGTCGACGGGCCTGCTGCCGCACCTGAGCACCCACGACTCGGCGGCCATCGTCAACATCACGACCGGTCTCGCCCTGGCGCCCAAGGCCTCGGCCCCGGTGTACTGCGCGACCAAGGCGGCCGTGCGGACCTTCACCAGGGCCCTGCGCTACCAGTGCGAAGCCGACGCCCCCCGCGTGAAGGTCATCGACGCCGTCTTCCCCCTGGTCGACACCGATATGACCCGGGGAAGGGGAAGCAACAAGATCACCCCAGCCGAAGCCGCGGCCGCGGTGCTCACCAGCACCCGCCGCGGCACCCCCACGGCGTACATCGGCAAGACCGGCCTGCTCAACGCCATCATGCGGGTGTCGCCCGCCCTGGGCCACCGCATCATGCGAGCCAGCTGATCCCGATACCGCGAGAGCGGTGCTCATGGTCGAGAGCGGTGCTCACAATGTGAGCACCGCTCTCGATTCAGGGCGCCGCCGCGGTCCCGCGGCGGCCGGTGGGTCAGCGGACCGCCGGTTGGAGGTCGAGGGTCCAGGAGTCGATCTTGCCGGTGTCGTTGGTGGCGGCGTCGCGGACTCGGAGGGTCCAGGTGCCGTTGCCGGTTTCCGAGCGGAGGTCGAGCGGGTAGGTCTTGTTGATGTTGTCCGCGCTGCCCCCCGTGCGGTTGTGCACTACGTAGGGGGTTCCGTCCGGGGCTACCAGGGTGACCACCAGATCACCCTGGTACGTGTGCTGGATGGCGACCGCCAGCGTGCTGTTCGCGGCGCCCTGCAGCGGGCAGTTCGTCAGCGTGATCCGGCTCTCCACGGTCGTGTTGTCCGGGATCGCCACGTCCGCCCCGTTGGTCGCCCGGCACCCCGCGGGGGCGTCGTTGCGGATTGTGAGGGTGTAGGTCGCGGTGCGGGTCGCGCCCGTGCCGGTGCCGGTCACCACCACCGGGTACGTCCCCACCGGGGACGCCGCCGTCAGCGCGATCGTCAAGGTCGACTGCTGGCCCGAGGTCACCGTCTGCGGGCTGAAGGTCGCCGTGGCGTTGGCGGGCAGGCCGGAGGCCGACAGCGAGACCTGCTGGCTCTGACCGGACGTCGTGGCTGTTGCGACCGTGGTCGTCACCGTGTTGCCCGGCATCCCTTCACCCGCGGTCGGCGACAGCGAGACCGAGAAGTCGTTCACCGGGGTGTCCGAAACCCCCGCCAGCTTCCACACCACGTGCGCGATCGCGTTGGTGCTGTGGCCCATCGTGCGCGAGCCGACGTTGCTGATCGTGTCGCAGGCCGCGTGGTAGCAGGGGTCGGTGCCCGAGCCGATGCCGCCGACGGTGATGTTGTACTTGGTGAACGAGGAGTGGTCGGAGCTGCCGTTCCACGAGATGGCCGTGGTCGGGATGCCCTTGGCCTGGAAGTACTCCTTGAAGTACCCCGAGATGGTGGCGTTGTGGTTGTAGACGCCCCAGGTGGTGACGTCCTTCTGGCCGACCATGTCGAAGTTGAGGTACGCGGTGATCTTGCTGCGCTCGGTGGCGGCGAGGTTGTCGGCGTAGTACTTCGAGCCGATCAGGCCCAGTTCCTCCGCACCCCACCACCCGAAGCGCAACCGCTTCTCCGGCCGCAGGTTCGCCCGCGACACCGCGAGGGCGACCTCCAGCACGGCCGAGGTGCCGGATCCGTTGTCGTTGAGGCCGGGCCCCGCGGGGACGCTGTCGAGGTGCGCCCCGGCCATGACGACCTTGGTCGCGTCGCCGTGGGGCCACTCGGCGATGACGTTCCACCCCGTCGCGCCGTTGTGGGTGAACGGTTGCAGCGTGGTCGTGAAGCCCGCCGCGTCCAGCTTGCCCTTGACGTAGTCGGCCGACGCGCGGAAGCCGGGCCTGCCGTGCGCGCGGTTGCCGCCGTTGTTGGTGGCGATGGTCTGCAGTTGGTTGAGGTGTGCCATGACGTTCTCGACCGGGATCTCCGGTGCGGCCGACACGGACGCCGGTGCGTGCACGGCCGCGGGCACCGAGTTGGCGATGCCCGCCGTGACGGAGATGGCGAGCAGCGTGGTGACCGCGCCCGCTAGTACGACCTTGATGGGTTTCACCTTGTCTCCTAACAAGATTGGCGCGCGGTCAGCGCATGTTCAGTGCCCAGCTGCGGATGGCGCCGACGTCGTTGGTCGCGGCGTCCTGCACCCGCAACTTCCACAGCCCCTCGGCGGGCCGCGTCGACAGGTTCACCGTGTAGCTGCGCACGATGTTGTCCGCCGAACCACCGGTCCGGTTGTGCAGCACGTAAGTCGTGTTGTCCGGGGCGACCAGGGTGACGACGAGGTCGCCCTGGTAGGTGTGCTCGATGTCGACGTCGACCTTGCTGGTGGCCGACGGCGCCTGCGGGCAACCGGAGATCCGCAGCGAACTCTCCACTGTGGAGTTGTCCGGGATCGGTACCCGCGTGTCGTTGCGGTTGAGGCACCCGTTGTCCACCACCGGGACCTGCAGCGTGTAACTGGCTGTCTTGGCCGTGCTGGTGCCCTGGGCCCGGACGGTGACCGCGTAGTTGCCCGGCTGGGTGTTCGCGGCCAGCGCGATCGACAGCGTCGACTGGGCGCCGGAGGTGACCGTGGCCGGGGTGAAGGTCGCCGTGGCGCCGGTGGGCAGGCCGGTCGCGGTGAGGTTGAGCTGCTGCGGGCTGCCCGAGGTGGTGGCGGTGGTGACCGTGGTGGTGGTCGTCTGGCCGGGCATGCCGGTGCCCCCCGCGGGGCTGACCGCGACGGAGAAGTCGCCGCTGGGCTGGGCGACCCCGGTCAACGGGATGGTCACCGAGCTCTGCGACGGCGCCAGCCGCAACTGGGTGCCCGCGGTCGGCCGCAGCGTGTAGTCGTAGTCGGTGGAGATCACGACGAGCCCGATGCGCCTGCCCGCGGC
Source organism: Actinokineospora baliensis (assembly GCF_016907695.1). Taxonomy (NCBI): domain Bacteria; kingdom Bacillati; phylum Actinomycetota; class Actinomycetes; order Pseudonocardiales; family Pseudonocardiaceae; genus Actinokineospora; species Actinokineospora baliensis. The sequence goes on along the minus strand of NZ_JAFBCK010000001.1, from coordinate 3,616,094 downwards.
GAACACGTGGTCCTTGGGCTGCAGCGCGAACGTCAGGTCGTACTCCTGGCCCTGCACCACGGCCTGGCCGGAGCCTGAGCCCGCCCGGTTCTGCGGATCGATCCAGCCGCGGGTGACGATCACCGGTGAGGCGCCGCCGTACTCGACCAGCAGCGCGGTCACGTTGGCGTCCTTGCGGTTCTCGACCGCCATCCGCAACGTCACCCTGGGCGTCCCGGACAGCTTGACCTGGCTGGGCAACGCCTCGCTGCGGTAGACGAGCCTGCTGCCGTTGGCGGTGTCCGGGCTGGCGACCAGCGAGGTCGCGTTGGTCGTCCGTCCGTTGTCGACGAAGGTCTGCTTCACGTCGCCGCCGGTGCCGTTGAGCGTCAACGTACCGGGCGCGGTGGCCGAGGTCGCGCCGAAGCGGAACACGGCCTCGCGGGCGGCCGGGTCGGGCCAGTCGGCGAACCGCTGCCAGGTGCCGTCGGGGAACTGCACCTCGGCCTTGGGCTCGGTCATGATCCCGTTGTCGATGCCCTTGAGGTGGTAGTCGAACCACTTGAGCACCGTCGCCTGGTAGTCCGAACGCGACGGTGCGCCGTGGCCGCCGCGGTGCAGCCAGATCTTGCGCGGGACGTTGTTGGCCTTGAGCGCCTCCCACCACTGCGCGTACTGCTGGCCCTTGACGTTCCAGTCGGCCTGCCCGTGCATGACGAACACGCCCGCGGTGACCTTGTTGGCGTCGCGCAGGTAGTCGCGCTGCTGCCAGAACGCGGTGGCGTCACCGCTGACCCGGTCCTGGTCGCGGGTGAGGTTGGCGATCTGCCCCGAGCAGCGCGAGGCGTTGCCCACGACGGCCTTGGCGAGCACGTCGGCGTCCTCGCCCTGGTACCCGCCTGGTGCGACGACCAGCCCGTTGGCGCGGTAGTAGTCGTACCAGCGGGAGATGGCCGCGATCGGGACGATGGCCTTGAGGCCCGCCACCCCGGACGCGGCGACGGCGTTGGGCAGCGTGCCGTTGTAGGAGATGCCGATCATGCCGACGTTGCCGGTGCTCCAGCTCGCCTGGACCTCGGTGCCCGAGGCGTTGTAGGCCTTGGCGCGGCCGTTGAGCCAGTCGATGACCGCGGTAGCGCCCAGCGTCTCGTTGCGGTCGCCGGTGCTCGGGCAGCCGTCGGAGTCGCCGGTGCCGATGCTGTGCCCCATGACCACGGCGTAGCCGCGGGGCACGAAGTAGTCGTCGTACCAGTCCGGCAGGTCGGGGGCGGGGCGCAGCGCGTCCACTCCCCCGGCGGCGTTGAGGCCGAAGAGCCCCTCCTGGGGCAACCGGTCGACGTTGGGGTTGTGGTTCGGCGCCGTGTTCAAGCCCTTGACGTAGGGGCTGTGCTCGAACACGACCGGCACCCGAGTACTACCCGCGGGACGCGAGATGTCGATGGCGACCCGGTCGAGCCGCCCGTTGTTGTCGGTGTCCACAGTCGTCTCGACGTAGACGCGTTCTTCGAGCATGGCTGTGGTCGCGCCTTCGCGCGCGCCCGCTGTTCCGGTGACCAAGGGGACACCACCGGTGACGACGAGCGCGGCGACCAGCGCGACACGGTACGGGGACCGCATGCGTGCTCCTTCACTGCTTGCAGGGAACACCAGCCAGCCGCACCCGGGTCCCCCAGTCAATCCGCCGACCGGCACCCGCGCATAACAGGGATCGCCGCGGCGGCTTAACAGTGATCGGGTCGGGTTATTCAACAGGCGCGGGCACGCTTTTACCCGCGCGCGCGAGGCAAATCGTCACAGCGGGAATCGGCCCGATCACGGTGAGCGAACAAGGGCCGGAAGACCCGTGATCATCACAGACAGCCGCGGGCCGCTCGCCCGCTCCCCGAACCGCCTGCGGTGCCGGGCACCGCGCCCAGCGCCCCGCGCGACCCGGAACGCAATTTCCAGGGGTGCCTACCTAGTACTCCCCCTATTGTTTCGCTGGTCTGAGCGGGGTAATGAATCGACCACGCGAAAACGGCGGAAACGAGCGAGAATCCGCAGGTCCGCGCCCGCAGAACGCGGTCTTGGTTGTCCTGCACGCCCAGTGCTGGACACCGGGGTCGCGGCGACCGATAGTGGTAACCCACCCGTGGCCGGGACCCCATGGAGGCAGTCGATGGCGCGATCGGCCCGTCTACCTGAACTGGGGCGCGACCTGAGCCGGGTCCCCAGGGGCGGCTCGTTCGCCCAGGTGCTCGACGCGGCCATCACCGCGCGGGGCTTGACCCTGGACCGGGTGCGCTACCACCTCGCCGAGCAGGGCGTTGACGTCAGCGTTGCCACGTTGAGCTACTGGCGGCGCGACCGCAGGCGGCCGGAGCGGGAGGAGTCGCTGCGGGCGGTGCGGGCGCTGGAGGCGCTGCTCGGGCTGCCAGCGACCTCGCTGATCACCCTGCTCGGGCCGCCGAAGCCGCGCGGCAGGTGGTTGCGCAGGCAGAGCGAGATGCCGCTGTCCGCCGAGTTCGACGACCCCGAGGAGGGGGAGTACACGCTGGTCTCGGCGCACGACGTGTTCACCGTGGCCGAGGACCACACCGAGCGCGGGACCTGGACGCGGCTGGTGGTGCGCGGCGAGCGCGGCCGGGTCACCCGCTGCCTGGTGAAGTACCAAGCGGACAACCCGGACTACCCGCCAGCGCTGGTCGACGTGCGGTTCTGCAGCCGGGGACGGGTGCGGGTGGACGAATCGGGCCGGTTGATGGTCGCCGAACTGCTGCTGGACCGGCCGTTGCGGGTCGGCGAGCACGCGGTGGTGGAGTACGAGTTCGCCGCGGCGCCCGGGCCGCCGGTGTCGTTCTACTGGCGGCAGTTCCTCGCCCCGGTCGCCGAGTACAGCCAGCAGATCCAGTTCGAGGGCACCGAACCCGCGCGCTGCACCGGGTTCCGCCAGGCCAACCCCAGTGCCCCCGAGGTCGCCGAGCCGCTGGCCGTGGGCCCGTCCGGGGCGGCGAGCCAGGTCGGGTTCAACCTCGCGCCGGGGGTCTTCGGGACCCGCTGGAGCTGGTGAGCGAGTTCTTCACAGTTTAACCGTTGGTCAACCCGAGTTCACGGCGCGCGGTTCACAGTATTCGCGTACCAGCAGAGAGTTACACCGACGAGATTGCTTACTCACCGTCGCTGCGGTCATTCTATCGGGCGTCACCCTGCGAGTGACGACGGTTCAGTCGTCCGAAAGGCACCCCGTATGCAGCGCACAATGGGGAGAATTCCCCTCACGCTTTCCCTGTCCCTTTCCGCGGCGGTCGTGGCCGGCACCATTTTCGCGGTCACCGGTCCCGCCACCGCGGCCAACCCGGCGAGCTCCGCGGCGGCGGCCGCGCCCGCCTGTTCGCTGAGCACCCCGAACGCCAAGTCCGAGAAGGCGCCCAGCTGTGTGGCCGCCGACGTCTCGCTCGACCGGCTGCCCGCGGTGGGCGAGTCGGCCACCGTGACGGTCAAGGTCCGGTCCGAGGTGGACATCGCCACGGCCAAGCTCGCGGTGAAGGTCCCCGACACCCTGCGCATCGACGCCGGTGCCAGCGGTCTGTCCGCCGCCCGCACCGTCGGCCTCGACCAGGTCGCCGACCAGCAGTTCGCGCTCTCGCGCTCGGGCCGCACGGTCTCGTTCAAGGTCACCGCGCTCGGCGCGGGGCCCGCCAACATCCAGGCGGACGTGACCAGTGTGGACAGCCCGGCCGCGGAGCGCTCCGCGCACGGCTCGGCGCTGCTGACCGTCGCCGAGCAGAAGGGCGCCTCGACCGCGGGCGTCAGCGCCACCGGCTCGCTCGCGGTGACCAAGCAGGCACCCGAGGCGCGCATCGCCGCGCTCGCCGCGCCCGGCCAGATCTGCGCGACCGGCGCGCTGCAGTACGCCAACCAGGCGGGCACCTACCTGCCCGGCCGCACCGTCAAGGTCCAGGTCGCGGCGAAGGCGACCTCCTCGTCGACGGCCGCGTACGTGGCCACCGGCGCCACGGGCAGCGACGGCAAGTACTCGCTGTGCTTCAACGCCACCACCACCCAGTACCAGGTGTGGGTGGAGTTCTCGACCGACTCGACCATGTGGAAGGTGACCAACAACGCGGGCACCTCGCTCTACACGCTGTCGACCTCGGCCAAGACCAACGTGGCCAGCGGCACCGACGCCGCGTTCGGCACCAGCACCCCGACCTCGACGAACATGCGCGCCTGGCACGCCTTCGACACGGTCAACAAGCTGTGGGCCGCGCACGGCAGCAGCACCTGCTGGACCACCCGCGAGACCAGCAACTGCCGCAAGATCGTCATCCACTGGCAGCCGGGCAGCACCGACGGCACCTACTTCCAGAACGGCGTGGCCGTCGCCAACCGCTACATCGCGCTGACCGACGCCGACCCCGACTCCGAGCACACCGTGCTGCACGAGTCCGGCCACTTCCTGATGGACATGCTCTACGGCGGCTGGTGGGCGGCGAGCGACTGCCCGTCCCCGCACTACCTGCACCTGGTCACCGGCAGCAACTGCGCGTGGACCGAGGGCTTCGCCAACGCCGTCGCGGGCTACGTGATGGGTGACGGCCGCTACTACTGGGCCGACGGCAGCTGGATCGACCTCATGCAGACCAACTGGTACAACCCCAACCAGGCCGCTGGTCGCACCAACATGCAGGACGGCGACAAGGTCGAGGGCCGGGTCGCTGGCGCGCTGATCGACCTGTGGCGCCGCGTCGACAACGGTCCACTCGGGACGTTCGGGTTGATGGTGGGCAACACCTCAAGCAGCTTCAAGGAGTTCGTGGTGACCGACCGGCCGACCAAGGGCCTGGACACCTCGACCACCACGATGAACCTGATCTACACCCACACCATCGACTACCGCAGCAGCGGGACGACGCCGCCGGGAACCACCACCCCGCCGACGACCACGACCCCGCCGACCACGACCACCAACCCGAACCCGGGCACCCAGCTGATCACCAACGGCGGCTTCGAGAGCGGCTCCACCGGCTGGACGGTCACCGGCGGCTCGGTCGGCAACTGGACCTACTACAAGGCCCAGGCCGGTAGCTACTACGCGTGGCTGGGCGGCAACGGCCAGGTCAACACCGACACGGTGAGCCAGAACATCACCATCCCGGCGAACGTGAACGCCGCGACGCTGACGTTCTACCTGCGGGTCGCCACGGCGGAGTCGGGCAGCACCGCCTACGACTACCTGCGGGTCCAGGCGATCAGCGGCTCCACCACGACCAACCTGAAGACCTACAGCAACGCCAACGCCAACTCCGGCTACGCGCTGCAGACGGTCGACCTGTCGGCCTACAAGGGCAAGACGATCACGCTGCGGTTCTACGGGACCGAGGACAGCAACCTGCAGACCGACTTCCTCGTGGACACGGTGGCCGTCACCACGAGCTGACGACCACCGGGCAACCCGGGCCCGTCGAGCGCACACCCAGCGCTCGGCGGGCCCGGTCCGTTTCCGGGGCTGGTCCGTTCGGGTGAGCCGGGGCGACTTGCCGGGTTCGGCGGACGGGGCCTGGGCGGTACGACAGAATCGGGGGCGAGCGGGACGTGGGAAGGGGCGGGATGAGCGGGTTCGACATCAACCTGGGCGAGGTGCGCGCGCACGCCGACACCGTGGCGACCATCTCCACCGAGGTGAACTCCGCCCTGCGGATCGCGCAGGCCACAGTGGGTGGCGACGCGTACGGGGTGATCGGGGCGTTCTTCGCCAGCGCCATCGCGCTGGCAAGCGACGACGTGCGCGAGGCCATCACCAAGACGGCCAAGGCGTTCGCCGACGTGCAGGATGGGCTGCGCGCGGTCGCCGCCGACTACCAGGAGATCGACGACGCGCACGCCAGGGTGTTCGGCGGCGGGGACGCCACGCACGCTGCGGTGCTGCCGGTCAACGGGCCGGAGCAGCCGTACTCGCACCGGCAGCGCCGCAAGGCGATCGAGGTGCTGGAGCGGATCTCGGCCAAGCACGAGATCAGCGTCGCCACGGTCGCGCTGCCGCCGGTGCGGATGCTGAAGCTGGCGGTGGGCGAGATCGCCGCCGCGAAGATCGGCGACCACTACGAGCGCGACGTCGCCGACGTGCTGGCCAAGCCGCCGACGAACGAGAACCTGCGCGAGCTGGCGGTCACCGAGACCAAGTTCTGGAACTCCGAGCGGGGCAACTGGGCAGGCTCCATGTTGACCGCCGACAACCGCTACAACCTGCTCGTCGACAGCCGCGACAAGTGGCTGGCCGCGATGCCCGCCGAGCAGCGCGCGCAGGTCAGGCGGCAGCTGGGCCTGTGAGGTCGCGCTCGCGGTGGCCTCCGGTGCCGACCGTTAGGATCTTCGGCCAAGCGGACGGTTGAGCGAACAGCCGCCACCACCCCTGCGGGGACCCCCGCACGGAGCGAAAGCGCGGCTGCCGATGAACACCGTCCCCCTCCCGTCCGCCCGCTGGTCGCTGCGCCGGTGGTGGCTGGTGTCGGCCGCGGTGGTGATCACGGCCCTGCTCGGCGCGATGGCGAGCGTCGCGTGGGCGATCGCGGACCTGTCCTCGGCGCGGGTGCACCTGCTCGACACCGTGGGACCCACCGTGGTGAGCACCCAGCAGCTGGGCACCTCGCTGGTCGACCAGGAGACGGGGGTCCGCGGGTACGCCCTCAGCGGTCTGGACGAGTTCCTCTCGCCCTACGACGGCGGGCGTGACCGGGCCGAGCGGATCAGGGCCGGGATCGACCCCGATGGTCTGCCGTGGTTGGCCGAGGACCTCGCGGAGCTGGACCGGGCCATGGTCGGGTGGCGGGTGAACTACGCGGAGCCGGTCATCGCCGCCGTCCGCGCCGGGGCGACGCCACCGCCGTTGGAGGTGGGCAAGGTCGAGTTCGACGAGGTGCGGGCGGCGCTGAGCTCGTTGCAGTCGGACTTGGACACCGAGCGCAGCGCCTCGCGCGCCGCGCTGAACACCGCCGTGTCCCGGTTGGCGGCCACCTGCGTCGTTGCCCTCGGCGGGTTGCTGGTGGTGGTGCTGGTCGGCGTGTGGTTGATGACCAGGTCGGTCGTGCGCCCGCTCGGCAGGCTCACCGGCCAGGTCCGCCTGGTGGCCGACGGCGACTTCGCCCACGAGGTGACCGTGCGCGGCCCGCGCGAGGTCGTCTCCCTCAGCGCCGACGTCGACACCATGCGGCGGCGCATCGTGTCCGAACTGGACCGGGCGCAGGCGGCGGGCCGGGACCTGGCCCGGTCGAACGAGGAACTGGAGCAGTTCGCCTACGTCGCCTCGCACGACCTGCAGGAGCCGCTGCGCAAGGTCGCCAGCTTCTGCCAGCTGCTCGAGCGCCGCTACGCCGAGCAACTCGACGACAAGGCCCGCCAGTACATCGGTTTCGCCGTGGACGGCGCCCGCCGGATGCAGGACCTGATCAACGACCTCCTCTCCTTCAGCCGCGTCGGCCGCCACACCGGCAAACACGCCGACCACTCCGCGAAGACCCTCGCCGACCAAGCCGTCCGCAACCTCGCCGACACCATCGACACCACCTCAGCCACCGTCACCATCGCCGACAACCTCCCCACCATCCACGGCGAGGCCCCCCTGCTCACCTCGGTCTTCCAGAACCTCATCGGCAACGGCCTGAAGTTCCGCCGAGACACCCCACCCGAGGTATCGGTCACCGCAACCCGCGACGGCGACAACTGGCTATTCTCCGTGACAGACAACGGAATAGGCATAGAACCCCAATACACCGACCGCGTCTTCGTCATCTTCCAACGCCTCCACGCCAAGGACTCCTACCCCGGCACCGGCATAGGCCTGGCAATGTGCCGAAAAATCATCACCTTCCACGGCGGCTCCATCTGGATCGACACCACCCACACCCCCGGCACCAGGGTCTCCTTCACCCTCCCCGCCCCACCGGAGGACGACCAGACCCAGCCCACGACGTAGAACCTTTGGGCCTCATGAGCCAACCCCACCAGGCCGACCACCGCTCCCGGAACCCGCTGGTGCCAAACCAGCCCTCCGGCCCAGCCCCGCCAACCCAGCCACCGCTCCCGGAAGGGAGCGTGCCACCTCAACACCCCTACTCAGACAGCATTGCCAACCACTGGACACTCGGAAGTCGCTGGTGCCAGATGCTCGATGGGGTGGACCTGTTTTGTGTGGGGGTGCGGCGTCCGTAGCGTTGTGCGCTGCAGGGCCATGCTTTTCGGCCCCAGCTTTGCGGTCCTGCCACGGGCGGCGCAGGGGCCCCGCACAAAACAGGTCCACCGCATCGAGCTTTCGCTTTGTCGCGGATCGGCGTGCAATGCCGAAGGCGAGCCGAAGATCATCTAACCCGGGATCCCCCGTTTTCCAGCCTACCGAGGCCCACCAACAGAACAACAGCCCCAGAAGCAGCCTGTGGACAACCAAGGCCGTTGTGGACAAGCCCGCCTACCCGCGATCATGCTCCAACGACACCAACGTCAACACATGGTCCGCCACCGACCCAGCAGGCGCGTACAACCACAACGGCGCCCGATTGCGTTCCCCCCGCTCCACCGCCCGATGCAAGATCGCCACCGCCACACTCGCCACATGCGTCACCCCCGTCAGGTCCACCGTGAGCTCATGGCTGCCCCCCAGCGTCAACCGATCCAGCTCCGCCGTCAGCTGCGCCCCCGTCGTCACGTCCAGCGGCCCGTCGAGCGCCACCCGGTTGTCCTCGGTCTGCGGCTGGTCCAGCACCAGCAGCAGCCCTGGCTCACCGCCTCCGGCAGGCGCACCGGAAGTGACCTGGTCCGCGGTGAGCAGGCGCGCCGGGCGGCTGAGTTCTCGGTGGAGGGTGGCGGTGGTGCCGTGGGTGGTGCGAGCGATGTGGAGTTCGTCGGCGAGGCCGCCTGCCATGGCAAGGCCTAGGCCGTGGTCAAGGTGGAAGTCCTGGTCGGTGGTGCTGCACCGGCGCAGCCAGCGGCCGTCGTCGGTCACGCTGATCCGCAGGACGCCGTCGGCGGCGAGGGCGGCGTCGAGGGTGATGGTGCCGTCGGCGCGGTCAGGTCTGCTGTGCTCGACGGCGTTGGTGACCAGTTCGACGACGGCGTGCTGCAGGGCGACGACGTCCTGCTCACCGGCGCCGAGCTCGACCAGCCAGGCCAGCAGCGCGCGGCGCACCGCCCGCACGACCTCCAGGTCGCCGGGCAGGGTGAGGTGCAGCGGGTCCACCGGGGCGACGCGCTGGGCGGCGAGCAGGGTGATGTCGTCGGCGTGGCCGGTGGTGCGGATCATCATCTCCAGGGTCAGCGCGGTGGCCCGCTCGACCGCGGGCAGCCCCGGGGTGCGGTAGCCCGTGTCGGCCACGGCGTCGGCGAGGACTTGGGCGAGTTCGACCGAGGAGGCGGCTGGTTCGCGGCCGGGGCGTTCGACGATCCCGTCGCTGTAGAGGAGCAGGACGTCGCCGGGGTCGAGCCGGTCGGTGGCCACGGCGTGGGTGGAGCCGGTGCCGAGCGGGCCGCCCCCGCTGAGCGGCACGTACCTGGCCTGACCGGCACCGGCGACCAGCGGCGGCGGGTGCCCCGCGGTGCAGTACTCGAAGTCGCCGCCCTGGTCGAGCACGACGACGCACACCGTGGCGGCGTGGGTGTCGCGGCCGCGGCGGGCCATCCGGTCGACCGCGGCCACCGCGGTGCGGACGTCGCCGGTCTCCTCGAGCCGGTCGCGCAGGACCGCGCGCAGCCGTCCCATCGCCGCGGACGCCGCCACCCCGTGCCCGACCACATCACCGACCACCAGCCCCACCCGCCCATCGGCCAGGGGCACCGCGTCGAACCAGTCCCCGCCTGAGGCGTCGGCGCCGTCGGCGAGCAAGTAGCTCCCCGCGATCCGGACCGACGGGAGCACCGGCAGCCCCGGGGGCAGCAGTTGGCGCTGGAGCGCGGTGATCACTTCCCGCGCTTCGGCGTAGCGCCGCTCGGCTTCCGCCGCCTTGCGCTCGGCGGTCTGCCGCTGCCGCACGCGATCGGTCACGTCATGGGCGAACAGGACGACCCCGACCACGTTCCCCTTGTCATCGAGCCGAGGCGCGGTGGTGAAGTCGAAGTACGCCTCGACTACGCCCTCCCCGGTGGCATGGCGGTCGAACTGCACCCGCCACTCGACCCCTGACTCAGGGCGGCCCGTCCGGTAGACGCGGTAGACCATCTCGATGGTCTGCTGCCCGACGATGTCCGGGAAGGCTTCCCAGGGGGTCAGGCCGACGAGCTGCTCGCGGCCCATCGCGGTCCGGTACGCGGCGTTGGCCGCCACGATCACCAACTCCGGCCCGTCCAGCCCGGCGAGCATGATCGGCAGCCCCTCGAACACCGCCCGCACCGCGTCGGCGCCCCCGACGAGCCGCTCCGGATCGAGCTCCACCGGTCCTCCTCACCCTCCGGGCGGCACCGCCGTCCGGGCGACACCCTGCCACCCGGCGGGCGGGTGGGCACGTCGAGGGCGGGTACGCCACCGGGGTGGCCGATCCCGCGCTATCAGGGGTATCCGTGCCACTGACCGGGTGGTTGCCCGCCCGGTCGTGGGACAGTCGTGGCGGAGGTGGCGATGAGCTTCGAGATCAGGGTGGCGAGCCTGGACGAGGTCCGGCTGATGGGCGCGTGGGCGCGCGACGAGGGCTGGAACCCCGGTGTTTCCGACCCGCTCGCGTTCGCCCCGGCCGACCCGGGCGGCTTCTTCATCGGCAAGCTGGACGGGGAGCCGGTGGCCTGCGTTTCGGCTGTCCGGTACGGAAACGGTTTCGGGTTCATCGGTTTCTACATCGCCCGGCCGCAGGTGCGCGGCCAGGGCTACGGGATCCAGCTCTGGCGCGCGGCGACCGAGCACCTCACCGGTCGGCTGATCGGCCTCGACGGCGTCGTCGACCAGCAGGACAACTACCGCAAGTCAGGTTTCGTCCACGCCTGGAACAACATCCGGTTCGAGGGCACCGCGGCCGACACCCGCTCGCCCGTGGAGGTGGTCGACGCCAGGTCCGTGCCCTTCGACCGCATCGCCGAGTACGACCGCCGGTTCTTCCCCGAACCCCGCGACGCGTTCCTGGCCACCTGGCTGGCCCTCCCCGACCGGACAGCCCGCATCGCCCTCGACGGCAGCACCATCACCGGCTTGGCGGTCCGCCGGGATGCCCAGGGCCCCAGTCGAATCGGCCCCCTCTACGCCGACACCCCGGACATCGCCGCCGCACTTCTCGCTTCCGTGGCGGCGAACACCCCCGTCGCCGTTGACGTGCCCGACGCCAATCCCGCTGCTGTGAGCATGTTCCAGGAGGCGGGGTTCAAGCAGACCTTCGAGGCGGCGCGCATGTACACCGGGCCAGCGCCCGATCTGGCGCTGTCACAGATGTACGGAGTGACCACTTTGGAGCTCGGGTGAGCGGTCAGCGGCGGGCGCGTTCGATGACCTCCTCGGGTTGCAGCGGGCTGGCCGGGTGGTGGGTGAGGCACAGCGGGGTGGTGACCTGGCGGAAGCCGAAAGCCTCGCTGGTGACGTAGAACTGGGCGCGTTCGAGGAGCGCGATGTCGGCCACCTGGCTGCCTTTCGCCCGTGCCATCTCGTTGGCCGCGTTGATCTGGGCCGGGCTGTTGAGGCGACCGAAGAACTGGGTGGTCGCGTTGCCCACCACCTGGTTGTGCACGCCCTTCGGAGCCTGGGTGGCGAAGAGCAGGCCCAGTCCGTACTTGCGCGCCTGCGAGGCCAGCACGATCGTGCTGCGCGTGCTCGCGGTGAGGGTTCCGGACGACGCAAGGGTTTGCGCCTCATCCATGACGAACAGCGCGCCGAGCGGTCGATCGCCAGCAGGGTTGCGCTTGGCCCAGGCGAACAGCTCCATCTGCAACTGGTTGACGAAGTTCTGCCGCTGCTCCTCCGCGGGCAGCCCGATGAAGCTGATCACCGAAACCCGCGCCAGCTTCCCCGCCGCGGGCGTGAGCAGCTCCCCCGGGTCGATCTCCGTGCCCGCCCCGGCGAACAGCGGGTCGTTGACCATCGCCGCCTTCAACGCCTCGGCCAGGTCCGCGGCGATCTTGTGGCCGTCGTTGAGCGTGCTGACCCCGTCCGGCAGATCCGCCAACACCTCGATCAGCCCCGGCAGGCTCCGCGACCCGGTCCGCGCGTGGTGCACCACGGCCTGCCGCAACACCGCCAACCCCTTGTTCGCCTTGACCGTGCTCCCGGTCAACCGGACCTGCGGCGCGAGGCTGGCCACCGCGACCTCCACCGCCGCCCCGAACTCGTCCTCGTCATCAAGCACCCCACCGAAGTCCGGCAACGGCTGGAACGCCAACGGCCGCCCGTGCGCCCGCCCCGGGGTCCACACCACGACATCGGTGCCGTCGAGGTACCGCCGCGCCAACTCGGCATCCCCGTCCCCCCAAGCACTCGGCGCCTCCGGCCACGCATCCCCCAAGCGCGCCAAGTCGTTGTTGGGGTCCAACACGATCGCCGAAACCCCCTGCAGCGCACACTCCTCCACGATCCGCCGCAACAGAACCGTTTTCCCAGAACCTGATCCGGCGAACACCACAGCGTGCTTGCGCAACGCCGCCAACTCCACACGAACCGGCTCCCCGGTCCCCACCACAACCCCCACCCCCACCTCTCCCGGTGGCGGCCGCGTTTCCGCGTCCCGCCGCACGGCGGGCAGCGTGTCGGCGAGCAGGTCGGACCGGCTCGCGGGTTGGCGGTCCACCAGCCACTCGTGCAGCCCGGGGACGTTCTGGGTCAGCAGCTTGTCCAAGGCCCAGAACGTCCTGGCGTCGTCGACCGACAGCGCCATCCGGCGACCGCCCGCCGCCTCGAACGCACCAAGCTCCGCCTTCGTCTTGGCACCCTTGGACCAGGCGTCGTTGCGCAGCAGGATGAGATGCCGGTTGTCGGCACCCTGCCGCAGGCCCATCGCGGTCTTGGCCTTGCGGAAGCGGTGCAGCACGGAGATCGGGTGCGGGTGGTAGATCGCCCGGAACCCCCAGTGCTCCTGCAGGTCGGTCGCCTCGTCGAGGGTGCGGGTGATCCAGGCGTGCAGTTCGCCGCCCTCACCGACCCTGGGCCGGTTCCAGGTCATGTTGTCGTCGCCGACCTCGGTCAGCCAGGACCGCAGGGCGGCGGAGAGCAACCGGGGCACCAGCTCGTCCTCGACCGTGTGGTCGAACAGCGCTTCCGGGTCGATCTCGGCCCTGGCGTCGGCGAACAGGGCGTCGAGTTCGGTGAAGCGGTCCGGTTTCGGCGCCGGGCGGGGCACGGCGGTGGGTCGCGGCGCATCCTCGTCGAAGGAGGTGAGTTCGCGGACCTCGTCGTTGCGCACGCAGAGCTCGATGTGGGCGCCGATGCGCTTGAGGAGCTCGCGCGGGGTGATCTGCTCCCACCCCTCGGCGAAGGCGGACTCGGCGACGGGCCACGTGGGGTACGGCGGGGTGAAGCCCATCGCCTGGTAGGCCACACCGAGTCGCTTGGCCACGAGGTCGCGGCCGATGCCGCCGTCGGCGATGCGCCCCAGGCTGCGCAGTTCGCGGAACCGGTCGGGCACGGTGTCGGCCGCTTTGGTCCGGATCTGCTTCCAGGTACCGGGCAGGCAGGCCAGCACGGTGACGGTCCGGCGGGTCACCTCGCGCAGCCGCATCAGGCCGTCGGCGATCTGGGCGAGCAGCACGTCACCGCTGTGGTCGGCGGCCTCGGTGAGCTTCTCGGTGCGCGCGATCAGGGTGTCGAGCTGGTCGACGCAGATCACGACGGGACCGGTGATCGCCAGCAGCCTGGTCAGGTCGCGCACCACGGTCAGCGGCGACCTGGGTGGTCGGCGGATGCCCCACGCGCGCCGCTCCCCCGGTTCGGACTCCTCGGCCCCGTCCAGGTAGTCCTCGGCGATGTCGTTGATCGAGTCCGGCTCGGCGGCGTAGAGCACGAGGGCCCGCGCGGTGTCGGAGCACTCCGTGGCCACCTGCCGGTCGAGCGCCCGCACCCCCGCGACGAACGCGTCGACGTCCTTGCGGGTCAGGCCGTGCCCGCGCAGGATCACCTTGGCCGAGCCGGGGTCGACGACCCCGAGCTCGCAGACGCGGCGCAGAAAACGGTGCAACTGCGTCTCACCGGACTCGTCGGCCTGGGAGAGGCCGAACCGCAACGCCTCCACCGCGTTCTCCCAGAACGCGTCACCGGCCGAGACGTTGTCGAGGAAGAAGTACCCCTTGGCGGCGTGGGTCTGGCGCCGCACCATGCCCAGCAGGTGCGTCTTGCCCACGCCCTTCTGCCCCTGCACGACGAGCCCGATCGGACTCGGCCCGTCGCTGACGGCCGCGTCGCGGATCGCGCCCTCCACGGCCCTGGCGACGTCGGCGTGCGGACCGTCCACGTGGTACGGGGAATCGCGCCAGACGTGGTCGGGGGTGTCCGCCCAGTCGAACCGCAGGGTGGCCAGCGCGGCGAGGCCCTCGATCATGACGCCTCGATCGAGATCAGGTGGTTGTCCTCGCCGCCGACGCGGATCGCCGCCGCGTGGTGGCGATCGGTGAGCGCCTTGCGGTTGGACTCCGGCACCAGGTTCGCCCGCCCCGTCCGGCTCATCTCCTTCAACACCGCGTCCACCTCCGCGCGGTTCGCCCCGCCCAACGCCGCCCGCAGGTCCACCAGGCTGACCCAGTCCCCCACCGAGCGCGCCAGCTTCGAGTACCCCGCCCGCACCCGCTCCTCGATCTGCCCCGGCGTCAACTCGACGTCGGAGGTGAAGACCTCCGCCAGGCTCACGTTCTCCCGCCGCAGATACCGGTCCAGCGCGGCCAGGAGCAAGTAGAACGCGGGCACGAACGTACTACGAGCCACCGGCGGCGGCGGAGACCCGGCCGCGAACTCGTCCGCGCACCACTTCCACCCGCTGTCGGTGAGCTCGTGCACGAAGAACCGCTTCGGCGCCAACCTGCTCTCCACCAACCGCAACTCGTTGAGCCGCCGCCGCTCCTTGCCGTCGAGCGGGTACCCGACGAGGTCCTTCAACTCCGGGTTGGACACCTCCCTGGCCAACGCCATCAGCACCAACATCACCGCTGTCTCCTTGTGCCCCAACCGTTCTGACATGATCATCCTTCCTGTTGACCGCGTTCGACGCGGTTCACCACACGGGTCTCCAACACTCCGATGCCCCACTCGACCGCCTCTTGGGTGTGCGGCGGCAACGCTTCGCGGACGTCGTGCCTGCTGCCCGGCGGAACCTCGATAGCCCTGGCGAGCACGGCGGCCAACTCCTGGGCCAGGGCGCTGTCCCCCGAGCCCACCGCGGTCACCAGCTCGCGCACCAGCTCGTCCACCAACTCCCAGCGCGAACGACCCAGCCTTACTCCCTTGACCCGCACGAGGAGCCCTACGAGTTCTGGTGCGCCTTCGACCACGGCCGCGGCGCCGCGCAGTTGGTCCGCCAGATCACGTGCGACCGCCTTCTCCCCACGCGACGACCCGATCCGCAGGTGCCGCAGGTTGGCCACGAAACCGGGAAGGTCAACGACTTTCGTGCCGTCGGTCAGGACGGGGATGACCCGGCGGTCCTGACCGACGGTGCGGTAGAGGAACAACTCGGCCTCGGCCTGCTGCCACCTGGTCAACTCGCCATCCACGACCAGGCACAGGTGCCGCGCGTTGTCGCTGGCGCGGGTGAGCAGGTCCCGGTCTCCGGAGGACGACCACTCGGCCGCGAGACCCAGTTCCCGCAACTCGGCGATCAGCCTGTTGGCGACGCCCCTGGCGGCGTGGGAGCTGCTGACCCTGAGGTCCTGGCCGAACTCCTGCTTGCGGTCGCGCACCGCCGCGACGAACGCGTCCCGGTTCTCCGCGAGCAGCGCGGTGTGGTCGAGGTCGTGCGCGATCAGGGCCGCGACGGTCTCCAGCGCGAAGCTGATCTGGTCCGCGGACGGGGTCTTCTCCTTCTGCACCGCCAACTGCTCACCGAGCGCCCAGTAGGAGACGTACGGGATGGTCAGGTGGCGCGACATCGCGGCGACCGAGACCTGGGAGTCGAGCCAGTTGTGGTACAGCCCCCTGGTCCTGTCCACGCACTCGTCGCGCCAGTGCTCGGCCTGGGCGTACTCATCGCGGCTGTCGAAGCGCGACAGCACGGGGACGACGGTCAGCCGGGGACGGTCCAGCGGCAGCCGATCGCGCGCCGCGTCGGCCAACCCGACGACGTCCACGGCGCCGCGGATGCTCTGCGTGTTGGCGGTGAACAACAGCACCAGTCGATCGGGCAGCTGAGCGGTGCACATGCTGCCGACATCGGAGATGCCGGTCCGGCTGTCGAGCAGCACGTAGTCGTAGCGCGCGGTCCACCGGTCCCGGCACTGCTCGAGGTACTCGCCGAAACCCTCGTCGTAGAGCCGCCCCCAGTCGATGGACTGCACCCTGCTCGCGTAGTTCGGGTCGTCGCCGCCCGCGGCGAGCAGGTCGAGCGTGCCGGTCACCTGGACGGTCCGGTCGACGACGGCGCCCGCTCGGAAGTCGTCGACCAGATCCACGACACCGCCGGTGGGTGCGCTGTCGGTTAGCGTGCCGAAGTAGTCGCGCAGTCCCGGCGCTTCCAGGTCCCAGTCCACGCACAGCACGCGGAAACCCCAGCGCGCCAGCAGAACGGCGATGTTGGCCAGGGCGAAGCTGCGGCCGACGCCGCCCTTGTAGGAGTAGAACGTGTACACGGTCCCTGGCATCACAACCCCGGGAACTTCATCGGGGGCAGCACACCGGGGACGGGCTGGCGCACCGGCCACTGCTGCCACGCCGGGGACTGCCGGATCCCGTCGACCAGCGCCACCGCCAGGTCATCCACCGCGTCGCGGAAGTCCAGGTAGGCCAGGCTGTCCTGGAACTGGACGTCCGGCTGGCGCCACTTGCGCATGTCGGCCATCCAGCGCTGGGTCGCGTACTCCGGGAAGCTGTCCGAGTCGCTGTAGATCACCGGGTAGATCAGCCCGCGGCCCCCGGTCTCGGCGACCTCCTCGCGTTCGGCCATGGAATGCCACTCCGCCATGCACCACTCCCTGGTGAAGTACTTCGGGGAGTACACCGCGACGAGGATCTTCGCGTTCCCGAGCGCTGAACGCAGGGTCTGCGGCCACTTGGCCCCGCTGCTGCCGGACTGGTCGCAGAAGACTTCCACCTTCTCCGCCACGTTGTCGTCGAGCGCGTCGATCAACCTCGGGTGGAAGTGCCGGTCCACCCAGGGCCGCACGGTGCGGCTTTCCCGGTCGTAGCTGATGAACACGTCGTACTGGTACACGCGTGTCATCGCTCCTTCGGGTGGTTCCGGCGGGCGGGGTTGATCGTAAAGCGGGAGTGTGCGGGTGGGACAGTGGCGAAAACCTGACAGAAGCAGGACAAAAGGAGGACAGAACGCGGGGGCGCGACAGGGAGGCGACAATGGAGCGACAGGGGTCGACCGGTGGCCGGTGGGCGTCGACAATGCGTGTCGCGAGTCGGGTGGAAACGCGGAGGAGAACCATGTCGGAGGATTCGGCGCCCCGGGTGTTCGTGACCTATTCACATGACACGGAGCGACACAAGCGGGCGGTGCGGGAGTTCGCGACCTTCCTGCGGGCGCGGGTCGGGTTGGACGTCCAGCTGGACCAGTGGGCCGACGGCAAGCGGCAGGACTGGTCGTTGTGGGCTATGGAGAACCTGCGCGACTCCGATTTCATCCTGGTGATCGCCTCACCGCAGTACCGGCGGCGGGCCGAAGGCCAGGCGGAGCCGCACGAGGGGCGGGGCGCGCAGTTCGAGGCGGCGATCATCCGCGACCACCTGACCCAGAACCTGCGGCAGGGCACGGAACGGGTGCTGCCGGTGGTGCTGCCCGGCGGGTCGATCGAGGACATCCCGATGTTCCTGACCCCGTACTCCACCACGCGCTACGAGATCGACGAGTTCACCGAGTCCCAGGTGACCTACCTGATCTCCGCGATCACCGGCGAGAGCGCACACCCGATGCCCGAACGGGCACCCTGGCGCCGCGGCGCGGTGAGCACACCCCGCGACCACCCGCACCTTTCGCTCACCGACCGCCAATTGTGGCTGGACCACAGCGACGACATCCACACCGGCAGCGCCACCATCGACGGCAATCCCTACAACGACAGCCTTCTCTTACGCCCGAGCACAGCTTTGGCAGCACGCAGCTACTTGGAGTTCGACCTCGGCAGGGGCATCTACCAGAAACTGACCGCGGTGGTGGGCATCGTCGACGACGCCGAGGAACGCTTCCAGGTCGGACGGATCGTGGTTCTCCTGGACGAGAAGCCGCGCTTGGAACAGACGGTGGTGTTGGGCAAACCGCTCCCCGTCGCACTCGACCTGACCGACACCAGGCGTTTGCGGTTGGAGATGTTCCGGCCCGCACCACCCGCTTCCCCACTGGGCAAGGAAAACGGCGGACTGTCACGCCGTCCGCCGGAGTTGGCTTGGGGGAACCCGACCGTGCGGTGAGCGCCCTATGATCGGGAGCCGGACTTCCGGAGGGTGCGGTGGAACAGAGGAACCTTGCCCGTGATGTCGCGGGTTCGGTTGTGCAGGCGGGCCAGATCACGGTGCACGGGGACTTCGTGGTCTCAGCCGAGCGGCCGCGCACGGTTGAGGCTGTCGATGCGCACGTGGGTTGGGAGGACTTGCCTGAGCTGCCGCGCGCAGTGGAGTCGTTGGTGCGGGCCCAAGTCGAGATGGCGAAAGAGTTGCCGTACCGCCTCCCGGGTGCCCGGAAGCCCTCGCTGGCGACGGTCTACGTGCGGCAGGACCTCGGTGCGGAAGAACAGGTGGACACACCGCGCCCCACTCCGATGCTGGATGGGCGTAGTGAGCAGATCGAGATACCTACCCCTGTAACCCGCTTGTCGGTGCGGCCACCAACGCGAACTGTGCGGCAAACGTTGGACCGCGACAAGCACGTTGTGGTCGTAGGTGGCCCCGGGCAGGGGAAGTCGACGCTGTCGCTCAGGTTGGCGGCAGACGCTGGGGAGCGTTGGATTGGGCGGCCCGCGGAAGAGCCGCCGCTGGTGGAGCCCGTGGTGCCGTTGCGGGTGTCGGCGAGTGAGTTGGCAGCGCGGTTGAGCTTGCCGTTCGCCGAGTCGTTGGCGGAGAGCGTGCGGGCCGAGTACGGGGCGTTGCTGCGAACGGCGATCCACCCGACTGACCTGGAACACCCAGTCGCAGGATGCCGGTGGCTACTCCTCGTGGACGGGCTGGACGAGGTGGCCGACAGCTCTGACCGCGACCGCCTGGTGACCGTCCTGGCCTCGTGGGCCACCTACGACGGTTCGCCCTACCGGGTCGTGCTCACCAGTCGACCGATCGACGGCACCGCACTCGCCCCACTCCAGCGCAGCGGCGCCGCACGCTACGAACTCCAACCATTTGACGACGACGCCCTACGCGCCTTCGCCCTGAACTGGTTCGAGGAGCCGGAAACCGCGAGCCGGTTCATCCGGCAGGTCGAACAAGCCCACCTCGGCGAACTGGTCGCGGTCCCCCTCTTGGTCACGATCGCCGCCATCATCCACACCGAACACGGCGACCGCCCGCTGCCGGACAACCAGTACGAACTCTACGAGGCCTACCTCCGCTACCTGCGCACAGCACGCGGCCCCATCACGACCCAGTTCGACCAGGTCCGCGAGCCGCTACTGGAGCACCTCGGCCAAGTGCGCATCGAAGAGGACACTTCTCTCCTCACCGCAGCCCGCACCTGGGTAGCCGAACACCTATCCCCCACCGGCGACTGGCACGAGGACCTGACCACCTTCCTCACCGCAGCGGGCCCTCTCTCCCACTTCCGCCACAGCACCGACGTCCGCTTCTGCACCACAGCTTCGCCGAACACCTAGCCGCCACCGCCAAAGCCCGCCTCCTCCCCATCCCCTTCACCCCCGCCTCTACTCGCCACTTGCTCCACGCAGCCCGCCACAAGGACCGAGGCCGCCACGCCCGCGCCGTCCTCCTGCACTACTGCCACCTCAACCCACCCCAAGCCGACGTCCTTCTCGCCCACCTCCACTCCGGTGATTCCGAAGCCCACCTCCTCGCCGCCCGCCTCCTAGCCCGCCACCTCCCAGCAACCGAAGCGGCAGTGGTCACCTTCCTGGCCACAGTCCAAACCTGGGCGATGACAACCCACCATCCCAGCCGTCACATCCTTGAGCAGACCTCTAGAGCCGCCCACCACCCAGGCCTCACCACTTGGCTGCTGGACCTCTTGCGCAACCCACAAGCCCCTTGGCAAACCAGAGTGGAGACCGCCACCGCTCTAGCCACCAGACTCCGCAGACACACCACCGAAGCTCTTGCCTGCCTCCGCGAAGCCATCGACTCAGCCCCAGTCGAACTCCGATTGGCAGCAGCCGAGGCACTGAGCCAATGCGGCCCCACCGAAAGAACCGCGGCGGACCGAGGCCTCCGCTCAGCCCTCGCTTCCACGTCGGCAAGACCACGAGCCATCCACGATGCAGCCGTCGTCCTGGCAAGCCTCCACTCGAGTGGCCGCCACCACGCCATCACCGCACTAAGTTCACTGCTCGACAATCCCCTGAGCACCAATGCCACTCTGGCCGAGGCCGCCATTGCCCTAGCCGCGATCAGCCCCGACCAGAACCGCAGTAGTACTGCTTTTCTCAAGCTCCTATCGCACGATCCAACCCTCGCCGACTGGTCCGGTACCGCCCGACTCGCCGGGATGGATCCCCGGTTCTTGCAGGAAGCAGCCACGCTCCTCCTGGCGACCGCCGAGACTGACACCGATCCGCACACGCGCATCACAGCCATGCGAACGCTGGCTAGCCTGGGATCCCAATGCACCGCAAATGCAGCTAAGTTGCTATGTACGATTTCGAATGAAAGCGCCACCAAACAATATCGACGAACGATCGCTGACGCGCTGATCGAACTCGGCCCAAGGTTTTACGACCGCGCGCTCAGTATGCTTCTCGCGATACTCGCCGATCGCTCGACTGATCAGAACGGACGCCTGTGGGCTGCGGTATCGTTGATCGACCTTGGACCTGATCAACACAGCGAAGCGGCCCAGACCTTGATGATCGTTTCCGAGAATCCGCTTGCGGATAACTGGGAACGTGAGTTCGCACTAGAGAAACTTGCCCAATTGGGCGATCCGCACAGATCTGGCGCTATCGCAGCTATGCAGAGAACCACCAGAGACGGCAACGTGGACGAGTACAGTCGGGCAAGAGCGGCTGCCAGCCTCGTCCACTTGGGTACCGAGTTTCATCCCGAAGCTTCGATGACCCTCTTGGAGATCGGCCAGGAAGGAAACGATTTCGTCGCCCGACTTATAGCTTGGCGACAACTCGAGGGCTTCGCCGAGCACCGCGAACAGGCGCAGGCTGAACTGTTGGAACTCATGAGCCTGCGCGACCTTCGCCACGTGGGCCAGCTTCATATCTCTCGCATGCTCCGAACAGATACCATCGATCTTGAAGTTTCCGTCAGGCAACTACGCGAGGCACTCCATCAATCAAAGCGGTCAATCACGGCGACCATCGCGGCCCATAGCCTTGCCCAGTTGGGCTATCACCTGTACGACGAGGTCCTGCCTGCCGCCATCACCCTGATCGACCACATCCACCACAGCGGACTCGTCGCCTGGACCCGCCAGTTTCGCGATATGCCCGAACCGGCGAGAGAAAGGCTCGCCGAAATCATCAGTTCTCACTACTCCTCAGCCCTGCGGGTACAGCAGTGGTCAGCCGCAAGAGCGATTCGTACACTCGGATTCCCTGGCCGGGACCTCCACCGCCACATAGCAGAAGACCGCCTGACCCCCTGGGCGATACGGGGTGCCGTCGTCGCAAACCTCAATGACCGCCATCTTGTCCGCGCGTTGCTCAACGACCTGGAAGCTACTCCCTCGCGAAGTCTTATCAAGGATATTGACAACGCCCCCGTGTTACTGCGCGCTATTCTAGCCAATACGGACACGAGCCAGCGGTGTCGAACGTTCGCCGCGGACACCCTTGCGGAACTGGAACCCGAAGGCCCCGAACGTGCGATCAGCGAGTTTCTCCAACTGATCATAGATCCGTTTCGCCAGCACGAAATCTACAGGCTTTCCGCTCGCAACCTCATCGCAGCCGAACCCGGAACCTTCGATGAGATCACGAACGCCCTCTCTATCTCATTGAGCAACGAAAGGGAACCGACCAGAGACCGGGTCCGGTGCGCTTCCACAATTCTGCTCTTAGACCAACAACGCGCACATGAAATCCTGCACTGGGTCAGCGAACTGGCCAACCGGCCGACGCTGACAGCAACAGAACGTGTGGACGCGGTCGGCGTGTTCATCCACCTTCGTGCCACCCCACCCTCGACCATTTCAGGTTTCCTCGGCGCGCTTGTATGCGATCCCACCGTTCAAGGTTCGGAACGGTCCACAATGGCTCGATCACTGACGGGCACCGCAAGACTCGACGCCGCTCGACTAGTTGTCGCCGACCGGGCACTGGACATTGCCTCTCGCGTGCTTTCACCTGACATGTACGGCGGGATCCCGTGCCGGGATGAAGTCATAGCAGCGATCCGGGACGTGTTCACCGCACCGGAGCGGACGGCTGCGGAGCGGGTTGAGGCAGCGAACGCCCTGGTCGACCTGTCCCCCACCTTCATCCCCGAAGCCACCCAAGCCATTGCCGATGTCCCCCTCCGCCTGGCCGCTCGCGCCGATCTAGGTCCCGCTCACCGCGACACCGTCCTAGCCGCGGCGCGCCGAGCCACCGACAGCACCCAAGCGGCCCACATCCTGCTCCGCCTCTCCCCCACCGACCCCCACGACGCCATCGACCACCTCCGCCAGGTCACCCGCGATCCGCGCACCGCCGATCAACTCCGGATCCGGCTCCTCTTCGACCTCCGCCAGTACGACGGCCTCGCTCCCATCCGCGCGATCCGCGACGACCCCAGCTCATCGGATGCCGTCCGGTGGATGGCCGCTATGTCCCTGCAAGACCGCCACACCGACGACCGTGCTGCCGCCGCGCGCATCCTCAAGCGGCTCGCCACCACCGCCCGCCCCGCCCTCCGCTGGCGAGCCGCAGCCGACTTGATGACCTTCGGTCCCCGGGGCCGCGAATGGGGCGCCGAGGCCCTCCAAGCCATCGTCGACGATGAGACGCTCCCGATCACCGCGAGGACAGGGGCGGCGCGGACGCTGGCGATCGAGCGGCCCGACACGCGCCGGAGGATGGTCCGGTTTCTCCAGGACCTCCCGCCGAGCCTGCCGGTGCTGGAGGCGCGCAGCGAGTTCGAGCCGACCGAGACCGTCATTGCCTTGCAAGCCCTCGCCAAGGATGCCGACGCACTCACACAGGTGCGCGCGGCCGAAGCGATGGCCACTACCCACCGGGGCTACCGGGAGGTGGCGGCGATCATCGTCCGGCGGGTCGCGCACGACGGC
Source organism: Actinokineospora baliensis (assembly GCF_016907695.1). Taxonomy (NCBI): domain Bacteria; kingdom Bacillati; phylum Actinomycetota; class Actinomycetes; order Pseudonocardiales; family Pseudonocardiaceae; genus Actinokineospora; species Actinokineospora baliensis. The sequence continues at coordinate 3,592,662 of NZ_JAFBCK010000001.1, read as the reverse complement.
GGGGTGCCCTGGCACGTCCGGCTGCGGGCTGCCGGGGACCTGGCCAAGTGGAGCGACCTGTGCCTCCAGGAGGCGCGGGACGTCATCACCCGATTGCGTAGCTGATGTGGGTGACCAGGGCGGTGTGGCGGACGGTGAGCGGGGTCAGGTCGATGCGGCCGACGCCGGTGAACAGGCGTTCGCCCTCGCCGAGTACCACCGGTGCGACGTGCAGGCGGAGTTCGTCGATCAGGCCCGCGGCGAGGAACTGGTTCACCGTGGACGCCCCGCCCGCGATGGAGATGGAGCCGTCGCCCGCGGCGGTCCTGGCTCGGGTGATCGCCTCGGTGATGCCGCCGGTGACGAAGTGGAAGGTGGTGCCGCCGTCCATCGGGAGGTCTTCCCGCTCGTGGTGGGACAGCACGTACACGGGGGCGTGGTACGGCGGCTCGGCGCCCCACCAGCCGGTCCAGGTCAGGTCCCACTCGCCGCGGTCGGGGCCGAACATGTTCCGGCCCATGATGTAGGCCTTCGCGGCGGTGATCTCGGCCAGTTCGGCGGCGTTGTCCTCGGCCGCCTCGAACATCCACCGGTGCAGGCGCTGTTCGACGCCCACGCCGAGCGGGGCCTCAAGACTCTGGTTCGGGCCCGCCACGAACCCGTCGATCGACATCGCGATGTCGCAGGTGACCTTGCCCATCATGTCCTCCTCGGTTGCCGTCGCCCCCATGTCGAAGCGCGGTGGGCCCCGATCGACACCGACCGACTGTGACCCCGGTCACCACCGTGTGACTTCGGTCAAATCGGCTCAGGTCGGGCGGGCCCCGGACTATTCTGGGGTTGCGCGCCGACGCTGGATTGTGCCTGCTCGGTTGGAGGAAGACCGAGGGGGCGGACCGGTGAGCGACCTGGCGATCACCATCGTGCTGTGCGTGGCGGTGTCGATCATCTACGCGATCGCGGCACTCATCCAGGCCCGGTTGGGCCACCTGTCGGTCCGGGAGCTGACCAGGGTTCCGGTGTGGTGGGTCGCGCAGCTGCTCAACGCGGGTGGCGCGGCGCTGCACGTGGTGTCCCTCGGGTTCGGCCCGCTCTCGCTCATCCAACCCCTCGGCGTGCTCACGCTGGTGATCGCCGTGCCGTTCGCGGCCGCCGGGGCCAAGCGGCGGGTGACCGGGCTGGAGCTGAGCGGGATGGCCTGCACGGTGGTCGGCCTGGCCGGGCTGACGATGATCATCGCCACCGCGGGCCGCTCCGAGGCGCTGAGCTCCGTCGAGCTGACCGTCCTACTCGCCGCCGCGACGGCCATAGTCACCGTCCTCGGCCTACGCGGACGCCGCCCGGACGCGTCGACGGTGTGGGAAGCGGCCGCGGGCGGGCTCGCCTTCGCGGTGTGCTCGGCGCTGTGCCAGACCGCGGTCGTCAACTTCGGCGCAAGTGGACCGGCGTTCCTGCTCTGGCCGGTCACCATCTTCACCATCCTCGCCATCGCCGCGTTCGCCATCAGCGCGACCGTGCTGACGCAGCGCTCGTACCGCAACGGCCTCGGGGCGCCGCTGGCCGTGACCAACCTGGTGAACCCGGTCAGCGCGACCCTGATCGGCGTCGTGTTCCTCAACGAGGACATCGGCGCGTCGCCGATCGCGCTCACCCTCGCCGCCGCGTTCGGCATCGTCGCCGCGTTCGGGGTCACCCAGCTCGCCAGGGCGCGCGAGGCCGACCCGGTTCCCGCCACCGTCGAGGGGTAGCGCGTTTCCGCAGGTGAGAGCTGTCAAGAGCGGGTGGGGACAACGGCGCGCCGGTGAGCTCTATCGGTTGACGAGGAAATCCCGCTGGTAGGTTCGACCGCGAATCAACCGACCATCCGATGTTGCGGGGAAGCATGCTGAGCCTGTTCCACGAGGCGCGCTCCCCCGTGCACGCGGTGCCCGCCGGGGCGAAGTTGCTGGTGCTGCTCGCCGCGGGGACCGGGCTGTTCTTCGTGCGGTCGATCGTTGGGCTCGGCGCGGCGATGGGCGCGGTGGTGCTCTGCTACGCGCTGGCCCGGGTCCCGCCCCGGGTGGGGCTCCGGCACCTGCTGCCGATCGTGCCGGTACTCGCGGTCATCGTCGTCGCCCAGGTGTTGCTCACCGGCTGGGTGACAGCCGTGGTCGTTGGGCAACGGATCGTGGTGCTGGTGGCGCTGGCGAACCTCGTCACGCTGACCACCCGCACCTCGGCGATGGTCGCCACCGTGGAGACCGCGCTGCGACCGCTGCGGCCACTGGGGGTGCGACCAGAGCGGGTCGGCCTGGTCGTGGCGATGACCATCCGGTTCATCCCCGTGCTCAAGGAGCAGGCCGACCAGGTCCGGGCGGCGCAGCGGGCCAGGGGCGTGCGGCGGAGCACCCGGTTCCTCACCCCGCTGCTGATCAAGACATTGCGGCTCGCCGACGGCCTCGGGGACGCCCTCGAGGCGCGCGGCGCCGGTTCCGACTAGGAGGACTCCCTTGCGCAGCAAGGACATCGCGCTGGTGGCGCTGTTCGCGGCGATCACCGTGGTGCTGGGCCTGTTCCCGCTGATCGAACTGCCACTGGTGCCCGCCCCGTTCACCGCCCAGACGTTGGGCGTCATGCTGGCCGGGTCGATCCTGGGGGCCCGCCGCGGCGGTCTGGCGATCCTGCTCTTCGTCGCGTTGGTCGCCATTGGCCTGCCCGTGCTCCCCGGCGGACGCGGCGGCATCGGCGTGATCCTTGGCCCCACAGGCGGTTTCATCCTCGCCTATCCGGTCGGCGCGTTCGTGGTCGGTCTCATCACCGAATGGCTGTGGCGGCGGTACAACCTGGCTTGGGCGCTGCTGGCCAACGCTATAGGCGGGGCGCTCGTCCTATACGTCATCGGGATCCCCTGGATGGCAGTGTCCGCGAACCTGCCCCTAGGCAAGGCCATCACCGGGTCAGTGGTCTTCCTCCCCGGCGACCTTGCCAAGGTCATAGTCGCCTCACTGACCGCGGTCACCGTACGCCGCGCCTACCCTCTAGTGCAGCCAAGGCAAGCCGCGTGATCGAGCTCCGCAACGTCCACCACCGCTATGGCGAACACCATGTCCTACGCGGCATAGACCTGACTCTTAGCGAGCCGCGCATAGCCATCGTTGGCGCCAACGGTTCCGGTAAAAGCACCCTCGCCCGCTTGCTCAACGGCCTGCTTTTGCCGACAGAGGGCCAAGTTCTCGTCGACGGCTTAGACACCAAGAAGCAGGGCAAGGCGATCCGCCGCAAGGTGGGCTTCGTCTTCCAAGACCCCGACATCCAGATCATCATGCCCACCGTCGCCGAGGACCTCGACTTTGGCCTCAAACACCACGGCGTCCCCCGCCCAGAACGCGAAGCCCGCGTAGCGGCCGCCCTCACCGAGTACGGCCTGACCGCCCACCGCGACCACCCCGCCCACCTGCTCAGCGGCGGTCAGAAGCAACTCCTCGCCATAGCGGCGGTCCTCATCACCAACCCCACCCACATCATCTTCGACGAGCCCACGACCCTGCTGGACCTCTGAAACCGCCACCGCATCACCCGCCTGATCACCGACCTCCCCCAACACACCATCCTCATCACCCACGACCTGGACCTTGCGGCCACGGCCCCCCGAGTGATCCTCCTCAACCAAGGCGCCATCACCGCCGACGGTCCCCCTGCAGAAACCCTCAAGACCTACGTCGCCCAGCACACCTCTCCGTAGTCACGCGGAGAGCAACGTAGGCGCGGGTAGCGGCCGAGGCTTGACGGGTCGGTCGGGCTCGGCGATGCCCAGCAACCGGTACATGGTTTCGCGCAGGATCGCCGCCGCGGCCCCGGGACGTGACGTAAGGAGTTCGTGAATCCGGCCTCCCACGTCCACACGCGCGGCGGCCAACTGACCTTCTAGAGGCCGTTGCAGCTCCCAACGCGGCGCGAGGTCCGCCAATACAGCCGATGGGCTCCCAGGGCGCAGGGGGCCGTCCGGCTCGGCGGACCTGAGGACCGGGCTCCCGAGCCCTGCGGCGAAAGTCGTGACCGAGCCGTAGTCGCCGATCACGTAGTCGGCGCCGACCAAGGCAGCGCGCCACCCCTCCTCCGGTGGGACACCCCCAGACCTGCCCGCATGTTGTCCGCCAACCACGTCTTGACCTGCCACACGCCGTGGTGCGACCACACGTTCGGGTGCAGTAGCCCCACCACCCGGTAGCGATCCGCCGGGAGTTCCCGCTGTACCAGGTCGAACAGGTCCGGGTGACGACCAAACGCCGACGCGGACGACCAAGTCGAACTGACGACCACCAACTCCTGCCCCGGCGATAGGCCCAACTCCGCGCGGTAGTGATCACGCATTGGCAAGCTGGCGGTCATCCGGTCGAACGCGATGTCTCCCGCCACGACCGCGTAAGGCACAGCGGGAGGGCAGGCGGTGGTAAGTACCTCCATCTCGTCGTCATGGGTGAGCACAATGGCTTCCGCCAACACCTTCCCGTGCCGCATCAGTTGATCCCGGTCCATGTTCAGCACCGGCGCCCACGACTCCCCTGTCGTCGCCGGACGCCACCGGCGGTACTGGGCGAGGCCACCTCCGTGCGGGATGAGCGGCGCGGGCCCATTCACCTCGTCCAGACCGCGGATGCTGGCCGCCAGCACCAAGTCGTAGCGCTCGCGCCTGGCTTGAGCCCAGGGCAGGACCACCCCGCCTCGATCGGCCAGGAACCCATCGGTCGCCTGCCATGCCTCCCAGGGCTCCGGCTGCGTGAACACCACTTGCAGGCGTTTGTCGTTCTCGAACAACTCCAGCAAGTCGAACAGCCGCGTCCCCGCGACGATGTGCGGGACCAGGACCAGCACCGACTTGCGACTCGGGATGGTCGCCCAGTGGCGGTCCGCAGGGTCAACAGGACTTCGCACCCGGCGCGGCCCAGCGTTCATGGAGTCCCGCCCCTCTCCTGAGCAGCCGACCGCGACCCAGGCTGTCCGATTCCGGGTGTCCGATTCTGGCTGATCACCTTTCTTCGGTCCGACCCGCCCGGGTGAGGGGTGCAACGGGGATGGGGTGGCGGTGTTCCTACGGAGTAGGAGCTGGCGAGTGGTTGCCCGTGTGGGATCGGACTGGGGTGGGCACAAGTGTTTGAGGCGTTTGGGGTTCGGGACTTTCGGTGGTTGTGGTTCGGGCGGTTCGTCAGTCAGCTCGGGTCGTGGTTGTTGGTGGTGGCGGTGCCGGTGCAGGTGTTCGTGCTCACCGGGTCGATGGCGGCCACTGGGCTGACGTTGGCCGCGGAGTTCTTGCCGCCTGTGCTGTTCGGGCCGGTGGCGGGGGTGTGGGTCGACCGGTGGGATCGGCGGCGGGTGATGGTGGTGGCCGACCTGGTTCGGGCTGGGGCGGTCGCCTGCCTTCTGCTGGTGCGGGAGGTGGGGGACCTGTGGCTGGTGTACGCCGTGTTGGTGGTGGAGAGCTCGGGGACCGTGCTCTTCCGGCCCGCGGCCCAGGCGCACACGCCCGCGGTGGTGGGGACCGGGCCGGTGTTGAGCAGTGCCAACGCGGTCAACGCCGTGACCGACGGGGTTGTGCGGTTGGTCGGCGCGGCGGCGGGTGGGGTGTTGTTGGGGTGGGTTGGGTTCGGGGTGTTGGTGATGGTCGACGTGGGGAGTTATCTGGTGTCGGCGGTGGCGGTGCTGCGGACGGCCGCTCGGGGTGGGCGGCGGGCTGGTGGAGAAGGGCGGGTGTGGGCGGATCTGCGGTGGGGCTTGACGTTTCTGCGGACCAATGGGACTGCGGGTGGGGTGCTGGTGGTGATGTCGCTGTTCCTCGGGGCCAATGCGTGTCTCACCGCTCTGCTGGTCCCGTACGGGGTGACCGTGTTGGGTGGCAGTGGCCAGATCGGCATCGTCCTGTCGGCGCTGGGCATCGGGTTTCTGCTGGGGGCGCCGGTGATGCGCGTCCTGGTCGACCGGGTGGCGCCGGGGCCGCTGGTGGGCGGGGCTTTGGCAGCGACCGGGGTCGGGTTCGTCGCGGTGTTCTCGGCCACCACGACCACGCCTGCCGCGCTCGCGGCGGTCGGTGTGGGCGCGGTCGGGTCGGTGGCGATGGGTGCCACGCAGACCACACTGCAACGGGTCACGCCGAACGAGGGGCTGGGGCGGGTGAGCTCCGTCGTGTTCACCGGCGAAGCGGTGGCCACGTTCGTGGGCGCGATCGTGGGACCCGCTGTGGCGCAAGCGCTTTCGCTGACGTGGGCGGCCTACCTCGCGGGCCTCGCCACCATCCTGAGTGGACTCGTGGCGTGGCGGCTGTTACCCGGGGCGCCGCGCGAGTAGGCGGGCTTGGGGGACGGTGCTGGTGAAGTACGCCTCGGGTTCCAGCACGGTCGTGTGGCAGAGCTCGAAGCCCGCTTCGCCGAGCAGGGTGACGATGCGGTCGACAGGCAGGAGGTAGACGTCCAGGGTGATGTCCTCGTGGCCGTAGCCCTCGGTCCTGCGGTTGCGCTGGTCGCCGATGTGGAAGGCGAGCTGCAGGTGGCCGCCGGGGCGCAGGATGCGGGCGAACTCGGCGAAGGCCATCGGCACCCGGTCCGGCGGCAGGTGGATGATCGAGTACCAGGCGACCACGCCCGCCACCGAGGAGTCCGGCAGGGCCAGGTCCAGGATGGACCCCTCGATGAAGCGCAGGCCGGGGTGGTCCCGTCTGGCGACGGCGAGCATGCCGGGTGAGAGGTCCACACCGAACACGTCGAGGCCGATGGCGTCGAGGTACGCGGCGACCCGGCCGGTGCCGCAGCCGACCTCGACCACCGGGCCCGCGACCACGTCGGCGAACGCGCGGAGCAGGGCGCGGTCGATGGCGCTGGTCTCGACGCCCGGGACGAGTCGAGCGTAGGAGGGCGCGACCTTGTCGTAGGACGACCTGGTCTCGGTGAGGAAGCTGTCGTCCATCAGGCCTCTCGCAGTTTGCGGATGAGCTCCGGGCGGCGGACCTTCCACGTCGACGTCCGCGGTACTTCGTGGAAGGGCAGGTGGATGGGGTCGGCGAGGGTGCCGAGGTCGTGCACGGCGGCTGCCCAGGCGGCGGCGTCGAGCGGGGCTTCGTCGCGGGTGCAGACGACCGGGGTTGGGCGGTTGTCGGTGCCGGGGATGATGACGACCTCGCGCAGGTCGGCCAGGCGGGACATGAGGATGTCCTCGATCTCCAGGTTGGAGTCGACGTCGTCGATCTGGTCGACCTCGCGGTCCATCAGGTGCAGGCGGCCCCGGCCGTCGAGCTTGCCCATGTCGCCCATCCGCCACCAGCCGTCGTTGAGCTGCGCCCGCCAGCGCTCGTCCTCGCCGTGGTAGGTCAGCGCCCGGCTGCGGTTGCGGACCTCGATGTAGCCGATCCGCCCGCGCGGCACCGGGCGGCCGTCGGTGCCGGTGATGCGCACCCGCACGAACCCGGGCAGCGGCAGGCCGACGCAGCGGCCGTCGGCGTGCTCTGCGGAGGCGCGGGTGTACCACTGGCAGGACACGGGGCCGGTCTCGGACTGGCCGTAGAACTGGAAGAACATCGGGTCGCGCCGGTCGGAGGCGTCGAGCAGCCTGCGGATCGTTCGCGGGTGCATGGCGTCGAAGGTGGCGCTGTAGTAGCGCACGCTCGACAGCGGCCGCCCGGCGGCGGTGTCCATGTACTCCCACTCGATGAACGTGTTCGGCTGGGTCTCCAGCAGCCCGGGGCGGGTGCGGACGAACAGCGGGCCGATCGTGGCCGGGTCCGGCGACACCGCGATCACCAGCGGGTTGCCGTAGGCCAGGAACACACCGAGCGCGTGGTAGAAGCGCGAGTGCACGAACGTCATGCAGAACGCGACCGTCTCCACCCGGCGGATCGGCAGCGCGACCAGCTTCTGCGGCAGCAGCCGGAACCACATGGCGCGCGCGCAGTGCACGGCGAGCTTGGGCAGGCCGGTGGTGCCGGAGCTGTGCGTGATCAGCGCGGGCTCCAGCGGGCCGGTGCGCACAGGTCGCTGCCGGGGCGCGCCCGCGAACCGGTCCAGGGATCCGTTGTCCTCGCCGGTGGAGAACAGCACGCCGCGCACCGTGTCCCGGTCCAGCGCCATGGTGTCGAGCTTGGCCGGGTCGGTGAGCAGCCATGGCCGGTCCAGCCGGGCGAGCAGGGCGGCGACGACCTGGGGGTCCAGCGCGGGCGAGAGCATCGCCGGGACCGCGCCGATCCGCGCGGCCGCGCAGGCGAGCACCGCGATGTCGAAGTTGTCCGTCTTGTGGATCGCGATCTTGTCCCCGGCCCGCACCCCGGCGGCGGCCAGGCGCGCCGCCAGCTCGTCGACCAGGTCGGCGAGCTGACCCACGGTGAGGTCGACGCCCAGCTCGGGCGCGAGTTCCAGCGGCTGGTCCAGGGTGACGGTCACGTGCCCGTAGCGCACCGCCGCGTCCTGGAACATCTGTCCGATGTGGAACACCCGGCTGGTCTCAAGCATTGTCGGCGCCCTTCCAGAGCTCGGCGGCCTGCTGGCGCAGCAGGTAGCGGCGGAGTTTCCCGCTGGGAGTCCTGGGCAGGCCGGGTACGGTGTGGACACTGCGCGGCACCTTGAAGGCGGCCAACCGGGCCCGTGTGAGCTCGATGAGGTCCTCCGCGAGCCCGCTAGGCGGTTCGGCGGCGTAGGGAACCACGAACGCTCTTAGCTTCGTCTGCCCCAACTCGTCGGGTACGGCTACGACCCCGGCTTCACGTACCTCGGGATGGCTGCTCAACACGGCCTCTATCTCCGTCGGGGCCACCGTGATCCCGCCGACCATCTCCATGTCGTCCGCGCGGCCGAAGTGCGTGTAGGTGCCGTCCGGCTCGCGCACCACGAGGTCACGTGTGCGGAACCACCCGGCCCGTAGTACTTCCGCGGTCTCCGTGGGCAGGTTCAGGTACTCCCGCATCTGTACCGGCCGCACCCACAGTTCGCCGCGTTCGCCATTGGCGACTAGCCGCCCGGCCGAGTCACGCACCTCGATTTCCAGCGAGCCGACTGGCTTGCCTATGGAACCGGGCCGGTCGTGGTGGATGGTGTTGGCTGTGATGGCGCAGCCAACCTCGGTTGCACCCAACTGGTTCAGCAGGGGTGCGTCGAGGAACTTGCCCACCTTGCCCGCGAGATCAGCCGTCAGGGCCTCGCCACCGGACACGGCAGCTCGCACGGAACCGAACGCCGCCGAGTCGGCTTCCGCGATCAGACGGGCGTACCAGGACGGCACCGAGTAGAGCAGCGTGACGCCGAACCGGGCCACGAAATCCTGCGCCACCTCAGGAGTCGGCCGCTCTTCCAACAGCACAGCGGATGAGCCCGTGTGCAGCGGGAAGACGAAGGTGTTGTTGAACCCGTACCCGAAGTACATCTTCGACACCGACAGCGTCACGTCTGCCGAGGTGATCGCGAACGCGCCTTGCCCTACTGCCTGGTGGTAGATCTCAAGACTGTCCTGTCCGTACACAACGCCTTTAGGACGGCCAGTGGTCCCAGAGGTGTAGTAGACATAGAGCGGCGCGTCGGTCTCCACCGCGTCCGCAGCCGTAGTGCTTTCGGCGAGTGACAGCAGGTCTTGCGATGACAGGAACGCGGGAGCTCGGTCGCGCAGGGACTCATCGGCCACCATCAGCTTGGCAGCGCAGTCCTCTAGCTGGAAGCAGTGGTCCTGGGCGGTAAGACCAGGATTCACCGGGACCGCTGTGCCACCGAGGCGAGCAACCGCGAGGAACGTCACAACCCAGGCGATGGAGTCCGAAAGAGCGATCAGCACCCGGTCGCGCTCGCCGACGCCGCGTTGCGAGAGCACTGACGCGGCGCGAGCGGCCAGGTCGTGCACCTCGCCGTGGGTGTAGTCCCGGTCCGGGGTGTGGAACGCGGGCAGGTGGTCCCACCCCGCCTCCGTGGACCGTTGGCGTAATCGCGCCGCGAGGTTCATCAAGCCACCGCCTCGGTGTCGAGCTGGGTGTGGGCCGCCAGCCAGGCGCCCGCCTTGAGTTCCATCTCGGCGAACTCCTCCGCCGGGTCGGAGTCGAGCACGATCGCGCCGCCCGCACCGACCTGCCACTGGCCCTCGCGCAGCACGCCGGTGCGGATGACGATGTTGAGGTCCGCGGTGCCGTTGCAGGCCAGGAACCCGATCGCCCCGGAGTAGACCCCGCGCGGCCCGGTCTCCAGCCGGTCGATGATCTCCATGGTGCGCAGCTTCGGCGCCCCGGTCATCGACCCGCCGGGGAAGCAGGCGCGCACGCAGTCGAGCACGTCGGTGTCGGCGCGCAGCGTCCCGCGCACGGTGCTGACCAGCTGGTGCACCGTGGCGTAGCTCTCCACCGCCATCAACCGTGGCACGTGCACCGAGCCGACCTCGCAGACCCGACCGAGGTCGTTGCGCAGCAGGTCGACGATCATCAGGTTCTCGGCGCGGGTCTTGGCGCTGCCCGCCAGCTCCGCGCGCAGCAGCAGGTCCTCCGACGGGGTCCGCCCGCGCGGTGCCGTGCCCTTGATCGGCTTGGTCTCCACCACCCGGTCGGCGCCGATATTGAGGAACCGCTCCGGCGACGAGCAGGCGATCTCCACGCCGTCCTCGGCCCGGCCCAGCCGCAGGTACGCCGCGTAGGGGGCGGGGTTGCCGCGGCGGAGGTCGCGGTAGAGGTCGAACCCGCTGGTGGTCGCGGGGACCGTGGCCATGTTGGTCAGGCAGATCTCGTAGCTCTCCCCCGCGACCAGTTGCCGCTGGCTCTCGGCGATGTCGTCGAGGTAGCGGCCGCGGTCGGTGCGCAGCCACGGTTCGACGTCGACGCGCACCTGTCGCCGCTCCACGGGTGCCGCTGCCGTCCCGCCGAAGCCGCGCAGTGACCGCGACACCGACTCCACCCACGCCTGTGCAGCGGACTCGGAGGCGGCGCTCTCGTCGCTGAGCGCGAGCGCGTAGGACCGCCCGGTCTCGTGGTCGACGGCCACCTGCCGGTCGGCGAAGAGCCAGTACGCGTCCGGTGTGCTGGGCCGGTGCGGCCCGGGAGCGCCGAGATCCGCCTTGAGCTCGTAGCCGAAGTACCCGACATAGCCGCACTGGAAGTCGAACGGCAGGTCCACATCGGACACCACCTGCCGCGCGGACAGCTCGCGCTGCAGGTAGTCGAACACCGTGCCCGGTTCTTCGCGCTCCGCCCCGCCCACCCGTACCAGGACCGGCCCCCCGACCCGGTATGACACGGACTCCGCGTGCGGACCGGCGGCGTCGCCGAAGAAGGAGAACCGCGAGCGGCCCGCCTCCACGTGCGAGCTGTCGAGCCAGAACGCCTCGTCGGACTCGCCGAACAACCCCGCGAACGCGGCCTCCGTGTCCACCGGCTCGTCCACGGCCGAGACGTGCAGGAAGTACTTCCTCGCCGCGGAGGGAGTCGACACCACCGGCGGCCGTGGCACTGCGGTGACACGTTCGCGCTGCGCGCCCTGGCGGGTCAAGTCCGCGAAGTTGGCCAAGAGTTCGTGGCCGAACTGGCTACATATCGATTCCGGGTGGAACTGGACTCCCCATAAAGGCCGATGGCGGTGCCGAAGCCCCATGACGACACCGTCTTCCGCGCGGGCTGTCACCTCCAGCGTTGGCGGCAGCGGTTCCGCCACCGCCAACGAGTGGTAGCGCACAACGTCGAACCCCTGCGGTAGTCCGGCGAAGATGCCCTTGCCGTCATGCTCGACCTGCGAGACGAAGCCGTGTCGCGCGCGAGGAGCCAGGTCTACTACCGCGCCCTCTAAGACCGCGATGCCTTGATGGCCTAAGCACACGCCCAGCACGGGTAGTCGTGTCTCGGCAAGCACTCTCGCGCTTCCGCCGAAGTCCCTGTCCCGTCCCGCGTGCCCCGGCCCGGGTGAGATCACGATGTTGTCGAAGTCGGTGAAGTCGACTCCGGCCAGGTCATCGTTCCTGCGCACAACAGGCTCTATGCCGTTCACGCCCGCTATGAGCTGGAAGAGGTTGTAGGTGTAAGAGTCGAAGTTGTCTACCAACAGGGTTCGCATGAGCAGCTCCGGCTGTGGGGCCTACGCGGTGACCGGCGCGGGCGCGGCGAGCAGTTGCTGGATCTCGGTGAGCACCTGGTGCGCTTGCGGCACGCTCAACCTCGGGTCGCACAACGTCCGGTACGCCTTGAGCAGCTGGGACGGCTCAGTGGCGCCACCCGCGCCCAGGCACTCGGTGATGTCGTGGTCGCCGATCTCCAGGTGCACCCCGCCTGGCCACTCCCCCAGCTCGAGCAGCACCTCGGTGAACCGGGCCAGCTCGAAGACGATGTCCCCGACCAGGCGGGTCTTCACCCCGCTGGACGCGCGGATGGTGTTGCCGTGCATGGGATCGCACATCCACACCACCGGATGACCCGCCGCGCGCACCGCGGCGGCCAACGGGGGCAGCACCTCGGCGACGGCACCCGCCCCCATGCGGGTGATCAGGGTGAGCCTGCCCGGCTCGCGCCCCGGGTCCAGCCGCTCGCACAACCGCAGCAGCTCGTCGGGCGTGGCCGTGGGACCCACCTTGGCGCCGATCGGGTTGGCCAGCCCGGAGAGGAACTCGACGTGGGCGCCGTCGGTGCGCCGGGTGCGTTCACCCAGCCAGGGGAAGTGGGTGGACCGCAGGGTCCAGGTGCCGGTCTCGGGGTCGCGCCGGGTCAGCGCCTGCTCGTACTCCAGGACGAGCGCCTCGTGGCTGGTCCACAACCGGTCCGGACCGGGTAATCGGCGCAGTTCGGCGACCACCGCGGCGGCCGAGTCGTAGGCGCGCAGCAGCCGCTGCGGATCCGGGCGCCGCGCCGCCTCGGTCGGCTCCGCGCCGTTGACGATGTCGCCCCGGTAGCTGGGCAGCTCGCGGCCGTCGACCACCTCGGTGGGTGCGGACCTCGGTTTGCCGTACTGACCGGCCAGCCGACCGATCCGGACCACGGGAACGCCGAGCCAGGTCCGCAGCCGGTCGGCCAACTCGTGCAGGGCCCCGTGGCGGGCGCGGGCGGCGATGACACCCTCGACGCCCAGCGGTTCCGCGCAATCCCCGCCCTGCAAGATGAACTCGCGCCCGGCGGCCACTTCGGCGAGCCTGGCGCGCAGCGCCGCCGCCTCACCCGCCGCGGTCAGACCGGGCAGGCCGCGCAACCTCAGCGACGCCTCGGCCAGTTCATCCTGGTCCGGCCACGGGGGCCGCTGGTCGACCGTCAACCCCCGCCAAGAACCTGGCTGCCATCGCGATCGTTGCACGCCCGTCCCCCGTAACAAGAAGCGTTGATACGACTCTCCACATTCGCCTGACACACTCACCCGACCGACGAGCCACCGCCGCGTCCTCCAGTGTTGACACCGACCGCGCCGACTCCGTCGCGTTGGCATGTTCCTGTCAACGGCTCTCGGCACGCGGTCGAATACGAAAAATGAGGACGTGGTCACCCAGGAGAACCCCGTCCTCGTCGTCGGCGCAGGCCCGGTGGGCCTGTCCGCGGCGATCGCCCTGCGCTCGGTCGGCCTGCCCGTCGCGGTGCTGGAGGCCGACGACGAGGACCGCGCCAGGCCGGGCAGCCGCGCGCTGTTCGTGCACCGGGAGTCCTTGCGCCTGCTGGATTCCGGCGCGCCGGGGCTGGCGGCCGAACTGACCGGCTTCGGCGTGGTGTGGCACACCAAGCGGACGCTCTACCGCGGTCGGGAGGTCTTCGCGAAGACCTACCCCAAGCCCGCCGCCGACGCCGAGCCGCCGTTCACGAGTCTGCGCCAAGTGGACACCGAGCGGTTCTTGCGCAAGACCTGCGAGCAGGTGGGCGCGAGCGTGTACTGGGGTGCCCGGGTCGAGCGGGTGCGGGTCGACCCGACCGGCGTCGACGTGGTCACCGCGGACGGCCGGACCTTCAGCGGCAGCCACGTCGTCGCCGCGGACGGGGCCAGGTCGACGGTGCGGCGCGCGGCGGGTATCACCATGTCGGGCGGGAGATCTGAGGGATTCCACACGACCGTCGACATCGCCGACCCGGACTTCCCCCACGAGCGGCTGTTCCACTACCACCACCCGGCCCTGGGCGGCAGGCACGTGATGACGGTGCCGTTCGCGGGCGGGTTCCAGATCGACGTGCAGTGCGCCCCGCAGGACACCGAAGCCGAGTTCAGCGCGCCGGAGGCGGTGCGGCGGTGGCTGCCGAACGTGGTCGACCGGCGTCACCTGGAGAACATCCTGTGGATCTCCAGCTACCGGTTCAACCAGGTCATCGCGGACCGGTTCGCCGACCCGCACGGCCGGGTGCTGCTGGCGGGCGAGGCGGCGCACCTGTTCCCGCCGCTGGGCGCGCGCGGGATGAACAGCGGAATCGCCGACGCGTTCGACGCCGCGGACGCCATCGCGTTGGCTCGATCGGCCAACAACCCGATCCGCGAGGCAGCGGCCATCGCGGGTTACGCCGAACGCCGCCGGGCCGCCGCGCTGCGCAACAACGCCGCGGTCAGCGAGGCGCTGGCCCACCTGCGTCCCCAGCGTTGGCACGCATCAGCGCGGCAACGCGCGGCGGCTGCGCTCTCGCCGGTCGTGCCCCGGTTCGGCACATGGTTGGAGAACGCCACCTACGGGCCCCGCACGGCTCCCCAGCGGTCAGGGCGGTACTGATGTCCACTGTGGAATACGTCTTCGCCGACGGCGCGCTCCAGCGAAGCGGACTCCAGACCGGTGACCTCTTGGCCGCGGACTCCTGGCTGGTGCTCGACGGCGCCGTGCGCGGACTGCACTGGCACCACCGGCGTTTCCAACAGGCGAGCACCGAGACCGGGCACGGGGACACCACCGCGTTCTGGGCTGCCGTTGTGGCCGCATTCCCCAAACAGGGCGCTTGGTTTCCCCGGGTAGAGCTGACGCCGGCGGGCACGTTCCAACTTCGGGTCCGGCCATCCCCACCTATAGGCAAGGCTATCCGGATTCACCGCGCTGACCAGCCCGACAAGCGGGTGCACCCCAGGCGCAAGGGGCCCGATCTACCGCTGCTGAACAACATCCGCGAGCAGGCACGTGCTGCGGGCGCTGACGAGACACTCCTCGTCGATGACCACGGGTACGTGTTGGAGTCCGCCACAGCAAGCCTCATCTGGTGGGAGAACGACATTCTCTGCGTCCCTGACGAAGACCTGCCTGTGCTCGATGGCGTCACGACTCGGGTCATCATCGAGCACGCCTACGCGCTCGGGATCACCGTTGGCAGGCGGAGACGTCAGCCACACCAGCTTGTCGACAAAGAGGCTTGGCTGGTCAACGCACTGCACGGCCTAAGGCCCATCGTCGCGTGGCCGACCGTGCCTGCGGTTCCGGCCACTAGGGCGCCCTACTGGCAGGGCGTCCTGGAGTCCCTCCGCGTCCCGCTCCCCGTCTGACAGCCCGTTCGCAGAAAGGCACACCATGACCGCAGAGCACTCTCCGGCTTACCGGCTCAACGACCTGATGACCGGGTACTGGAAGACCCAGGCGATCAGCGTCGCCGCCAACCTCGGCATCCCCGACCAGCTGGCGCAAGAACCGTTGGGTAGTGCCGCCTTGGCTGAACGGCTCGGTGTCGACCACGACAGCCTGCACCGGCTCTTGCTCTTCCTGGTCACCTTGGGCGTCCTGGCGGGCAACGACGAGGTCGGCTACACCGCCACCGAGGTCGGAGAACTCCTGCGGTCGGACAACCCCGGCACGATGGCGCACTACGCCACCATCTACGGCGCCGAGTTCTACCAGGCTTGGGGCCACCTGGAGCAGGCCGTGCGCACGGGTCGGTCTGGGTTCTCCGCCGCGTTCGGCGAGGAACTCTTCCCCTACCTGCGGACCCACCCCGAGACCTCGCTGCGCTACGAGCGGGCGATGATCGCGGGGGCGAACTTCTTCAGCGAGGTCGACAGCGTCCACGCGTTCCCCGAGACGGGCCTCGTGGTCGACATCGCGGGCGGCCACGGCCTGCTGCTGCGGCAGATCCTGGGCAAGCGGCCCGCGCTGCGCGGCATGCTCTTCGACCGCCCCCAGGTGATCGCCGAGGCCAAGGAGCAGGGATTCCTCGCCGACCTCACCGACCGGTGCGCGCTCGTGGCGGGTGACATCTTCGAGACCGCGCCCGGCGGTGGCGACCTGTACCTGATGTCGCGGCTGCTGCACTGCTTCGACGACGAGGGCTGCCTTGCGCTGCTGCGCAACTGCCGGGACGCGTTTCCCACCCACGCCAAGCTGCTCATCGTCGAGCGGCTGCTCCCCGAGGACGGCGGCCCATCGCTGACCCCGGGCTACAACATGCACATGCTCGCCGTCATGGGCCAGGGCCGGGAGCGCACGCGCAGTGAGTTCGCGAACCTGCTCTCCCAGACCGGGTTCCGCCTGGAGACAACGCACGCGCTCCCGCTCGACGCTCACGTGCTGGTCGCGACCCGCTCCTAAGTTCGGCCGATCAGCCGGTCGGCGAACAGGACCAGCACACCGGCGACCGCCTGCGCGATGCCCAGCACCACCAGTACAACCGCCAGTCCTTGGGACCGCAGCAACACCACAACCTGCGGTCCCAGGCTGGCGCCCATCAGCAGCGCAAACGTATAGAGGGCGATCCCGGTCGCCCGCGCCGCTCCGGCCATGGACCCGACCAACTCGGTCAACCCCGGTGAGATCAGGGTGATCGCAGCGACGTAGACCAGCAATAGTGCACCCAAGACCGGCACACTAGGCAAACCGAGGGCCGCAAGTACCGCGAGGATCGCTGCTGCGACGAACAGTGCCAAGGCGGTGCGGCGGGTCGCACGGAAGCGGCTCAGCCATCCGGTGATGAAGGGGATCAACACCATCGCTGGCAACGCACTCGCGCGTAAGAGGAACAGTTCGTGAGACCCGCCCACCAAGTCCTCTGGCGCCAGAACCTGCAAGGCGGTGTAGACGCCGACGAAACCGCCCAGCACGGGCAAGGTCGCCACATAGAGGACGGTCAACGCGGGCTTGGCTACCAGTGTGCCCATGGCCTTGAAGGACCCTCGCAGGGTTAACCTGCTACCGGCGGTGTCAGGCGCCATCACCTGCCGCAGCGCGACTGTCAGCACCAGCAGCAGCACAGCGTTGCCGTAGAACACGAATCGCCAACTACCCAAGCCAGAAAGCGCTTGCGCCAAGAGTTGGCCGATGACCGCCGCGGCCAAGAACGAAGTGATGAGACAGGCCAAGGCGCTCGGCCTGCGGCGTGGTTCGATCCGCTCGGTCAGGTAGGCCAACGCGGCAGGCGAAAACGCCGCCGCGCCAAGCCCCTGCACCGCACGCAAAACGCCGCCGACCGCGAGCGAGTCCGACAACCCCACCAGCACTGTCGCCACGGTCATGACCGACAGACCCGCGGTGATGACGGTGCGCCTACCGAACCTGTCCGCCAACGGACCAGTCAGCAAGAACCCACTGGCATAAGGGATCCCGAACAACGTCGTGGTCGCGGTCGCGGCACCAACCGTCGTTCCCCAGTCCGCGGCAAACGCTTGCAGCAGCGGGATCACGGCGTAGAGCTGTCCGACGATGACAAGTCCGGCAACCGTCATCACGGCCACCGTGCGCCAGAACGGCGCCCAGTCCGACTGCATGTGCTCCCCCAGTCACCCGACGGCCGATCCTACATAGTTCTCGGAGAAACTGGACATGGCCGCCTCGGACCCGGCGAGGTAGCGCAACCTGGCTTCCCTGAAGCGGAACTGCATGTTCCGCTCATCCGGGAACCTGTGCAGCAAACCGGTCATCCAGTCCGAGAACTCCTCGGCGCGCCACACCCGGCGCAGGCAGCGGTCCGAGTAGCCGTCCAACGCCTTGCGATCGCCGGTGGTGAACCAGTCCACCAGTCCCTCCGCCAACACGCGCACGTCGGCCACGGCCAGGTTGAGGCCCTTCGCCGCGGTCGGCGGGACGATGTGCGCGGCGTCCCCGGCCAGGAACACGGCACCACGGCTCATGGGCTCCGCCACGAACGAGCGCATCGAGGTGATGCCGCGCTCGATGACCGGACCTTCGTTGAGGCCGTAGCCGAGATCGGTGCCCAGCCGGGTGTGCAGCTCGGCCCACACGCGGTCGTCGGGCCACTGATCGAGGGTGTCGGTCGGGTCCACCTGCAGGTACAGCCTGCTGACCGTCGGCGAGCGCATGCTGTAGAGGGCGAAACCCCGCTCGTGGCAGGCGTAGACCAACTCCTCGGCGACCGGTGGCGCCTCGACCAGGACGCCCAACCAGGCGAACGGGTACGTGTGCTCATACGTGCGCAGAGCGGACATCCCCGATCGGGTGACACCGTGGTAGCCGTCGCAGCCGACGACGATGTCGCACCGCAGCTCCACCCGGTCGCCGTCGAGCGCGTACCGGATCACCGGCCGGTCGCCGTCGGTGTCGTCGACCACCACGTCCCGCGCGTCGAAGTGCAACTCGGCGACGCCCTCCCTGGCGGCGATCAGGTCCTTCACGACCTCCGCCTGCCCGTACATCCACACCGAGCGCCCGGACAACTCGGTGAACGGGACCCGCACCGACTCCTCGGCGAACCGCAGCTCGAACCCGGTGTGCACGGCCGCGAGCCGGTCCAACCGCTGCGCGACCCCGGCCTCCCGCAACAACTCCACGGTGCCCTGCTCGAGAAGCCCGGCCCGCACGCGCTTCTCGACGTGGTCGCGGCTGCGGTGCTCGACGACCACCGAATCCAGGCCCGCCAAGTGCAACAGCCTGCCGAGCAGGAGCCCGGCCGGTCCAGCCCCGACGATCCCGACCTGAGTCCGCCGCGCGCCCACAGCCCACCCCTCTCCGACCAGCGGTCCGCGAGTGCCGCCCGCAGGCCATGGTCGACGACCCGCGACGGGCGCCACCAGGCATGACAACTTCCTGTCACCCGGGAAACCGGCCGCGACGCGCTCCGGTAGGTTTCGGACCATGACCGATGCTCGAATCAATCTGGGCAAGGCGTGGCCCGAGGGCTACCGGGCGCTGTTCGCCTTCCACAGCACGGTGGTCGAGTCCGGGCTCGACCCGAAGATCATCCAGCTGATCTTCACCAGAGCGTCGCAGATCAACGGGTGCGCGTTCTGCCTGGACATGCACACGCTCGACGCGCTGGCCGCGGGTGAGACCACGCAGCGGCTGCTGCTGCTCGACGCCTGGCGCGAGACCGACTTCTACACCGACGAGGAGCGGGCCGCGCTCGCGCTCACCGAGGCGGTCACCGACGTGGCGGGCACACACGTGCCGGACGACGTCTACAACGCCGCCGCGGCGGTCTTCGACGAGGAGACGCTGGCGAAGGTCATCATGACCATCGTCCTGATCAACGCGTGGAACCGCACCGGTGTCACGCAGCGCAAGGCCGCGGGGCAGTACACCCCGCAGAAGAAGGACTGAGCAGGACCAGCCTGACCGCGAGTCACCGGCCGGGCCCGCCCGGTCGGTGACCACTCGCCCGCTCACGGCGTCTGGGGGATTCCGTGCCGACCAGAAGAGTGTTCCTGCGCGCGTCCGCGGCCGCCGCACTCGCCGCCGGTCTGGCGGGCCCGGCCCTGGCCACCACCCGGTGGGACCGACTGCGCCGCACCCTTTCCGGCCCTTTGGTACTCCCAGGCGAGCCTCAGTACCCGATCGCGAAGCGGCTGGCCGCGGCGCAGTTCGACGACCTCAACCCGAGCGCGATCGCCTACTGCGCTTCCCCGCGCGATGTTCAGGAGTGCTTGCGGTTCGCCGCGCACGAGGGCACGCCGTTCGCCGTGCGCAGCGGTGGGCACAGCTTCACCGGCTGGTCCAGCGGCCGGGGCCTGGTGATCGATGTGTCCGGGTTGGACGGTGTGTCGGTGCGCGGCGGGTCGACCGTGCGGATCGGGCCCGGCGCCACCGCGGTCGACGCCACGACCGCCCTGTCGCCGCACGGACTGGCCGTGGCGTCCGGTTTGTGCCCGACTGTCGCACAAGCCGGGTTCGTCTCCGGTGGTGGACTCGGCTGGCAGACCCGGCTCGTCGGCCCGGCCAGCGACCGGGTCCGCTCGGCCACCGTCGTACTCGCCGACGGCCGGATCGTCCGCGCGTCCCGGCACGAGGAGCCGGACCTGTTCTGGGCGGTGCGCGGCGGCGGTGGCGGGAACTTCGGCGTGGTCACGGAGTTCGAGCTCACGCCGCTGCGCGTCACCCGGGTGGCGACGTTCTCGCTCAGCTGGCCGTGGGACGCGGCACCGCAGGTGATCGCCGCCTGGCAGCAGTGGATCGACCACAGCCCGCCGGAGTTGGCGACCGGCATGGGCGTGCTGCTCAACGACGCCGCGGCGGGAGCAGCGCCGATCACCGTCGCGTCCGGCGCGTACTTCGGGAGCCTGGAGCGGGCAGAGGCGGCGGTGTCGGAGTTCGTTGCCGCGGTGGGGGTTGCCCCACTCGCCCGCCGGGTCGAGGAGGTGCCGTACGACAAGGCGTTGATGCGGCTGTTCGGCTGCGGCGACAAGACGGCCGCGCAGTGCGACCTGGTGGATCACAACCCTGAAGCGACTTTGCCGCGCCAGCAGTACATCCACCACCGCAGCCGCATGTTCGGTTCGCCTTGGCCACGGTCTGGCGTAGAGGACGCGTTGACCGCCTTCGACGCCAACCGTCGCGCGGGGCAGTACCGGTGGCTAGGGATGTTGGCGTTGGGGGGCAACGCCAACGCCGTCTCCGCGGACTCCACGGCCTACGTGCACCGAGACGCGTCGTTCTTCAGCGTCTACTCGGTGGGTCTCAACGTCCCCGAGCCTAACGCGGAAGAACGCGCGGCAGCCACGGCCTGGGTGGACCACGGGTTCGCGGCGATCGACCCGCACTCGACCGGGCGGACCTACCTGAACTACCCGGACACGGCGTTGTCGGACTGGCGCGGCGCCTACTACGGGTCGAACTACCGGCGCCTGGCGCGGGTGAAGCGGCACTACGACCCACACGGCCTCTTCCGCTTCCCCCACGCCATCGGCTAGACCAGCCCGCGCTCCTGGGCGAGCATCCCCGCCTGGAACCGGGACCCGGCACCGAGATCGCGCATGATCGCCGCGACGTGGCGGCGGTAGGTGCGCACCGAGATGCCCAGCTTCCTGGCCGCGGTGTCGTCGGTGTGGCCGCGGCCGAGCAGGGTGAGCACCTCCTGCTGCAGTTGCGCGCCGGTGACCCCGTCGAGCGGCCCCCGGTACCGGGTCAGCGCCGCCTGCCAGCCCAGGGTGAACAGCTCGCGGGCGGCCGCGACCACCCCGCTGTGCCGCAGCACCGCGGTGGGCGCGTCGTCGGCGAGACCGGGCGGGAACACCACGGCCCGGTGGTCGACGATGATCACGTCCGGCATCGACCGGTCGACCAGGTGCACCTCGATGGTGGGCTGCGCCAGCTCGACCATGCCCAGTTCCGCGGCCGCGCACAGGTTCTCCCGCGCGCACAGCACCTGCACCGACACGCCCCGGCCCGCGACCCCCGCGAACAGCGCGATCGTGGCCCTCGGCGTCAGCGGCAGCACCCCGTCGCGCCAGAGCACGGCGACGTGCTGCTTGGCGCAGTGCACGACGTCCTCGGCGCGCTCCCCCCTCGGCGCGGCCGGTAACGCACCATCCCGGCGGCAGGACAACGTCCCATTCGTCATCAATCCCCCAACTGAAGACCCCAGCCTGCTGATCGCGTGCGGTCAAACCCCGACGCACATGGTGGCACGGCGGCACATCCCGGTCAACGGCGCCAGACGGTTAGGAAAACACCGGAAAGGAGTGGACGGGAATAGCCGCTTTTGGTGACGCGCCACACCGCTTGGTCCCATTGTTGGAATGGTCTACTCCGCACTTTTCGCCCGCCCCCACCCACCAGCCCAGCGGCGTTGACCTGGGAAGACCGGGGATCGCCGCGCGCTGTCGTGGCCCGATCAGCGGTGTGACCGTTCGACCGCAACGGCGGTGGACCCCGATACCCGAACCGAGTCGTCCGTGGGGCGAACACTATCCAAGAACCCCCGAACGGGGGTAGCCGATCCCGATCCGGTCACAGCGCGCGTCCGGTCGCGCTCCCGCGTTTCGTGAACGGCAAACCGACCAGGAATCACCATTCGGAAAAGTGAGCCGACGAACAGCACTGCGGTCCGCACGGTGGTACTCACCCGATCGGACCAACATCGTCGCGGGTGGTTGAGCGCGTCGGCCAGGTGGCACGTAGTGGGTGATACCTAGTGGGGTGGTGACTGGTGCGCAAGAAGTGGATCGGGATCGTCGGCGTGCTCGTGCTGGTGGTCGCGGCGGGTGCCGTGGGCATCGGCGCGTCCGGTTGGCTGGCACCGGGCACCGACACCGTCGACCGCAGCCAACCGGCGGTGCTGCAGGCCGTGCGCGACCTCAGCGAGTACCACGCCGCGGCGGGCGACTACCAGGTGGTCGTCGACATCGAGAAGGACGTCCGGTACGTCCCGGCGGAGATCGCCGGTGAGCGCACGCTGTTCGTCGCCGCGGGCAGTGTCGACGCCTTCATCGACTTCCGCGGTCTCGCGGAGAACGCGCTCGTGGTCGACCAGCAGGCCAAGACCGTGCGGATCCAACTGCCGAAGGCGCAGCTGTCCAAGCCCAACCTGGACAACGAGCGCAGCTACCTCTACCAGCAGCAACGCGGCCTGTTCGACCAACTCAGCGCGTTGGTCAGCGCCCCGCAGGACCAGCGCGAGTTCTACGTCGCGGCGGAGAAGCGCATCGCCGAGGCGGCACAGAAATCCGGGCTCACCGCGCGAGCGGAGAAGAACACCCTTGCGATGCTGACCGGGATGTTCGACGCCTTGGGCTACCGGGTCGTGCAGGCTCCCCGGCCGTGAAAGACGGGTGCCCCCAACCGGAATCGGTTGGGGGCACCCGTGTGTCACGGGGTCACCGCAGCACGCGCGGGTCGGCGTTGAGCCGCTCGGTGAGGCGGATGGTGATGAACTCGTTGTTGTCCGGCTTGCCGGGGGTCCGGCCGGAGGAGAACGGGAAGTTGTTGTCGTTGAGGACCGCGAGGGTGCGGTCGTCGAGGATGGCGACGTCCTCGATGGTCTGGAACGGGAAGGTGAACGGGTCGGCGAAGCCGCCGAGGTGGCGCGGGTTGGCCAGGTTCATCAGGTCGGCCACCAGCGTCTTGTCCAGCTTGCCGTCGTGGTCGCGGTCGCGCTTGTCGAGCAGGTAGACCTTCTTCACCTTGGCGTCCACGCCTTGGCCGCCGTCGCGCTCGATGACCAGGAACCGGTCGCGGTCGACCGCGGTGAGGTCGCCGATGGCGTGCGCGGGCTGGTCGAGCTGGTAGGTCCACCGCTTGCCGGTGTAGCTGCCCGAGGCCAGGTCGAACTCGTTGAGCCGCAGGCTGCCGGGGGTGTCACCGGCGACCGTGCCCTCGAGCAGCGCGTAGAGGGTGCGCTTGTCCGGCGAGATCGCCAAGCCCTCGAAACCCTTGCTGCTGTTGAGGTTCGGCGTGCCCGCCGGGTTCTCCGGCGCGAACACCCCGGGCAGCGCGACCGGCGGCGCCAGCAGGCGACCCGCCCGGTCGAAGTGCAGCAGGTACGGGCCGAACTCGTCGCCGATCCAGTACGTCCCGTCCGCCGCGCGCACGATCGACTCGACGTCGAAGTCGGAGCCGGTGAGCACCCGGTCGGCCCGGGTCAACGCGAACGGCACCTTGCGGTTGGGGTCGGTCAGGTTGACGCCGCCGACCACGTCGACCGCGCCGGACCGGAAGTCCGGGGCGATGCGGTGGATCCGCAGCACGAAGTCACCGCTGTTGGCCTTGTTGCCGTACCCGTTGTCCGACAACACCTCGAACGTGCCGTCGCCGTTGCGCACGATACCGCTGAACCCCTGCACCGGCTGGTCGGCGAACGGCGGCACCACCCCGTTGACCGGGTTGGTCCCCAACGCCGCACCCGACGGATCACTGGCGGACACGAACGTCTCGGCGGGCAGCGCCGAGAACCCGGTCAGCTGCGCCTGCCCGAACCCCCGCCCCCGATCCGGCGTAGCCGCACTCGGCACCCCCGCGAACACCCCCGCAGCCACCACAGCGGCCCCGATGGCCAACGACCTGCGCATGCGCGATCTCCCTCTCCCACGGTCTCCCCGATCCGCCGCGACGCTATGCAGCCCAGGTGAACACCACATGGCCACCACCCCCACACCACGGAACACCCCACGTCACCGCCCAGAGCCCAACACGGATGGCGGCTCCTCGACGGGAGGACCCGTCAGGGGAATCCGCTACCTCGTCAGGGGAATCCGTTATGAGGCTTAGGTGTTCTGGCCGCCGTCGATGGTGAGGACTGTGCCGGTGATGTGGGCGCCGGTGGGGCCTGCGAGGTGAACCACTGTCTCGGCGATGGTGTCGGGGGTGGCGAAGTGGCCCAGTGCGCTCGTCCGCAGCTGCTCGGCCGCGGCGGGGTGGTGGGCGGGGTTCATGTCGGTGTCGGTGGAGCCGGGTTGGATGACGTTGGCGGTGATGTGGCGGGGGCCCAGGTCGCGGGCCAGGCCGCGGGTGAAGCCCAGCAGGGCGGACTTGGTCATGGCGTAGACGGCGAGCCCGGGGTCGGTGACGCGGTCGGCGAGGTTGCTGCCGATGGTGATCACGCGGCCGCCGTCGCGCAGGACGCCGATGGCGGCTCTCGTCCCCGTCACCACCGCCCGGATGTTGACGTCGATGAGGGCGTCGAGGTCTTCGTCGGTCACCTGGTCGACGGTGCCGTAGCGGGCGATGCCCGCGTTGTTGACCAGGATGTCCAGCCCGCCGAACGCCGCGGCGACCTCGAGGACCGCGGCCTCGACCGCACCGCGCTCGGTCGCGGGTGTCCGCACCGCGACCGAGCGCACCCCCAGCGCGGTCACCTCGGCCACCACGTCGGCGGCCCGGTCGGCGGCGGTGTCGTAGGTGATGGCGACATCGGCGCCCGCGCGGGCGAGGTGGCGGGCGATGGCCGCGCCTATCCCCCGACTGCCCCCGGTGACCAGCGCCACCGCGCCCGCCAACGATCCACCGCTCATCTCGATCCCCCAGTTCTGCATCGAACGTTGCATAATTACCCTGCACCAGTAGCATCACCGCTGTCAACCAGGAGGAGGCGACCATGCCGGGACCGGGTCGTCCCCGCGGGTTCGACCGGCAGCGGGCGCTCGCCGCAGCCATGCGGCTGTTCTGGGAGCGCGGCTACGAGGGCGCCGCGATCTCCGACCTCACCGCCGCGATGGGCATCGGCACCCGCAGCCTCTACACCACCTTCGGCAGCAAGGAGCGGCTGTTCCGCGAGGCGGTGGAGCTCTACAACGGCAGCGGCTCCGACCCCGAGTTCTACGCCATGCCGACCGGGCGGGAATCGGTGGAGCGGATGTTGCGGGCCAGGGCGTCGGTCTACGCCAACCCGAACACGCCCGCGGGCTGCATGGTGGTGCTCGCCGCGACCAACGTCAGCGTGGAGAACGAGCCGGTGCGCGCGATGCTGCACGACATCCGCGTCCAGGACCGCGCCGCGCTCGTCGCCCGCCTCACCCGGGCGCACGCCGACGGCGAGTTCGCCGCCGATCCCGAGACCATCGCCGACTTCTTCCTTTCAGTCCTTTATGGAATGTCGGTGCGCGCCCGCGACGGCGCCTCGACCGCCGACCTGCTCGCGGTGGTCGACTCCGCGATGACCGCCTGGGACGCGGTGACCCGCCGCTAGGGCGGCCACCTGGTGGAACGGCGGTTCCCACACCGTGGTCGGCGCCGCGGATCCGTTGCGCCGTCAAGGGAGGATCATCACCGTCCGCCATGTGGGAGTGCCATTCAGTGGGTGGGAGCGGCCGCGGGAACGCGGTTAGCGTGGCCGTGCCGATCCCTGTTCCACCCCGCTGGAGGCACACCCGTGTCCACACTCCCCTTACGCGCCGCCGGTCTGCTCGCCGTCCTCGGACTCGCGGCGGCCTGCGGTGGCACCGGCGCCGCGACCGGCGGTACCGGTGACGCCGGACCGCCGCGACCGGGTGGCACGTTGCGGCTGGGCATCTCGTCCAACCCGGATTGCGTCGACCCGCAGCAGTGGGGCACCAACGCCGCGCTCAACGTCGGCCGCCAACTGGTGGACTCGCTGACCGACCAGGACCAGACCAGCGGCGAGATCATCCCGTGGCTGGCCGAGAAATGGGAGGTCAACGCCGACTCGACCAGCTTCACCTTCACCCTGCGCACCGGGGCCACGTTCGCCGACGGCACGCCGGTGGACGCCGCGGCGGTCAAGACCAGCTACGACGGCATCAAGGCGTTGGGCCCGAAGGCGCAGTTGGGCAACGGATACCTGGCCGCGTACAAGAGCGCCACCGTGGTGGACCCGAAGACGGTGCGACTGGACTTCAGCGCTCCGAGCGCGCAGTTCCTGCAGGCCAGTTCCACGATGTCGCTGGGGATCCTGGCGCCAGCGGCGTACCAGAAGTCGCCGGAGCAGCGGTGCCAGGGCGAGGGCCTGATCGGGTCGGGGCCGTTCGTGTTCGAGAGCTTCAAGGCCAACCAGCAGGTCGTGATCGCCAAGCGCAAGGGCTACAACTGGGGCTCGCCGCAGTGGAAGCACCAGGGTGAGGCATACCTGGACAAAGTGGAGTTCCGGATCGTCCCGGAGCCGGGTGTGCGCACCGGCAGCCTCGCTTCCGGCCAGCTGGACGCGATCACCGACGTGCAGCCCGTGGACGAACCCCAGTTCGCGGGCAACGGTTTCACCGAGCCGGTGCGCGCGAATCCTGGCGTGGTGTTCAACTTGACGGCCAACACCACCCGTGGCGTGCTCACCGATGCCAAGGTGCGGCAAGCGGTGCTCAAGGGCGTGAACCGCCAAGAGGTCACCGATACCGTCCTCACCAAGAACTACAAACCGGCGAGCAGTGTCCTGGGTTCGGCCACTCCGCTGCACGCGGACCTTTCCAAGGAACTCGCCTACGACCCCGATGGCGCCAAGAAGCTGCTCGACGAGCAGGGTTGGGTGCCTGGTCCGGATGGCATCCGGGTCAAGGACGGGCAGCGGCTGTCAGCGAAAATCATCTTCTCGCTGGTGTTCAACCAGAACCAGAGCGTGCTCGAGCTGGTGCAGCAGCAGCTGCGCAAGATCGGGTTCGACCTGCAGATCGAGCAGCGGACCACCCCGGAGACCCAGCAGCTGACGTTGGCCGGTGACTACGACTTCATCTGGTACAACACGACGCGGGCCGACCCGGACATCCTGCGGCAGCTGTTCTCCACCAAGGCGGGCAACCGGAGCAAGCTGACCGCAGGCAACCCGTTGGACGCGGCGCTGGACAAGCAGGCCGCGACGGTCGAGGAGTCCGCGCGCAGGCCAGCGGCGGAAGAAGCGCAGCGGCTGATCGTGGAGCAGGCGTACTCGATCCCGGTGTTCGAGCTGACGCAGGTGTGGGGTCTTGGGCCCAAGACGCACGGGGTCGGGTTCGAGGCGTCGTCGCGGATGCAGCTGTTCGACGCCTGGATCGCCGGATGACGACCGGGGTTCCGCGCCGCCTGGCGCAGGCGGTGGTCGTGCTGTGGGCGGCGTTCACGCTGTCCTTCGTGATCCTCTACCTGTTGCCGGGCGACGCGGTCCTCGCCAAGCTCGGCGGTGAGGCGGGTACCACCGTCACCGCGGCGGACATCGCCCGCGAACGCGCCGCCTACGGGCTCGACGATCCGGTGGTGCTGCAGTACGGCAAGCGTTTGCTCGCTGCGGTACAAGGCGACTTCGGCAGGTCCATCGCGACCGGTGAGGACGCGGACGAGTTAGTGTTGAACGCGTTGCCCTCGACGCTGGCGATCACCGGGCTCGGCTTGGTGTTCGCCGTCGTGTTCGGCGGCGCCATCGCGATCGTCGGCACCTACACCCGGTCGCGGTGGCTGGGCAACCTGCTCGCGGCGATTCCCCCGCTGGGCAACTCGTTGCCCCCGTTCTGGGTGGGACTGCTGCTGATCCAGGTGTTCTCGTTCCAGTTGGGCCTGGTCCCGGCGATGGGGTCGGACGGTTTCGCGACGCTGGTGCTGCCCGCGGTGACGCTGGCGATCCCGACCGGCGCCATCATCGGGCAGGTGCTGGCCAAGAGCCTGCGCACGCAACTCGCCGAGCCCTACATCGAAGTCGTGCTGGCGAAAGGGGCGAGCAGGGCCAGGGTGCACTGGGGACACGCGCTGCGCAACGCGGCACTGCCCGCGCTGACCCTGGTCGGCGTGTTGGCGGGCAACCTGTTGGCCGGGTCTGTCATCACCGAGTCGGTGTTCTCCCGCGACGGCATCGGCCGGGTGACCGCCTCGGCCGTCACCGCGCAGGACATCCCGGTGGTGCAGGCGGTGATCGTGCTGGCGGCGCTGTTCTTCGTGCTCATCAACCTGGCGGTGGACCTGCTGTACCCGGTGCTCGACCCCCGGCTGTCCGGTCGGGTCACGGCGAAGGCGGTGTCGGGTGTCTAGTGTGGACCTCCGCGGCGGGGCGGGCTTCGCCCTGCGCCGTCCCGGCTTGGTGCTGTCGGTCG
Organism: Actinokineospora baliensis; assembly: GCF_016907695.1. Classification (NCBI taxonomy): domain Bacteria; kingdom Bacillati; phylum Actinomycetota; class Actinomycetes; order Pseudonocardiales; family Pseudonocardiaceae; genus Actinokineospora; species Actinokineospora baliensis. The sequence goes on along the minus strand of NZ_JAFBCK010000001.1, from coordinate 3,564,184 downwards.
CGGTGATCGTGTTCGTGCTGCTGTGCGCGGTGGTACCGGAGTTGTTCACCTCGCACGACCCGATCGCGGGCGTCCCCGCCGAGAGGCTCCAAGGACCGTCGGCAGTGCACCTGTTCGGCACCGACGAGACGGGCCGGGATGTGTTCGCCAGGGTCGTGCACGGCGCGGCGCTGTCATTGCGGGCAACCACGCTCGCGGTCCTGGTGTCCCTAGTGGCCGGTGCCGCGCTCGGTCTGCTCGCGGCGGGCCGTGGTGGGTGGGTCGACTCGCTGGTGATGCGGGTGGTCGACGTCCTGCAGGCGGTGCCGTCGATCCTGTTGTCGCTGGCCCTGGTGACCGCGCTCGGGTTCGGCACGACGAACGTGGCGATCGCGGTGGGCGTGGCCAACCTGGCGACCTTCGCCCGGCTGATGCGCGCCGAAGTGCTGCGGGTGCGCTCCGGGGTGTACGTGGAAGCGGCGCGGGCGGCGGGGGTGCGTTGGCGCGGTGTGCTGTTGCGGCACATCCTGCCGAACTCGGTCGGCCCGGTGGTGGTGCTGGCGACGCTGACCTTCGGCACGACGGTGCTGGAGGTGTCGGCGCTGAGCTTCCTCGGCTACGGCGCCACCCCGCCCACCCCGGAGTGGGGTTCGCTGGTGGCCGGTGGGCGCAGTTTCCTGGCCACCGCGTGGTGGATGACGACCTTCCCGGGGTTGACGGTCGCGGCGGTGGTGCTGGCGACGAACCGGATCTCCCGGGCGCTCGACGGTGAACGGAGTCAGCTGTGACCGGCCTGCTGGAGATCCACGACCTCACGGTGTCCTACCACACCCGGTCCGGCGTGGTGCCCGCTGTGCGAAAGGCGAACTTGTCGGTCGCCGCGGGCGAAATCGTCGCGGTTGTCGGCGAATCCGGTTCTGGCAAGAGCACCACGGCGCACGCGGCGATCGGGCTGCTCCCGCGCGGTGGGCGGGTGGAGGGCGGGTCGATCACCTTCGCCGGTCGGGAGTTGACCGGGTTGTCGGACCGGCGGTGGCAGGAGGTTCGGGGCACAGACATCGCGCTGGTACCGCAAGATCCGACGGTGTCGCTGGATCCGGTGCGCCGGGTGGGCGACCAGGTGGCCGAGGTGCTGGTCGTGCACCGGTTGGCCACAAGGCGGGCGGCCGCGGCGGAGGCCGTGCACCTGTTGCGGCGGGCGGGGATCAGCGAGGCGGAGCGGCGGGCCAGGCAGTTCCCGCACGAGCTGTCGGGTGGGTTGCGGCAGCGGGTGCTGATCGCCATCGCGCTCGCGGGCAGGCCGCGGCTGATCATCGCCGACGAGCCGACCAGCGCGTTGGACGTGACCGTGCAGCGGGAGATCCTCGACCACCTCGAAGCCCTGGCGGCGGAATCGGGCACCGCGGTCCTGCTGATCACGCACGACCTGGGTGTCGCGGCCGACCGCGCGGCGCGGATCGTGGTGATGTCGCGGGGTGAGGTGGTGGAGACCGGGCCCGCTCGGGAGTTGCTGTCGACGCCGGAGCACGCCTACACCCGCGAGTTGTTGGCTGCAGCGCCAAGTCTGGCGCGGGAGCCACTGCGGCCCAGGAGGGACGCGGGTCCCGAAGTGCTGCTGGCGGTCAACGGTGTCGCCAAGACGTTCAACGGGCACACCCGCGTGGTTGACGACGTCTCGTTCACCCTGACCCGCGGGCGCACTTTGGCGCTGGTCGGGGAATCCGGGTCGGGCAAGACGACCACCGCGCGGATGGTGGTCGGTCTTGAGACCCCCACCGAGGGCACGGTCACCTTCGACGGCCACGACATCACCCGGCTCGGCCGAGAAGATCTACGCCGGTTGCGCCGCCGGTTCCAGCTGGTCTACCAGAACCCCTACGCGTCGCTGAACCCCCGCTTCACCATCGAGGACGTGGTCACCGAACCCCTGCGCGCCTTCGGTGTCGGCACCAAAGCCGAACGCCGCGCCCGCGCCACCGAATTGCTCGACCAAGTGGCGCTCCCCTCAGCGATGCTCGCTCGCAAACCCGCCGAGCTCTCCGGAGGGCAACGCCAGCGCGCGGCGATCGCGCGGGCCCTCGCGCTGAACCCGGACCTGCTGGTCTGCGACGAGCCGGTGTCGGCGCTGGACGTGTCGGTGCAGGCCCAGATCCTGCGCCTGCTCGTGCGGTTGCAGGAGGAGTTGGGGTTGGCGTACCTGTTCATCACGCACGACTTGGCCGTGGTGCGGGAGATCGCCGACCACATCGCCGTCATGCGCGGCGGCCGGGTGGTGGAGCACGGGCCCGCGGACGCGGTCCTGGGCAACCCCGCCGAGGACTACACGCGCGACCTGCTGGCCGCTATCCCCGGACAGGCGTCGACGAGTCGCCCGCTCACCGCGTAACGGGCGGGGCCCGCGCGGCGACTGCTAGTGATGATCGACAAGCGTCGGTCGGGCCGGGGAGGCGCGGTGGCGACCTGGGCGTGGTGGGGCAAGCGGTTCGAGCGGACCGAGCGCCGGTTGGTGGTGATCGCGGCCGCGCTCGGCGGGGCGATCGTGCTGCTGGGGGTCCTCGGGCAGATCGCGGTGCGGGAGCGGGACGCGCGGCTCGACGACGCCGTCAACCGGCGTGGGGCGCTGACCGCCGCGGCACTGGACGTGTACCGGGCGCTGGCGGACGCGGACGCGACCTCGCTCAACGCGGTGGTGGTGGAGCCGCGCAGGTCCACCGACGAGCGCAAGCGGTTCCGCGAGGACTTGTTCACCGTCGCGGACGCGTTGCGGATGGCGGCATCCCTCGCGCCCGAAGGAACCTCCGCCGAGCGGGTGCGGTCGCTGACCGACTACCTGCCCGAGTACTCCCGCCTCGTCGAGGCGGGCTGGGCCAACAGCGCGCTCGGTCAACCCGTCGGCACCTCGTACCTTTCACAGGCTTCTTTCCTGGTGCGCAGCACCATGCTGCCTGAGGCGGAGAAGCTGCACACCGAGCAGGCGGGTGCGCTGTCGGATGCCCAGCGAAGGGCAGGGCAGCAACCGTGGGAAGTGTTCATCGTCGGCGGCATCGCCCTCGCGCTGCTCGTCGCGACGCAACGCTACCTCTCACTTCGCACCCGCAGGCGGTTCAACCGCGGCCTGGTGATGTCGACGGCCTTGGTGCTCGGCTCGTTGATCACCGTCGGGGTCGCGGTCGGTTTCGCCCGCGGGCACGCCGACGACAGCGTGCACGAGTTCGACGGGGTCGTCGCCCCGCTGGCCACCGCGCGAAACCTGGGCCGCAAAGCCGACGGCGGCGAAGTCCGGATCCTGGTGTTCCCCAAGGTCGGTGACGTCGGCGAGCTGCGGGACACGCTGACCGCCGTGGAGAAGGCGGTCGGCGAGGGCAAAGCGGGTGGCGCGGAACCGGTTCGGATCGACCGGGTGGCGACCGCGCTGCGGGCGTGGCAGACCACGGTGACCCCGCTGGGCACGACGAACCCACCGCTGCCCTACCAGGTCGCGTCCGGGCTGATCACCGGCACCGTGGACGCGGCGCACGCCCAGGAGTTCGACGAGGCGTTGAGCGACGCGATCAACTGGCACCTCGACCACGCGGCGGACTCCACCGCCGAGGCCAAGGAATCGCTCGCGGGCATCGGCGTCATCACGGGCTTGGCGATGTTCCTGGCGCTGGCGGCGGCCGGGTGGGGCATGTGGGAGAGAATCCGGGAGTACTACTGATGCGCGTCATCCTCGCTGCCGCGGCCGCGGTGCTGGTTCTCGCCGGGTGCACCGTCCCGGAGCCGGTAGCGCGGCCGAACCGCGTGGCGCCCGTGGTCAACCCGGACGGGTTCATCACCTCCCCCACGCCTTCGCCGCCGGTGGAGCAGTGCCCCGACCCCGGCCTGAGCCTCAACCCGGCCGGGCTCGCGCGCACGCAGACCCCGACGGTGAACCGCATCCGCAACGACGACAAGCGGCTCGTCGTGGGCGTGAGCCAGACAGCCCCGCTGTTCAGCAGGCGCAACCTGGCCACCGGTGAGGCCACCGGCTTCGAGGTGGAGATCGTGCGGCGGATCGCGCAGGAGCTCTTCGGCGAACCGATCGGCGCGAACGACCCCCGCCTGCGGCTGGTGTCCCTGCCGACCGGCGGCAGGCTCACCGCGCTCGACACCGCGATGAACCGCGCCGCCCGCGAGGCCAACGCCACCCTCAAGGACATCCCGGTCGTCGACCTGGTCATCGCGGACGTGAGCATCACCTGCGCCAGGGTGCGGACCTACGGGCTGCGCTACTCGGCGCCGTACCTGAGCACCAACACCGGGCTAATGGTCCGCCAAGGCGACCACGACGTCCACTCCCCCGAGGACCTCGGCGACCGCAAGGTCTGCTCCGGCTCGGGCACCACCAACAGCGACGAGATGCTCCAGATCCGCGACCGGCAGCGCGCCGAGGGCAAGACCCCGGTGATCCCGGTTTCGGTGAACGACACCAGCGAGTGCCTGATGCTGCTGCAGCGCGGCCAGGTCGACGCGATCTACACCGACGTGCTCATCCTGGCCGGGTTCCGGCTGCAGGACCCCACCACCGTGTTGCTCCCCTACCGCGACGCCAAAGCCGGTGAGGCGGGCATCGCCATCAGCGACGAAGACACCGACCTGGTCCGGTTCGTCAACGGCGTCCTGGACGCCATGCGCGCCGACGGCAGCCTCCAGGCCGCCTACGACAACTGGTTCAAGACCGTCGACACCCGACGCCCCATCCCCCCTTCCCGCTACGCCGACTGACGCCGCGGGGTTGAGATGATGTCACCGTGGCGCCTACCCAGTTGACCGACAGCACCGACCTCCCCTCCGACGCACTGGTGCGGTGGGGCGCCCAAGGCATGCGATCTGGTGTGAGAGCGTGGCGCGACGGAGACGCCGTGGTCGTGGCCTGCCCGGACCTGTCCCGCAGGCACCGGCTCGTCGTGCACGGCACCGGCGGGCGGTTACTCGGCCTCGTGCGCCACGCCCTGGCGATCGTCGGCCGCGACTACCGGCCGATCGGCGACGACGAGGCGGTCACCGAGGTGGTGGCCGAGTTCCCGGACATCGCGCTGCTGGACCGCTTCTGGTGGATGGACACGGTGCACCCGACCGAGGTCGTCGGCACAGCGCGCTGGCTGACCGACGACGCCACCGACGAGGTGCGAACCCTGATCGACAGCGAGTACCCCGGCTCGTACGCCCAGCCGGGCGGCACGGGCGTGCGCCGCTGGGCGGGGGTGCGCGACGAGAGCGGGGAACTCGTCGCGGTGGCCGCCGAGGCGTGGTCGGCCCCGGAGGTCGGGTTCCTGGCCGGGGTGATCACCGCGCCGGCCGCGCGAGGCAGGGGCCACGCCATCGCCGTGTGCGGCCTGACCATCGACACCCTGGTAGCCGAAACCACCCGAGCCGCCCTCATGGTCGACAGCTGGAACGACGCCGCCCGGACTCTCTACACAAAGCTGGGCCTGACCAGCCGCCCCATCGCGGCAGCGGCCCACCGGGCTTGCCTGGACCAACCCCTCCTCTAACACCGGGCGGCGGCCAAGCTGCCCGCAGCGGGCTCCCGGCGGTCGCGGCAACGGCATCCCATTCAGCCGGGGGTGCCACCCGGCACCCACAGCGCCGCTCGGGCGGCACTCGGCGATGCCCGCACCGCACCAGCACGACGACGCCGATCAGCCGTGCCATTAGCCACGGCAACACACCAGGCGGCAGACGAGCACAGCGACAGCACACCGGCCGCTGCCCTAGTGGCGAGCGGCCACCAAACCTGGGCGCCACAAGCTCTCCGCCGTTGCGGCGACACCATCCCCACCAGGCCCAGGCGCCACCCAGCACCCGAACCGCCCGCTCGGCAACACCCGAGACCTGTGGCACCGCCACGGTGGCCTGATCAGCCGCCCCAATCGCCGCAACAGCCCGCTAGTGGCCCGCAGCCACCAACCTCGCCGCAGCAAGCTCGCCGCCACAACAGCGTCCCCGCTGGGCCCGGAATGCCATCCCCAACCCGAGACTGCCTCGGGCGACACCCACCGATGCCCGCACCGGCACAACGGCGCCGATCAGCCGTGCCATCGCCACACCAGTCCGCTGCCGCCCCGGCTGCTCCGACTGCCGCCAAACCCAACCCCAGCAAGCTCTCCACCGTCGCAACCACAACGTCCCCACCAGGCCCAGGATGCCACCCAGCACCCGACGCGACCCGCCTGGCCAGCCACCCCAACCACAGCAACAGCTCGCAGTCCCCTAGTGGCCCGCGGCCACCAAACCCAGCCGCAGCAAGCTTTCCGCTGTCGCGACGACAACGTCCTCATTGGACCTGGGGTGCCACCCCAACACCCGGGATGCCTTCTCGTGCGATACCCGGCGGTGTTTGCCCAGTAGCGGGACGATCGGTCGTAGTGGGCGGTGCATGATCGCCGACAAGCGCACCACCCAGTCGGCGAGGGACTTGGTCGGTACTTGGGCGGCGGCGGGGCCCAGGTGGGATCGCAGGATCTCGGCCATCTCCGGCATGGTGATGTAGTCGCCCGCTGCCGCCAGGAAGCGTTGGCCCGCGGCCTGGGGGGCGATCATGGCCCGGACGTGCAGGTCGGCCACGTCGCGGGCGTCTACCACCGAGGTCGAGAGGCGGGGGAGGCCGGGGAGTTCGCCGTCGAGGAGGCGGCGGATCAGGTCTACTGAGCCCGCGTAGTCGGGGCCGAGGACGGGGCCGAAGATGCCGACCGGGTTGATCACCGACAGCTCCACCGGCGGGGTCTGGGCGAACTCCCAGGCCGCGCGTTCGGCCAGGGTCTTGGACCTGACGTACGGGGTGATCCCCGGGCCGTCGAGGTTGGTCCAGGTCTCCTCGGTGTAGACCCGCTCGGTCCGCGGGTGCCCGTACCCGACGGCGGCGAAGGAGGAGGTCATCACCACCCGCCGCACACCCGCCTCTCCCGCAGACCGCAGCACCCGCAGCGCCCCGTCCCGCGCGGGGCCGACCAGGGCGTCCTCATCCTTGGGCGACCCGGCCGGGAAGGGCGAGGCCACGTGCAGCACGTAGGTGCAGCCCGCGACGGCCTCGCCCCACCCGGCGTCGCCCGTGAGGTCGGCGGCGACGAAGGACAGGTCGCTGTGCGGGTCGACGCCGCCGACCCGGACCATCTCGCGCACGGCGGCCACCCGGTCCAGCGACCGGACCGTGGCGCGCACCCGGTAGCCGTCGGCGAGCAGCCGGACCACCGCGTGCGCGCCGAGGAACCCGGACCCACCGGTCACCAGCACCAGTTCACCAGCCACGACACCCACCGCCCCGTTCGCCCGGTCTCCGACCACCCTCGCACCATCGGCCGGTGATCGCCGCGCACCGCCGGTCAGGCCGCGATCGGCTCCCTGGAGCGGGCCAGCACGTACGAGCAGGCCAGCCCGAGGGCGAGTTCGGCGGCCATCGCACCGAGCAGCGACCCCGACGGGAGGCCGTCGAAGGCGAGGCCGACGACGCGGCCCACGCCGAACGCGAGGTAGAAGCCGGTGCCGAACAGGGCGGCCTGCCTGCTCAGGGCCGGTCTGACCGCGCCTGCGGCGATCACGACCCCGATCGCGAGGATGGCCGCGCCGATGGCCCTGATCTCGCTCAACGCCCCCGCGTCGTGGACGGCGGGCAGCCCGTTGGCCTCGTGGAACGCGGCCGGGGCGAACAACTGCGCGGCACCGATCGCGATGGCGACCAGGCCCGCGAGGCCGAGGACGATCCGGGACACCACCTCAGCCCCCGAACGCTGACGCGCAGAAGTCGGCGAAGTCGCGGGGCTCGCGGCCGAGCGCCTCGCGCACGCCGTCGCTGACCGACGCGTTGCGCCCGTCGAAGACCTCCGCGCAGACCGCGGTGACGACCTCGGCGTACTCCGGGCCCGCGGCCTCGACCAGCGCGGCGTGGAAGTCCTGCAGGGTCACCGGGACGTAGGCGACCTGGCGGCCGGACGCGGCGCTGATCTCGGCGGCGGCCTCGGCGAAGGTGAGCAGGCGGGGACCGGTCACGTCGTAGACCTTGCCCGCGTGCCCGTCCTGGGTGAGGGCGGCGACCACGACGTCGGCGATGTCGTCGGCGTCGATCAGCGGCTCGGCGATGTCCCCGGCGGGCAGCGCGAACGCCCCGTCGAGCACCGAGTCGCGCAGGGCGCCCTCGCTGAAGTTCTGCGCGAACCAGCTGGCCCGCACCACGGTCGCGTCCACAGTGGACTCAAGGACGATCTTCTCGCACACGCCCGCGTTGTGCTCACCCCGGCCCGACAGCAGCACCACCCGGCGCACCCCGGCCTCCGCCGCGAGGGCCACGAAGCGCTCGATGGCCGCGGGGGCGCCGCTCGCGGCCAGGTCGGGGGCGTAGGTCAGGTAGACGGCCTCGGCGCCCGCGAGCGGGCCCGCCCAGGTGTCGGGCTCGGACCAGTCGAACCTCGGGACGGTGCCGCGCGACACGCCGGTCACCTCGAGGTCGAGGCGCTCCAGGCGGCGCAGGACGCGGACGCCGGTCTTGCCGGTGGACCCGATGACGAGAATGGACACGGTCACTCCTCACGGTTGGTTGATGCGTCCAGTCTCTGGGCGGAATCCTGGACGTTCAATGACCTCCAGTCCGCTCTTTTATGCCGATCGTCCAGAACAGCCGGACGGTCGGTTAGAGTGGGCGCATGCCGAGCCCGACCCGCGACATCCCCGGCAGCACCGACCTGCTCGGGGAGGCGCTGCACCTGCTGCGGCTGACCGGCACGCTCTACTGCCGCGCGGAGTTGACGGCGCCGTGGGGCGTGGACGTGCCCGAGTTGAGCGAGTACATGATCCTGCAGGTCGTGACCGCCGGGGAGGCGTGGCTCGAGGTCGAGGGCGACGCGCCCGTCCGGCTCCCGCAGGGCAGCCTCACGCTGCTGCCGCACGGCTCCCGGCACCGGCTGCGCAGCGCCCCCGACGCGCCGACCGAGCCGCTGTTCGACCTGGCCGTGACCCGGATCAGCGAGCGGTTCGAGACGATGACCTACGGCGGTGGCGGCGCGCCCAGCCAGGTGACCTACGCGGTGATGCGCTTCGACCACGTCGCGGCGCACCGGCTGCTCGCGCAACTGCCCGCGGTCCTGCACCTGCGGTCCCTCGACGACGACTGGGTGCACAGCACGCTCAACCTGATCACCAGGGAGGCCCAGGCGCCCCGGCCGGGCGGCGAGACCGTCCTCACCAGACTCGCCGACGTCCTGGTGATCCAGTCCATCCGCGCCTGGCTCGACACCGCTCCGGAAGCCCGCCGCGGCTGGCTCGCCGCGCTGCGCGACGACCAGGTAGGCCGGGCGTTGCTGGCCGTGCACCGCGCGCCGGAGCGGCCGTGGACGGTGGGGTCGCTGGCCGCCGCGGTGGGCATGTCGCGCTCGGCGTTCTCCGCCCGGTTCACCGAACTAGTGGGCGAGCCGGTGATGCGCTACCTGGCGGGGTGGCGCCTGCAGCAGGCCCGGTTGCACCTCGGCGAGACCACCGAACCGCTGCACGCGGTCGCCCGCCGCTTCGGCTACACCTCCGAGGCCGCGTTCTGCCGGGCCTTCAAGCGGGAGTTCGACATCGCCCCCGGCGCGGCCCGCCACCGGCCCCGGACCGTCCTACCGGGACAGATGACCGGCTGAGACGCCGAACGGCCGGACCCCCGCGAGGGGATCCGGCCGCTCGGGCTGGGAGGGCGCCCAGATCAGAGGTGGAACCGGCTGACCTGGCTCTGCAGCTCAGCCGAGAGCCGCGACAGGTCGTCGAGGACGTCGGTGGTCTTGGTGACCGTGCCGGTGGTGTTGCCCGCGCTCTCCGCGACGCCACCGATGTTGGCGGCGATCTCGGAGACACCGGCCGAGGCCTCGCCGACGTTGCGGTTCATCTCGGTGGTGGTGGCGGTCTGCTCCTCCACCGCGGAGGCGATGGTCAGCTGGAAGTCGTTGATCCGACCGATGATCTCGGAGATCTCGTCGATCGCGTTCACCGCGTTCGCCGTGTCCGCCTGGATCATCTCCACCCGACGCGAAATGTCCTCAGTGGCCTTCGCCGTCTCCTGGGCCAGGTCCTTGACCTCGTTGGCGACGACGGCGAAGCCCTTACCAGCGTCACCGGCGCGCGCGGCCTCGATGGTCGCATTGAGCGCCAGCAGGTTGGTCTGCTCGGCGATCGAGGTGATGACCTTGACCACGTTGCCGATCTCCATCGACGACTCACCCAGCTTGGCGACCGTCCCGTTGGTCGCCGCGGCGACCGACACGGCCTGACCGGCCACACCAGCGGCCTCGTTCGCCGACTGCGCGATCTCCTTGATCGACGCCGACATCTCATCCGCACCCGTCGCCACGGTCTGCACGTTGCGCGCCACCTGGTCCGCCGCGGCGGTCACGACACCGGCCTGGGCGGAGGTCTCCTCGGCGGAGGCGGTGACCTGGGTGGACATCTCGGCCATCTGCTGGGTGGAGGCCTTCAGCGAGCCGACACCGCGGGAGATGGTGCCGACGATGGCCCGGGTGCCGTCGGTGGCCTTGTTGAGCGCGGCGGCCATCCGGCCGACCTCGTCCTTGGAGCGGACCTCGACCCGCTGGGTGAGGTCGCCGTCGGCCACGGCCTCCAGCGCGGCGGAGAGCCCGCGCATCGGCTTGGTGATCGAGCGGGTGATCAGCACGCCGACGCCGAAGCTGACGACCAGGCCGACACCGAGCAGGACCACGGCGATGGCGATGCTGCTGTCGCGCTCGGCGCTGACCGACTCGATCTCCTTGAGCGTGCGCTGGCGCTCGGCCTCGAGCATGCGGGCGGAGACCTCGTTGAACTTGACCAGCAGCGGCAGGGCCTCGGTGTAGAAGGCCTGCACGCCGGTCGCGGCGTCACCGCTCATCGCGGCGGGCATGACCTTTTCGCCGAGGACCTTGCCGAACGCGGCGCTGGCGGCGTTCCACTCGTCGATCAGCTTCTGGTCGAAGGTGCCGCGCTTCTGGTAGCTCTCGTAGGCGGCGAAGGACACGTCGATCTTGGCGTTGGCCTCGGCGAGGATCTTCTGCGCCTCGGCCGGGTCGCCGATCGCGGTGGCCATCAGCATGTACAGGGTGCCGCCGGAACCCGCGGAGTTCAGCGTGTTCAGGTCGGTCAGCGCGGCCACGTTGTTGTCGATGCGCTTGGTGGCGTCCGCGGCGGAGTTCAGCGCGAAGACGCCGACGAGGCCGACCGCGATGGTGACCAGCGTCGAGAGGACCACGACGGAGAGGATCTTCGTGGTCAGGGAGCGGTTGGCGAACACCCCTCGCACGCCCCCAGGGCCCGTCGTCACGGGATCTTCGGTGGTCGATTGGGTCATAGCCGTCGCGCCCTTCGTCGAGGTCCTGCCGCGTGGCGCCGCTCGAGCACCACCGGGTTCCGGCGGCGGCGAGCATGGCCAACCCGCGTTGGTTCCAGCATCACCGGTCCTCATCGACGCACCCGAGCTGCACCTGACCAAATCGGACCGCCCGTTCGAGTGAGAATCGCGCGGCGCCCGGGTTGTCGCCTGATCAGGTCATACAGGTTTCCCCCACAGGCGGGACGTGCTGTGGTGAGCGGACGGGTCGGCCGACCCGCTACCCCCGGCGAGAGGAGCCGTCGATGAGTCCGGACTCCCCCATGACGATGGTCCTACCCGAACAGCAGGTCCGCGAACGGGTGCACCGGCTCGTGCCGGAGCTGTGGGGAACGCTGGCCGACCTGGTCCGGCACCGGTCCGTCGCGGCCAACCCGGACCCGCCGCTGGCGGTCACCGCGCAGACGATCGCCGAGCTGTTCCAGCGGGCCGGGCTGAGCTCGGCGCGGGTGGAGACGATCACCCACGGCGACCGGACCTCCGCGCCGCTGGTGCTCGCCGACGAGGTCGCGCACGCCGGGGTCACCACCGTGCTGCTCTACGGGCACTACGACGTGCAGCCCGCGGACATCACGCAGTGGACGACCAAGCCGTTCGAGCCCATCGAGAAGATGGACGAGCACCACGACATGCGCCTCTACGGGCGCGGCGCGGCCGACGACAAGTCCGGTGTGGTCATGCACCTCGGCGCGATCAAGGCGCTGCGCGGGGACCGCGGCCAGATCCCGCTCAACATCAAGCTCGTGCTCGAGGGCGAGGAGGAGTCCGGGACCAGCGTGCTGGAGCAGCACCTGGCGGCCAACCCCGACGACCCCCGGTTCAAGGCCGACCTGGTCATCATCGCCGACACCGGCAACGTCGAACGCGGCGCGCCGACGCTGACCGAGACGCTGCGCGGCATCATCGCCGCCGACGTCGTGGTGGAGACCCTGTCGACGAAGGTGCACAGCGGCATGTACGGCGGCCCGGTGCCGGACGCGTTCATGGCGCTGGTGCAGATCCTGGCCTCGCTGCAGGACCCCAAGACCGGGGACGTGGCGATCCCGGGCCTGACCCAGTACGACCACACCTGGCCGACGGTGTCGGAGGCGACCTACCGGCGCGACGCCGGGGTGCTGCCCGCGACCAGCCTGATCGGGTCCGGCACGATCGCCAAGCTGCTCTACGGCAAGCCGTCGATCAACGTGGTCGGGCTCAGCGGGCTGCCGCTGGTCAGCGGCGCGCAGAACGTGCTGTGCCCGAAGGCGAAGGCCAAGATCAGCATGCGGCTGGCGCCCAACCAGGACCCGGACGAGGCCTACGCGCTGCTGGAGAGCCACATCATGTCCGCGGCGCCGTGGGGCCTCAAGCCGTCGGTGAAGCGGACCGCGTCCGGCTCCGGGTTCATCGCCTCGACGACCGGGGAGCACAGCCGGGTGATCGAGCGGGCGCTGCTGGAGGCCTACCACGCGAGCACGGTGGCCAAGGCGGGCCAGGGCGGGTCGATCCCGCTGGTCAGCGCGTTCCAGGCGGCCAACCCGGAAGCCGACATCGTGCTGTGGGGCTGCGAGGAGCCGGTCGCGCACGCGCACGGCGCCGACGAGAGCGTGAGCCAGTCCGAACTGGAGCACATGACCCTCGCCGAGGCGCTGCTGCTGCAGTCGGTGATGAGCCCGATCCCGATCCAGTCCAGCTAGTGGCTTAGAACAGCAGGGCGGCCAGCAGCGGGCCGAACGCGCCGCCGAGCTGGAAGAACAGCGAGTACAGGCCCACCGCCACCGGGCGGTGGGCCTGGCTCAGCCGCTCGGTGCCAATGATCATCAGGCCCGCCTGCGCGGACACCATGGCCAGCACGGCCAGGCCGAGGCCGGTGATGGGCAGCACCGGGTCGAGGTGCACCAGCTCGCCGAAGGCCTGGGCGATCGCGGCGAGCACCAGCACCGCGGCCAGCACCCGGCGGCGGCCGAACCGCTCGAAGTTGGCGGCGAGGACCATCGACAGCGCCGAGCCCGCCAGCAGCACGACGAGCTGGGCGATGCCGATGTCCAGCGGGTCCCAGTCGGCGCCGCGCAGCTCGGCCGGTACCCGGTAGAGCAGGAAGAAGTAGCCGACCGACAGCACCAGGATCAGCGCGCACGACAGCAGGTAGCGCCTGCTGCGGACCAGCTCGACCGGCACGAACCCGTCGGGCTTGGCGCGGATCCAGAGCACGAGCGGCACCAGCGTCACGACCACCATCACGGCGGCGACGGAGAACCTCGTGCTGAGCACGAGAGCGAGCACGAGCCCCAGGAACAAGAAGGCACCCACGGTGTCGAACTTGACGCGCGCCGGGGCCGCCGCGGGCAACTGCCGAACCACGAACGGCACCGCGATCAACGCCACCGCCCCCACCGCCAACGCGACGTGCCAGGACGACACCGAGGCCACCTTCAGCCCCACCACCGGCCCCAGCGCCCCACCGACCCCCGCCCCCGCGGTCACCAACCCGGCCCGCGCGACCGTCCCCGCCGCGTTGATCGCGACCACCATCAACCCGCTACCGCCAACCCCCTGCACCGCCCGCCCCACCACCAACCACGGCAACGTCGGCGCGACGAGCACGAGGGCGATGCCGAGCAGGAAGACCACCGCGCTGGTGATCAACGCGCCCCGAGCCCCCCGCCCCCGGATGAAGTGCCCCGCCAACGGCGTCCCCACGGCCAACCCCAGCCCGAAAGCCGTGATCACCCAAGCCACCGCCACGACGGACGTACCGAGCCCCGTCGCCAACTCCCCGAACAACAACCCCGGCGAGTTGTTGGCCATAGCGATCGGCGCCGCCAACAGCGGCAACCACCCCGCCGACACCGTCGTCCCCACCCTCGGCGGCGCAAGCGCGGTCATCGGTCGCCCCCAGCCCTCATAGTCGCCTCAACACCCCAATCGGCGGCGATGATGGCCAACCACGAGAACCGGAGCTGTGAGCTCCAGCACCAGAGCCCCCGCTGGCCCGACGCGTCGCGTCGGGCCAGCCCCCGTGCAGGCGTTCAGCCCTCGCCAGACAGCCACCGCAAGGAGCTCGACGGGCAACCGCTACTTCGCTGGCACACAAACCGCCTGCTCCCGCCGTGACCGCCGCGGGAGCCTGTCGAGCGCCTCAGTGGCGAGGTCGAGGAACTCACGGAGCGCGTCACCCGTGAAAGTGATCATCTGCCCCCCGCTCACGCGCCCACCGAAAGTGCGGTCAGGTTGGCGTAGACGTCAACAGTCAGATGAGACATCACTAGGACCTTGCTGGTCCGTCATACGAAACAGCCGGAACTCGGCGGGTGGATCACGTGGCGTACCTCGCGGACGCCACGTTCCGTGCCTGAACAGCATGTTCGCGCTCACCGGTGCGTCCTCATCCGGTGGTGGATGGGGAAGTCATGGCATCGCGACGGCGGGCGTTGGCATTGCGCAGGGTTGCCAGGGGGTTCACTCAGGAGTCGTTGGCCGCCGTGCTCGGGGTCGAGCGGTCGACGGTTGCCCGTTGGGAGCATGGCGGACAAGCGCCTCAGCCGTCAGCCAGACTGAGGTTGGCCGCTGCTCTTGAGTTGTCCCTAGACGCGGTGGTCGACTTGATCGATGGTCCGGCTCGATCGACTTCGCCGACGCCGGACGGGTCGGCGGGGTTGTCACAGGAGAGGGAAGATCCCGTGCGTCGACGTGAGGCCCTGGGCGTGGGTGCCGGGTTGTTGGCCTCCGGGCTGGTCCACCGCGAGGTCACCGCGGTGAGACCCACTGCCATCCCCACCCGCGTGAGCGAGCACGACGTCGACCTTGTTCGCACCCTCACCAGCGAGTTCGCCCGGATGTCCAACAGGTTCGGGGGCTCGCTGACCCGGGACGCGATCCACGCGCAGCTCAACTACGCGAACGGTCTGCTCGGCGCACAGTGCGGCAGCAGGGTCCGTGCCGACCTCACCGCCGCTGTCGCCCATCTCGCCCACACGGCGGGGTTCGCCAGCTTCGACACCGAGCAGCACGAGGACGCGCGGAGGCTGTTCCTCTTCGGGCTTCGATGTGCCGAAGACAGCGGGGATTGGTTGATGTGGGCCAAGATCCTCTCCAGTGCGGCGCGGCAGGAGATCTGGGACAAACACCCGCACGAGGGCCTGTTGAAGGCCGACTACGGGCTCACCAGGGCGCGACAACTGACTCCAGGCCTGCGGACCATCCTGCACCTCGCCCGAGCCAGGGCGCTGGCGAAGATGAAGCGTGACGGCGAGGCTCGAGCGGCCGTCGACGCCGCTGACAGGGAGTTCGAGCGGGTTCGCCCCGCAGACGAGCCCGGGTGGATGCGCTACCACGACGCCGCACAGCACCAGGGTGACAGTGGGCACGCGTTGTTCGACTTGGCGCTGGAAGGGTCTACCGGAGGTGGGCACGCCGCAGACCGGCTGCACGCCGCGGTCGTCGGTCACCACCCCCACTACGCTCGGTCGATCACCATGTCCCAGCTCAAGCTCGCCTCGTTGCGGATGGCGGTCGGTGATCCCGACGAAGCGGCCCAGGTGGGTGGCAGCGCCATGCGAAACCTCGTGCACCTCCGGTCGGCACGCGCGACGAAGGACCTCGCCGAACTCGCCCGCTACTGCGTTCCCCATCGGAGCAATCCCGCGGTGGCGGTGCTCCACGACCGAATCCGCGAGGTAGCGCGTTCCGCGTGAAGCCCCCTTGGTGGCACGCTTCGGTGTTGCGCGCGTGCGCTCGACTTCGTCTAGCGCCGGGTCGCGTCACACTTCTGCGAGAGGCCGAGAACACGGTGGTGCGCCTGGCCGACGGCTGGGTCGTGCGGATCGGTGCGTTCGGCACACAGGACAGCGCCTGCCGCCAGCTCGCTGTGGCGCGGTGGCTCGCGGAGGTCGGGGTACCGGCGGTCGAGGCCCATCCGGACCCCGATCAGCCCGTTGTCGTCGATGGGCGACCGGTCACGGTCTGGCGTGAACTGCCTGACCACCGCCGAGGGCGCCCGCGCGAGATCGCCAACGCGTTGCGTTCCCTGCACGACCAACCGATTCCGGGCGGGCTGGGTCTACTCCCCCTCAACCCGGTCGCGGGTCTGTCGGATCGCGTTGACGCCGCCCACACCCTCACTGAGAGTGATCGGGGCTGGCTCCGCGACCGGATCACCCGACTCGCGGGCGACTACGCCGATCTTCCGCGTGGACTGCCCCACCGCGTCCTGCACGGCGACGCCTGGCCCGGCAACATCGTCACAACCACGACCGGTGTGCCCACCACCCTGCTCATCGACCTCGAACGGGTCAGCGTGGGACCACCCGAATGGGACCTGGTCTCCACGGCGATCAAGCGTTTCTCGTTCGGCACGATCACCGGCGACGAGTACGCCGAGTTCACCGGGGGCTACGGCCACGACGTCACGAACTGGCCCGGTTACCGCCTACTCCGGGACCTGCGGGAAACGCGGATGACCTGCTGGCTCGCCGCCCGCGCCGCTCGCGATGCCGACCTGCACCGGGAGGCGGGCCATCGGATCGCATGCCTGCGGGGACTGCACGGTCCACGCCCCTGGACCTGGGCCTCAACCGGCTGATGAAGCCCAGCCCCGTCGCCAACTCCCCGAACAACAACCCCGGCGCGTCAGAGCACGGGGAGCAGGAGCCCGTGTTCGGCGGTGGGGCGGGGACCGGTGATCCGGCGGTCGCGTTCGTCGATGGGCAGGTCGTTGATGCTGGCCTCGCGGCGGCGGTTGCGGCCGTCGGGGGCGAACTCCCAGAGTTCGTTGCCGTAGGAGCGCCACCACTGGCCGGTGATGTCCTGGCACTCGTACTGGAAGCGGACGCCGATGCGGTTGCCGCGGAAGCCCCAGAGTTCCTTGCGGAGGGCGTAGTCGCGTTCGGTGTCCCACTTCTCCTGCAGGAAGGCCACGATCTCGGCGTGGCCGGTGAGCAGCCGGTCCCGGTTGCGCCACAGCGAGTCCGGTGTGTAGGCGCGGGCGACCCGCTCGGGGTCGCGGGTGTTCCACAGGTCCTCGGCGGCCTGCACCTTCTGGGCGGCGGTCTCGGCGGTGAACGGCGGTACGAGCGGCACGGCGGCTCCCATGGTGGAGAACGAGCGTTCTCCGGCTACCGTAGAGAACGACCGTTCTCCGCCGCAAGGGGGCACCGTGGACGTGGCCGAGGCCACCGGGCGACTGCTGGACACCGCCGAGCGGCTGTTCTACGAGCGCGGCGTGCACAACGTGGGCATGGACGACCTGCGGTCCACCGCGGGGGTGTCGCTGAAACGGCTGTACCAGTGCTTCCCGTCGAAGGAGGACCTGGTCGTCGCGTACCTCCGGCGGCGGCACGCCCGGTGGATGGGGTCACTGCGCGCGTACGTCGCCGAGCACGGGCAGGACGTCCTCGCGGTGTTCGACTGGCTCGACCGGTGGTTCCGGGAACCGGGGTTCCGCGGGTGCGCGTTCGTCAACTCGGTCGGCGAGCTCGGGGCGACCTGCCCGGCCGTTGTCGCCGTGGCGCTGGAGCACAAGGAGGCACTACGGGCCTACTTGGCGGAATTGGCCGACGAGACCGGGATCGCGAGCAGCCACTTGGCGCTGCTCGTCGAAGGGGCGATCTCGATGGCGGCGGTGGGTGGAGATCCCTCCGCGGCCCAGCACGCGCGCCGGGCCGCGGAGGGGGCGCTCAGCTAGAAGCGCGCAGGCGCAGGCCCTTGTCGCCGTTGGTGAGGGTGAGGGTTTGGCCTTCGATGGTGTACTCGGTGGCTTGGCCGAGGACGGCGACGATGGTGTTCTCGACTTCGGAGGTGCCGTCGGCGCAGGCCATCTTGGTGAGCAGGGGCGGGTCGAACTTCAGGGTCGACCCGGCGATCGTGTAGGTGGCGGTGCCGCTGTTGCAGCCGGTCTGGATGTCGACGCGGTCGGCGGCGAAGGTCAGGGAGGCCTTGCCCGCGTCGGGGTTGGAGGCGGCGGTTTCCCCGGCCAGCAGGGAGTCCACGGTCCACTTGGGACCGGCGAGGGCGGCCTTCTTGGGCTCGGTCAACACCAGCTCCGTCTCCGCCGACGCCAGGGTCAGCTTGTCGCCGTCGAGGCGCCAGGTCGGTTTGGCCTCCAGCAGCTTGGCCAGCCACTGGTCCTGGTCGTGCAGCGGGGCGTCGCAGGCCATCTCGGTGATGCTCAGCTCGCCGGGCTGCAGGGTGCCGCCGGAGAACGACACGGTGCCGCCGATGGTGTTGCAGCCCGCGTTGGCGGTCAGCCTGCCGTCCTCGTGGAAGTTCAGGCTGACCGACGAGCCGGGCACCAGGGCGTGCGGGGCGCCCTTGTCGGTGGCGGAGTTCGCCGTGAAGGTCTTGCCGGACGGGGTGGGCCCGCTCTGCGGGGGCTCCCCCTGCTTCGCGGGCGTGGTGCCACCCTGGGCGCACCCCGCGAGGGCGAGCAGGGCGACCAGCGTCGAGGTCAGCAGTCGTGTGCGCATGTCAGGGGGACGGAGCCCACGGCCCGGCGGGTTGTCCGGATCGCGCGGATTCACCATCCCAGTTGCCGGCAAATCGGACGACTCGCCGCCACACGGTCGTTACGCTGCGGTGATGCCTACTCCACACCCCGGCCCGGTCACGCCGGACGACGTCGGTGCCGCGGTCGACCTCGCCATCGCCACCTTCGGCGGTGTGCCCACCGAGCGGTGGCAGCAGCGGGCGGGCTCCCTGGACTGGACCTGCTGGGAGACCGCCGAGCACATCGCCGACTGCCTGTTCTTCTACGGCGGGCAACTGGGCACCCGCGTCCCGCCGACCACCACCCAGCCCTTCGACTGGGGGACGCGGCGCGACGGGGGCCCCAGCGGCATCATCTTCGCCAACCCCGCGGCCGGGGTCGACGGCCTGATGCAGGTCGTCGAGACCTGCGGGACGATCCTGTCCTCGATCGTCACCACCGCGCGCCCCACGGGCTTGGCGTACCACTCCTACGGCAAGTCCGACCCCGAGGGCTTCGCAGCGATGGGCGTGGTGGAGACCCTGGTGCACGGCCTCGACCTCGCCGAGGGGCTGGGGATCGACTGGAACCCGCCGGACGCGTTGTGCGACCGGATCCTGGCGCGCCTGTTCCCCTACGCACCCGATGACGTGCACGGATGGCGGTCGCTGCTGTGGTGCGCTGGGCGCATCGAGCTGCCAGGCAGGCCGCGCCTGACCAAGTGGCAGTGGGACGGCACCCCACGATAACTCCACTGTGGACATTCCACTGAGGACATTTGCGGCCGCGGATAGACTCGGTGGCGGAGGTGGCAGCCATGCGCGTTGCGCTGATCGCGCTCCTGTTGGCCACTACTGTGGCCGGTGGGGCGCACCAAGCTTCCGCGAGTACCACCGAGGTCGACGCGGTAGCACCGTACGTAGCCATCATCAGACCGGTGACCGCCGAACGGCTGGGCAAGAGCTGGCGCCCCGGCTGCCCGGTCGGACCAGAGGGGTTGGCGCTGGTCACGATGAGCACCATCGGGTTCGACGGTCGGGTGCACCGGGGTGAGCTGGTGGTCGCCAAGGACGTCGCGGTGGAGGTCGCGACCGCGTTCGGCGAGCTCTACCGGGCGAGGTACCCCATCGAGCGGATGCTGACGGTGGAGAAGTACGACGCCGACGACGACAAGTCGATGGCGGCGAACAACACCTCGGCGTTCAACTGCCGCCCCATCACCGGCGGCACGCGGTGGTCGAACCACTCCTACGGGCGGGCGATCGACATCAACCCGGTGGTCAACCCCTACATCTCCGGCTCGGGCGCGGTCTACCCGCCCAACGGCGCCCCGTACGTCGACCGGACCCGCACCGACCCGGGCCTCATCCACGCCGATGACGCGACCGTGCGCACCTTCGAGCGCCGCGGCTGGGACTGGGGCGGGTACTGGACGACGCCGATCGACTACCAGCACTTCGAGAAGCCCTAGACCGGCTTCTTCGGCAGCACCACCCGCACGCCGTAGCCGTCGAGGTCGACGGTGGTGTGGGGTGGTGCGCCGTCGTCCGAGTCGTCCCGCAGCATCAACTCGGTCTTGCGGTACTCGAGTTCCTCCCGCTTGGGGCCGGAGAAGAAGGCGCCGAGCTCGTCGAAACCCGCGGCGGAGACCGGCGTTCCCGTCCGGTTGCGGCGCCACGGCAGCCAGCTGCGCTGGTGCATCCACAGCCCGAAGCGCTCCAGGGCGGCGAGCACCACGAGCAGCACCACCAGACCGGGGAGGCTCATCGCCCACAGCAAGCCCATGCCGCTCCAACGACCGGCGCGGCCATCACAGTTCCCGGACAAAACCGGTAATTGGCACGCACTGGTCCAGCGCCGCTCTTGTCCACTGACGGTCGCAGCGACCATGCTGGGCGAACCCTCGGGCGGGCGTACGGAGCGAGGAGGACGGGCATGTCACGGCGACCTCAGCCCGCCGGTTCCGTGCGCGCCTACTTCGGGTGGCGGCTGCGCCACTGGCGGCGCGCACGGGGGTTGTCGCAGGCCGAGCTGGGTGCTCGGCTCGGGTACGGGGACTCCCACCTGAGCAAGGTCGAGAGCGGGGACCGGTGGCCACCACCGGACCTGCCGGACCGGGCCGACCGGGTCCTGGACACCGGCGGCGAACTCGCCGCCCTGTGGCCGCTGGTCGAGCGGGAACGGCAGGAGGGTCCCGGGGCCAGACCGGTCGAGGCGGTCCCGCCGTCCACACCGTCGAGCCCCACCGCGCCCGAGGCAATGGCTGCGCTGCTGGAGGCCTACCACGACGTCGGCTCGCAGCTGGGCAGTCGGGACCTGGTGGTGCCGCTCGAACACCACACGCGCGCGGTCGTGCAGTGGCAGGCGGGGTCCTCCGACCCCGAGCTCGCCCGGCTGGCGGCCAGGTTCGCGCAACTGGCAGGCTGGGCCCGCTTCGACGGCGCGGACTACTCGACCGCCCAGTTCTGGTACACCTGCGGCCAGCACTGGGCGACCCTCGCCGACGACCGCGACCTGATGAGCCGGTTGTTGGCCCGCCAGAGCTCGGTCCACTGGTCGGTCGGCAACGCCGCGGGCGCCATCGCCTTGGCCGAACGCGCCCGCCTTGTCGAGGGGACCAGACCCGGCGTCCGCGCTTGGGCGTGCCTGGCGGAAGCGCGCGGACACGCCCTGGCCGGTGACCGCCGCTCGTGCGAACAACGCCTCGACGACGCGACAACGCTGCTGCGCGCCGCCGACCCACGCACCGAGCCTTGGGCCGCGCAGTCGGTCTTGGCGCTCGCCATGGGCACCTGCTACCGCGATCTGGCTGCCCGGGACACCCGGTCAACGTTGGCGACGACAGCCGTCGACCACACCACCCGCGCTCTCGCGGCCGTACCTGTAGCGAACGAACACGACCGCGCCGTCGTGGCCACGCGCCTCGCGAGCTCCCACACCCACGCGGGCCAACCCGACGAAGCGGCATCGGTGCTGACAACCCTGTTGAGCCCCCCATCCGGCCCGCACGGATCAGCCCGCGTCAGAGCGGAGATGCGGGTCGTGCACACCGCGCTCACCGAGCAGTGGCCCACGGTCGGCGCTGTTCGCGAGCTGACCGACCTGGTGCGCACCACACTGCCGAACTAGCCGAGCACGCCTGGCCGGTGCCGCGCGAGGCGGGCACCGGCCAGGCATTCAGGGGCGGCGGGTGGTCAGATCCGCGCGGTGTTGTCGATCAGGTCCTTGATCTCGTTGTAGATCAGGTTGATCCGGGCGCCCTGGTTGCCGGGGCAGCCACCGAGGTGGTGCAGTGCGATGACCTTGTGGTTGGCCGCCAGCACGGGAGATCCGGAGTTTCCGCCGGAGGTGTCGCAGCTGTAGCTCATGTTGTACGAGTCCGATGCCGCGCTCCGCACTGTGCACAGTGGACCGCCCTGGGCCTCTTCGTAGATGGACAGCCGCTTGGGCTTGCCGTCGCCGTGGCCGGGGATGTAGATCCGCTCGCCCGCGACGGGGGCGCGCGGGTCGAGGTAGAGCGTGCCGAACTGCTGGATCGAGGCGAAGTTGTTCACCGAGAACAGCGTGTAGTCGAGCCTGCTGGACCCGCCGGGGCTGGTCTTGTAGAAGGTCGCGCCGCTGACCTTGGTGCCCGCGGCGGGGTTGTTGCCGCCGCAGGTCGCGCAGGCGTAGGCGAACTGGACCTCCGAGGACGACACCGCCGACTGCGTGGAGATGCAGTGGTTGTTGGTGAGCACCCGGTTCGTGTTGCCGACGCGCCAGGCGGTGCACAGGCTGCCGCCGCTGATCAGCAACCGGGCCACCGCGTTCGCCTTCGCGTATTCGGTGGGGTGGCTGCTCTTGTAGCACACGGTGTCGCGCCGGGCGTCGGTGCCGCAGATGCTGAAGAAGCTGGGGTTGTTGGCCCTCACCTCGTCCGGGCTGTACCCGCGCCAGTACCGGTCGATGGAGAACCCGAGCCCGCGCGTGGCGACCGCGGAGCCCCCCACCTTGTGCAGGGTGACAACAGCGGCCTCACCGTCGATCGACATCGCGGCGAAGCCCTTGCGGCCGTGCCGGGTGAAGTCGCTGTCCCCGGTGCGCGCCCCACCGGCGGTGGGATCACCGTGGTAGGTGTGGACCTCGCGCCCGGTCGGATCCGCGACGGTCACGTAATCGCCGGGGGCGAGCTTGAGCGACTCGAAGTGCACCTTGATGTAGGTCGCACCCGGTTGTCGGATCTCCCGCCGCTGCGCGCCCGTGTAGGCGATCGAGCTGCCGAGAACCGTTTCCTCGCCGACCTTCATGGCCCCCGAAGGAGCCACCGCCGCGGTCGGTGCGGGTTCGGACGAAGCCCACGCAGGGCCGAACATCGCGCTGCCAGCCGCGACGGCAAGGGCGAGCACAACGATCGGGGTTCGGGCCACGTTCCCCTCCTAACAGTCGTGAACGGGACATATCCCACCCGGTATACGCGGCCCCGAACCCCGCCCGATACCCGTCCGACCTTGACTGACCTCCTGTCAACCCAGTCATGTCCACAAAGGACTACCCGACCCGCTCCCCCGCCGCCGCGGCGAGGTCGGCCCCCACGGGTTCGGTGCGGGTCACGGGGCCGCACAGCCACGACGCGACCGCGCCGATGAGGCAGAGGGCGATGGCGCAGCCGAAGGCGATGGCCAGACCGTGGGCGAATGGCTGGGAGATGAGGCTGGGGAAGAAGCCGCGTCCGGTGAGGTAGGTGGCCTGGTCCGGTGGGAGGGTCGCGAGCTGGTCGCCCAGGAGCTGGCGGATCGGGTTGTAACCCAGGAAAGCGGCGAACAGGACCGCCACGGCCGGGAGTGCGGCCACGTGGGACGCGGACTCCGCGGGGACGCCGTGGGCTTGCAGGCCGGTGCGCATCGCGTCGGGCAAGGTTGCGGCGAACCCGGCGATGATCAGGCTGAAGAAGAAGCCGATGGACAGGACCATCGCGGTGTTCTGGAACGTCGTCATCATCCCGGAACCGGAGCCCCTGGCGTGCGAGGGAAGGCTGTTCATCACCTCGGCCCGGTTCGGCGAGGAGAACATCCCCATACCGATGCCGTTGAGCACCAGCACCGCCGCGAACGCCGGGTACGGGAAGTTCACCGGCAGCGCGATCAGCAGCACGAACGACAACGCCGTCACCAGCAACCCGACCGACGCGAGCACCCGGCTGCCCACGCGGTCGGACACGATGCCGGACGCCGGTGCCGACAACAGGAAGCCGACGGTCATGGGCAGCATGTAGATGCCCGCCCACAGCGGGGTCTGCTCGTAGCTGTACCCGTGCTGCGGCAGCCAAATGCCCTGCAGCCAGACAATCAGGATGAACTGCAGCCCGCCCCGCCCCAGCGAAGCGGCGAAGTTGGCCACGTTGCCCCAGGTGAACGATCGCGACCGGAACAGCGAAAGGTCGAACAGCGGAGTGGCGACCCGGCGCTCCACCTGGACGAACACGGCCAGCACCGCGACACCGCCGATGAGGCAGGTGAGCACGAATGGGCTTCCCCACCCAGTTTGCGAGTCGCCGTAGGGCTGGATGCCGTAGGTGATCCCGACCAGCAGCGCGATGAGACCGACGGCGAAGGTGAGGTTCCCCCACCAATCCATCTCGGCGTGCTTGCGAACGCCGGTGTCGTGCAGCTTCAGGTAGGCCCAGATGGTGCCAACCACCCCGAACGGCACGGACACCAGGAACACCAGGTTCCAACTCACCGGCGCGAGCAGCCCGCCGATGACCAGGCCGAGGAACGACCCGGCGATCGCGGCCACCCCGTTGATCCCCAGCGCCATGCCGCGCTGGTTGGCCGGGAAGGCGTCGGTCAGGATGGCCGAGGAGTTGGCCATCAGCAGCGCTCCGCCGACGCCCTGCACCACCCGCCAGCCGATCAGCCACAGCGCGGCGGCGTCGCCGGTGAACCAGGTGGCGGCCAGCAGCACCGAGGACGCGGTGAACACCGCGAAGCCCAGGTTGTACATCCGCGCCCGGCCGTACATGTCCCCCAGCCGCCCGAAGCCCACCACCAGCACGGCGGTGACCACCAGGAACCCCATGATCATCCACAGCAGGTAGCCGGTGTTGGCCGGCTCCAGCGGGTCGATGCCGATGCCGGAGAAGATGTCCGGCAGCGCGATCAGCACGATCGACGAGTTGATCGTGGCGATGAGCATCCCCAGCGTGGTGTTCGACAGCGCGATCCACTTGTACCGCGGCCCCGGCGCGAACCCCTGGTCCGCGCGGCCCGCCTGCCCGGTCCGAGTCACTTAGCCATGCTAAGCAAAACGCTTGCCCTTCGGCAATGACTGCCGTCACACCCGACGGTGACCGGCCCGCGCTACCCTGGCCGCACGAAATGAACGGCGCTCGAATAATCGTCGACGGAACGCCGCGAAAAGAAAACTGTGCGCACCCCGCCAAACCGACTGTTGTTCGACGCGGTTCCCGTTTCACATTCCCGCAGCGGGCGCACTGCCACAAGCCGGACAGCGCGGAACCAACGAGGTAGGCCGAACGCGGGAATCGGCGGCGTCGTTTTCCGGAATCGTTGCGCCATGCGGCTGACAGGAGCCGAAACGGCGCTGTGGCCCACCCGCGCGGTTCACTAGACTCCAATACTGCGCCAACGCACATTCCGCCGCCGCGGGCGGCTACCGGATCCGGGGAATCCAGGTCGAGGGGTGAGGCTGGTGGAGGCGGCGTTCGGGATCCTGGGCGCGACGGCACTGCGGCTCGACGGGGTGCTCGACGCGGAGTGGGAATCACCCAAACCCAAGGCGATGTTGGCGGCACTACTGGTCGCCCCTGGGCGGACACTGCCTGGTGAGGCGCTGGCGCGCTGGGTGTGGTCGCAGGAACAGCCCCCGCCGACGCGCACCACGGGCGCACTGGACACCTACGCGACCCGCATCCGCAAGCTGCTCAAGCGGTTGCCGGTCACCGCGACCCTGCGCGGGCACCGCGGCACGTACCGCCTGGACACGGACCGGGCCGCCATCGACTACTTCCAGTTCCGCGACCTCGTCGCCACCGCGCAGCGGCACTTCCGGGACGGGCGCTCCGCCGAAGCCGCCCACTACGCCGACCTGGCGCTACGGCTGAGCCGGGGGCGCCCGCTCGACGACCTGCGCTCGGCGGGGGCCCTGGCCTGGCGCGGCCGCTTCGAGCGCGACGAGCTCATCCCGGCGCACACCACCCACCTGAGCGCCCTGATCGACCTCGGCCGCGCCGACGAGGCCCTGGTGCTGCTCGACGACCTGCAGTCCGAGCACCAGGAAAGCCTCGCGCTGCACAAAGCGCGGCTGGTGACCCTGCACGCGCTTGACCGGGCGGAGGAGGCGAGCGAGTACTACCTGCACGTGTACCGCCAGCTGCGCACCGAGGGCGACCCCCAGGCCGCCGACCACCTGCGGCGCCACTACGAATCGCTGATCACCCGGGCGCACAGCGCACCGTGGGCCGCGCCCAAGGAGTACCACCCGCCCCGCCAACTCCGCTTCGACGTCCACGACTTCGTCGGCCGCGCGGACCAACTGTCCCAACTGGACACCTTGGCGCTCGACGACGACGGCACGCCGGTGCGCGGGGTCGTCGTGCTGGAGGGGATGCCCGGGGTGGGCAAAACCAGCCTCGCCGTCCACTGGGGACACCGCAGGCGCACCCACTTCCCCGACGGGGACCTGTTCATCGACCTGCACGGATACTCCGGTACCCCCGCTGCGACGCAGGCCTCGGTGATCGACGAGTTGCTGCTCGGCTTGGGCGAGGAACCGGACGCCTACGCGACCCGGGCCCGCGCTGCGGCACTGCGCCGGACGCTGGCCAACCGGCACACGCTGGTGGTGCTGGACAACGCGCGCAACTCCGACCACGTTCGCGAGCTGCTGCCGCTGCTGGCCGAGTGCCTGGTCGTGGTGACCAGCCGCAACTCGTTGACCGCGCTGGGCGCCAAGTACAACGCGCGGCGGATCCAGGTGAAGCCGATGTCGGAGGCGGAATCGACCTCGCTGCTGGGAACCAGGCTCGGCGCGGACTCCGATCCCGGGCTGCGGGCCGAGGTGGTGCGCCTGTGCGGCGGCCTCCCGCTGGTCATCGCGGTGGTGGGCCAGAACATCGCCGAGTACCGGCTGCGGCGCGACCACGCGGGGGTCGCGCCGCGGCGCCTGCTGCTGGAACTGGGCATCGACGCCGACGGCGACAACTCACCGCAGACTCTGTTCACCTGGTCCTACCGGGCGCTCCCCCAGGCACCCCGGCGGCTGTTCCGATTGCTCGGGCTGCACCCCGGCACCGAGTTCTCCGTGGCCGCCGCGCAGGCCTGCTGGGGCCGCGACGAGGCGGAGACCGGTGCGGCCCTGACCACCCTGGTCGGCTCGAACCTGGTGGAGCGGACCGATTCCCTCGACCGCTTCCGCCTGCACGACCTCATCGGCGAGTGCGCGGGCAACCTCGCCACCACCGACGAACCCGTCGAGCTCCGCCACGCCGCCGAACGCCGGGTGCTCGCCTTCTACCTCGCCACCGCCACCGCCGCCCACCACGCCCTCTACCCCGACAGCGACCCCGGCCCGCCGTTCGAGCTGCCCACGCAGGTGAGTCCGCTGGACTTCGCCGACGCGGACGCGGGGCGGACCTGGCTGGCCGTCGAGCACAGCACCCTGATGAACGCCACCGCGGTCGCCGCGGCCGCGGGCCACCACGACCTCGCCTGGCGGCTACCCCACGCGATGGGCGTGTACCTGGAGCAGTTCGGCTACCACGAGGACTACCAGCGGGCGCTGCAGACAGCCGTGACCTCGGCGGGAGCCGACGGCGACGAGGAAGCGGAAGCGGCGACGCTGGCCGACCTTGGACGCAGCCACATGACCCTGGGCAGGCTGCGGGAGGCGCAACAGTGCCTGCACCAAGCGATGGTGTTCGCCGACAAATCCGGTAACCAACGCGGCCAATGCGCGAGCCGGTTCAGCCTGGGCAGGATCGCCATCCTGGTCGGCGACACCGCCGCGGGAGTCCGGCTCCTCGGCGAGAGCCTCGAACTCGCGCGGGCAACCGACGACACAGAAGCGAAGCGGTGGACGCACTACGAACTGGGAGACGCACTGCGGCTCGCCGGTGACCTCAACAAAGCGCTGCTACACCTGCTTGAGGCGCAACAGCACGCCGCCGAGGCGGGAGATGACTACGCGTTGGCATTGGTCCTGGCCGGGATCAGCGCGGTATCGCTCGCACAGGGCGAGCACGAGAAGGCGGCCTCCTTCGGCATCGAGGCGATGAACGCCGCCGAAGCGTCGCGCAACGCGGGCGCCATCGTGACCACCTGCACCGCCCTCGCCGAGGTGGAACTCGCGACGGGGGCGTGGTCGGCCGCGGAACTGCTGGCCACGCGCGCGGTGTCCCTCGCGGAGCGGGTGCACGACGTCCCGGTGCACGCCCGAGCTGCCGAAGTGCTGGGCGACGTCCTCGCCGCGCAGGGCAGGCACGCCCAGGCCCGGCGGACCTGGCTGGAAGCCGATGAGCTCTACCACCGCCTAGGCAGCACGGCGGGCAGACACCGGGTCTACACCAAGATCGTTGACCTCTCCCGCTGACGAGCTACCCCGTTCGTGGAGGCACCGAGCCGAATGCCACCGGGGCATTGCCCTCGGCCACATTCCACCACGAACGTGTGATCTCTTTCGTAGCAACCTTCGGCCGCTCTCGGTGATCATCGAGGTCAGCGCCGCGCGCCGGTGCGGCCGGTGCGAACAACACGGGGTTGATCGGCCGCCAGTGGGTTGACTACCCACGAACGGGTGGTGGAGACTGCCGGCAGATGATCCAGTTGCGCTCGCCACTGTCGTCGAGCGCCTCGAGAAAGCCAGAATCACCTTGCTGAAGAAGGTCCTCGCGGTCGCCGCACTCCTGCTCGCCCCGGCCGCCGTGGTCGTCTACATCGTGACCACTCACGACCTGGAAACCGCGATGGCGTGGTGGCGACTGCGCTGATCAGTCCCGTGTGGACAGCGGCGTCAGAGCCCGCTGTCGGAGGTGAACACCTCTAGCCTGCGGAACAACTCCACATGGGCAAGGCCGCAGAACACCGCGAGCTCAGCGACAAGTGTGGGTTCCAAGTGGACAATGCCGTCCTCGTCAACGCCCGCGTCGAGCCGGTGCTGCGCCCACCGGCGCAGCGGCTCCAAGTCCGGGGAACGATCGCGCACCAGCAGTCGCAGATCCACCGCGCACGCCAGCAGGTGCGGTTCGACACCGGCCCGGCGCATGGCGTTGGTCAGCACCTGCGGTGCGGGGATGCCGAGCGCGTCGCAGATGGCCACGAAGCGGCCGAGGGTGCACTGCCGGATTCCGAGTTCGTAGGTCGCGATAGTCTGCGAATGCACTTCACGATCCAGCTGGGAAACCAGCTGCGCCCTCGTCCAGCCGAGCGCTTCGCGCGCTGTCCGCAGTTCGTGCCCGATCGCGCGTAACAGGGCTGGATTGGTCAGCACCCGTTCCCGACGGTCGCTCACACCAGGCCCCCTGGAACTCGTCCCTCGTTGCCAAGGATAGTCATCGACCGCGGCGCGCCCGGCGTTTCACCGCGCGTTTTCGACGGGGCCGGAAACGCGTGATGATCTTGCTCCACGGGGTCGGCCACCGCGAGGGCTTGTGATCGAAGTCCTACCGTCTGTGATCACCGGGTAACCCGTTCACAGCGGTGCCGATCCCACCCACCTCGGCGTTCACACGGAGCCGGTGAATGCCCGTGAACGCCCGTCCGCGCCCCTACCGGGCCCGCCGGGCGGGTGATTGACTGGCGGCCATGAGCACCGCGGACGCGACCAGGCGAGCGTCGATCATCACCGTTGACGACGACCCGGCGGTGTCCCGGGCGATCGCGCGGGACCTGCGCAGGCAGTACGGCGAGGCCTACCGGGTGGTGCGGGCGGAGACCGGGGAGCAGGCGCTCGAGGCGGTGCGCGAGATCAAATTGCGCGGCGAGGAGGTCGCGGCGCTGCTGGCCGACTACCGGATGCCCGGGATGTCCGGGATCGAGTTCCTCGAGCAGGCCATGGAGGTCTTCCCGCTGGCCCGCCGGGTGCTGCTGACCGCCTACGCCGACACCGACGCCGCGATCCGGGCGATCAACGTGGTCGACCTCGACCACTACTTGCTCAAACCGTGGGACCCCCCGCAGGAGAAGCTGTACCCGGTGCTCGACGACCTGCTCGCGTCCTGGACGGCGGCGGCCAAGGGGCGGGCGCGGCAGGTCAGGGTCGTGGGGCACCGCTGGTCGAGCCGGTCCTACGAGGTCAGGGACTTCTTGGCGCGCAACTGCGTGCCGTTCCGCTGGTACACCCTGGGCGAGGACCCCGAAGGCGACCGGCTGCTGCTCGCGGCCGACGAGGACGGCACGCGGCTGCCGGTGGTCGTCACCGAGGACGGCGCGACCTTGGTCGAGCCCACGGACGCCGAGTTGGCGGCGAAAGTCGGGCTCAGCACGGTCCCCGCGACCGACTTCTACGACCTGATCGTGGTCGGCGGCGGCCCCGCTGGCCTGGGCGCGGCCGTCTACGGCGGCTCGGAGGGGCTGCGCACGGTGCTGGTCGAGCGGATGGCGACCGGCGGGCAGGCGGGCACCAGCAGCCGGATCGAGAACTACCTCGGCTTCCCCGACGGCGTGTCCGGCGAGCAGTTGACCGAGCGGGCGCGCAGGCAGGCGGCGAAGTTCGAGGTCGAGGTGCTGACCACCCGCCAGGTCGTGGGGCTGCAGCCGCGCGGCGCCGCCCGGGTCGTGCGGTTCGACGACGGCACGGAACTCGCGGCGCACACGGTGATCCTGGCGACCGGCGTGTCCTACCGGGTGTTAGCGGCCCCCGGCCTCGACGAACTGGCCGGTCGCGGCGTCTTCTACGGCGCGGCCACCACCGAGGGGCCCAGCTGCGCGGGCCAGGACGTCTACATCGTCGGTGGCGCGAACTCGGCGGGCCAGGCGGCGATGTACTTCGCCAGGCACGCCAAGCGCGTGGTGCTCGTGGTCCGCGGCGACTCGCTGGACCGGTCGATGTCGCGGTACCTGATCGACCAGATCGCCGAGGTGCCGACGATCGAGGTGCTCACCCACACCGAGGTGGTCGGCGGCACCGGGACCGAGCACCTGGAGTCGTTGACCCTGCGCGACAACGGCACCGGCGCGACGAGCACGGTCGAGGCGTCCTGGCTGTTCGCCTTCATCGGTGCCGCGCCGCGCACCGACTGGCTGGAGGGCACGCTCACCCGTGACCGCAACGGGTTCGTGGTCGCGGGCCCCGACCTGGTGGTCGACGGCACCCGGCCGCTCGGCTGGGACCTCGACCGCGACCCCTACCACCTGGAGACGAGCCTGCCCGGGGTGTTCGTGGCGGGCGACGTGCGGGCGGAATCGGTCAAACGAGTGGCCTCCGCGGTCGGCGAGGGCGCGATGGCCGTCACACTGGTGCACCGGTACTTGGAGAAGGCATGACCCCCGACGAGCTGCGCGGCCTGTTCCTGTTCGAGAGCCT
This sequence comes from Actinokineospora baliensis, assembly GCF_016907695.1. Taxonomy (NCBI): domain Bacteria; kingdom Bacillati; phylum Actinomycetota; class Actinomycetes; order Pseudonocardiales; family Pseudonocardiaceae; genus Actinokineospora; species Actinokineospora baliensis. Next base: position 3,532,880 of record NZ_JAFBCK010000001.1, on the reverse strand, counting down.
CGACGACGACCAACTGGCCTGGCTGGCCGAGCACGGGGTGGAGGAGTCTTTCGCGCGCGGCGCCGAACTGCTGACCGAAGGCGAACCGGCCACGTGTTTCTCCGTGCTGCTCGAAGGCTCGGTTTCGCTGTTGCGCGCGGTCGGCGGGGAACGCGCGGAGATCTCCCGCACCGACCACCGGGGCGCCTATTTCGGAGCGACGCAGGCCTATCTGCAAGACGAAGGCGCAACCAGGCGGAATTATCTGATGACCGTCGTCGCCGTGACGGATGTGCGGCTGCTGCAGTTGCCCGCGGCGGAGTTCGGCCCCGCGGTCCGGTCGTGGTTCCCGATGGGGATCCACTTGCTCGAAGGCCTGTTCTGGGGGATGCAGAACACGCAGGCCGTGGTGGGTCAGCGGGAACGGCTGCTGGCCCTCGGGTCGCTCACCGCCGGGCTGACCCACGAACTGAACAACCCGGCGGCGGCCGCAGTGCGCGCGACGGCGTCACTGCGCGAGCGGGTGGCCGGGATGCGGCACAAGCTCGCCCTGCTCGCCGGGGGCGCGATCGACCCCGCGGTGCTGCCTTCGCTGGTGCGGCTGCAGGAAGAGGCCGTGGAGCGGGTCGCCAAAGCGCCGAAGCTGAGCCCCATGCAGGCCAGCGACCGCGAGGACGAACTGGCCGACTGGCTCGAGGACCTCGGTGTCACGGGCGGCTGGGACCTGGCACCGATCCTGGTCACCAACGGGCTCGACGTGGAGTGGCTGCAGCGCGCGGTCACCCAGTGCCCGGCCACGGCGACCGAGGCCGCGGTGCGCTGGCTGGCGTACACGGTGGAGACCGAGGCGCTGATGAACGAGATCGAGGACGCCACCACCCGGGTGTCCACCCTGGTCGGCGCGGCCAAGCAGTACTCCCAACTCGACCGGGCGCCGTTCCAGGTGGTCGACGTGCACGAACTGCTGGACGCGACCCTGGTGATGCTGGGCGGCAAGATCGGCCACGGGATCGAGGTGGTCCGCGACTACGACCGCTCCCTGCCGCCGCTGCCCGGGTACGCCGCGGAACTCAACCAGGTCTGGACGAACCTGGTCGACAACGCGGTCGCCGCGATGGCGGGCACCGGCACGCTGACCGTCCGCACGGCGCTCGACGGCGACCGGCTGCTGGTCGGGATCGCCGACACCGGACCGGGTATCCCGGCCGAGGTGCGCGGCCGCATCTTCGAACCGTTCTTCACCACCAAACCGGTCGGCGAGGGAACCGGACTGGGCCTCGACATCTCCTGGCGGATCGTGGTCGACAAACACCACGGCGACATCCGGGTCATCTCCGCACCCGGCGCCACCGAGTTCGAGGTTCGACTGCCACTGCGCCAAGGGTGAGGGAGATGCGGTGGCGCCACCCTGCGTGGACGCCACCGCATCCGGTCCGCCGCTACCGCTGCGCGAGGTACTCCCGCGCGGTAGCACGGAGTCTGTTGTGGACACCGTCGAAAGCCTGCGGCGCCACGATGTCCTTGGCGATCTTGGCGAGCATCGTGTAGTTCGTGTCGACGACGTTGCCCGCGGGCGCCAAACCCGCCTGGCTCACCAGCTGGTACGCGTCGAGCGCATCAAGTCCCAGCAGCTCGCCGGTCCAGCCGACCAAGTCGTGCTGGCTGATCCGGAAGGCGTCTTCCAGCGGCCGCGCCGACCCGGTGGACATCAGGTACCGGTCGTCCTCCAACCGGGGCCACGGGCAGGGCACGCCCTTGATCAGGTCCACCACCACGACCGTCGACATCGCCGCTTCCACCGCGGTTCCGCAGACCTCGCCCTCGCCCTGCCTGCAGTGGCCGTCGCCGAGGGAGATCAGCGCCCCCGGCACGTTCACGCCGAAGTACGCGGTGGTCCCGGCGCGCATCTCGGGGGTGTCCATGTTCCCGCCGTGCGCGCCCGGGGTGATGCTCATGATCACCTCGCTCGCGGCGGGCGCGACGCCCACGGTGCCGTGCATGGGGTCCAGGGGGAGCTCGACGCTGAAGTCGCTGGAGCGGGCCAGGAACCGGCACACCCAGCGCTCCACGTCGACCTCGTAGCGCCAGACGCGTTCGGGGAGGGCGTCGTGGAGCATGGCGGTGGTGTGCGTGGCGGTCAGGGCGCCGAAGTGCGGGAAGGTCGAGGAGATGGCCCAGTCGCGGCGCGGGCGGATGTCGACGAAGTGGACGGCGACCGTGTCCCCCGGTTCGGCGCCCTCGACGGCGATGGGACCGGTGACGGGGTTGAGGTACGGGAACTGGCACACCTGGCTCGGCAGGTCGTCGACACCGCGGACGGCACCGCCGAAACAGTCCTCTGTGGAGAGTTCGACGACCGTTCCGGGTGCGACGGTCAGCGCCGCGGGTCGCCCGCCGAAGGTGTAGGCGGGCTCGGAGACCAGCTGTTCTACCCTCACTTGTCCTCCCCCGAGATCCCGGCGAGCACCGGCTTGCGCCCCGTGAGCAGCAGGCCGACCAGCACGACCGCGCCGATGCCGAGCCAGACGAAGCCGAGCGCCTGCGCGGCGACCTTCGCGTTGATCACGACGTAGGCCAGGATGCCGAACCCGATGACCGGCGCGATCAGGTGCTTCCACCAGTCGCGGCTGCGGGAGCGCACGACGTAGTGCACGACCACCGAGACGTGCAGGACCAGGAACGCGGTCATGGCACCGAAGTTGACCAGCGAGCTGAGCAGCGTGATGCCGTCGTCACGCGACTGCATGTAGAGGCCCAGCGCCAGGGAGACGCCCGCCACCAAGAGGGTCGCGTTGACCGGGACCTTGCGGGTCGGGTGGACCTTGGCCAGGAAGCCGGGCAGCTGCCGGTCGCGGGCCATGGCGTAGAGCAGCCGGGAGGTCGCGGCCTGCGCGACGAGCGAGTTGGCGAAACCCCAGGACACGGCGGTCGCGGCGGCGGTCAGCACGGCCAGCCAGCCGCCACCGGCGACCCGGGCGGCGTCGTAGAACGAGGTCCCCGCCGCGTCGCCGTTGGCGATCAGCCCGGCCGGGTCGGGCACCAGCAGCGCGGCGACCCAGGTCTGCACGATGAACAGCACCCCGGTGACCAGCAGCGCGGCCACCATCGACCGGCCGATCGCGCGCGCCGAGTCGCGGTTCTCCTCGGCCAGGGTGGAGATGCCGTCGAAGCCCAGGAAGCTGAGCACCGCGATCGACACGGCGCCGAACACCAGCGCCCAGGAGAACGTGCCGCCGTCGAACAGCGGGGTGAAGCTGAAGCCGCGGCCCTTGCCCTGGGTCAGCGCGACGACGCCGATCACGATGAAGATCGCCAGGATGGCCAGCTGCGCGACCAGCATGACCCGGTTGACCTTGGCCGTCATCTCGATGCCGAGGTAGTTGACCGCGGTGTTGAGCACGACGAAGGCCACCAGCCACAGCCACACCGGGATGGCGGGCAGCAGCGAGTTCATCGCGATACCGGCGATCAGGTACAGCAGGCTGGGCACCAGCACGTAGTCGAGCAGGATCATCCAGCCGGACAGGAAACCGACCGGGGAGGCGATGCCGCGCCCGGCGTAGGTGTAGACCGAGCCCGCCATCGGGAACGCCTTGGCCATCTGGGCGTAGGAGTTGGCGGTGAAAAGCATGGCCAGCATGCCGATGGCGTAGGCGAGCGCGATCATGCCGCCGGACCCGGAGAACACGCTGCCGAAGATGCCGAATGGCGCGATCGGCACCATGAAGATCATCCCGTACACCAGCAGGTCGCGGAAGCCCAGCGTGCGCCGCAGTTCCTGGGTGTAGCCGTAGCGGCCGAGCCCACCGTCCTCGCTCATCGTTGCCTCCAACATCGCCCGTGGTGCGCGAAGCGTAGAGCGATTACTTCCATTTGGAAATAGTTCGACCCGGCCGGTTTCGGCCACGGTCGGTGCGCGACCGGGTGAGCGGGGCCACATCGACACCCGTCCGGTGTAGGCCGCCGGGCCCGGGGGTACCTGCTCGGTGAACCAGACCGACCGGCGGAGAAGAGGACCATCCCATGTGGATCGCGCTCGCCATCCCGTTCGCGCTGATGCTGGGGGCCGTGGGCATGCAGCGGCTGGAACCCACCGCCCTGGCCCCCGCCACCACCGACGACCCCCTGCAGCGCACCGACCTCTGACCGGCGGGGCTCAGAGGCGCAGGTCGCGCAGCAATGCGGACAGCGTGGTCACCGTGTCGGCGCTGAGGCGGTCGACCAGGGTGCGCTCGTGGGCGGCGGCCAGGGCTTCCAGGCGGTCGAGCTTGGCGCGGCCCAGTTCGGAGATGTGCACCGAGACCCGGCGGCGGTCTTCCGGGGACTGGGTGCGGTAGGTCAGGGCCGAGTCGACCAGGGCGTCCACCAGGCGGGTCAGGGTGGGGTGCGGGATCTCGACGGTGATGGCCAGTTCGCCCATGGACCAGCCGTCGGCGGCGGTGGACAGGGCGCGCAGCACGCGCCACTGGTCCACGGTGGTGGCTTCCTCTTCGAGCACCGTGCCCAGGTCGCGGGCGAGGGCGCGCTGCGCGCGGGTCAGCAGGTCGACCAGGTCGGGGACCTGGGTGTCGCGCTGAGCGGCCATGACGAGCCTTTCGCCGGGATACCTCTCGGCGAGCATACTGTCCGGTCATGGACTCCACCTCGGTCGTGCGCGCGGTCGTGCGGGACCGGGTGGAGGTCGCGCTGACAGGACCGGACCCGGCGGTGTTGCGGATCGGGCTGCTGCTGCCGCTGTCGGGGGCGCTGGGGCTGACCGGGCCGTCCGGGTTGATGGCTGCGGCGCTGGCGGCGACCGAGCTGACCGCGGCGGGCGGGGTGCTCGGGCGGCCGGTGCAGTTGGTGCTGGTGGACGCGGGCAGGGCGCCGGTCGAGGTCGCCGCCGAGGCCACCGCGCTGGTGGGTCTGGTCGACGCCTTCGTGGGGTTCCACACCAGTGACGTGCACCGGGCGCTGGAGGTCGCGCTGGGCGGGCTGGTGCCCTACATCTTCACCCCGCCGCACGAGGGCGGCGGCCGCCGAGCCGGGGTCGTCCTGCTCGGCGACAGCCCGACCAGGCAGCTCGCCCCGGCGGTCCGCTGGCTGGTGGCGCGGCGCGGTGCCCGGCGGTGGGCGCTGGTGGGAAGCGACTACATCTGGCCGCGAGCGGTGCACCAGGCGGCGACGGGGATCGTGCGTGGGCTGGGCGCGCAGGTCGTGTCGCGGCGGCTGGTGCCGTTCCCGGGTAGTGGGATCGACGCGGAGGCGATCGTGGCCGGGTTGGCCAGGGAGCGGGTGGACGCGGTCCTGCTCAGCCTGGTCGGCCGGGACCTGGCGCAGTTCAACCGCGCGTTCGCCGCCTCGCCCCTGGCGCAGCGCGTGGTCCGCCTCTCCGGCTCGCTGGAGGAGAACGGCCTGCTGGCCGCGGGCGGCGACGACACCGGTGAGCTCTACGCCGCCATGCGCTCCTTCGCGGGCCAAGGCGACGAACGCCGTATGGCCCTGGCCGAACGCCACCACACCCTCTTCGGCGACCAAGCCCCCGTCCTCGACGCCTACGCCGAAGCCTGCTACGACGGCGTCCACCTCGCCGCGGCGTTGGCGAGCACGCGCTCGCTCACCGCCGCCCTGGCCCAGTCCGCCACCGCGGCCCTGCTCACCTCGGGCGACCGCCGCCCCTGGTCCGCCGCACCGCTCGGGCCACCCAGGGCGGGCACGTTCCTCGCCCGCGCCACCGGCCTGGACCTCACGGTCATCACCTCCCTGCCCTGACCGCACCCCCATTTCCGCTACACGATCGGGTGGCAGGAAAGGGCGATTTCAGCGGTGATCCGTAAGGTGGGGCCGCACCGCGTGGAAATGCCGCGACAATGCCGAGGGCCAGCGCGGGGAAATCCCAGCCGAGGAGCCGCCGTGATCGCGACCGCAGTACTGTCCGCTGTCCTGCTGGCCGTGCTCCCCGCCCCGGCGGACTCCTGGCCGCGGCTGAGCATCACGGTGGACAACGCGGCGGCGGCGGCGACCGAGGGCGATCGGCTGACCTACACGCTGACCCTGCGCAACCTCGGCGCGAGCGCGGTCGACGACCTCGCGCTCACCCAGAGCGTGCCGACCGGGCTGCGCTTCGACGCCGCCGAGCCGAGCGGCACGGCGGGCACCACCGCGGTCGCGTGGTCGGTCGACCTCGCCGCGGGCGGCGAGGCGGTGATCCGCTCGACGATGACCGTGGTCGGCGAGCACCCCAGGGTGGCCACCACCGCGTGCGCGCGGACCACGCAGGACGGGCCACCGGTGGTGTGCGCGTCGCACTCGGCCCGGGTGGTCGCCGCGGCGGCGGAGTCCTGGGTGACCAGGAACCGGTGGTACATCGCGGGCGGGTTCATCGCGGCCGCCGGAATCGCCCTTTTCGCCAGGCGCCGGTTGTCCTCGCGCGAGGGCACCGACTGACCGAACCCGCGCCGAGGCCGGTTGCTACTGTCCGGAATGCGCCGGTCGGCCGAATCCGCCGAGCCGACGTCGGCAATGTCACATCATCACATCCGGTCGGCGGAAAGCCGAACAAGCAGCAAACCGTGAGTAGCCGCGAACGGGCCGGTGGACACGGCAGGAGCAATCCCACGGCTGTGACCCGCACATTCAGTGAAGACGATCTCCGATTTCGTGCGGCATTGACCGAATTGTCTGTTGATCTTGATCCCCATCCGGCCCATCGGCCACCGCCGATCACCTGACGCGCTAGCGTTGCGATACCGAGAACCCAGTAACAGCAACCGGTTCCGGGCGACTCTCAGTGCGTCGCGTGATCATCGGGGGATGGCCGAGGGGGATGGACATGGATGTCGTTGTGCCCGCGCACAACGAGGAGTTCGGCATCACCGGGTGCCTGGACAGACTCGCCGAGTCGACCCAGGTGAACAGGGTGGTGGTGGTCGCCAACGGATGTGCCGACCGGACCGCGGAACTGGCCCGCGCGCACTTCAGCGCACCCATCGTCATCGAAGTCGAACAACCGGGAAAAGCAGGGGCTTTGAACGCGGGCGACGCGGTGTGTGTCGATTTTCCGCGAGCCTACATCGATGCCGACATCGAACTCGGCGGCGCTGATCTGGACGCGCTCGCGCACGCCGCGCGGGAACCGGGCGTCGAGGCGTCCATCCCCGCGGCGCGGCTGGACCTGACCGGGGCGTCCTGGTTGGTGCGCCGCTACTACGCGGTCTGGCAGCGACTGCCCTCGGTGCACAGCTCGTCGGCGGGCCGAGGCGTCTACGTGCTCGGCCGCGACGCGCACGAGCGGGTGTTCCCGCTGCCCGCCGACCTCATCAGCGACGACGGGTACGTCTCCCGGCTGGTACCCGTGCGCGCGGTCGTCGACAGCGCCCGGGTCACCATCGCCGCGCCGCGGGACCTGCGCAGCCTGGTCCGCAGGCGCGCGCGGGTGCACAGCGGCAACGCGCGCATCCAGCAGAGCAGCGCCGCGGGCACCGGGCTGGCCACGGTGCTCGGCCTCGTGCGCACCAGGCAGGCCTACCTTCTCGACGCCGCGGTGTTCGTCGGTGTGACGCTGCTCGCCCGGCTGTGGGTCAGCGCCCACCGCGGCGAGGTCGGCTGGGGCACCGACCATTCCAGCCGGACCGCGGTTCGCGCCTGAGGGGCTGTCGCGCCGAGCGGCGGAATCGACCCACAAATGGTCCATTGAGGAATATCGAATTCTGGCGCCGATCACGCGCGCCACTACCGGAAGGGTTCTTTACCCTTTATTGGGATACACCCAATCGGCGCTGACTGGCGTCCTCGGGGTGCTGCTAGCTTGGGTTTCGGAAGGCATCTGGGGAGATCGACCACCGAAACCCGCGGTACACCACCGGTTGGCACGGCGCCGCGCCGTGTCCACCGGTCGTCGCCGCGCGGGCATTCGCAGGGCAAGCGGCACCACACCACTGGCACCACCACTGGGAGGACACGCATGTCTTCACGACGGCCGCCGACGCGGTCAGCGCACCGGAAGTCCACAACGGCCAGACTCGCCGCCCTCGTCGCGGGCGTCGGGCTCGTCGCCGCGCTCGGCGCTGCGGCACCAGCCCTGGCGGCACCGACGGCGCACACCGCGCCCGCGGCACCGGCGGGAGCCACGTCGACCACCTACACCAGCGGTTTCGAAGGCGGTGACTGGGAAGGCTGGTCACCGGAGGACGGCGGCAACACCAGGGGCTGGTGGATCGACCACACCACCGCGCAGGCGCACGGCGGCAGCCAGTCGCTGAACTACCAACTGGACGGCACCTGGGACAACGGCACCATCTGGATCGAGCGGCAGTTCAGCGCCCCGTCGGGGACCTCGGTCCCGGTGACGGTCACCTACTGGGCCTGGTCGCCCACCAGCGCGGGCCCCAGCGCCGGGACCTGGCTGACCACCGCGTCCATCAAGGGCACCGACCACGACCTCGGCGCCACCGCGTCGAACCCGCCGTGGGACAACCTGGGCACCTGGGACACCACGCCGGAGAACTACTACGGCGGCTGGCACCAGTACACGAAGTCCGCGAACGTCAACACGATCACCTCGGGCGGCACGGTGAACGTCGCGATCGCGCTGCACGCGAACTTCGAGACCGTGCGGGACTACCTGCACTTCGACGACGTGTCCGTCACCATCGGCTGATCGGGAGCGAAACGATGCTGAGCAGGAAGATCGCGGCCGTCACGGCCGCCGTGCTGACCGCCGGTGCGGCCGTGTTCGCCGCGGACGCCACGGCGAGCCCGACCGGCGCCGCCGCGGTGACCCACACCTACGACTTCGACAACCTCGACGACGTCATGCAGCACGACGACGGGGGCTCCTCGGGCTGGTGGGTGGACAAGGACACCACCACCGCGCGCAGCGGCACCCAGTCCGCCCGGTTCCGGATCCGCTCCTACACCTCCTCGGGCAAGCCGTGGATCCAGTGGTTCTACCCCAGCCCGCAGCAGTCGGCGGCGCTGCCGATCGAGATCAGCTTCTACGTGCGCTCCCCCGGCAGCGGGCCGGTGAACTCGTGGAACGCCGCGGCGTACGCCTCGACGGTCAACCCGCACAGCGACTCCGGGTCGCCGAGCGCGGGGTGGCAGTACCAGTCCATCACGCACACGTCCAACACGTGGGTGAAGTACACCTTCACCACCACGGTGAACACGCTGTCGGCCTACGAACTCCACGTGGCCGCGGGCATCGGCGCGACGTGGCCGAACACCCGCACGTACTACATCGATGACGTGACGGTGAAGATCGGCTAGAGCAGGCACCGAGGCCCGGTCCCACCGGGGGATCGGGCCTCGGTCCACTGTGGATCAGGCGAATCCCCGGTCGACGAACGGGGTGTCGGCGACCACCGCGGCGGCGCGGTAGAGCTCGACGTGGGTGTCGATCGCGTCGAACGCGTCGTAGGCGTACAGGTCGGCGACGAACGCGTCGATCTTGTCCTGGGTGGTCGATGCCATCAGGAACGCGTGCGCCAGGTGCCGGATGCTGCCGTCGTCACCGGGTTTCATCCGCGTGCTCACCGTCGAGAGCGACCACTTGGCCACCAGGCGGGCACTGGGTCGGCGGAACCGGACGGTGATCGCCAGCGGGGTGCGGTCGATGAACAGGGTGTCCTCGTTGAACTTCAGCTGCCGGTAGGCCTCGACCTTGCGCAGCTGCTCGACGAGGTAGGCCGACATCCGCTGGGAGTGCACGGCCAGCGAGATCTGCTTGCCGTCCGGGTTCTTGGCGATGTGGTCCCACAGCACGATCGGCGAGAACCCGTTGCGGGACCCGGCGAAGGTGGTGTCCAGGGACCCGATGTAGTCCGGTTTGCTCGGTGGCTGCATCTGGTACTTGACCTTGGTCATGAACACGCCGCACGGCCACGGCGCGCCCATCCACTTGTGCCCGCTGACCACGATCGAGGCCACCATGTCCAGCTCGACCGGGTCGGCGCCCGCCGGGGCGTACCGGGAGCGGATGCCGAAGTCGAACTCGGGCACCGGCGCGTCCGGGGTGTAGCCGTACTTGGGGTCCCGCTCCGCCTTGATCAGGAACGGCACGTAGCCCGCGCCGAGCGCGCCGTCGACGTGGATCCAGAAGCCGCGCCGGTGGTCGGTCCGGCGGCCGGGTCCGTAGTGGATCTCGCGGTCGATGAGCTTGTACTGGTGGAAGATCGGGAGCAGCCGGTCGGCGACCTCGCGCACCGGGTCGTAGGCGCCCTTGAAGGTGCTGCCGAAGTTGAGGCTGACGATGATCGGGTGGCCCTTGCCCGCGAAGAAGTCCACCAGGGTGACGAGCTTGTCGACGTCGATCGAGCCGGGGCCGTAGGTCGAGTACTGCTCGTCGCGGTGGGTGGTGCTCGGCAGCGCCGAGGGCACCTCGTCCGGCCAGACGCCGTCGTTGATGGGGCACTGCTTCGGGTAGAGCTTGCGGCCCAACTCGCCGAAGGTCGGCAGGTTGAGCACGCGCACGGACTTGTTGAACGAGTAGTGGGTGTCCTCCGAGTAGAAGACCACCGGCTGGTAGGCGGTGTTGTCCGGGGCGGCGTCGTGCGGGTCGGCGTAGGTCAGCGAGGCGCTGTCGGACTCCTCTTCCCCGAGGAGCCGCCGACCGCAGAGGTAGTCGCGGGCGTTCCACAGCGCGTACATGTTGCCCTCGGTGGACCCCATGCTCAGCCCGTAGCCCCAGCAGGACTCCCGGTCGGCGCGCGCGTACGGCTTGCCGCGCCAGAGTTCGGCGAAGTAGTTGAGCACGGCCTGCTCGACGACCTTGGAGTTGACCTTGAAGCCGCCGTCCTGGAACGGGTCGCCGATGTTGTTGATGTGCGTGCGCAGGAACCGGCCCAGGTCCTCGGCGTAGCCGTCCATGTTCTCGTTGACCTGGTAGCCGAGCAGGTGGTCGCGCTTGTGCTCCAGGTGCGCGGCCAGCCGGTCCAGCACGGCCGCGCGCTCGGCCGGGGTGAGCCCGGTGCGTTTGAGCTTGAGTTGCTCGGCGGTCGGCGGCGCTGACGGGTAGGGGGTCCAGATCTCCTGGTCCCCGACGACCAGGTCCTCGGTGAACACGTCGCCGCGCACCGCGGCCGGGCGGCTGTCGACCTGCGTCATGGCGGTCCTTCCCTCGTTCCTCGGGTTCGGTGCCGATCGGGCGGTCGGCGCCACCACCCCGGCCTACCGGAGCGGGCGGGCGGACTGAACGGCGCGCGGGCGAGACCACCCGCCCGGGTCCGGTGGCCACCCGGCCGGGGTTTACAGGCAACCCAGCAGTTGCCTATGCTGAACATGCAGCCGCCGGGTTGCCTGTTTGGGGGTGGACGTGGAGACCGGGGACGTCGACGACGTGTTCCGCGCGCTGGCCGACCCGCACCGGCGCGCACTGCTCGACCGGCTCAACGAGCACGACGGGTTGAGCCTGCGCGAACTGTGCGCCGGGGTGGCGATGAGCAGGCAGGCGGTCAGCAAGCACCTGGCCGTGCTGGCGGCGGCCAACCTGGTCAGCACCGTGTGGCGGGGCAGGGAGAAGCTGCACCACCTCAACGCCGAGCCGGTCAACGCCATCGCCGACCGCTGGATCAAGCAGTACGACCGGGGGCGCGTGCGCGCGCTCGCCGACCTGAAACGAGCACTGGAGCAGCCCGTGAGCAGCACCGAAGGCCCCACCGAGTTCGTCTACACCACCTACATCGACACCACACCGGAGAAGCTCTGGCAGGCGCTGACCGAGCCGGCGTTCACCAGCCGGTACTGGGGCGTGGAGCTCACCACCGAGTGGGTCGCGGGCGCGCCGATGAGCTGGCGGGAGAACGGGGTGACGATTACCGACCCCGAGCAGGTGGTGCTGGTCGCCGACCGGCCGACCCGGCTGTCCTACACCTGGCACACGCTCAGCGACGAGTGGCGCGACTCGCACGGGTTCGACCCGGCGGAGATCGCGGTGCTCGCCGCGCAGCGCCGGTCCAAGGTGACCTTCGACATCGAGGCGCTGGCGGGCCGGGTGCGGCTGACGGTGACCCACGACGGGTTCGAGCCGGGCAGCGAGTTGGTCGCGGGCGTGAGCCAGGGGTGGCCGGAGATCGTGTCCAGCCTCAAGACGCTGCTGGAAACCGGGGAACCGCTGCCCGCCGCCACGAGGTAGTCTGCGCACCCCTCCCGCTACCGAGGTACACCGGGATCGCCCACCCAGGGGTGGTGAAGTAACCGGGTGCACAACAGGAACCACCACATGGTGTGACCCAGGTAACCTGACCCGGTCGATCATCGCGAAATCGGCGAACTTCACCCGATTCAGCGACTCAAGCGCGCTCACTGCGCCGATTTTCACACTCAGCGTGTAGTTATAGCCCGCTCAAGGCTGCCCAGACGGCAGTGAGCGGGGTCGCCGCATCGCCAATGCCACAGAGCGTCCGAGTTGGACCGTCCACATCACCCGGACGGGAAGGGCTCCGCCGTCACCCGGAGCAAACTCGTACGTGTCAACGCATAAGGAATGCCCCACGGTCCGCGATGGACTGTGTGGTGCACCCGTGCGAGAACCGCGTCCCCGCCCAGCCGGCACCACCCATGCCGGACCGAGAAAGGGTTTGCCATGACCGCTCAGTCGAGCCCCACACCGAGGGCGGCGCGCAGGCGCGCGCGCGACCGCAGGACAGCGCTGATCGTGGTCCTGGGCGGTCTCATCGGCACCACGCTGCTCACCCTGTCGCTGACCGGCACCCTCTCGGCGTTCACCGCGGCCATCACCAACACCACCGACACCGTGTCCACCGGCTCGCTGATCATGCAGGAGACCGACGGCAGCAACACCTGCACCAGCAACAGCTCGTCGACCAACTCGGCGAACTGCGCCACGATCAACAAGTACACCGGCAACACGCTGCTGCCGGGCGGGTCGGCGACCAAGACGGTCACCCTGTCCAACCAGGGCACCATCACCCCAGCCACCTTCACCCTGACCCCGGGCACCTGCAGCCAGTCCGGCTCGGTCAGCGGCATCACGCCCGCGTCGGACTTCTGCGCCCAGGTGACGCTGAAGATCTACACCGCGGCCACGGCGACCGGTCCGACCATCTACAACGGACTGCTGTCCGCGTTCACCACCCCGCTCTCGCTGACCGCGTTGGCCCCGGCGGGGTCCCAGCCGTACACCTTTGTGGTGAGCTTGCCCTCCGGCTTGGGCAACAGCTACATGGGCCTGACCGCGTCCCAGGCACTGACCTGGACGTTCAGCTCCTGATCCGATGAACACCGACCCGGCAGCCGGGCGGCGTGGTGGCAAGCACCGCGCCGCCCGGCTCCCGGGCGCCCGGGCCCGGTTGGCCGCGAGCACCGCCCTGGTGCTGCTGGGCATCGCACTCGCGGTCGGCTGGTGGGTGACCGGCGGCCGGTGGCTCTCGGTCGACACGCCGTCGATGGGCGAGGCGGCCCCGGTCGGCACGCTGGTGCTGACCAGGCCCGTCGAGCTCGCCGAGGTCCGCGTCGGCGACATCGTCTCGTTCACCCCGCCCGACGGCGGGCCCATCCACACCCACCGGGTGTCGCGCGTGGCCGACGGGCGGGTGTACACCAAGGGCGACATCAACGGCGCCGAGGACCCGTGGCCGGTGGCGGGCGACAAGCTGGTCGGCAAGGTCGTCGCCCGCTGGTGGGGCATGGCGTGGGTGGTCCGGTCGCTGCCGATCGTGGTCCCCGGTGCCGCGCTGGTGTGGTTGCTGACCAGCTGGGCGGCGCCGCGCTGGCGCACCGCTGCCCGGCTGGTCGGGGTCCCGCTGGTGCTGTGCGCGGCGATCCTGGTGCTGCGGCCGCTGGTCAACGCCAGCCTGCTGATGACGCTGGGCGAAGAGGGGTCGACGACGGCGACCGTGGTGGGCACCGGCGTCCTGCCGGTGCGGGTCGCCGACCCGGACGGGGTCTACGCCGACCTGCACGCGGGCCAGGTCGCCGACCTGGTCAGCCACATCGCCAACGCCTCCGGGGAAGTGCCGCTCACGATCGACGCGCACATGGGGTGGCAGTGGTGGACAGTGTGCTTGGGGCTGTGCTGCGTCCCCTTGGGGGCGTCGCTGTTGCTGGGTCGAAGGGTGGTGACATGACCAGACGCCGACTCGCCGCGCTCGTCGGCGTGTTGCTGCTGGTCACCTGGCTGGGCACCAGCCCGACCGTCAGCGCCTTCCTGGCGCGCGTGGTCAACACCACCAACACGATCAAGTCCGCGATCCTCGACTGCACCCAGGTCCCCCTCGCCGACGGCGCCACCCGGCACTACCCGCTCAACGAGGGCGCGGGCGGCGTCATCGCCTACGACGCCTCGCCGACCGGCGCGGACGGCACCTACCAGGGCGGCCGCAACTCCAACGCCGCCAACCCCTACCCGTGCGCCCGGCCGATCGACTGGTACGCCCGCCTCGACCAGACCCACTGGGTCTCCACCCCGGGCACGATCTCGATCGCCCCCGGCACCAGCAGCAGCCAGGAGGCCTGGTTCCGCACGGTCAACAGCCAGGGCGTGATCTGCGGCTTCGGCAGCACGCAGACCGGCGCGTCGACCAACAAGACGAATCTGCTGATCATCACCAGCCTCGGCCGGGTGGCGTTCCTGGTGAAGGGCACGTCGAACTACGAGATCGCCACCTCGTACTCGCTCAACGACGGCGCCTGGCACCACGTCGTGGGGGTGCACGACGCGGCGTCGGGGCTCATCCTCTACGTCGACGGGGTGCAGCGGGCTTCGGTCAACGGCCACCCCTCGGCGCTGACCGGGTACTTCCGGATCGGCTACGAGAACACCAACGGCTTCACCAACGGCTTCGGCACCGACCAGGACCTGGCCCACTTCTGGGACTACATGGCGTTCGTGTCGTACTACCCCTTCGCGCTGTCGGCCACGCAGGTGTCGCAGCACTACGCCCTGCACAACTAGTGAACCGGGGCGGCCTCCCGGGAACGACGGCGCTGTTCGACCGGGTCGGGGATGGGGACGGCAGCGACCAAGCGGCGCGTGTAAGGCGCGCTCGGGGTTCTGAGGACCTCGTGGTGCGGTCCCTCCTCGACCACTCGGCCCTGGTGCAGAACAGTCACGCGGTGGGCCAGGTTGTCGACCACGGCCAGGTCGTGGCTGATGAACAGGCACGCGAAGCCGAGGGTCCGCTGCAGGTCGGTCACCAGGTCGAGAACAGCCGCTTGGACCGAGACGTCGAGCGCGCTGGTGGGTTCGTCGGCGATCAGCAGCGCGGGGTTCAGAGCTAGAGCCCTGGCGATGCCCACACGTTGGCGTTGGCCGCCGGACAGCTCGCGGGGTCGGCGGTGGGCGTATGAGGTGGGCAGACGCACGGAGTCCAAGAGCTCCGCCACGCGGTCGCGGTACGCCTTGCCGCGGGCGACCTTGTGGACGCGCAGGGGTTCGCCGATGCAGTCCTCTATGGACATTCGAGGGTTGAGGGAGCCACCGGGGTCCTGAAAGATGAACCCGATGGCACGGCGGGCGGCCACCGGGTCGCCGTCGAGGACGGTCGCCGAGCCGGAGGACGGGCGCAGCAAGCCCGCCGCGACCTTGCCGATGGTGGACTTGCCCGAGCCCGACTCCCCCACCAAGCCGACGACCTCACCCCGACCGACACGCAGGTCGACCCCGTCGACCGCGAGGAAGTCCTTGTAGCGCACCACGACCTGGTCCAGGTGCAATGCGAGTCCGTCGACCGCAACGGTCGCGGGAGCGCGGTGACCCAAGCGGGGCACGGCGGCCAAGAGCTCCTGGGTGTAGGCGCGCGCGGGCCGGGCGAAGAGGTCCTCGACAGGTGCCTGCTCGACGAGTTCCCCGTGCCGCATGACGACGACCCGGTCGGCCAGGTCGGCCACCACGCCCATGTTGTGGGTGATGAGCAGGATCGCGGTCCCCAGGCGGTCCCGCAGGTCGCGCAGCAGGGACAGGATCTCCGCCTGGACGGTCACGTCCAGCGCCGTGGTCGGCTCGTCGGCGATGATCAGCCGCGGGTTGTTGGCCAGCGCGATGGCGATCACCACGCGCTGCTTCTGGCCGCCGGAGAGCTGGTGCGGGTAGTGGCGGACCCTGGTCGCGGGATCGGGGATGCCGACGAGGTCGAGCAGCCGGACGGCCTCGGCCAATGCCTGCGCTTTGGTGAGCGGCTGGTGGGCGCGCAGAACGGCGGCGATCTGCCAACCGATGGTGTGCACCGGGTTCAGGGCGGTCGCGGGCTCCTGGAAGACCATCGCGACCTGCTGCCCCCGCACCCGCCGCAGCTCTTCCTCGCCTGCCCCGACCAGTTCCCGGTCCCCCAGCCGCGCGCTACCGCGCACCGAAGCGGTCTCGGGCAGCAGCCCCAGCACGGCGCGGGCGGTCACCGACTTGCCGGAGCCGGATTCCCCCACCAGCGCCAGGATCTCCCCTCCGGCCACGGTGAAGTCGATGCCGCGCACCGCCTCCACCTGGCCGAAGGAGACCCGAAGTCCTCTTACCGCGAGGACATCAGTCGTAGACACGTTCGGCCTCCGCCCAGAGTCGTGCGATGAGCTTGGGGTCGTAGTCAGCCTGCGCGCCCGGCTCGTAGCGGACGTGGTGCAGGGTTCCGGTGTAGGGGAAGGTGGCCTCGCGGGTGTGCAGGTCCCAGTCGACCGGGCCGCCGCGGTCGGCGCCGACGCTGATCCCGGTGAACGGGGCCAGGCCGATCAACTGGGCGACCGGCCCGAGGGTCGTGGAGCCCGCCCCGGTCTCCAGCACGAAGGACCACTGGAAGTCGGGTAGTGCGGTGGCCGACAACCGGACCGTCCCGCCACCGAGCGGGACCGGGCCGCTGCGGTGCAGGACACCGTAGGCGTTGTAGGTCAGGTGCGCGGCCCCGTCCTCGATGTAGACGACGTAGCCACCACCCTGGTCGCCGTGCGCGAAGAGCACACCGCGGTCACCGGGCTCGGAGTCCATAGTGGCCTCGGCGGTGAAGTTCCGGAACTGCACCAGTTGCGCCGAACGGTACCGCTCCAGCAGCGGCGTCCCCGGGTACAGCGTGACCGGCCGCTCCAAGCGGGCGTCGGCGGGGCGGCGCAGGTGGTTGGCCGGGCTGTGGTCGTTGAGCGGGAACACCGTGTTGTGCCACGCCGCGTGCTCCCAGGCCGCGGCCAGCTCGGCCAGCTTCTCCGGGTGCTCGGCGGCCACGTTGGTCGTCTCGGTCGGGTCCGAGTCGACGTGGTAGAGCTCCCATTCGCTGTCGTCGAAGGGCTTCCCGGGGATGTGCCGGGTGACGATCTTCCACCCGTCGGCGTAGTAGCCGCGGTTGCCGCCGGTCTCGGTGTACTGCGTCGTGTGCCCGGACGCGGCGTCCTCGCGCAGCACCGGCACCGCGCTGACGCCGTCCTGCTCGACGGCCTTAACGCCTTGGCGGTCACCGAGCCGGTCGACACCCGCCAGCTCCAGCAGCGTCGGCGCCACATCGGTCACGTAGACGTACTGGTGGCGCAGGCCCGCGTCGAGCCCGGCGGGCCAGTGCACGATGAACGGGGTCCGCACGCCGCCCGCGTAGGTGTCGAACTTGAACAGCCGGAACGGGGTGTTCGACGCCTGCGCCCAGCCGCGCGGGTAGTGGATCGTCGTGCGCGGCCCGCCGAGCAGGTCCAGCTCCCGCTCGACGTCGCGCTCCCAAGTGGATGGAACCCCGGGCACGTGCACGAACTGGCTGAAGTAGCTGCGGGTGCCCTCCGGCCCGCCCTCGGCGGTCGCGCCGTTGTCGGAGGTGAAGACGATGATCGTGTTGTCCAGCTCGCCGTGCTTGCGCAGGGTGTCCACGATCCGGCCGAGGCTCTGGTCGACGTTGTCCAGCGACGCCGCGTAGACCTCCATGTACCTGGCGAACAGCTCCTGCTGCTCCCGCGAGAGCTCGTCCCACGGCCGCACGTCGCGGCCGGGCTCGCCGTTGCGGGGCGCGAGCACGGTCTCCGGCGGGAACAGGCCCTCGGCCAACTGCTTGGCGAAGCGCCGCTCCCGGATGACGTCCCAGCCCTCGGCGTAGCGGCCGCGGTAGTGCTGCAGGTCGGTGTCCTTCGCGCCCAGCGGGCCGTGCATGGCGTGGTGGGCGAAGTAGAGGAAGAACGGCTTGTCCGGGTCGCTGGCCCGCAGGGTGTCGATCATGCGCACCGCGCGGTCGGTGAGGTCGTCGGTGAGGTAGTAGCCCTCGGGGTAGCCGCCGCCCGCGTCGACCTCGTAGGGGCTGTTGTCCCAGATCAGCCGGTGCGGGTGGTGCAGGTTGGTCAGGCCCTCCAGGCTGCCGAAGTACCGGTCGAAGCCGCGCTGCAGCGGCCACGACGACCGGTCGGCGGCGTCGTGGCCCGCCGCGTCGCGGGTGAGGTGCCACTTGCCGACGGCGAAGGTGGCGTACCCGGCGGCGCGCAGCGACTCGGGCAACGACGGGGCGTTGTCGGGCAACTGGAAGGAGTACGCCGGGTAGCCGGGGTCGGAGTTGGCCGGGAAGGCGAACCCCGCGCGGTGCGGGTTGAGGCCGGTCAGCAGCGCCGCGCGCGAGGGCGAGCACAGCGGGGTGGTGTGGTAGTTGGTCAGCCGCAGCCCTCCCGCCGCCAGCGCGTCCAGGGTCGGGGTGGCGATCTCGCCGCCGAACGGGCCGATGTCGGCGTAGCCCAGGTCGTCGACGAGGACGACGACGATGTTGGGGCCCTTCGCGCGCGGCTCGGCTGGCCACCCGGGCCGCGACTCGGCGAAGACCCGGCCGATGGAACCGGTGAAGCCGTCGTAGCCGCGAGCGTGGTCCGGGATGTTGCTCGAGGAGGTCATGTCTAGCCCTTCCTGGTCATGCGCCGCGCGCGGCGTTCGTGGCCTGGGCGATCAACTGAAAGCCCAACACGAGCACCGCTGTCACCACCAGTGGTCCGATTGCGAAAAGTGGGTTGAGATCGAGGTAGCGCAATGAGGTGGTGAGCACCGCGCCGATGGAGGGGTGCGGTGGGCTCACCCCGATGCCCAGCACGCTCATGGCGCCCTCGATGAACACCGCTACCGAGAGCGACAGCGCCAGCTGCACGAGCACCGGCTCGAGCGAGTTGGGCAGGACGTGGTGGCGAAGAACGTGGGCCTTGCCCGCGCCGATGACCTCCGCGGCGGTCACGAACTGTGACTCGCGCACCCGCAGGACCGCGGTGCGCAACAGCCTGCCGAAGATCGGGATCTCCACGCAGACGATCACGATGACCACCGAGGTGGTGCCCGGTCCGATCACCGCGGCCAGACCGATGGCGAGGATCAGCTGCGGGAAGGCCAGCAGAACGTCGAACAGCCGCTGCACGGCGACGTCGAGCACGGTGTTGACCGTGGCCAGGGCGCCGATCGCGCACCCGATCAGCGCACCGACCGGGACGGCGGTGAACGCGATCAGCAGGTCCACGCGGATCCCGGCCAGCAGCCGGGCGAGGACGTCGCGGTTGAGGTCGTCGGTGCCCAGCGGGTGCGCCGCGGACGGACCGAGCAGGTTCGCCCCCGCGATCTGCTCGTAGGGGTCCCAGGACACCAGCAGCGGCCCGATCAGCCCGGCCGCGATCACCAAGCCGACCAGGACAAGGCCGACGAGTCCCTTGCCCCGCAAGAAGGTCTTGGGCCGGACGGGGACGGCGACCTCGACCGGTTCTGGCGTTTCCAGGGTCGCGGTCATGTCTGGGCTCCCAACCTGATCCTCGGATCCAGCGCGGCGTGGATGACGTCGGTGAGTAGTTGCACCAGGACGAAGACCGCGACCGACAGCATCAGCAGCACCTGGACCACCGGGTAGTCACGCCGGGTGATGCCCTGCTCGACCAGCAGACCGAGCCCCGGCCAGGAGAAGATCGACTCGACGAGGACGGCGCCACCGAGCAGTGCACCGGTTTGCAGGCCGAGCGTGGTGATGGCGACCGGAAGCGCGCCGCGCATTGCGTGCCGTACGACCACCTCCCGTTTCTTCACTCCTGCTGCGCGCACCGTCGTCACGTAGTCCTGCCTTAGTTCTCCGCGCAGGGTTTCGGCGAGAAAACCGGTGAGCACCCCGGCCACCGGCAGCGCCAGGCACACCGCGGGCAGCACCAGGTACTGCGCGGTGATGTCCAGGCGGTCGAACATCCCCTTGGGCGGAACACCACCCGTGGGGAGCAGTCGGAAGAACACCCCGAACACGATGACGAGCACCACGCCGGTGACGAATGGCGGTAGCGCTACCGCGGCGGTGTGGAAACCGGTGAGCACGCGGTCAACCCAGCGGTTGGTGGTGGCCGCCCACAGTGGACCCAACAGCAGCGCGACCAGGACCGCGATCAGCAGGGCGGCGAGGGTGAGCGTCAGGGTGTTCGCGAAGCCCTCCGCCACCAGGTCGGCGATGTCGCCGCCGATCAGGTAGGACCTGCCGAGGTCACCGCTGAACAACCCGCCCAGCCAGTGCAGGTACTGGGTGGCCACCGGCAGGTCGAGCCCGAGGTCGTGGCGGATGGCCGCCACCACCTCCGGCGAGGCGTCCGGACCTGCCATCGCCGCGGCCGCGTCGCCCGGGATCGCCCGGATGACCAGGAAGATCAGCACCGAGGCGAGCCAGAGCACGATGAGCGCCGACGGCGCGCGGCGCAGCAGGTACCGGGTCATGCCAGGAACACCTTGGAGAAGTCGAGCTCGCGCCTGCGCGACCAGTCGAGGCCGTGCAGGGTGTCGCGGGTGGCGGCCAGCTCGTAGACGACCCCGATCTCGGCGAGGAAAGCGCCGTCGAGCAGCTGGGTGGACAGCTCCTTGTAGGCGGCGGTCGCTTCGGGGCCGGTCGCCGACGCCAACTTCCACGCGTTCTCCGCGGCCGCGGTGTAGGCGGGCGAGCTGAACTTGGAGGCGTTGCGGCGGGCGTTGAACGGGTACGCGCTGACGGTCAGCGTCGACGGCGAGAACTGCGCCCAGGAGTGGCTCGTCGTCCACAGACCCGGGAACTGGGCGCCGATCAGCTGCTTGACGAACTGCGTGGAGTCGACCGGGGTGAGGGTGACCTTGATGCCCGCCTCGGCCAGGTTGTTCTGGATGATCTGCGCGATCGCGGTGTAGACGCCGTCGTTGCCGACGTAGGCGAGCGGGATCTCCGGCACCTGCTTGCCCGACTCCGCGAGCAACTGCTTGGCCTTGGCGACATCGCGCCGGTAGCGGCTGTCGAGCTCCTGGTCGTAGGCCGGGCTCGTGCGCGGCCACGGCAGGGAGATCGGGTAGCCCTTGTCCCGGAAGACCTCCTTGATGATCCGCTCCTTGTCCAGCGCGTAGGCGATGGCTTGGCGGACCTTGGGGTCGTCGAGACCGGGAGCGGTGACGTTGAGCCCCACGTAGGACTGCAACTCAGCGCCCTCAAGGGAAGTGACCTTGACGCCGGGGGTGCCCGCGAGGGACTCCGCGTCCCGGTAGCCCACACCGCGCCCGAGGTGGACCTGACCGGACTTGACAGCGGCGGCCAGCGACTGGGCGTCCGGGATGACCCGCACGTGCACGCCGTCGAGGTAGGGCGAACCGCCCCAGTAGTCGGCGTTCTTGCTGAAGGTCAGGTCGGTGTTGGGGCGCCACGAGTCGAACGTGAACGCGCCGGTGCCGACGAACTTCTTGCCGGTGGCGATGTCGGCGACGGTCTCGGAGTCGACCAGCGGCACCGTGTCGAGCAGGTCGAACAGGTTGCTGACCGGGTGCTCCAGGTGCAGCACCACCTGGTCGGCGGCGGGCGTGTCGACCGAGGTGATGATCTTGGCGGTGCTGAGCAGCTGTCCGTTCCACTTCGGGTCGGCGTAGTTGGCCAGCGCGAACTTCACGTCGGCCGAGGTCAGGGTCCGGCCGGAGTGGTACTTGACGTCGGTGCGCAGCTTCAGGGTGACCGTCTTGCCGCCGTCGGACTGCGCCCACTCGGTGGCGACCCTGGGCTTGGGCTCCAGGGTGGTGCGGTCGTAGCGCACCAACGTGTCGTAGACCAACCCGACGACCGTGGTGATCGAGACGTTGCTGTTGGTGAACAGGTTGGCGGGCACCAGGTCGAGGGTGACGCCGACCTCGGCGACCCCACCCGGCTTGGGGGCCGCTGAGGCGCCCGCGGAGCTGGTCTGCGCGTCCACGGCCGACTGGCAGGCGGTCGCGGCGAGCAGCAGTGCGGCGGCGGCAGCGGCCTTGAGCGCCTGGCGTCTGGACGGTGGGTTCATCGGGGCGATCTCCTGTGCTTCACGGGGCGCCGACCGGGTCGGCGGTGCGCGGGGGCGTTCGGGGGTGGGCTGGCTGGTGGGTCCCGGCGACCTGGTCGGGGCGGGGAGCCTGGTCGAGCAGGTCGAGCGGGTGGTCGAAGAGGCGGTTGAGCAGGCCGGTGCACGCGGCGGTGGCCTGCAGGGTCGGGCCGAACCTGGTCACCGAGACGATGTCGGTGCCGGGCAGGGTCGTGGTGGCGGCGAAGGCGCGCAGCAGGTCGGGCAGCCGCTCGGCCGGGTCGGTGATCGCCTGCCCGCCGAGCACCACCCGGTCGGGGTTGAGCGCGTCGCGCAGCAGGCCGACGGCCCGACCCAGCGCGGCGGCGCGGTCGGCGAGCAGACCGGACGCGGTGGGGTCACCGGCGGTGGCGGCGGCGCGGACCAACCGGATGTCCGGCTCGTCGACCACGCCCGCGGCGAGGGCCCGGTCGGCGACCGTGCGGTCGGCGACCGTGGCCTCCAGGCACCCGGTGGCCCCGCACGGACATCGGACGTCGCCGCCGATCGGCAGGTGCGCGATGCTGCCGCCACCGCCGGGGCCGCGGTGCAGCACACCGTCGATGGAGAACGCGATGCCCACGACCTCGCGGGCGTAGAAGTACAGCAGGCTCGACACCCTGGGCCCCCACCCGAAGAGCAGCTCCGCGTTGGCCATGGCGGCGACGTGGCCGTCGAGGTGCACGGGGTAGCCGGTGGCGCGGCGCAGCAGGTCCGCGGCGGGCACCCGGTGCCAGCCGAGCCGGTCGTGGTCGAGCAGGCCGTGCTCGGCGTCAACGAGACCACCGCTGGCCAGGCCGATGCCCACGACGCGGCGGCGCGGCCAGCGGCGCAGGAACGCGCGGACCTTGCCCGCGATGTGGGCCACGACGTCCTCGGGTCCACCGGGCGGGGTGGGGATCTCCTCGGAGTCGAGCAGGGTGCCGCGCAGGTCGGCCAGGCCGTAGGTGATGGTGCTCACCCCGATGTGCACCCCGCAGGCGGCGAACGTGGTGTCGTCGAGGTGGATCGGCACCCGGGGGCGGCCGATCGCGCCGACCGGGACCAGTTCCGGGAACTCGCGCAGCAGACCCAACTCGATCAGCACCCCGACCTGCCTGCTCACCGTGGGCATGCTCAACCCGGTGCGCTCGCCGATGGCCGCGCGCGAGAGCGGGCCGTCGCGGCGGATCACCGCGAGCACGGCCGCGGCGTTGGCGGCGCGCACACCGGTTCGGCGCGGGGTGTCTGGCACGGTCGACCTTCCTCAGGGCACGGGGTCACCCGCTTTTGTTCGAGCGGGTAAAGAACTCACGTGGAGACGAACCCACGCGGTGGGCGGCGAGACAGCGGCGATCATCGACAACGGCGCACAAGGGCAAGAATCCGTTTGTCCACAGGGGATGTCAACGGCGTCCGGGATATGGAACCGGGGTGCCCACTTTATTTCAGTGCTTGCCGGAAGCTTGTTGGCCCCGCCGCGGCGTTCGTAGGTTCGGACCACCCCACCACCGCAGGAAAGGACCCCTACCGTGAGCCAGACCGTGGAGACCGAGGTGTCGGTCGTCAAGCTGGGTTCGTCGATCGGCGCGCGCATCGACGGCGTCCGCCTCGGTGGCGAGCTGCCCGCCCCGGTGGTGGCGCGGATCCGCGCGGCACTGCTGGCGAACAAGGTCATCTTCTTCCGCGGCCAGGACCACCTCGACGACGCCGGTCAGCTGGCCTTCGGGTCGCTGCTCGGCGAGGTGACGCTGGCGCACCCGACCGTGCGCGGGGTGGTCAACCCCCAGGTGCTGCCGATCGACTCGGAGTACGGCAAGGCCAACAGCTGGCACACCGATGTGACCTTTGTGGACAGAGTGCCGTCGGTGAGCATCCTGCGCGCGGTGCACCTGCCGCCCTACGGCGGGAACACCGTGTGGGCCAACACCGTCGCCGCCTACGAGTCGCTCCCCTTGTCGCTGAAGGCCCTGGTCGACGGGCTGTGGGCGGTGCACACCAACGCCTACGACTACGCCGCCAACATCGACGAACTGCGCATCGGCGGCGTGGACGTCAAGACCGAGCAGTACCGCGCCGAGTTCCAGTCCGACCTCTACGAGACCGAACACCCGGTCGTGCGCGTGCACCCGGAGACCGGCGAGCGCTCCCTGCTGCTCGGCCACTTCGTCAAGCGCCTGATCGGCGTGTCCTCAGTGGAGTCCCAGACCCTGTACCAGCTGCTGCAGAACCGCATCACCCGCCTGGAGAACACCGTCCGCTGGCACTGGCAAAACGGCGACGTCGCGATCTGGGACAACCGCGCCACCCAGCACTACGCCATCGCCGACTACGACGACCAGCCCCGCCGCCTCCACCGGATCACCCTCGCGGGCGACGTCCCGGTGAGCATCGACGGAACCCCCAGCGCCGTGCGCACCGGAGACGCGTCACACTTCTCGACCGTGTGACCACTGTCCTTTGTGGTCTCACCGGGTGAGTCGGACCTCACCCGGTGAGAACCGCCGCCCCGTCAAGGAACTCCCGAACCGCACCGGTGCCCGCGTACGGCCAGAGACCGAGTCGGTGCGGTGTCGGGGATGTTGGTGAACGGGACGCGAGTCGTGGTCGTGAGGCACTTCGACATCGGCGCCGTCGAGGGGCCGTTGGTGGGGCCTGGGGTGGTGGAGTGGTTGCGGGGCCAGACGGACGGGATTGGTCCACAGTGGCCACTGGATCTCGGCAACAGCTTGGCGTTCGGCCCGGACTAGGGCGGTTCTGTTGCCCGGCTCCACCACACGGGTCATTGCGGTGTGGTGGAGCCGGGGACGGGTGGTTAGCTGCCGAAGGCGGGCAGCTCCCAGCGTTCGCCCTCGACCGAGCCGTCGCAGGGTTGGAGGCCGATGTATTGGCTGTCGGCGGCGTGCCAGAGGCACCAGGCCATCCCGGCGTCGTCCTTGGTCGCTTGGAGCCAGTAGCCGTTGTCCTGTTCGACGAGTCGCCAGGCCTGGGGTTTGTCGAGTTCGTCGCACGGGCGGGTGACGACGTCGTCGAGGTCGGTGTGGGAGAGGCAGAGGTCGGTCCCGGCGGCGGTGATGGCCACCCGGAGGTCGTCGGTGGCGGTCAACTGCCAGGCCTGGCGGTCCAGCGGGGTGCACGCCTCACCGGAGACCACCCCCGCCTCCACCGGCCGCGTGAGGCACTGCCCGGTCGACACCGACCGCACGTGCACCTCCCCCTCCACCGGCCCGACACCCGCCACGGGCCCGGCGACCGCGACGGCGGGGGTGAGCACCAGAAGTCCGGCAGCAAGCAACAACGCGCGCATGGTCTTCCTCCTGAGGGATCGACACAGGTCCACTCAGGACATTGCCGCCCACCGGCCCACCCGACCCGCCCCACCCCCACTTCCCACCCGATCGGGTGGCCTCAGGCGTGCGGTGCGACGGCTACCGGGACACCGTTACTGACGGTTGAGCAAGGCGGCCCAGGCGGTGATGGTGGGGGTTTCGGCGAGGTCGGCGAAGGCGATGGTGGGGGTGCGCCAGGACTCGACGAGGGTCATGACGCGGATGGAGTCGAGGCCGTGGTCGAGGAGGTTGTCGTCGAAGGAGATGGTGCGGGCGGGGACTTCGAGGAGGGCTGCGACCTGGGCGCGGAGCTCTTCTGGGGTCATCGGGGGCCTCGGGTGAGTAGGTCGATGACCTGGGTGGTCATCATGGTGGTGGCGCAGCGGGTGGCGGCGTAGCGCAGGGCCATGTCGTGGTCTTCGGGGGAGAAGTCGGCGACGGCGTCGGCTATGAGGAAGGCTTGGATGTCGCGCATGAACGCGTCGGTCGCGGTCATCAGGCAGCCGATGTGGGCGTAGACGCCGGTGACGATGAGCTGGTCGCGGCCCTCCATCAGCGTTTCGAGCTCGGTGCGGTGGAAGGCGTTGTAGCGCCACTTGGTCATCAGCCGGTCGCTGCCGCCTGGGCGCAGGTCGGCGGTGATCTCGGCGTCGACCGGGTCCGGGCCGATGCCGCGCCCCCACATGTCCAGCTGCAGGCCGCGCTGGTCGGGGCTCTGGCCGCCGGGCTGGGCGGAGAACACGACCGGGACGCCCAAGCGCCTGCACGCCTCGCGCAGCGTGCTGATGTTGGCGACCAGGTCCACCAGCGGCTGGGCGCCGGGGGCGAACGCGCGCAGGAAGTGGTTCTGCATGTCGTGCACCAGCAGCACTGCGCGGTCCGGGTCCGGCGTCCACTGGACCCGGTTCTCGGGTAACGACGTCGGCATCGGGTACGGGGCGATCGTGGGCAGACCCATCACCGGCCCCCCAGCGCCTGGCGCAGGTCGCGGCGGCTGGTCTTGCCGACGCCGGTCTGCGGGAACTCGTCGACGAACTCCACCCGGTCGGGGATCTTGTACGCGGCCAGGCCCCGCTCGCGCAGGAAGGCCCGCAGCTGGGGACCGGTCACGGGCGCGGCGGTCACCACGAACGCGCAGGTGCGCTCGCCGAGGAACGCGTCGGGCACGGCGACGACGGCGGCGTCGTGCACGGCGGGATGGGCCATCAAGTGGTTCTCGACTTCCTCCGCGGCGACCTTCTCGCCGCCGCGGTTGATCTGGTCCTTGGCCCGGCCCTCGACCACGACGTGCCCGGAGGGCAGCACCCGCACGAGGTCCCCGGTCCGGTAGTAGCCGTCGGTGAAGGCGACCTCGTTGTGCTCGGCGGCCCGGTAGTAGCCGCGGATCGTGTACGGCCCGCGGGTGAGCAGGTGCCCGACCTCGCCGGCGGCGACCGGGACGTCGTCGGCGTCGACCACCAGCAGCTCGTCGTCCGGCGAGATGGGCCGCCCCTGCGAGAGGGCGACCAGGTCGTCCGGGTCGTCGTAGCGGGTGTAGTTGACCAGCCCCTCGGCCATGCCGAACACCTGCTGCAGCGCGCACCCCAGCTCCGGCTGGACCCGGCGCGCCGCTTCCTCGGCGAACTTCGCCCCGCCGACCTGCAGCACCCGCAGCGACGACAGGTCCTCCGAGCGGGTGGCGACGGCGTCGAGCCACACCAGCGCGATCGGCGGCACCACCCCGGTGATCGTCACCCGCTCGCGCTCGATCAGCCCGAACGCCACGTCCGGGCTGGGCGCGGACGCGAGCACGATCGTCGACCCCGCGTGCAGCGCCCCCAGGATCCCCGGCGAGCTCATCGGGAAGTTGTGCGCGACCGGCAGCGCCACCAGGTACACCGACGAGGTGTCCAGGCCGCAGATGTCGGCGCTTTCCCGCACGCTGTAGAGGTAGTCGTCGTGCGTGCGCGGGATCAGCTTCGGCACTCCCGTGCTACCACCGGACAACTGCAGGAACGCGAGACCGGAGGGGTCCACTGTGGGCAGTTCGCCGGACGGGTCGACCGGGACGTCGGCCAACGCGGTGTGCCGCCCGGGATCCCCGAGCACGAACACCTCCCGCACACCGACCTGCTCGGCCAGCGTCCGGTAGTCGAACCCGCCGACCTTGTCGGCGATCACGTAGCCGACCGCCCCGGTGTGCGCGCAGAAGTACGAGATCTCGCTGGACCGGTGCGGCGGCAACGCGAACACCGGCACAGCGCCCGCGCGGAACAGTCCGAACACGACGGACACGAACTCCGCCACGTTCGGCAGTTGCACCACGACCCGGTCGCCCGGCTCGATCCCCCTGGCGACGAAGCCGTGCGCCATGCGGGTCGCCCGCTCGTCCAGTTCCCGGTAGGTCCACCGCTGGCGGTCGTCGACGACGGCGACCCGGTCGGCGAAGCGCGCGGCGCGGTCGGCCAGGAACTGCCCGAACGTCTCCCCCGCCCAGTACCCGAGTTCGCGGTAGCGGGCGGCGAGGTCGTCCGGGAACGGAACCCAGTCGGTCACGCCGATTCCTCCACGCCGAGCGCGCCGAGCAGGGTGCGCAGCTTCGCGCCGGTCTCGGCCAGCTCGGCCTCGGGGTCGGACCCGGGGACCAGCCCGGCACCGGCGAACAGCCGCAGCGTCGCGCCGCGGACCTCGCCGCAGCGGATGGTGACGACCCACTCGCCGTCGCCGCGCGCGTCCGACCAGCCGACGACCCCGGTGTAGAAGCCGCGGTCGAACGGCTCGAGCTCACCGATCACCCGGCGCGCGGTGGCCGTCGGCGACCCGCAGACCGCGGGCGTCGGGTGCAGCGCGGTCGCCAGTTCCAGCACCGGGGTGTCCGGGTCGGCCAGCACACCGGTGACCTGGGTGGACAGGTGCCACATGGCCCGGGTGGGCAGCAGTTCCGGCTCGGCGGGCACGGTGAGCTGCTTGCAGTACGGGGCGAGGCCGTCGGCCACGGCGGTCACCACCAGGGCGTGCTCGCGGCGGTCCTTCGCGGAGCCGAGCAGCTCAGTGGCGTTGCGGCCGTCGAGCACCGGGTCCTCCGAGCGCGGCCGCGACCCGGCCAGCGGGTTGGACGAGACGATCCGGCCCTGCCTGCGCACCAGCAGTTCCGGGCTGGTGCCCAGCAGCGTGCGGTCACCGAGGTCGGCGGCGAAGGTGTGCCCGCGCGGGTCCCGGGCGGCCAGCGCGCGGACCAGGTCGAGCACGTCGACCGGCTCGGCGGCGACCAGGTCGAGCCTGCGGGCGAGCACGACCTTGCTCAGCTCACCGGCTTCCATCAGCGCGAGCGCGCGGCGCACGCCGGTGCGGTAGGCCTCGGCGTCGGTGTGCTGCGCCAGCCAGCGGGCACCGACCCGGGGCGCCTGCCTGGCGACGGCGGGCAGCGGGCCCGCGCGGCGCACGTGCTCGGGGATCACCAGCCTGCTCGGCGCGGCCGGGTCGAACGGGAGGGCGCCGACGACGATCTCGCCGTCGTCGAGGGCACCGGCGGCCTCCACCGGGGAGCCCAGCACGGCGCGCTCCCCCTCGGCCAGCAGCACCCCGGTCGGGGAGGTGAACAGGAACGCGCCCGGCCGGTAGGCCGCGGTCAGCTCCTCGGGACGGGCCTCGACGGGAAGGGTTCCCAGGACAGGCACAGACTGCTCCGTTCTGATCGGGTGTCCACTCTTGTGTGATCAGGTGTCCACTGGATCTCTATCCACAATGGAGGGTCAGCCGACCAGGGTCGCGCCGCCGTCGACGTAGAGGTTCTGCATGGTGATGTGCCGCGCCTGCTCCGAGGCCAGGAACAGCACCGCGTCGGCTATGTCGGCCGAGTCGGCGATGCGCCCCAGCGGGATGCCCACCCGGAAGCTCTCCGGGGAACCCTCGATCACCCGCCGCGCGCCGTCGCCGGTCCACAACGACCGCTGCATGGCGGTGTCGGTGGAGCCGGGGGACACGACGTTGCACCGGATGCCGTGCTGGGCCAGTTCCAGGCCCAGGCACCGGGTGAACATGGTGGCGGCGGCCTTGGACGCGGCGTAGGCGGCCATGTCCATCCTGGGCACGCCGACCGCGTTGGAGCCGACGGTGACGATCACGCCCGCGGCGCGGGGGACCATCCGGCGGGCGACCGCGCGGGAGAAGAAGAAGACACCGTCGGAGTTGACCGCGAAGGTGCTCAGCCAGTCCTCGTCGGTGGACTTGACCACCGGGCCGGGCCGCAGCACACCGGCCACGTTGACCAGCACGTCGATCGGACCCAGGACGTCCTCGACCTGGGTGACGACCCGCTCGACGGCGTCGGCGTGCGAGACGTCGGCGGGGTAGGGCCGGACCCGGCGGCCCTGCGCCTGGTGCTCGGCGGCGACGGCGGCGACCCGGACCTGGTCGAGGTCGACCGCGGCGACGGTGGCGCCCTCGGCGGCCAGCGCGGCGACCACGGCGGCGCCGATGCCCTGGCCCGCGCCGGTGACCACGGCGACCCGGTCACCGAAGCGGGCTGGGTGACCGGACATCAGTGGGCTCCCGGGGATAACGGGACGGCGGCGGCTCGGTGTGCCATGGCTGACCCCTTGTGGCGGCGGCGACGCCGGTGATCACCGGATGAGGTGATCACCGCGTCATTTAGGTTAGCCTAACTTACCTTTTTCCGGCAGTCCCCGGTCAAGCCGGTGTGGCCATCGTCGCGGTCCCCGGAGGTCCTACGTGGACACCCGTTGCGCCACTCGGGCGAGCGGGACCACCATGGGCGTCCCGGTTTCGGGGTCCTCGACCACCCGGCAGCGCAAGCCGAAGACGTCGCCGATCAGCTCGGCGGTGACGATCTCGGTCGGGTGGCCCTGCGCGGCGACGATCCCGCCGGGGCTCAGCGCGATCATGTGGGTGGCGTAGCGGCAGGCCTGGTTGAGGTCGTGCAGCACGGCGACCAGGGTGAACCCGTCCTGCTCGTGCAACTCCGCGCACAGGTCGAGCACCTCGACCTGGTGGGCGATGTCGAGGAAGGTCGTCGGCTCGTCCAGCAGCAGCATCGAGGTGCGCTGCGCGAGCACCATGGCCAGCCACACCCGCTGCCGCTGGCCGCCGGAGAGCTCGTCGACCAGCCTGCCCGCGAGTTCGGTGACGCCGGTGCGGGCCATGACCTCGGTGACCACCGCCTCGTCGTCGGTCGACCACTGGCGCAGCAGGCCCTGGTGCGGGTACCGGCCGCGGGCGACGAGGTCGCCGACGGTGATCCCGCTCGGCGCGATGGACGACTGCGGCAGCAGTCCCAGCCTGCGGGCGACCTCCTTGGACCTATAGGAGGCGATGACTTCACCGTCGAGGTAGACCGCGCCCTTGGCGGGTTTGAGCACGCGCGCGAACGCTTTCAGCAGCGTCGACTTGCCACACGCGTTGGGACCGACGATGGCGGTGAACGAGTCGTCCGGGATGGTGACGTCCAATTCGCTCGCCACCACGCGGTTGTCGTAAGCGAGCGTCACACCGTCTGCGCGCAACCGGGTCACAGGCCAACCTCCGCGTAGATGTCGTCCACGGCGTCGAAGTACTGCTCGTCGTCGGTGATCGCGTCGGCCGCGGCCAGCCGGGGGTCGATCTCGGCGGCCACCTGCTGGTAGCGCCGCTCCCACCGCTCGGCGTCGAGGCGCCAGTAGCCGATGGTGTCGTAGCGGTCGGCGTCGAGGCCCAGGGTGTGGCGCAGGTGGCGACGGATGTCGCGGGTCGCGGCGGCCTCGCCCGCGACCCAGAGGTAGCCGTCACCGTCGGGCAACGCGCGGTCGATGACCGCGCGGCGCAAGGCATTCCCCGCTTCGCCCGAGTGGGCGTACACCCATTCGATGCCGACGTCACCGTTGGTGTCGAAGGTCTGCCGCTCGTCCGCGTTGTCGACGATGGCGACGACGGACGCCCGCGCACCGGCGGGGAGTTCTTCCACGGCACGGCCGATGGCGGGCAGCGCGGTCGCGTCGCCGACGAGCAGTCGCCATGCGACAGCGGGGTCCGGCGCGTACTTGCCAGCGGGCGCACCGCTGATGGTGATCTGCGCACCCGGGTGGACGGTGCGCGCCCACGTCGCCGCGACGCCGCCTTCGTGCAGCACGAAGTCGATGTCGATCTCTTGGGCGAGTGGATCTCGACGGCGGATCGTGTAGTTTCGGGTGAGGTTGGCACCGAAGGCGATCCGGCAGGACTCGTCGGGCAGTCCACTGCCCTGGTAGTCGCGCAGCGCGTCACCGCCGAGGGTCACCCGCCGCATCAGCGGGGTGATCGCGGCAGTCCGCACGACTGTCGCGCGATATGCGGTCATGGTGCCCGAGCCCTTCCTGTGACAGCGGACGCGTTGTCAACATAGGATAGCCTCACCTAATCTCCGCGTCATCGCCGCCCATTCGGGCGATGCGTGAAGTCACTTGGAGTAGCCACATGAGAGCGACAGCCCATTCGCGCCTGATCGCACTGGGCACAGCCGTCCTGCTGGCGGTCGGCGCCTGCGGTTCGACGGAACCCACCCCCGGCGCGGGCGGGCAGTCCAGCGCCGCGGCGGCCGCCCCGGCCAAGCGCACGGTGCAGACCCCCAAGGGCCCTGTCGAGGTGCCGGGCGACCCGAAGAAGATCGTCGCGATCGACTTCCAGATCCCCTACATCCTGCTCGACCTCAAGGCGAACCTGGCTGGCGCGATCGACCTGACCGCGGCCAAGGACGGCGAGCCGTTCAAGCAGCTGACGATCATCGGCACCGACGCGGGCGAGCTGAACTACGACAAGATCGCCGAGCTCGACCCGGACCTGATCCTCGCCGGTGACTACCAGGAGCCGGAGTACGAGAAGCTCAAGGACCGCTACCCGACGGTGCTGATCCCGGCCGCTGGCGACCAGCCCGGCTGGAAGCCGCAGGTCAAGGCGGTCGCGGAGGCGATCGGCAAGGGCGGCGAGGTCGACGAGCTGGAGAAGAAGTACCAGGCTCGGGTGACCGAGATCAAGGACAAGCACAAGGACAAGATCGCCGCGGGCAAGTGGGCGACGCTGGGCACCTACGACGGGTCCGGCTGGTACCTCTACGACAAGGTCGGCGGCCCGTCCACCGCACTGGCCGACCTGGGCATCCAGTTCGACGAGGCGACCACGAAGGTGGCCGACGCCAACCTGTCGCAGTACTCCATCGAGCAGCTCAACCAGCTCAACAGCGCCACCGTGCTGCTGTTCGACGACCTCGGCCCGCCGGTGACCGCGCCGGGCGCGGGCGCCAAGCTCAAGGCCGACCCGCTGTTCACCTCGATCGCCGCGGTCAAGGCGGGCAAGGTGTTCGACGGCGAGTACAACATCATCGACTACGGCGACGCGCAGCGCGTGCTCGACCAGGTCGACGCGGTGCTCGGCAAGCTCTGAGCCCACTCGCACCAGGCGGGGTCAGTCCACTGTGGACTGGCCCCGCCTTGTCGTCTGTGTCGCGGCTCGCACTGTCGCGGCAGGCGCGCGTGACATAACATGGTGCCCTAATGATTAGCACACCAAGCAACCACGAGGACCCCCTGGCGCTGGAGCGGCAGGTCTGCTTCGCGTTGGCCATCGCCTCCCGCAGTGTCATCGGCCTGTACCGGCCGCTGCTGGAGCCCATGGGCCTGACGCACCCGCAGTACCTGGTGATGCTCGCCCTGTGGGGACGCACCCCGCTGTCGGTCAAGGAGCTCAGCGGCCTGCTGGCGCTCGACCCCGGCACGCTGTCGCCGCTGCTCAAGCGCCTGGAGGCGATGGGCTACATCCGGCGCGACCGAGCGGTCACCGACGAGCGGCAACTGGCCGTCACGCTGACCCCGACCGGTGCGGACTTGCGCGAGCGGGCGCTGGCGATCCCGGCCGCGGTGATCGAGAAGCTGGGGATGCGGATCGAGGACTTGCAGTTGCTGCACGCTTCGCTCACCCGCGTGATCGCTGCCGCAGGCGAGCGGGACATCACAGCCGCAGGCGAGCGGGACACCACAGCGGCGGGCGAGAAGGGACAACCATGAACACCCCCGGCCCCCTGCTGCGCGCCTGGTACCTACTGGGCGGCCGTGTCCCCGACCACTACCGCGAGTGGGTCCTGACCGACGCGGCCCGCCCGTCCTGGCTGGCGTGGTTCGCGCTGCGCACGCTGCTGCGGATGGTCCCGCTCACCGCGGTGATCACGCTGGGGCTGCTGCTCGGCCTGGACGCGCCGGTTGGCCTAGCGCTGGCGTGCGGCGCACTGGGGTTGGTGGTCGGCGTGTACTTCATGCTGTCCTACGCCATCGAGAGCACCGAGTACCGGATGACCCGCTATGGCCACCCGCACGGATCGGCGCAGCAGGCGCGGCGGGCGCGTACAGCGGAGCGGGATCGCTTGCGGGAAGAGCGTTACGCGGCGGCTTGGCGCCAGTAATCAGGTTGCCGGGTCGGGGTGGGCGGCGCAGCATGGCTGGATGCGCTTTTCGATCAACATCCCGAACTTCGGGGACTTCGCGGATGTCCGGGCGGTGGCGCGGGTGGCCGCGGCGGCTGAGGAAGCGGGCTGGGACGGCCTGTTCATCTGGGACCACGTCGTGCACGACAAGGCCGCGAGCGGAGGTGTCCCGTTCAGCGACCCGTGGATGGCGCTGACGGCGGCGGCGCTGGCGACCTCGCGGATCAAGCTGGGCACCCTGGTCACCCCGGTGGCCAGGCGGCGACCGGAGCAGCTGGCGCGGCAGGTCGCGACCCTGGACGCGCTCAGCGGCGGCCGGGTCGTGTTCGGCACCGGCTTGGGTGGCCCCGTCGCCGACGAGTACGGCAGCTTCGGCGGGCAAACCGACCCCCGCGTCCTAGCCGCACAACTCGACGAGGGCCTGGAACTGCTCAACCGCTACTGGTCCGGCGAACCCGTCAACCACGACGGCGAGCACTACACGGTGCGGGACGTGACGCTGCTGCCCGCCACCGTTCAGCGCCCCAGGCCCCCGGTGTGGGTAGGCGGCTTCTGGCCCCACCGCCGCCCGATCCGCCGCGCAGTGCGGTGGGACGGCGTAGTGCCCTTGTTCGACCAGGCACGCCACGGCGTGGTGCCACCGATTCCGTTGGCGCGCGAGCTGATCACATATGTACGCGACCTCCGCCCAACCCCTATGGAGATCGTGCTCGGCGGCGCCACAGACCCCCACACAGCAGCGGACGTGATCGGTCCCCTAGCCGACCTCGGAGCCACCTGGTGGGACGAACGAACCCTGCAAACAAGCCCAGACCTCGACCGGCTAGAACCGGTCCTGCGTCGGGTGGAGAGCGGCCCGCCGGAGCTGTGACCGAGGCGGTTCCTTGCCACCACCACGCGGGCCAACCTGACCTCGACCGGCTGGAGCCAATCCTGTGCCGCGCCACGGAGCGGCTGGCAGGCGCAATGAGCCGGTGAAGCCGCGGCACCGAGATCTGAGCAACGTGGCAGGACAACGCACAGCGAACTAATCCCCAACCACCGAAGCAGCCGCCGCTCGGGATGCCTAGTGGCCCACCAGCGGGCCACTAGGCGCACGGTGCGGCGAAGCCGCGCACGACAGCCGGGCATTGCAGCCGGGCATTGCAGCCGGGCATGATCCGACCGTGTGGAGCACCTGCTGGCTGTGGGCGCAGAGCGGCCCACCAGCGCTATGGCTAGCGGGCCGCTGGAGCTTCTCCCCCGTCACTGCGCTTGCCGGGCGTCGAGCGGCCCGCCGGGGGTGACCGGCGGGCCGGTAGGGACTATTCCTCGCCTGCGAAGTCTTCGCCGCCGTCGCCGTCGATGAGGCCGCCGTCGAGCATGTCGCCGAGGATCATGCCGCCGACGATGCCCGCCGCGGCGCCGCCGACCACGGCGCCCATGCCGGGGCCGCGGCGGTGGTGCTGGTCGTGTCCGTAGTGGCCCTGGTGGCCCTGGTGGCCGTAGGGCTGCTGACCGTAGCCGGGCTGGCCGTAAGGCTGCTGGCCGTAGGGCTGCTGGGGGTAGCCGCCGCCGAAGGCGGGGTTGGGGGTGGAGCGCTGGGAGACCTGCTCGAGCCACTGGCCGATGAGCGGGGCCCAGTCGGTGGCCTCGGCTTCCTGGTGGGTCAGGGAGAACCGGCCGAAGGCGTCGCCGCCACCGCCGAACACCCCGCCGCGGCGGTCGGCCTCGAGGACGATGTGCAGCTCGTGCGGTGTCGCGACGAAGGTCAGCTCGACCTGGTTGATCCGGCCGGAGAACTGCGGCGGCGCGTAGAACTCGATCTCCTGGTACACCGGCAGCTGCTGCGGCACCCCGTGCAGCCTGCCCACCTCGACATCGGCCTTGGCGAAGCGGAAGCCCAGCGCGCCGAACGCGTCGAGCACCCGGTCCTGTGAGGGCAGCGGGTGCACGACGACCGGGTCGAGGTCGCCCTTGTCCGGGGCGCCCGCGATGACCAGGTCGGTGCGCACGCCCAGGTTCATCCCCGGCAGCGGGCTGCCGCCGACCGCGGTGATCGGCGCCTCCCACGGCACCGCGAGCCGGAACGGCACGTCGAGGTCCTGGTTGGCCGACACCCGGACCCGCTCGGCGACCACGACGCGCACCAGCTCGCCGGTGCCGACGGCCTCGCCGCCGTGGTGCTCGACCTCGACGCGCGACTGCAGGGCGAGCACGACCTGGCCGATCTCCACGTCGGCGCTGCCACCCTTGATCCGCACCCGGCCGCCGATGGTCTGCCCGGGGCCCACGTGCGGGGAGTCCAGCACGGTGTCCACCGAGGGCCCTCCAACGCCGAACGCCGACAGCATCCGCTTGAACATCACGCGACTCCTGGATTCAGGTAGCTTTGAGCGGGAAAGGTGCAAATCCGACACTAGCACACCGTGTCGGCCCGCTTCCGGCCCGTGAACAGCCACCGCGACCCGTTGGGAGACCACAAGAGCGGCTACAGCAGGCGTCGGAGGAGCTCCCCCAGTTCCGGCAGCATCCCGGGGGACACGACCTCGGCGTGGCGGCAGTCGAACTCGACGACCTCCAGCCGCCGCGCGGCTTCGCGCCAGTCGTCGGCCGCCGAGTAGTGCACCGCCTCGAACCCGGCCTCCGGCACCAAGGCGTCCACGAGCACGACACGACCGTCGTAGGCCGGGTAGTGCGCTTCCGAGAGGAGCCGTTGGCTGGTCAGGTAGCTCTCGACGACCGCACCGACCTCGTCGGTGGAGAACTGCGACATCACGTCCCCACGTGCCCGGATCGCCTCGACAGCGGACTCCAGCGTGACCTCGGATGGCACCTCGTAATCCAGGTCGGACAGCAGGCCGACCAGCGCCGCTTCCCGGTCCGCGGGCACGACGTCGAGCGCGGGGTCGAAGTGCCGCGAATCCAGTAGCGCCAACAACGACACCTCCACTCCCCTGGCCCGCAGCGCGCACGCGACCAGGTAGGCCACGTTCCCGCCGAAGGACCAGCCGACCAGCCGGTATGGCCCGTCTGGCTGGATCCGGAGGATCTCCGAGACGTAGCGCTCGGCCAGGTCGGCCAGGTTCGCGTAAGAGGTGTCGGGATCGGTGAGCAGCGGTGACTGCAACCCGTACATCGGCACTGGCAGCCACGCCTTAAGGGGCGCGAATTGCCAAGCCAGGCCGCTGGCGGGATGCAGGAAGAACACGGGGGTACCGGTTCCGGATCGCAGCTCCAGCACGGGATCCAACGCTCCGGTCACCACTCCCCCGTCCAACCGCGCTGCCAAAGCGGCAGGGGTAGGCGACGTGAACAGCGCGGTGATCGGCAGACGAACGCCAGTACGGGCCTCTATTGCGGAGCTCAGGCGGACCAACAGCAGCGAATGGCCGCCTAGGACGAAGAAGTCGTCATCCGCGCCGACAGAATCGATGCCTAGGACTTCGCTGAACAACTCGCACAAGAGGTACTCGCGAGGCGTGGCAGGTGCGCGGCTGGTGGAGAGCGCCGTGAAGTCGGGCGAGGGCAACGCGCGGCGGTTGAGCTTGCCGTTAGCCGTGAGCGGGAACGCGTCGAGCGGCACTACGGCAGAGGGAACCATGTAGTCGGGTAGGTGTGCCGCAGCGCGGGAGCGGACCGCAGCCGGGTCGATGGTCTCGGGGGTTACATAGGCGACCAGCCGGGACTCGCGCGCGACAACGACAGCTCGGGTGACCCCGGGCGTCGCGGTGAGCACCGATTCGATTTCACCGAGCTCGATGCGGAAGCCGCGGACCTTGACCTGGTCGTCGACCCGGCCTAGGTATTCGAGGCCCGCTGGGGTGCGGCGGACGAGGTCGCCGGTGCGGTAGAGGCGACCGGGGCCATGCGGGTTGGCGACGAACCGGGTCGCGGTGAGGTCGGGTCGGCGGTGGTAGCCGCGGACGACACCGTCGCCCGCGAGATACAACTCGCCCACCACGCCATCGGGGACCAAGCCGAGCCGGGAGTCGAGGACATAGGTCTGGGTGGCGCGGATGGGGTGGCCGATGACCACCCGCTCGTCGACGACCTCGGCGGAGGTGGACCACACGGTGGTCTCCGTGGGGCCGTAGAGGTTGACGACGCGGCGAGCTCGTGCGGCGAGCGCGCCCGCCAAGGACGGCGGCAGGGCTTCGCCGCCAACCAGGGCGGTCGTGGAGCCCAGCGCCGCACCGGTGTCGACGATCGCCTGCCACAACGACGGCGTGGCCTGGACGTAGTCGGTGACGAGCCCGGCCAGCAGCGGCGGGTCGAGCACCTCTTCACGGGAGGCGACCCGGACGGTCACCCCGCGCGTCAACGGCACGAGCAACTCCAGCACGGCGATGTCGAACGACAGGGTCGTGACCGCCAACAACCGTTCGCCAACACCGAATCCGACCAGCCCGGCCATGGCTTCGGCGAAGTTCGCGACCGCGCCGTGGGGAACGACGACGCCCTTAGGCCGACCCGTGGACCCGGAGGTGTAGATGACGTAGGCAGGACTGTCCACATCGGGCAGCGCTGCGGGCGCGGCACCGTGCCAGTCGTCGGCGAAGGTGATGGTTTGCGCCACTGCGGGGAGCACGTCGCGCAGTGCCTCGGTGGTGACCAGGAGCGCGGGCTCGGCGTCGGTGACCATGTACTCGAGCCGGTCTGCCGGGTACTCCGGGTCGAGCGGCAGGTAGGCGGCACCGGACCGGAGGACCGCGAGCATCGCGACGACCATGTCCACCGAGCGCGGTAGGGCCAACGCGACGATTCGCTCGGGTCCCGCTCCGCGCCGGGTCAGCTCGCCAGCCAACGACTCAACGCGCTGCTGTAGCTCCCTATAGGTGATGCTGCCGTCGGCAGCTTCCACTGCGGTGACATCCGGTGTGCGGGCTGCCTGAGCAGCGAAGCGGGCCGGGATGGTGTCGGTGACCGGTGGCTCTATAGGGAAGTCCAGGAGTGCAAGCCGCTCTTCAGCGGTCAGCAGGTCTACCGAACCGATCGGTACCGCCGGTGTCGCGACAGCGGCTTCGACGAGACGCACTAGGCGTTCGGCGAGCTGGGCGGCGCTGGCGCGGTCGAACAGGTCGTCGGCGTATTCGACGGTGCCGGTGATGCCGTCGGAAAGCTCGGTGAAGGTGAAGGTCAGGTCGAACCGGGCGGTCGTGACCTCCGTGTCCTGCTCCGCGGTGGCCACCCCGGGCAGGCCGAGGTCGCGCTCGTCAGCGTCGTGGAAGACGACCATGGTCTGGAACAGCGGGTGCCGTCCCATCGACCGGGTGGGGTTGAGGATCTCCACCAGGCGCTCGAAAGGCACGTCCTGGTGCGCGTAGGCCGCCAGGTCGGTCTCTCGGACCCTGCGAAGGAGCTCGGCGAAGGTTGGGTCGCCGGAGACGTCTGTGCGCAGCACAAGTGTGTTGAGGAAGAACCCGACGAGGTCGTCGAGTGCTTCATCGGTGCGGCCCGCGATAGGCGAGCCGAGGGGGATGTCAGCCCCCGCACCCAGGCGCGACAAGAGGGCGGCCACGGCTGCTTGGGTGGCCATGAAGAGGGTTGCCCCATTGGCACGGGCCGCGGTTCGGAGGCCTCTTAGCGCGTCTCCGCTCAGGTCGAACCGGACCTCGCCGCCTCGGTATGAAGCGATGGCGGGCCTTGGCCTGTCCGTCGGGAGAGTCAACTCTTCGGGCATGCCGTCGAGGGTCGACTGCCAGTAGGCGACCTGGCGCGAGACAACGCTGTCGGGATCGTCCTCAGAGCCCAGCAGTTCTCGCTGCCACTGCGTGTAGTCAGCGTACTGGACCGGGAGTGCTGTCCACTCCGGAGCTGCCCCGACACGGCGAGCCGCGTAGGCAGAGCCGAGATCGCCTAGAAGCGGCGCAGTGGACCACTCGTCCGCAGCGATGTGGTGCACCAGCAGCACAATCACCGACTCGCCAGGCGACTCCTGGAAGAGCCAGGCACGAACCGGGATCTCGCGCGACAGGTCAAAGGCGTACTCCGCCGCCTCTTGAACGCCATCGCCATAGACAACCTCGAACGGCACTACGGCGTCCGACAGCACGTGCTGGTACGGCACACCGTCGTGGTCAGGGAAGACCGTGCGCAAGCTCTCGTGCCGAGCCACTACGTCGTTGAGCGCGGCTTGTAGCGCGGCAGGGTCGACATCGCCGGTGAGGCGGGCGATCAGCGGGATGTTGTAGGTAGAACTGGGCCCCTCCATGCGGAACAGGAACCACAGCCGCTGCTGCGCGAACGACAGCGCCAACCGCTCCGGGCGCGGCAGCCGGGCCAGAGCCGGACGAGCGGCGCCGGACGCGGGCAGGCGTGACACGAGCCCGGCAACGGTGGGCGCCTCGAAAACGTCGCGGATGGTCGGCTCAACGCCCAGCACGGATCGGACGCGGCTGACGAGCTTGGTGGCGAGCAGCGAGTGCCCACCGAGGGTGAAGAAGTTGTCGTCAGTGCCGACGCTGTCCACCCCGAGCAGGTCCGCGAAGATCCCCGCCACCAACTCCTCACGCGGTGAGCGCGCGGCGCGGCGCTCCCCCATGTCCACTACGGGCTCCGGGAGGGCCTTGCGGTCCACCTTGCCGTTGGCGGTGATCGGCAGGGCTTCCAGTTCCACGAAAGCCGACGGCACCATGTAGTCGGGCAAGGTGTTGCGAGCCCAGGGCGCCAGGTCGGACAAGTCGGCGTCGCCGTCGGCGACCACGTAGGCAGCCAGGTAGGCACTACCAGCGGGAACGGTGACTACGGCGGATCGGACGCCAGGGTGGCTGAGAAGCGCGGCTTCGACCTCTTCGAGCTCTAGCCGCATACCGCGGATCTTGACTTGGTTGTCGACCCGTCCGACGAAGTCCAAGGTGCCATCCCCTGCCCACCGGACGAGGTCGCCAGTGCGGTAGAGGCGGGTGCCCGGTGCACCGAAGGGGTTGGCGACAAACCTGGAGGCGGTGAGGTCGGGCTTGCTCACGTACCCGCGGCCTAGGAGGTAGCCACCGACGTACAGCTCCCCTGCGATGCCTGGCGGCACAGGGTTAAGAGCGTCGTCCAACACATAGAGCTGCGTGTTCGGGTTGGGGCCGCCGATCGAGGTGGCCATGCGGTCGGAACCTTCGCGATAGACCACGTGCGAAACGCCAATGGTCGTCTCTGCCGGGCCATAGCCGTGGTACATCGTGGTGTTCAGCGCAGCGCGGAACCGATCGAACAGCTCCGGCGTAAGAACCTCGCCACCGCACCAGACGTGCTTGAGTCCGCGCAGGGAGTCGGTGCCCGCTGCAAGCTCCAGCAGCGCATCGAGCATGGACGACGGTAGGTAGACGAAGGTGACGCCTTCGGAGTCGATGAGGTCCAGCAGGTAGCGCGGGTCGCGTTCACCGCCAGACTCGGCGATCACTACGCGGCCGCCGGTGACCAATGGCAACAGGATCTCGTTGACGGAGATGTCGAACGACAGGGGGGCCTTGAACAGGGCGGCGTCGCCTTGGCCGAAGCCGAGTAGGCCGCTCTGCCACACCAGGCGGGCGCTGATCGCCTCGTGGCGGATCATCGCGCCCTTAGGCGTGCCGGTGGAGCCAGAGGTGAACATGACGTAGGCGAGCTGCGCGCCGTGTGTGTGAGCCGCAGTGGCGACGGGGTTGCCGCCATAGGCCCAATTGGTCAGGTCGACCGGCACGGTCAGCTCGGTCTCGGGAACCCCACCTGGCCCGGTGACGGTAAGCACCGCGCGGGAGTCCTGCAGCACTGTCTCGCGCCGCGCGTCCGGCCAAGTCGGGTCTAGCGGGACGAACGCGCCACCAGCCCGCAGGATCGCCAGCAGCGCGATGACCATCTCCGCGCCGCGCGGGAGGCCGATCGCCACTACGCGCTCGGAGTCCACGCCCCGGGCGCGCAGCTCGGTCGCGAGTTGCCCGACCAGGACGTCCAGGTCGCGGTAGGACAACCGGGTCTTCCCGGATACCAACGCGATCTCGTTGGGGAACTGGTTGAAGGCGTCGCTGAGGAGCTCGGGCAGCGTGCGCGTGACTTCTGGCTCCGCCGTGGCGTTCCACCCGCGCAGCACCAATTCGCGCTCGTCGGTCGACAGCAGGTCGACCGTGCGGACGTGCTGCTCGGGGTCGCGGGAGATGGCCGTGAGCAGCCGGACGAGGCGGGTCGCGATGTCCGCGGCGGTGTCGGCGTCGAACAGGTCGGTGGCGTATTCGATGGCGCCGACCATGCCGTCCGGGGTGTCGGAGAGGCCGATCGACAGGTCGAACTTGGCCGTGGTCGTGGCCACGTCCTGCGCGGCGGTGCTGGTGCCGGGCAAGCCGAGGTCGTCGGTGTCGAGCCCGGTGTGGGTGACCATGACGTGGAACAGCGGGTGCCTGGCCATCGAGCGGGCCGGGTTCAGCAACTCCACGAGCCGCTCGAAAGGCACGTCCTGGTGCGCGTACGCGGCCAGGTCGGCCTCGCGGACGCGGCGCAGGAGCTCGGCGAAGGTCGGGTCGCCGGAGACGTCCGTGCGCAGCACCAGGGTGTTGACGAAGAACCCGACCAGTCGGTCCAAGCCCTCGTCGACGCGGCCCGCGATGGGGGTGCCGAGGGGGATGTCGTTGCCCGCGCCGAGTCGCGACAGCAGAGCGGCGACGGCGGCCTGCACGACCATGAACGTGGTGACGCCCTCGCGGCGGGCGAGATCTCGCAGCGCGACCGCGACCGACGGATCCAGCTCGAACCGCACGTCGTCGCCCCGGTAAGAGGCCACCGCGGGCCTGGGGCGGTCCAACGGCAGCGAGATCTCCTCCGGAGCCCCAGCGAGGGTGTCACGCCAGTAGGCGACCTGGCGGGACACCAGGCTGTCCGGGTCAGCTTCGGAGCCGAGCAGCTCGTGCTGCCATAGCGTGTAGTCCGCGTACTGGACGGGCAGCGCGGCCCACTCGGGGGACGTTCCGGCACGGCGCGCCGCGTAGGCGACACCGAGATCGCCTAGGAGCGGCGCGGTGGACCACTCGTCCGCAGCGATGTGGTGCACCAGCAGCACGATCACCGACTCGCTAGGCGAATCCTGGAAGAGCCAAGCACGAATCGGAATCTCGCGCGATAGGTCGAACGCATACTCCGTTGCCTCCTGAACGCCATCGCCCGCAACCACCTCGAACGGCACTACAGCGTTAGGTAGGACCTCTTGGTAAGCGATGCCGTCCTGGTCTGGGAAGACCGTGCGTAGGCTCTCGTGGCGAGCCACTAGGTCGTTGAGCGCGGCTTGAAGTGCGGCAGGGTCGACCGCACCCGATAGCCGTGCCACGAACGGGATGTTGTTGGTGGCGCTAGGCCCTTCCATGCGGAAGAGGAACCACAGTCGCTGCTGCGCGAACGACAACGGCAGCAGTTCCGGCCGTTCGACGGGCCTAAGCGCAGGGCGGGTGTCACCCGAGTTGCCGACCAGGGCGGCGATACCGGCGACAGTACGCGCGGTGAACACGTCCCGGATGGTCAGTTCCGCGCCTAGAGCCACGCGCAAGCGTGAGACGAGTCGGGTGGCGAGCAGCGAGTGGCCGCCAATGGCGAAGAAGTCGTCGTCCGGGCCGACCACCGGTAGGTCAAGCACCTCGGCGCACAAGGCGGCGACGATCTCCTCAGCGGGCGTCCGCGGCCGCGCGGAGCTCGTGGCGTAGTCAGGCGCGGGAAGCGCCTTACGGTCGACCTTGCCGCTGGGCAGGGTTGGGAAAGCATCGAGCACAACAACCGCCGCAGGCACCATGTGCTCGGGCAGGGTCGCTGCTAGCTGGCTACGAAGTGCTGCCGGATCAGCCGTCTTACCGGCCGCCGCGATGACGTAGGCCAGGAGTTGGTGGTCGCGGGCGATGACCGTCGCCTGTGCCACTGTGGCGTCGCCGGCCAGCGCGGCTTCGATCTCACCGGGTTCGATGCGGAACCCGCGGACCTTGATCTGGTCGTCGACCCGGCCGAGGAACTCCAGCGTGCCTTCCGAGGTCCACTGCACGAGGTCACCAGTGCGGTAGAGACGGCCTTGGCCGGAGACAAAGTTGGGGATGAACCTCGACGCCGTAAGAGCGGGCTGGTTGAGGTAGCCACGGGTGACGCCTGCGCCCCCGATGTAGAGCTCACCCGGGACGCCGACCGGCACGCGGCCAAGGCTGCGGTTGAGTACGTAGGCCTCGGTGTTCGCAAGAGGGGTACCGATGACAGGTGCGGTTCCGTCGATGCGCGCGAAGGTGGCGTCGACTGTCGTTTCGGTGGGTCCGTAGAAGTTGAACGCGGTCACGCTAGAGGCCGCGAGTCGCGCCCACAGTGCGTCGCTGACCGCCTCACCGCCGGTGCCGATGAAGGAGATGCCGGTGTCCAACAGGCCGTCGTCGACCAGGTGCGCGAGCAGAACAGGCGCGGCGTCGAGGTAGTTGATGCCGTGCTCGCGGACGTAGGTCACGAGGGATGCCGGGTCGGGGCTCACGATGTG
The DNA here is from genome assembly GCF_016907695.1 of Actinokineospora baliensis. Lineage (NCBI taxonomy): Bacteria > Bacillati > Actinomycetota > Actinomycetes > Pseudonocardiales > Pseudonocardiaceae > Actinokineospora > Actinokineospora baliensis. Next base: position 3,488,542 of record NZ_JAFBCK010000001.1, on the reverse strand, counting down.
CAGCTCGTGGCCTGCCAGCATCCAGAGGAGCCCGTCAACCGAGGCGTCGAAGGCGAAAGACGCGGCATTGACGACGCGTTGGCGCTGCTGCGGCATCACCGTCGCTTGGTGCGAGGCAAGCAGGTTCGCGAGGTTCTTGTGCTCGACCACTACGCCCTTGGGCTTGCCGGTAGACCCGGAGGTGTAGAGGACGTACGCGGCGCTAAGAGGCGGGGTGGCGTCGAAGGAGCCCTTGGCATTGACGTCCGTAAGAACCACCGAGGGCTGCGCGTCGTCGACCATGTAAGAGAGGCGCTCTGCGGGGTAGGCCGGGTCGAGCACCACGTAGGCCGCGCCCGCGCGCCAAGTGCCGAGAATCGCGGCCACTAGGTCAGTGGAGGCTGTCATCGAGAGGCCGACTACGTCACCGGGGCGAACACCCCTGTCGACGAGGTGACCCGCGACGGCCCGGGCTTGGGTGTCCAACTCCGCGTAGGTCCGGCGACGCTGGGCGTCGACAACAGCCGTGGCGTCCGGGGTCGCGGCGACCTGGCGGTCGAACACGTCCAGCACCGACTCCCCGGCGGTGACCTCAGGGCCAAGGCTCGCTTGTCCGGCCAAGTCGTGGTCGGTGACCAGGGTGATGGTGTGGAGCGGGCTCTTGGGGTTGTCGGCGATCGTGTCCAGGACGCGCACTAGGCCGTCGGCGAGCCGGGTCGCGCCAACGCGGTCGAGGACGTCGGGCCGGTACTCCAGCGACAGCTCCACGGTGTCGCCGACCTCGGCGGTCAGCGTCAACGGGTAGTCGGTGGCATCGGTGCCGGACACACCGGTCACGCGTAGGCCCGCCGACTGCTCGGCGCGGCCCAGGGCGTCGGTGTCGACCGGGTAGCTCTCGAACACGGTGAGGCTGTCGAACAGCTCGGACAGCCCGGTGGCGCGGTGGATGTCGGCCAGCCCGAGGTGCTGGTGCTCGATGAGCGCCGACTGCTCCGCCTGCACCCGGCGGGCGGCCTCGGCCACGGACTCGCGGGGGTCGAGCCGGACGCGAACCGCGACGGTGTTGATGAACAGGCCGATCATCGACTCGACACCGGGCAGGTCCGCGGGACGCCCGGACACGGTGGCGCCGAACACGACGTCCTCGCGGCCCAGGTGGCGGGCGAGGACCAAGCCCCAGGCGAGCTGGATGGCGGTGTTGAGGGTGATGCCGAGGGAACGGGCGGTGTCGGCGAGGCGGGCGCCCAACGCACGCGACAGGCCGACGTCGACCCGTTCCGGGCGAACCGTGGTGCCGGTCGGGGTCGCGATGAGGGTCGGCTCGACGCCGCCGAGCGACTTGGCCCAGGCCGCGACGGCCGCCGCCTTGTCCTGTGCGGACAGCCAGGTGAGGTAGTCGGTGAACGGGCGCGGGGCCGGGAGCTCCTCGCCGCCGTAGAGCTGGAAGAGCTCCTGGCCCAGCAGCGGGGTCGACCAGCCGTCGAGCAGGACGTGGTGGTTGGTGATCACGAGCTGCCTGCCGCCGTCGGGCAGGGTCAGCAGCAGGAACCGGATCAGCGGACCGGTGGCGGGGTCGAAGGGCGTGTCGAGGTCCTCGGCGACGACGGACTCGTCACCCGTGACCTCACGCCACGGCGCCTTGACGTCACGCACGAGCTGAACGAGCTCACCGTTGGGGCGCGTGCGGAAACACACCCGTAGGTTCGCGTGCCGCGCTAGGAGCGCATCGGCCGCACTACGCAACCGCTGGGCGTCTACGGGGCCGTCGAGGTTGAGCACCGTCTGCACGGTGTACACGTCGGCGCCCTCTAGCCCGGAGAGGAACAGCAAGCCCTCTTGGAGCGGGGACAACGGCCAGATGTCAGTGACGCCATCGGCCAAGAGGGCGTCAACCTCGGGCTGGTCGAGGGTGACCAGGGGGAAATCGGAAGGGGTTCGCCCACCGGTCGCGGTCGACAGCTCTGCCAGGGCGTCGCGCCAATGGCCGCTGAGCGTCTCGATCTCAGCGTCGGTGAACATGTCACCTGGCCAAGTCCAGTCGGCCGTAAGAGTCGCCCCGATGGCCACGATGTCGATCTGCAGTGCGTGCTCGAGCCGCATGTCCTTATCGGCGCCGCCCGCGATACCGGCCTCTATAGGACTCCAGGGGCCTTGCTCTGTGGCGGGCTCGAACCGGCCAAGGTAGTTGACGAGCACCTGCGGCTTAGCGGCAAGCCTGCCCGCAGTGTCCGCGTTGAGGTGCCTTAAGAGCCCAAACCCAACCCCACTACCCGGCGTCGCGCGAAGCGCCTCCTTGACCCGCTTGAGCGTGACCACGGCGTCCCGCGCGTCGATCCCGTCGAAGCGGACCGGGTAGAGGCTCGTGAACCAGCCGACCGTGCGGTGCAGATCGGCCCCAGGCACAAGATCCTCGTCGCGACCGTGCCCCTCCCGGTCGACCAACAGCGAAGTCCGCCCCCGCCACCGCCCCACCGCGACCGCCAACCCCGCCAGCAACACATCATCGACCTCGGCCCTGAACCGCCCCGCGACCTCGTTCGGCAACCCCCCGATCTCAGTCCGCGCCGTCCGCGCCGTAGCGAGCGTGTCCCCCCCGTCGAGCGCCCGCCCCCCCAACAACCCCTCATCCCCCGCGACCGTCGCCGCCCAGTGCCCAACCTCACCCAGCCGCCCCGCGGCCGCCACCAACCCCTCAGCCCACCGCCGGAACGACGTCCCCACCGGCTCCAACTCCGCGCCCCCATACGCGGCCACCAAATCCGGCACCAAAATCCGCCACGACACCCCATCCACAGCCAAATGATGGACCGCCACAACCACAACCCCAGCCCCAGCGCCCCCACCGTCCACACCGGACTGATCATTTTCATCAACCGCCAGACCGCCACGAGTCCAGCCCCCACCCGTTCCCGGGGGGCGTCCCTGGGCCAGTCTATCGGTAGCAGCACCACGAACGGGTGACAGCGAGACGTCGGTGGACAACTCGGGGGGTTGTGGATAACTCGACACCGAGGTCGCGTCAGGGGAAGGAGGAGAAGAAGAACCGGAAGGGTGAACGGGATCAACCGCAGCGTCGGGGAACCAGGCGACGCGGATCAAGGGACCAGAACCCGGGTCGAGAGAGTCCAAAAGGGAATCGACGTCGAGGGGGCCGGGAACCCGGGAGACGACATCGACGGCGTCCAGCGAGTCGGCGACCACGAGGCCATCGGAGACCAGACGGGCGCGCAGGATGGCGTGGACGTCAACGAGCTTCTGGACGGCAGCGACCAGGCGAGCGGCGGACATGTCAGTGGGGGCGCGGAGGACCTGCACCTGGGCGAAGCGACCGATCGGACCGTCGAGCTCCAGCAGGGAGTGCATGATCGGGGTCAGCGGAACATGCCCGACGGCCGCGCCCTCCTCCTCGACCGCCACGGGCTCGGTCTTCACGGCGGCGGCGAGCGCGGCGACGGTGCGCTGCTCGAAGACGTCGCGCGGGGACAGGGTGAGGCCGGCGGCGCGGGCGCGGCTGACCAGCTGGATCGACACGATGCTGTCGCCGCCGAGGGTGAAGAAGTCGTCGTCCACGCCGACGGACGGCAGGCCGAGCACGGCGGCGAACAGGTCGCGCAGCAGGGATTCGGTCTCGGTGCGGGGTTCCCGGCCCGCGGTGACGAGGCCGCTCAAGTCCGGCGCCGGGAGCGCGGCCCGGTTGACCTTGCCGCTCGGCAGCGTGGGGAACTCGTCGAGGACCACCACCGCGGACGGGACCATGTGCTCCGGCAGCGCCGCCTTGGCGTGGGCGCGGACCGCGTCGGCGGTGGCGCCGATGACGTACGCGATGAGTCGGGAGTCGCGTACGGCGACGGTCACCTGCGGGGCGATCTCGGCCAGCACCGACTCGACCTCGCCGAGCTCGACCCGGAAGCCGCGGATCTTCACCTGGTCGTCCACGCGGCCAAGGAACTCCAGCGACCCGGACGACCACCGCACCAGGTCACCCGTGCGGTACAACCGCCCACCCCCAAAGGGATTGGCCACAAACCGCGACGCAGTCAACCCAGGCTGCCCCAGGTACCCCCGCGCAACACCAGGCCCACCAACATACAACTCACCAACAACACCAGGCGCGACCAGACTAAGAGCGGCATCGAGCACGTACACCACCGAGTTCGCGACGGGACGGCCGATCACCACATCCGAGCCGACAACGGGCGCCACCACAGCGTCCACAGTGCACTCAGTCGGACCATAGAAGTTGAACGCCTCAACAGAACTGGCCGCCAACTCCACCCACAAAGCGGCACCAACAGCTTCTCCGCCAGTGCCCACAACGGACACACCCGACGACAACAACCCGTCAGAAACCAACTGGCCGAGCAGCACCGGCGCGACATCCACATACGCGATGCCGTTCGCCTGGACGTACTCGACCATGGCGCGCGAGTCGTGCATCAGGTCGTTGTCGGCGATATGGAGGGTGTTCCCGGCGAACAACCACAGCAACGGGTCCAGCGACGCGTCGAACGACAGCGACGCGGCGTGCAGAACCGGCCCAGGGCGCATCACCGAACGGTGGGACGCAAGGAGGTTCACTAGACCGGCGTGCTCGACAACAACGCCCTTGGGCCTACCGGTGGAGCCAGACGTGTAAATCATGTAGGCAGCACCATCGACCACTACGGGCACCGGTGGCGCAGACATGTCGTCATCAATAGAGGAGAGAACCAGCGCGGGCTGGGCGTCCTCCATCATGAAGCTGATGCGGTCGGCCGGGTACGCCGGGTCCACAGGTAGGTGTACCGCGCCCGCCTTCCAGATGGCGAGCAGCGCGACAATGGCGTCAACAGTGCGCGGCAGCATAGAGGCGACTACGGCCTCGCGGGTGACACCTTGGGTCTGCAGCCACCCCGCGAGCCAATCGGACCGCTCATCCAACTCGGCGAACGTAAGAGAACGTGCGCCGTCCATGACCGCGACGTCGTCCGGCGCGCTCGCGACTGTCGACGCAAACGCTTGCAGCACTGACGTTTGCACGACCCCGATCAACACACCGCGACCGAACGCGGCGATCGACGCGCGCTCGGTGGGCGACATGAGGTCGATCGAGCGGACCGGTGCCTCGGCATCGGTGGTGAACGCGGTCAACGCGGCGACCAGCCGGGCGGCGAAAGTGGTCGTGGCCTCGGTGTCGACGACGTCGGGCCGGTGGTCGATCCAGACCTCGAGGCCGTCGGAGGCCTCGGCGGTCAGGGTCAGCGGGTAGTTGGTGTCGTCGGTGCCCTGGACGCCGACCACGCGCAGGCCCGCCGCGTTCTCCGCGCGACCGAGCGCCTCGGTGTCGACGGGGTAGCTCTCGAATACGGTGATGGTGTCGAACAGCTCCGGCAGCCCGGTGCCGCGCTGCACCCGGGACAGGCCGACGTACTGGTGGTCCATGACCCGCGCCTGCTCGGCCTGCACGCGGGCGAGCAGCGCGCCGACGGTTTCGGCCGGGTCGAGTCGGACGCGCACGGGGACGGTGTTGATGAACAGGCCGATCATCGACTCGACACCGGGCAGGTCCGCGGGGCGACCGGACACCGTGGCGCCGAACACGACGTCGGATCGACCCAGGTGGCGGGCGAGGACAAGGCCCCACGCGGTCTGCAGCAGTGTGTTGACGGTGACGCGCAGCTTCCGGGCGACCTCGCCGAGGCTCTTAGCCAAGTCAGGCGTGACCGGGACCGGGACGCGCTGGGTAAGGGAGCCCGAGTTGGCCGCGCCCGGCGGGCCGACAAGAGTCGGTTCCGTGACGCCCGCGAGCGCGTCGGCCCAGGTCTTCTCGCCGAGTTCGCGGTCCTGGCGGTTGAGCCACACGAGGTAGTCGCGGAACGGGCGGACGCGGCGCAGGCCGCCGGTGTCGCCGCGCGCGCCGTAGATCTCGAACAGCTCGCCGAGCAGCAGCGGCGTGGACCAGCCGTCGAGCAGGATGTGGTGGTTGGTGACCAGCAGCCGGTGGCGGTCGGGGCCGAGCCGGGCCAGCAGGAACCGGATCAGCGGCGGCGAGGTCAGGTCGAACCGGGTGGCGCGGTCGCGCTCGAGGAGCGCGGGCCAGTCGGCCTCGGTGGTGTCGACCTCGGTCCACGGCAGCGCCACCCTGGCGGGCACGAGCTGCACCGGGCGCTCCTCGGTGGTGAAGCAGACCCGCAGGTTGGGGTGCCTGCGCAGCAGCGCGCCAGCCGACTCGCGCATGAGCTCGGCGTCGAGCGGGCCCTCGACCTCCAGCACGGTCTGCACCGTGTAGATGTCCACTTCGGACTCGTCGTAGCCGGAGAGGAAGAGCAGGCCCTCCTGCAGCGGGGACAGGGGCCAGATGTCCTGCAGGGTCACAGGTTTCTCCAGTTCGCCTCGAAGCGGTCGATCTGCTCCTGGGCGAAACCAGGAACCAGCAGGTCGGAGGGGGTCAAGCCGCCCGCGCCCTCTTCGGCGCCGTGCTCGGCCACCGCGCGCAACGCCCCGGCGACGCAGGTGGCGAGGTCGCGGATGTCGCGCTCGGTGAAGACCCCGTCGGGGTAGGTCCACGCGATGCGGAACTCGGGCCCGTCGACGGTGGTGATGTCCACCTGCAACGGGTACTCGGCGGGCATCTCCGCGTCGGCTCCCCCGCCGATGCCCGGCAGGGCCGACCACGGCCCGGCGGCCGACGAGGTGTCGAAGCGGCCAAGGTAGTTGAACAGGACCTGCCGCCTGCCCGCCAGATCCGGGTGCGCGTGGCTGAGCAGCCCGAACCCGATGCCACTGCCAGGCGTGGACCGCAGGCACTCCTTGACCTGCTTGACCGCCCGCCCCGCCGCCGGTCCCCCCGAAACGGCGTCGGCGATGTCGATCTCGGCGAGGTCGAGGCGGACCGGGTGGACACTGGTGAACCAACCGACTGTGCGGTGCAGATCTGCCCCCGGCACAGCGTCCTCGTCGCGGCCGTGCGACTCGAGGTCCACGGTGATCGCGGTGCGCCGCTGCCCGCGGTACCTGTCCGACCACCGCGCGAGCCCCAACGCGAACCCGGTCAACAGGATGTCGTCGACCTCCGCGTGGAACAACTCCGGCACCGCCCCCAGCAGCGGCTCGGCTACGTCATCGGGCACCGTGGTGACAACCCGCTTCAACTGAGAAACGGTGTCCCCATCCAACCCCCGATCCCCGAGCGGCGCCTCATCCTCGGCGACCACCGCGCGCCAATGCGCCAACTCCCCACTCCGGGCCTCGGCCGCATCCCCCAACCCCAACGCCCAACCCCGGAACGAGGTCCCCACCGGCTCCAACTCCGCGCCCCCATACGCGGCCACCAAATCCGGCACCAAAACCCGCCACGACACCCCATCCACAGCCAAATGATGGACCGCCACAACCACAACCCCGTTGCCCACACCATCCACACCGGACTGATCAACTTCATCAACCGCCAGACCCCCACGAGTCCAGCCCCCACCCGTTCCCGGGGGGCGTCCCTGGGCCAGTCTATCGGTACCACCACCACGAACGGGTGACTGCGAGACGTCGGTGGACAACTCGGGGGGTTGTGGATAACTCGACACCGAGGTCGCGGCGGGGGAAGAAAGAGAAGAAGAACCGGAAGGGTGAACGGAAGGTGCGGCGTCGGGGAACCACGCCACGCGGATCAGGGGGCCGGAAATCGGGTCCAGTGTGTCCAGAACGGAATCGACGTCGAGAGGGCCGGGCACGCGGGAAACGATGTCGACGGCGTCGAGGGAATCGGTGACGTCTAGGCCATCGGGCACCAAGCGGGCGCGGAGGACGGCGTGGGTGTCGACGATCTTCTGGACGGCGGCGACGAGGCGGGCGGCGGACAGGTCGGCGGGGGCGCGGAGGACCTGCACCTGGGCGAAGCGACCAATCGGGCCGTCGAGCTCCAGCAACGAACGCATGATCGGGGTGAACGGGATCAGGCCGGTGCCGTTGTCCGGGACGAGGGTGGGCTTGTCGGGTTCGGCGACGTGGGCTAGGGCGGCTACGGTGCGTTGTTCGAAGACGTCGCGGGGGGAGAAGCGGAGGCCTTCGGTTCGGGCGCGGCTGACGAGTTGGATGGAGACGATGCTGTCGCCGCCTAGGGCGAAGAAGTCGTCGTCGACGCCGACGGTCGGGAGGCCGAGGACGGCGGCGAAGATCTCGACGAGGGTGGCCTCGACCTCGGTGGTCGCGGCGCGGGTGGAGACCAGGGACGCGAAGTCGGGGTCGGGCAGCGCGGCGCGGTTGACCTTGCCGTTGGGCAGCAACGGGAACTCGTCCACGGCAACGAATGCGGACGGCACCATGTGGTCGGGCAACAGCGACGCGGCGTGTGCACGCAGGTCGGTGTTGCCGATGACGTGCGCGATGAGACGGCCGTCGCGCACCGTTGCGATGGCGGCGGTCACCGCGGGGTGTTCGGCCAGGACGGTCTCGACCTCGCCCAGTTCGACCCGGAAGCCGCGCACCTTCACCTGGTCGTCGGCCCGACCCAGGAACTCCAGCGAACCGGACGACCACCGCACCAAGTCACCCGTGCGATACAACCGCCCATCACCAAACGGATTCGCCACAAACCGCGACGCGGTCAACCCAGGCTGACCCAGATATCCCCGAGCAACACCAGGCCCACCAACATACAACTCACCAACAACACCCGGCGCCACCAAGCCAAGAGCCGAGTCCAACACATACACAGCCGAGTTCGCGACCGGCCGACCGATCACCACATCCGAACCGACGACGGGCGCCACCACAGCGTCCACAGTGCACTCAGTCGGACCATAGAAGTTGAACGCCTCAACAGAACTAGCGGCCAACTCCGCCCACAAGGCAGCGCTGACAGACTCACCACCGGTACCCACAACCGACACACCCGACGACAACAGACCGTCGGACACCAGTTGACCCAGCAGCGAAGGAGCGGCATCCACGTACGCGATGCCGTTGGCGCGCACGTACTCCACGTTCGGCTCGGCGACGACATGCATTTCGTGACCAGCGACCATCCACAGCAGCGGGTCCAGCGACGCGTCGAAGGAGAACGACGCCGCCTGCAAAACGGAACCCGGCCGCATCACCGAGGCTTCGTGCGAAGCCAGCAGGTTCACCAACCCGGCGTGCTCGACGAGCACGCCCTTCGGTCGCCCGGTCGAACCGGACGTGAAGATCACGTACGCCGCGCCCGAGACCGGCCCGCCCCTGAACTCGTACCTTGACACCGAGTCGATCTCGACGGCCCCGGCCATGCCCACGGCCGAGATGGTCAGGGTGAGCGCGGGCCGCGCCTCAGCCACCATGTGCCGCAACCGGTCGGCCGGGTACTCGGGGTCGAGCACGAGGTAGGCGGCCCCGGCTTTCCACACGCCGATGATGGCCGCGACAAGCCCGGCAGAAGGCGGCAGAGCCAACGCCACTACGTCGCCAGCGCGCACGCCGCGGCTCTGGAGGAGCCCAGCGATCTGGTCAGCCCGGTCCGACAACTCGCCATAGGTCAGTTCAGCGTCTGGCCCGACCACGGCACGCATAGAGGGGTCTTGACGCGCAAGGACGTCGAGCACCGAGGAGTCGGTGACGTCCACAACCGGCCCGTTAGTGATAAAAGCCGACCGATCCGCGTCGGACATCAGATCCAGATCACGTACCCGCGAACCAGGCGCAGCGAACGCCGCGAGCGCACGAACGAACCTCTCTGCCCACGCGGTCACGAGCTCCGCGGACACGAGGTCATCGCGCACGTCCAGCCAGGCCGACAAGCCCCCGCCGACGGTGAGGGTGATCGGGTAGTTCGTGGCGTCGGCGCCGGTCACGCCGCTGACCTGGAACCCGGCGGCGGTCTCGGCCCGGTCCAGCGCGGCCGTGTCGATCGGGAAGCTCTCGAACACGGTGAGGGTGTCGAACAGCTCCCCCACACCAACCGCGCGCTGGATGTCGGCGAGCCCGATGTGCTGGTGGTCCAGCAGTGCGGCCTGCTCGGCCTGAACACGCGTCAGTAGGCCGGCAACCGTCTCGGTGGGGTCGAGGCGCACTCGAACCGGCAGCGTGTTGATGAACAGACCGATCATCGACTCGACACCGGGTAGGTCCGCTGGGCGCCCGGACACGGTGGCACCGAACACGACGTCTTGGCGCCCTAGGCCGCGAGCGACCGTTAGACCCCAGGCGGCCTGCACGAGTGTGTTGAGCGTGACCCCACACTCCCGCGCTACCTGCGCGAGCCCATCCGGCAGCGTTAGGTCAACGCGGCGGGGCAAGGCGCCCGAGCGCGCCGCGCCTGCGGGGGCGACCAACGTGGATTCCGCTCCCGCAAGAGCTTTCGCCCAGGGCTGTACACCCGCGTCACGCTCGGACAGCCAGGCAAGGAAGTCGCGGTACGGCCGGACAGCGGGCAACGCGTTACCCGCGTAGAGCTCGAACAGCTCACGCACGAGAAGAGGCGTCGACCAGCCGTCTAGAAGGACGTGGTGGAAGGACAGGAGCAGCCGGTGGCGCTCGACATCCACTCGCCCAAGGGTGAAGCGGACCAGCGGAGCCGTAGTCACGTCGAACCGTGTCTGCTGGTCTTGCGCTACTACGCGCTCCCAGTCGTCACCGTCGACCTCGCGCCACGGCAGGTCTACCCGCTGCTGCACGACTAGGACAGGGTCGCCGGAGCCAACGTGGGCGATCGCTGAACGCAGCGTGTCATGCCGGTCGAGCAGGGCCTGCCCGGCCGCGCGTAGGCGGGCAGGGTCAAGAGGCCCGGTGAGCTCGCAGGCGAACTGCACGTTGTAGACGTCAGTGCCGGTGTCGTCGAAGCGGGACAGGAACGCGATGCCCTGCTGCAGCGGGGTCGGCCGCCAGACGTCGACCAAGCCCGGGTTGGCCGCTACCAGCGTGTCGACCTCGGTCTGGCCGAGGTCGACCAGGGGGAAGTCCGACGGTGTGCGGCCGGTGGCGCCGGTCGCCGCGTGCCGGTCGATGGCGTCGAGCGCGCTCACCCACGCCGCAGCCAGGTGGTCAACCTCGACCTGGTCGAACAGGGCGGCGGGCCAAGAGAAGGTGGCGGTCAGCGCGCCATCGGCGGTGACGGCGTTGATGGCGAGCGCGTGGCTGACCGGCAGCTCGGGGTTCGCGTCGCCGCCGAGCGCGGCCGCCTCAGGCGCGCCGGACCACGCGGTCGCCGACCCAGGCGAGCCGAACCGGCCGAGGTAGTTGAACAGGACCTCGGGGGTGCCCGCGGGCAGCGAATCGCGCAGCAACCCGAATCCGATGCCGTCACCGGGGACGGCTCGCAGCAGCTCCTTGACCTGCTTGAGCGCCAGCCCCGCGGCAGGCCCTCCAGCCACAGCGTCGGCGATGTCCACACCGGACAGGTCCAGCCGGACCGGGTGCAGCGTCGTGAACCAGCCGACCGTGCGGTGCAGGTCGGCCCCTGGGACGGCATCCTCGACGCGACCGTGCCCTTCTCGGTCCACTACGTGCCACGGAACGCCGCGGGTCGTGGCGAGGGCTAGGGCCAACGCGGTGAGCAGGACGTCCTCGACGCCCGCGCGGTACGCGGCCGGGACCGCGCCGAGTAGGCGAGCGGTGGTCTCCTGGGACACCGAGACCCGCACTGAGCGCACAGTGGAGACGGTGTCGCGCGCGGCGACAACTTGCCGACCTTCGACACCGTCCACGGTGGCGCGCCAGTGGTCGAGTTCTGCCGTCCGGTCCTGCGCGGCGAGCTCGGTTGCCCACTCGCGGAACGAGGTGCCTATAGGGACCAATGCCTTGCCCTCGACCGCGTCGGCGAGATCCGGGACGATGATCCGCCAGGACACGCCGTCGACGACGAGGTGGTGGGCGATGATCAGCAGCCGGTCCGGCGCGAACCACACGACCCGCAACACCTCGCCCGCGGCCGGGTCCAGTTCGGCGTAGGACCGCGCCGCTTCCCCGGCGTGGTCGATGCTCTCGACCTGGCGCACCGCGGCGGTCACCGACCCGACCGGTCGGACTTCCAGCGCGTCGCCGACGAGGCGGGCGCGCAGGACGTCGTGGGTGTCCACGACGGACTGGACGGCGGCGGTCAGCTTGGCCAGGGTGAGCCCGGCGGGGGCGACGAGCAGTCGAGCCTGGGCGACCCGGGTGATCGGTCCACCGCGGCCGAGGAGCTCGCGCATGATCGGGGTCAGCGGCAGCGTGCCGGTCCCGGAGGTGGTAACGACGACCGCGGGTTCGGTGGCAACCTCGGCGATGCGGGCGACGGTGCGGCGCTCGAAGACGTCGCGCGGGGAGAAGCGCAGACCTTCGGCGCGGGCGCGGGCGACGAGCTGGATCGAGATGATGCTGTCGCCACCGAGGCTGAAGAAGTCGTCGTCCATGCCGACAGCAGGCACACCGAGGACCTCGGCGAAGACAGCCGCAAGAGTCTGTTCGGCCTCGGTCTCCGCCTGCCTCGTGGTCGTAAGACCCGCGAAGTCGGGGGCGGGCAACGCAGCGCGGTCGACCTTGCCGTTGGGGGTTAGAGGGATGCGGTCGAGCACTACGACCGCGGCGGGGACCATGTGCTCGGGCAGGTCCCGCGCAGCCCATTCCCGCAGATCATCCACAGTCGCGCCCGCAGTGGGCACGACGTAGGCGACGAGTCGGGTGGTGCGGTCCTCGCGGACAACGGCGACTGCGTGCGCAACGTTCGGGTGGGCCGATAGGACGGCTTCGATCTCGCCCAGCTCGATGCGGAAACCTCGCAGCTTGACCTGCCCGTCCGCGCGGCCGAAATACTCCAGGGTGCCATCCGACCGCCACCGGGCCAGGTCGCCCGAGCGGTAGAGGCGTCCTTGGCCGAAGGGGTTGGCGACGAACCGCGTCGAGGTCAGACCGGGGCGGTTGAGGTAGCCATCGGCAAGACCTTCGCCCGCGACATAGAGCTCACCAACGACACCGGGCGCAGCGAGGCTAAGACCGTCGTCGAGGACGTAGGCGCGGAGGTCGGGGATGGGGACGCCGATGTCTGGGGTTCCCTCAGCGGCGGCAGCGCGCGTCAGCGGTAGGTAGGTGACGTGCACGGTGGTCTCAGTGATCCCGTACATGTTGACCAGGCGTGGCGCGTCGTCGGCGTGGCGCTCGTACCAGCCCGCCAGTTTGCGGGGCTCTAGTGCTTCACCGCCGAAGATGACGTACCGCAGCGCTAGGTCCACCCCGCCTCGAGCAGCGTCAGCGGCGTCGAGTTGGTGGAACGCCGATGGCGTCTGGTTGAGAACCGTGACCCGTTCCCGTTCCAACAGCTCCAGGAACGCCTCGGGAGATCGGCTCGTCGCGTGGTCGACGACGACAAGGGTTCCGCCGCGCAGCAGTGCGCCCCACAGTTCCCATACGGAGAAGTCGAAGGCGTACGAGTGGAACAACGTCCACACGTCATTGGCACCGAAGCCGAACCAGTGGTCGGTAGCGCTAAGAAGGCGGTCCACGGTGCGGTGAGGCACCAGGACACCCTTAGGCGTGCCAGTCGACCCAGAGGTGTAGATGACATAGGCGGGGCTGTCCGAGGACAGGGCCACAGGTGCGAAAGCCTGTTCGCTGCTGTCAGTGGGCGACACAGTGGGGACGTCGAAGTCGTCCAGGTCTGTGATGAGCAGTGTTGGCGCCGCGTCGGCCAGCATGAGGTCTAGACGCGCGCGGGGGTAGCTGGGGTCGAGCGGTAGGTACGCAGCGCCGGATTTGAGCACTGCCAACACAGCGACGACGAGGTTCGCCGAGCGAGGCAGGCCAATGGCGACGATCCCGCCGGGGCGCGCTCCACGTTCGACAAGAACTTGTGCGAGACGGTCGGACCGATCGTCCAGTTCCGCGTAAGAGATCCGCTCAGTGCCCGCGACGAGGGCGACTGCCTCGGGCGCCCGGGTGACCTGTTCGGCGAACCGGGCCGGGATCGTGGCGACAGCACCTCGCTGCCCGGTCGGGTTCCACCCGTGGACCAGGTTGCCGCGCTCGGTGTCCGACAGCCCGTCGACCCTGGCCACCGCGGCGGTCGGGTCGGCCACCAGCGCGGTCAAGACGCGGACGAGCCTGGTGGTGAGCGCGTCCGGGTCGACCAGCCCTGGTCGGTACTTCAGCAGCAGCTCGCCGCCCGTCGCGACGAGGGTGGCCGGGTAGTGCGTGGCGTCGCGGGTCTCCCCCGCGCGAACCCGCAGGCCGGTGGCGGCTTCAGCGCTCTCCAGCGCGGCGGTGTCGACGAAGTAGCTCTCGAACACGGTGAGGGTGTCGAACAGCTCACCGATCCCGACGGTCCGCTGGATGTCAGCGAGCCCGAGCTGCTGGTGGTCCATGACCCGCGCCTGCTCGGCCTGCACGCGGGCCAGCAACGCGGTGACCGTCTCGGCGGGTTCGAGCCGCACCCGCACCGGCACGGTGTTGATGAACAGGCCGATCATCGATTCGACGCCGGGCAGGTCCGCGGGACGACCAGACACCGTGGCGCCAAAGACGACGTCCTGCCGCCCAAGAGTGCGCGCGAGCAGCAGTGCCCACGCGGCCTGCACGACGGTGTTGAGCGTGACTCCAGCCGAGCGAGCCAGGCTGGCCATGCCATCTAGGAGGCCATCCGGCAACGCTATAGGCGTCTGCTCAGCCGACCCAGAGGGATCCGCGCCAGGAGCGAGCAGGCTGGGCTCTTCGACCCCGCGCAACGCCTCTGCCCAAGCAGCGCGGGCCGCGTCCGCGTCCTTGTTGCGCAGCCAGGACAGGTAGTCCTTGTACGGGCGGACGGCTGGCAGCTTCGACGCATCGCCCTTGGCGGTGTAGAGCTGGAACAGTTCGCGGGCCAGCAGCGGCGTGGACCACCCGTCCAGGAGGATGTGGTGGTAGGTCAGCAGCAGCCGGTGGCGGTTAGGGCCGAGTTTCGCGAGTAGGACGCGCAGCAGCGGGGCTTGGGCGAGGTCGAACCGCTCAACGCGGTCGGCGGCGAGAACACCGTCCCAGTCGGACTCGTCCAGGTCCAGCTCACGCCACGGCAGCTCTACCGCGCGCGGGACCGGGGCGAGTACCTCGCCGTTCTTGCGGCGGCGGAAGCAGGCACGCAAGTTGGCGTGCCGGTCGATCAATGCTCGCGCCGCGGCCCTGAGGACCGCGGGCTCGAGCGGCCCTTCCAGGTCCAGCACGAACTGGACCAAATAGGGGTCATCGGCTTCGGTCGCGTACTCGCTGTGGAAGAGCAGCCCCTGCTGCAGCGGCGAGAGGGGCAGGACGTCTTCCAGTCCGGACTTGCGCGTGTTCACAGATTCCACTCCGACTCGAACTCATCGAGCTCGTCCTGCGACAGGTCACTGAAGGTGAGGTCGGACGGGGTGTGGCCACCGCCGCCGGACCGGGTGATGGCGCGCAGCGCGGTGAACCAGGCATCGGCCAGGTCCCGCACCGCGGTGTCGTCGACCGCCGAGCCGCCCCACGCCCAGGTCGCGGTTAGCGTCGGCCCGTCGGGGCCGTCGACGGTGACCGCGTTGACCTGCACCGCGTGGGTGATGGGCATGGCGGGGTCGACCCCGCCGCCGAGAGCAGCGGCTTCGGGGGCGGCCGTCCAGGGGCCGGTTTCGGTCGCGGTACCGAATCGGCCGAGGTAGTTGACGAGAATCTCCCTCTTACCGATGCCGGTGTCCCCTAGGAGCCCGTGGCCGATCCCGTTGTCCGGTACGGCCCGCAGGTGCTCCTTGACCCTCTTAACGGCCGCGTCCACCGACGGTCCCCCCGCGAAGGCGTCTGCGGCGTCGATTCCGGTCAGGTCGAGCCGGACCGGGTAGACGGTGGTGAACCAGCCAACGGTGCGGGACAGGTCGGCCCCAGGCACGACCTGCTCTTCGCGGCCATGCCCTTCCACGTCCACTACGCGCGCGATGTTGCTCCGGGTCGCGGCCGCGGCGATCGCGAATCCGGCGAGGAGGACGTCGTTGACGGTGCCGTGGAACAGCTCAGGCACGGTGGTCAGCAGCGGCAGCGTCTCCTCCGCCGACAGCGTGACGCGGAGTTCGCGGCCGGTGGCGACGGTGTCGGTGGCGTCGATCTCCCTGGTGGCGATGAGCGCGCTGGAGCAGTCGGCGAGGCCACCCCAGTGGTCGAGTTCGGCCTTGCGGTCGGCCTCGGCCAGCCCGAGCGCCCACTGGCGGAACGAGGTGCCCACCGGGTCCAGCGGCTCACCCCGGTACGCCTTGACCAGATCGGGCTCCAGAACGCGCCAGGAGACGCCGTCGACCACGAAGTGGTGGGCCACCAGCAGAAGCCTGCCCTCAGCGCCGCCACGGTCGAACCAGACGGCTCGCAGGACCTCTCCCGCGGCCGGGTCGAGCTCGTCGGCGACAGCGGCGGCCGCAGCGGCGAGTTCGGCGTCGGTGTACGCGGTGGCGTCGACCCGGCGGACCACGTCGGCGGGTGCCACCTCCGGTACCAGCAGGCCGTCGTCGGTGAGCCGGGCGCGCAGGACGTGGTGCCGGGCGCGCAGAGCCGCCACGGCCTGGGTGAGGCGGTCGAAGTCCAGGTCGGCCGGGGTGCGCAGCAACCTGGCCTGGGAGAACCTGCCGAGCGGCCCACCACGGGCGAGGGTGTCGCGCATGATCGGGGTGAACGGCACCAGGCCGACACCGGCGCCCTCGGCCTCCGGTTCGCGCTGGTCGGTCTCCGCGACGAGCGCGATCCCGGCCACGGTGCGCCGCTCGAAAACATCGCGCGGGGAGAACCTGATCCCGCCCGCGCGGGCGCGACCGACCAGTTGGATGGAGACGATGCTGTCGCCGCCAAGGGTGAAGAAGTCGTCGTCCACGCCCACCTTGGGCAGCCCCAGCACTGTGGCGACCAGATCGGCGAGGACTCGCTCTATAGAGGTCTCTGCTTCGCGATCCGTGACCAGCGAAGCGAAGTTGGGCTTCGGCAGGGCCTTCCTGTCGGTCTTACCGCTAGGGGTGAGCGGAATGCGTTCAAGGCTCACGAACGCCGACGGGACCATGTGGTCGGGCAGGGTCTTAGCGAGCTCGACGCGCAGCGCATCCGTGTCGACATCGCCGACGAGGTAGCCGACAAGGCGGTCGTCCACGACCGCCGCGACGGCTTGGGCGACGTGTGCCGACAGAGCGGCCTCGATCTCGCCGAGTTCGATGCGGAAGCCGCGCAGCTTGATCTGGTCGTCTGCCCGACCGAGGTAGTCGAGGACACCGTCCCGCCAACGGGCGAGATCACCGGTGCGGTAGAGCCGCCCGGGGCCGAAGGGGTTGGCCACGAACCTGCCTGCGGTGAGTCCGGGTCGGTTGAGGTACCCCCAAGCGAGCTGGTCGCCCGCCAGGTAAAGCTCGCCAGGCAGACCAGGGGGCACCGGGCGCAGGAAAGAGTCGAGGACGTAGGTCTGGGTGTTCCAGACGGGTCGTCCGATCGGCACTGGACCGGTGTCAGCGACCTGGATGGCGGTCACGTCGACCGACGCCTCTGTGGGGCCGTAGAGGTTGTGCAGCTCGGCGCCTGACACGTCCCGGAAGTCGTCACGGAGGTCCGCCGGGAGCGCCTCGCCGGAGCAAAGGACACGACGCAGCGTGGTGACACGGTGGGATGCCTCATCGGCGACGAATGCCCGCAGCATCGACGGCACGAAGTGGACCGTGGTGACGTGGTGCCGCTCGATGACCTGGGCGAGGTAAGAGGGGTCGCGGTGGCCACCCGGCTTGGCGAACACAAGAGTGGCGCCGGTGATCAGGGGCCAGAAGAACTCCCACACCGACACGTCGAAGCTCGCCGGTGTCTTCTGGAGTACCCGCTCCCCCGGGGTCAGCCCGTACTCGTCTTGCATCCACAGGAGCCTGTTGACGATGCCGGAGTGCGGCACGACAACGCCCTTAGGCCGACCTGTCGACCCAGAGGTGTAGATGACGTAGGCGGCCCGGTCCTGCGTAGTGACCTCATCGGCGAGCAGTGAAGCCGACTCGGCAGGGCGCCCCTCTGCGTCGATGACGAGCCCGCCGTCGCTGGGTTCGCTGGTGAGAATGACCGTCGGGGCAGCGTCGGCGATCATCATCGCGAGCCGGTCCTGCGGGTAGTCCGGGTCCAGCGGCAAGTAAGCGCCACCCGCTCGTTGCACCGCGAGCAGCGACACGATCAGCGCGGCCGAGCGCTCTAGCCGCACACCGACAACCGAGCCCGGTCGGACGCCCTTTGCGATTAGGACACCTGCCAGCGTGCCTACGCGCTCGTCCAACTCGGCGTAGGTCAGGGTCGGCCCGTCGTCCACTACGACCGCGGCGGCGTCGGGTGTATCGGTGACTCGCGCCTTAAACAGCGCGGGCAGGGTGGTGGCGTCAACGGCGACTGCTCTGCCCTGCCATGCGGTCAAAGCGTTGTAGTGCTCATCGCGGGTGAGCAACGACAAGGAGCCCACGGACTCGCCTGACCGCTCGGCGATGGATGCCAGCGCTCGGATCACTCGGCTAAGAAGCGCGTTCGCGGCGTGCTCATCGAAGAGATCTGGGCGGTAGCGCAAGGTAAGAGTGGTTTCCGCGCCCGGCAGCACCAACAGGGTCAACGGGTAGTGGGTGGAGTCGCGTCCTACGACCTCGGTGACGCGGAATCCGGCGGCGGTCTCGGCTCGCTCTAGCGCGTCGGAGTCGACCGGGTAGCTCTCGAAGACGGTAAGCGTGTCGAACAGATCCCCGAGGCCCGCGACTCGCTGGATGTCAGCGAGCCCGATGTGCTGGTGGTCGAGCAGCGCGGCTTGCTCGCTGTGGAGGCGGGTGAGCAGCTCGGCCAGCGATTCAGCCGGGTCAAGGCGGACCCGGACGGGCACCGTGTTGATGAACAGACCGACCATCGACTCGACACCGGGGATGTCACCATCGCGGCCGGAGACCGTGGCGCCGAAGACGATGTCATCGCGTCCGGTGTGGGCGGCCAACACAAGGCCCCACGCAGCTTGCACGGCCGCACTAAGCGTGACGCCGATACCGCGGACTGTCGCCGTCAGCGCCGCCACGGTGTCGGCGGACAGCGTTAGGTCGAGCTGGCCGGGCAACACACCCACGCGAGGTGCGTCCGGTGACACCAGGGTCGGTTCGTCGAGCTCGGCCAGAGCGTGCCGCCAAGCGGCCTGGGCCGCGTCGTGGTCGCGCGCGGCAAGGTCGGTGAGGTGTTCGCGGTAAGAGCGGATCGCGGGCGGTTCTTGCCCGGCGTACCGCGCGAACAGCTCGCGGGCCAGCAGCGGGGTGGACCAGCCGTCGAGGATGGCGTGGTGGTTGGTCAGGACCAGCCGCGCCTCCTCACCGGGCAGCCGGACCAGCAGGAACCGGATCAGCGGGGCGGTGCCCAGGTCGAACCGGGTGGCACGTTCGGCGTCAACCAGGTCTTGGACCTCAGCCGCGGTGGTTGCCGTCGCCTCGCGCCATGGCACGTCGACGTGGCGCGCGATCACCTGGGCGAGGCGACCGGTGGCCAGGGTCGGGAAGGCGGCGCGCAGCGTGCCGTGCCGGTCGACAACAGCCTGTGCGGCGGCGCGCAAACGATTGCCGTCGACGGCACCGCGCAGGGTGAGCACCTGCTGGGTGGTGTAGACGTCCACTTCGGACTCGTCGAAGCGGGAGAGGAACAGCAGGCCTTCCTGCAGCGGTGTGGTCGGC
Organism: Actinokineospora baliensis; assembly: GCF_016907695.1. Lineage (NCBI taxonomy): Bacteria > Bacillati > Actinomycetota > Actinomycetes > Pseudonocardiales > Pseudonocardiaceae > Actinokineospora > Actinokineospora baliensis. The sequence goes on along the minus strand of NZ_JAFBCK010000001.1, from coordinate 3,468,971 downwards.
CAGACGTCGACCGCGTCGTGGCCCCGGTCGATCTCGTCGACCTCGGCCTGGGTGAGCGCGGCCAGCGGCCAGTCGGACGGCGAGTGCCCACCACCGTCGGTGGTGGCGAGGGCCGCGAGCGCGGCGGCCCACCGGTCGGCCAGGTCGCGCACGGTCTCGTCGGCGACGGCGCCGACCCACGCGAAGTGCGCGGTGAGGGTGTCGCCGTCGGCGAGGACGTTGAGGGCGATGGGGTTGCCGACGGGCAGCGCGTCGTCAGCGCCACTGGTCAGCGCGGCGGCCTCGGGCGCGGTGGACCAGTCGCCGGACTCACCCGCCCCGATTCGACCCAGGTAGTTGACCAGGATGTCTTGGGTGGTCGCGGGGAGTTGCTCGCGGAGCAGGCCATAGCCGAGGCCGTCGCCGGGGACCGCGCGGACGGCGTCCTTGGTGAGCTTCAGCGTCGCGGCCGGGCTGTCACCCGGGACGAGCCGGACGGGGTGGATGTCGGTGAACCAGCCAATGGTGTCCGTGACGTCGTCGGAGCGACCGTGTCCCTCTAGGTCGACCACGATCGGCTGGCCGACAGCGCTGGCGAGCGCCGATAGGAGCACTTCGGCCGGGCCGGTGTGGAAGGCCGTCGGGACCGCGCCTAGCAACGCAGCTGCGTTGGGGACGGAGACAGTCAGCGTCTTAGCAGTGCCCACGGTGTCGACGGTGGGGCTAAGGGGGCGCGCTGTGATGCTGTGTGCCGGAGCGAGGATCTCTTGCCAGACCGGGAGCTCAGCGCTTCGGTCTTCCTTGGCGAGCGCAGTTGCCCAGCCTCGGAACGACAAGGTGGGTGTACTGAGGTTCTCGCCGTTGACCGCAGCTGCGATCGCGGGCACCAGGACACGCCAAGAGACGCCGTCGATGACCAAGTGGTGCGCGACGACAAGAACGCGGCCTGGTTCGCCGGTGCCGCGGTCGAACCAGACCACGCGAACCATCGCGCCCTCGACTGGATTAAGAGAGGCGATCGCGTACTCAGTAGCGTCCTGCAGCGTCTTAGCCCACTGCGGGCCGTAGTGGCCGACCGCGTCAACCCTGGTGACGACCTCGCGGGCGTCGTCGACCACCAGTGAGTCCCCCGCGAGCCGAGTGCGCAGAACCGGGTGCGTGTCGAGCACTGCGGCCAGCGCGCGGGTAAGGCTGTCGAGGGTCAGGGCGGCCGGAGCGAGCAAGAGCCGTGACTGGTGGAACCGGTTGATGGGGCCGCCTCGGCCGAGGACGTCGCGCATCACGGGGGTCAGCGGGATCTCGCCGATCGCGTTGTCCGGCAACGTCGGCGTTGTCGTACCGAACTCGGCGAGCTCAGCCAACGCCGCGATCGTGCGGGCCTCGAACACCTGGCGGGTGGTGAACCGGATTCCCGCTGCCCGCGCGCGGGCGACGAGCTGCATCGAGATGATGCTGTCGCCACCAAGCGCGAAGAAGTCGTCGGTGGCGCCCACCTCGTCGAGCCCCAGCACTTCGCCGACCAGGCTGACCAGAGCGGCCTCGGCCGCGGTGGCGGGTGCGCGGGTGGCGGTGACCACGCGCTCGGGTTCCGGCAGGGCTGCCCGGTCGACCTTGCCGTTGACGGTGGTCGGTAGGACGTCCAGGAGCACGAAGGTCGACGGGACCATGTAGTCCGGCAGCACCGAACGCGCCCAGTCGGACAACTCACCCGTGGTGGCAAAGCCGTCAGGGACGACGTAGGCCACCAGCGAGGACTTGCGAACGGTGACAACGGCGCGCCGCACAGTGGGGTGGTTGGACAGCGCGGACTCGACCTCTTCGAGTTCGAGCCGCATCCCGCGCACCTTGACCTGGTTGTCGGCGCGGCCCACGAAGTCCAGGGAGCCATCCACGTTCCACCGGGCCAGGTCACCCGTGCGATAGAGCCGTGAACCCGCGGTGCCGAACGGGTCGGCAACGAACCGGCCCGCGGTAAGACCGGGAGCGTTGACGTAACCGCGCCCAAGGAGATAGCCGCCCGCATAGAGCTCGCCTGCTTGGCCTACGGGAACCGGGCGCAGGTGGGGGTCCAGGACATAGAGGCGGGTGTTCGGGTTGGGCTTGCCGATGGACGTGGCGATGCGCTCTGCGGCGTCGCGGTAGACGACGTGCGATACGCCGATCGTGGCCTCTGCCGGGCCGTAGCCGTGGTACATCGTCGTGGTGAGCCTGCGGCGGAACCGGTCGAACAGATCCGGCGTAAGAACCTCGCCGCCACACCACACGTGCCGGAGCCCGGAGAGAGAGCCTGGTTCTGTTGCCGCTGTCAGCAACGCGTCCAGCATCGACGACGGCAGGTAGACGAAGGTGACGCCTTCGCTGTCGATCACGTCGAGCAGGTAGTCGGGGTCCCGCTCGCCACCCGCGGCAGCGACGACGACCCGGCCGCCGTGCACCAGCGGCAAGAAGATCTCGTTGATGGAGATGTCGAAGGCCAGCGGCGCCTTGAAGAGGGTGGCGTCGTCGGTGCCGAAGCCGAGCAGGCCCTTCTGCCAGTGCAGGCGGGCGCTGATGGCTTCGTGCCGGATCATCGCGCCCTTGGGCACGCCGGTCGACCCGGACGTGAAGATCACGTAGGCGAGACCGAGACCGTCGACCGCGACCGGGTTCGGGGTCGCCGCCGGGTGCGGCCACGCGTCGAGGTCGGCGACGACCGTGGGGACCGGCAGCGGCACGCCGTCAGCTCCCGTGATCGCGAGCACCGCTCGGGAGTCGGCCACGACCCGGTCACGGCGGTCCGCGGGCCAGGTCGGGTCGACCGGGACGAACGCACCACCCGCGCGCAGCACGGCCACGAGCGCGACGACCATCTCCGCTGAACGCGGCAAAGCGATGCCAACGGTGGTCTCCGGGCCTACCCCTTCAGCCTGCAGCCTGGCGGCCAGAGACGCCGTGAGCGTGTCCAGCTCGCTATAGGTGAGCCTGCGTGATCCGTCGACGACGGCGATCGCGTCGGGCACCGCCGCCATCTGGTCGGTGACCATGGCGGTAAGAGTGCGGGTCACCTCGAGTTCGGCGGTGTCGTTGAACGTGTCGAGGACGGTGTGGCGTTCGGTGGCGCTAAGAAGGTCGATCTGGCCAACGCGCTCGGCGGTGGCAAGGTTGTCCAAGGCGATGGCGAAGCGTTCGGCTAGATCACCGATTTCACCGTGGTAACGCAACCGCAGGTCTTGGCCAGGGTGGGCCACTACGGCGACGGGGTAGTGCGTGGCGTCGTGCCCGACAGCGCCGGTAACCCGGAGCTCCGCCTGTGCGGACTGCTCGGCGATGGGGTAGCTCTCGACCACCAGAAGGGTGTCGAACAGCTCGCCGATGCCTGCCAGGCGCTGGATCTCGGCGAGCCCCACGTCGTGGTGGTCGATGAGGGTGGCCTGCTCGTCCTGGACCCGGGCGAGCAGGGCCGCGGGCGACTCCGCCGGGTCGAGGCGGATCCGCACGGGGACGGTGTTGATGAACAGCCCGACCATGTCCGAGATTCCCTCGACCGCGCTGGAGCGACCAGACACGGTGGCACCGAAGACGATGTCGTCGCGGCTGAGCAGCCGGGCCAGGGTGAGGCCCCAGGCGACCTGGACGACGGTGTTGACCGTGACCCGGTGCGTGCGGGCGATCTCGGCGAGGTCACCGCGCACCGGCACGACCACCTCACGCGGTGCGCCGGAGACCTCGGCGCCGGGCGCGAGGATGGTGGGCTCGGTCGTGCCTTCGAGCGCGGTACGCCACGGCGTGGTGTCGCGTTCGACCAGCGAAGCGAGGTAGCGGCGGTAGTCACCGACCTCGGGTAGGTCCGTGCCGGAGTAGAGGCCGATGAGGTCACGCACCAGCAGCGGGCCCGACCAGCCATCAAGCACCAGGTGGTGGTTGGTCACGACGAGCTTGGAACCGACCAGGGTGAACCGCACAAGCGGCCCGGCGGCGATGGTGAACCCCCGCGCTCGGTCGGCCTCTAGGAACGCGTCGAGGTCATCGGCGGTCTGGAACGGGATGTCGCCTAGAGGCGTGACCACCTGGACTGGGGTTCCTGATTCCGTTGTCAGGAAGGAGGTGCGCAAGTTGGGGTGCCGGTGGAGCAGTGTGCCAACAGCTGCCCGCAGGCGAACGGGATCGATGTCGCCTTCGAGGTCGAGCACTAGCTGGACGGTGTAGACATCGTTCATCTCGGCCAGGTAGAGCAGCCCGGTCTGGAGCGGGCTAAGAGGCCAGATGTCGCTCAGGGTCGGGTAGGTAGCGACAAGAGCATCCACGTCGGACTGTGGAAGCGCCACCAGCGGGAAGTCGGAAGGGGTGTGTTCGACGGTGTCGGAGGATCGCGCCTCTATGGCAAGAGCCGTAAGAGCCTCGGCCCAAGCAGACGCGATGGCAGCGACGTCGATGGCTGCGCAGGCGTCGAGTGCGTAGGTCCACTCCGCGACCAGGACAGCGCCACCCGCGCGGTCCTCCACGGCTGCGTTAAGAGCGATGGCGTGGCTAACCGGCATCAGCGGCTCGATGCCCCCGCCGAGCGCGTTGGCGTCGGGGGCAGGCGTCCAGGGCCGGCCGTCCACGGTGAAGCGGCCGAGGTAGTTGACCAGGATTTCCGAGGCAGGGCCACCGATGAGGCCATAGCCGATGCCGTTGTCGGGCACGGCACGGGCTTGTTCCTTGACCTGCTTGAGGCCGCCGTTGACGACCAAGGGGTGCAGGGAGGTGAACCAGCCGACGGACCGGGTCAGGTCGGCGCCGGGAACGGCCTGTTCCTCGCGGCCGTGCCCTTCGATGTCGACGCGCGCCGGGCCTCCCGCGACGGTGGCGAGCCCGGCGAGAATCGCCTCTCGGACGCCCGCACCGAACCGGCGGGGCAGCGTAGTCAGCAGCGTCGCTGTGGTGTCCGGGTCCAGTTCGACCCGTTCTGTGCGGGTCGCGCCCGCGGTGTCGCGGGTGGGGTCAAGGGGCGCTGTCCCCCATGGCCGCGTGTGCTCGGCGAGCAGCGCGTGCCAGAAATCGCCGTCGGAGCGCGGGCGGGTCATGAGGTCGTGGGCCCATAGGCGGAACGCTGTCGACTCGGCGGGCAGCTCACCCTCGCACGCGGCGGCGAGATCACCCGCGAGTACGCGCCAAGAGACGCCGTCGACCACGAGGTGGTGGGCAGCGATAAGAAGCCTGCCGACGCCATCCCAGCGGAAGGCGACCATAGAACCTTCGCGTGGGTCGAGCGCGTCAATCGCCTCAGAGGCGTCCCACGGCCCTACGCGCAGCACGTCGTTGAGCCGAGGAGCGTCGCCAATGGTCAAGCCTGTGTCGGTAAGGCGGGCGCCCAGGATGCTGTGAGTCGCCAAGACACGACTGATGGCGAGCTTAAGCGTGTCCTCGCTAAGACCCTCTGGTGTGACCAGCACTGTGGTTTGTGCGAAGCGACGGTTGGGGCCACCACGCTTGACCAGGTCACGCATGACGGGTGTGAGGGGGAGTTCACCGGTGGGCGAGCCAACGAGCCCGGCCGCGATGGTGGAGCCATGTGCGGCAAGGACTTGGACGGTGCGGAGTTCGAACACATCGCGGGGGGCGATGCCGATGCCAGCAGCCCGGGCGGCCGTGACCAGCTGGATGGACATGATGCTGTCGCCGCCGATGGCGAAGAAGTCGTCATCGAGCCCAACCGACGGCAGACCCAACACGGTCGCGAAGACCTCGGCCAATGCCCGCTCTGCAGCGGTCTCCGGGCGCTTGGACGACACCACTGCGGTGAAGTCGGGTTCTGGCAACGCTGCGCGGTCGACCTTGCCGTTGGCGGTAAGAGGCAACTGCGCCAGAGCTACAACCGCACCGGGTACAGCCTGCTCGGGCAGGATGTCCCTAAGAGCCGCGCGGACGGACCCAACGTCGACAGACTCGGGCGTCACATAGCCGACCAGACGTCGGTCGCGGAGAACGACCACAGCGGCGCTCACACTGGGCAGCGCGGTCAAGGCGGCCTCGACCTCGCCGAGCTCAACGCGGAAGCCACGGATCTTGACCTGATCGTCAGACCGACCCGCGAACCGCAGCGAGCCGTCCCGCCCCCGGCGCACCAGGTCACCAGTCCGGTAGAGCCTACCTTCGCCGAAGGGGTTGGCCACGAACTTCTCTGCGGTCAGCGCTGGCCGGTTCAAGTAGCCCCGCGCGACCTGCGCTCCCCCAACGTAAAGCTCACCGACGACGCCAGCAGGCGTGGGCCTAAGCCACTCGTCGAGGACGTAGGCGGTGGAGCCCGCTACCGGTCCACCGATGTTGGGTGTGTCGCCCTCGATGGCGGCCATGGTGACCATGACTGTGGCTTCAGTGGGGCCGTAGAAGTCGAACGCAGCGGTTCCCGCAGCGAGGCGCTCCCACAGCGCGTTAGGCACGGCTTCGCCGCCCATGGCGACTGCCTTGACGCTGGTCTCGAGCAGGCCGCGGTCGACAAGCATGGCGATGGTGCTCGGGGTGGCCTCGACGAAGTCGATCTGGCGCTCAGTGACGGCGGCGAGGTAAGAGGCCGGGTCGGCGTACTCGTCACGAGTCAGCAAGTGCAGTTCGTGACCATCGAGCAGCCACAGCAACTGCTGCCAAGAGGCGTCGAACGCGAAGGAGAACCCATGCGCGACCCTAAGGCGGCCACCGCCAGCAACCGGCTGGAAGACATCGGCCTGGTTGGCGCTGAATAGAGAGGCGATCTGGCGGTGCGCGACCGTGACGCCCTTAGGCAGACCGGTGGAGCCAGACGTGTAGATCACGTAGGCCGCGCTGTCTGGGTGCGGCAGGCGGTTGAGCGGGGTGTCAGGGTTGCCCGCGATCGCCGGGTCATCCGGGTGCAGAGTCCGCACGTCGGCAGTAAGACTGTCGGTGATGAGGAGAACCGGGCGAGCGTCGCCAAGAACGTGGTCGAGCCGCGCGCGGGGGTAATCCGGGTCTAGTGGCAGGTACGCGGCGCCAGCCTCGATCACGGCGAGCAGTGCCACGACCAAGTTCGCGGTCCTGGGCAGGGCGACGGCGACTACGTCTTCGCTGCGGACCCCGAGGCGGTTCAGGTGGTGCGCGAGCTTGCGAACTCGGGACCCCAGCTGAGCGAACGTCAGCGTCTCGTCGGCCACGAGCGCGACGTCATCGGGCCGGGCCGCGACCTGGGCGGCCAACAGCTCCGGCAGGGTGCGCGCGCCCGCGGGGAGCGGACGGGGCGCCAACCAGCCGCGCTCGGCGGCGGTGCGGATGTCGACGGTGGACACCCGCGCGGTCGGGTCAGCCGCGACCGCTTCGAGCAGCGTGGTGAGCCGCCAAGCCAGGTCAGCGGCGGTGTCGTGGTCGAAAAGGGCGGTGGCGTAGTCGACGGAGATGTCGATGCCGCCCTCGGCCCGCTCGGCGAGGGTGATCGTGAGGTCGACCTTGGCGGTGGTCAGCTCGACCGGTTCGACGTCGCCGCCGTGGTCGGGCAGGCCAGGGCGGGCGGTCGGGGCGGCGCGGTGCACGAGCATGGTCTGGAACAGCGGGTTGCGGCCCAACTGCCGGACCGGCGCCACGTGGTCAACGACGCGGTCGAACGGCACGTCCTGGTGGGCGTACGCGGCCAGGTCGGCGGTGCGGGCGCGGGCGATGAGATCCGTGAACGCCGGGTCGCCCGCGGTGTTCAGGCGCAGGACGACGGTGTTGACCAGGAACCCGATGAGCCCGTCGAGCCGCTCGTCCACCCGGCCCGCGACGGGCGCGCCGAGCGGGATGTCGGTCCCCGCGCCGAGCCCGGTGAGCAGGGCCGCGACGACGGCGTGGCCGACCATGAACAGCGATGCGCCCTGGTCGGCAGCGAGCTCCGTGAGCGCTCTGTGCGTATCGGCACCGACCTCCGCCCGCACCCTCGCGCCTCGGTGGTCGCTGGACGCGGACCTAGAGCGGTCGGTGGGCAGGGGGATCTCGTCGGGCAGGCCATCGAGCGCGCGTCGCCAGTAGGCGAGCTGGGTGTCGGCGACGGTGTCGAGCAGGGCGCGCTGCCAGATCGCGTAGTCGGCGTACTGGACTGGCAGCGGCGCGAACTCCGGCGCCTGCCCTGCCTTGCGCGCCGCGTAGGCAGTGCCCAGCTCCGCCCAGAGGGTGGCCTCCGACCACTCGTCGGCAGCGACGTGGTGCACCAGGACGAGCAGGACGGACGCGGTCTCCGTGGTGAACAGCCAGGCGCGAACCGGGATGTCCGCGGCGAGGTCGAAGGCGTACTCGGCCGCGGGCGTGAGCAGCGAGGGCAGCTCGGCCTCTGTCGTGGAGACCACCTCGAGAACGGGCTGGCGCTCGGTGATGACCTGGTGGGTGTCGGTGAGGATCGTGCGCAGCGCTTCGTGCCTATAGGCCAGGTCGTTCAGCGCAGCCTGGAGGGCGTGCGTGTCCACGGCGCCGGTAAGGCGTGCGGTGAACGGGATGTTGTAGGTCGGGGACGGCCCCTCAACGCGGAATGCGAACCAGAGCCGCTGCTGGGCAGCAGACAACGGCGGCAGGTCGGGGCGAACCAGCTCCCCGGGAACCGGGCGACGGGTCGCGGTGATGTCTGTGCGGGCAGCGAGGCCAGCGACGGTAGAGGCTTCGAAAATATCTCTTACCGACAGCTCGGCGCTTAGGCCAGTGCGGATGCGGTTGACCAACCGGGTTGCCAGTAGGGAGTGACCGCCTAGAGCGAAGAAGTCGTCGTCAACGCCAACCACATCCAACCCGAGCAGGTCGGCGTAAGCGGCACAGAGGAACTCCTCGACCGCGTTGGCTGGCGCGCGCGTGACGTCCGCAGACGCCTGCGGCTCCGGCAGGGCCTTGCGGTCCGTCTTACCGCTAGGGCTGAGCGGGACGCTGTCGATACCGACGACGACCGACGGCACTAAGTGCGCGGGCAACGTCCTAGCGAGTTCGTCCTTGACGCGGGTGCTGGCATCGGCGGGGACCACATAGCCGAGGAGCCTGTCTTGCCGGACGGCCGCGACAGCGTGGGTGACGCCGTCGACAGCCATCATGGCCGCTTCGACCTCTCCCAGCTCGATGCGGATACCACGCAGCTTGACCTGGTCGTCTACGCGACCCAGGTACTCCAAGAGGCCGTCGTTCCACTGCGCGAGGTCACCGGTGCGGTAGAGCCGCCCAGGTGCGAACGGGTTGGCGACGAACCGTTCCGCGGTCAGACCGGGGCGGTTGAGGTAGCCCCAGGCGAGCTGTACACCCGCCAGGTACAGCTCACCTGGGACGCGTGGGGGGACCGGACGGAGGTTGCGGTCCAGGACGTAGGTCTGCGTGTTCCACACCGGCCGTCCAATGGAGACGGTGCCAGTGTCCGCGACCTGGGTCGCGGTGACATCGACCGATGCCTCAGTAGGCCCATAGAGGTTGTGGAGCTCCGCGGCGCTCACCGAGCGGAACTCGTCTCTAAGGTCTTCGGGGAGGGCTTCACCCGAGCACAGCACCCTGCGCAGCGCGGTGGCCCGCTTGGCGGCGGGGTCAGCCACGAACGCGCGCAGCATCGACGGCACAAAGTGCACCGTGCTGATGTCGTGCCGTCCGATCACCTCGGCCAAGTAAGCGGGGTCCCGATGTCCTCCGGGCTTGGCGAAGACCAGGGTGGCTCCGGTGACCAGTGGCCAGAAGAACTCCCACACCGACACGTCGAAGCTGGCGGGCGTCTTCTGCAGCACCCGCTCCCCCGGCGTGAGGCCGTACTCGGCCTGCATCCACGCGAGCCGGTTCACGATGCCCGACTGCGGGACCACCGTCCCCTTGGGGCGGCCGGTCGACCCGGACGTGTAGATGACGTAGGCCGCGCGGTCACCACTGGGCTCCGGCGCCGTGGACGGTTTCCACGGGTAGGTGCCGTCGAGGATGAGCGGGTCTTCGACCAGGGTGGGTGCACCGGGGTACGAGAGGACCACCGTCGGGGCGGCGTCGGCGAGCATGAATGCCAGGCGCTCGAGCGGGTAGTCGGGGTCCAGTGGCAGGTAGGCGCCGCCAGCGCGTTGGACAGCGAGCAGAGCCACGATAAGAGCCGCGGATCGCTCCAGGAGCACGCCGACCACAGAGCCTGCCCCGACACCGCGGGACCGCAGTTCGGCCGCGAGCGCGGAGACGTGAGCGTCGAGTTCCGCATAGGAGAGGCTTGAGCCGCCATCAACGATCACGGCAGTGCCGGACGGGTTGGCGCGCACTTGGGCGGCGAACAGAGCCGGGATCGACTCTCCCGCTACTGGCACGCTGGCGCCCTGCCACAAGGAGGTCACTGCCGCGCGTTCGGTGGCGGAGAGCAGGTCCACCGAGTCCACGGTGACGTCAGGTGTCGCCACTACGGCACGCAGGAACGCCACTAGGCGCGCCGCGAACGCCTGGATTGTCTGAGGCCGGTAGAGGTCTTCGGCGAACTCGACGAAACCGGTCACGCCGTCGGGGCTCTCGGACACGTCCACGGTCAGGTCGAACTTCGCCGTACCGGTGTGCACGAGTTCAGCGGACGGGGACGGCAGTTCGGGGTGGTAGGCGAACAACACCTGGAACACCGGGTGCCTACCGGCGGACCGGCGCGGCGCCACGGTCTCCACGAGCCGCTCGAAGGGCGTGTTCTGGTGGTCGAACGCGGCCAGGTCCGCTGCGCGGACGCGGGAGAGCAGCGCGGTGAAGCTGGGATCGCCGGACACGTCGGTGCGCAGCGGCACGGTGTTCACGAAGAACCCGATCAGCGGGTCCAGAACCGGGTCCACACGGCCCGCGGTGGGGGTTCCGATCACGATGTCGGTTCCCGCCCCGGAACGCGCCAACACGGCCGCCAGAGCGGCGTGCAGGACCATGAACACGCTCGTGCCGGAACGCAGAGCCAGCGCTCGGACGGCCGCGTGCAGGTCGGCGGGGATCTCCAGCGGAACGGTGCCACCGCGGTGCGAGGCTCGCGCGGGGCGCGGGTGGTCGGGCCTCAGGCCGACCTCATCCGGTGCGCCGCGCAGGGCGTCGGCCCAGAACTCCAGGCCGTCCTCCGCGAGTCCCCGCTGCCACACCGTGAAGTCCGCGTACTGCACAGCGAGCGGTTGAAGCGACGGTGTCGATCCGGCGACTCTGGCGCCGTAGGCCGCCTCTAGGTCGGCTACCAGCGGACCAAGAGACCACTCGTCACCGGCGATGTGGTGCAAGACGAGCAGAACGGCATCGCCGAAGACGTGCACGCGAAGCGGTGCGTCCTCGCGCAGGTCGAAGGGCGCTCGCGCGGCCTCGTCAACGGAACCACCCTCGACGACGGTGGGCCATGCGTGCCCGATGACCTGGTAGGCGATCCCGTCGGCGTCTGTCGCGACCACGGTGCGCAGAACCTCGTGCCGCTGCGCGACATCAGCGACCGCCGCGCGCAGGGCACCGGAGTCGACCTGCTGGTCGAACTTCAGCAGCAGGGGGATGTGGTAGGTCGGGTCGGGCCCGTCCAGCTCGTGGACGAACCACAACCGCCGCTGCGCGAACGACAGCGGCACTCGTTCCGGCCGCTCCCCAGCCCGCGGTCCCGTCACAGCGGCTGCCGCTGTGAGGCGGTCGACCAGCCCGGCCACAGTCGGTGCGTCGAACACCGACCGGATGGACAACTCCACGCCCAACTCGACGCGCGCCCGGACGCTCAAGCGGGTCGCGAGCAGCGAGGTACCGCCTAGAGCGAAGAAATCGTCGTCTATGCCAACGCCACGAACCCCGAGGACCTCGCCCACTAGTTCGCACAACGCGCGTTCGCGCGGGTTCCGCGGTGCGCGACCGCCGCCTACGACATCCGGCGCGGGCAACGCGCGACGGTCGACCTTGCCGTTAGGCGTCAAGGGGATCTCGTCGAGGCCTACTAGCGCCGAGGGGACCATGTAGTCCGGTAGGGCTGCCCGTGCCCACTCGGTCAGGTCGTCAGGTACCGACGGGACGACGTAGGCAACCAAGCGCTGTTCCGCCAGGCTCGCTCCGTGCGCCACTACGACGGCACGCTCCACAGAGGGGTGCCGGGCGAGGACAGTCTCAATCTCGCCGAGCTCGATGCGGAACCCGCGCACCTTCACCTGGTGGTCGACACGGCCGAGGACGTGCAAGAGCCCGTCGTGGCCGCGACGAGCGAGGTCGCCAGTGCGGTACATGCGACTACCAGGCGCACCGAACGGGTCAGCGGTGAAGCGCTCCGCGCTCAGCCCTGGGCGGGCGTGGTACCCACGCGCAAGACCCTCTCCAGCGATGTAGAGCTCACCGGGTACTCCGGGCGGCACGGGCCTAAGAGCGCCATCGAGCACATAGACGGTTGTGTTCGCGATGGGTGCGCCGATGGCGGTGTCAACACCGGCCAGGTTGTGCGCGGTCGACCAGATCGTGGTTTCGGTCGGCCCATAGAGGTTCGTGACGCCGCGAGAACGGATGAGCTCCCGTGCGAGGTCCGCTGGTAGTCCCTCGCCGCCGACCAGGACCCGTAGTCCCTGGATCGCCTGGGGACGCGCGGACACGAGCGCCTGCCACAGCGACGGGGTCGCCTGCATGACGGTGGCGCCATCGGCGAGAACAGCGGACAGGAGTGCGGGATCGCGAGCAGTGTCGCCGTCGACCAGTCGCACGGTGGCACCCGAGAGCAGCGGGACGAACAGCTCCAGCGCGGAGATGTCGAATCCGACGGTCGTCACCGCGACCATCACGTCGTCCGCGCCAAGGGCGACCCGGTCAACCATGTCCAGCAGGAAGTTGACTAAAGCACCGGACGGAACGACTACGCCCTTGGGGCGCCCTGTAGATCCTGACGTATAGAGCACATACGCGGCCTGGTCGGAACTCACCGCTGCAGGGCTGAGTGGGCCTGTTCCGATCGAGTCGAGCTGCAGGCCATTGGCGCCGACAACGAGCACAGGCGAGGCATCCTCGAGCATGTACTGCACGCGGTCAGCCGGAAACGACAGGTCCAGCGGTAGATAGGCGGCACCAGTGGAAGCGACGGCCAACAGTGTCGCGACAAGGTCAACGGTCCGAGGCAGCGCTACCGCCACCACCGTCTCCGGGCCAGCCCCACGCTCTCGCAGTGCGGCCGCGATGCCGCCTACGCGATCCACCAACTCGCTATAGGTCACCGACCGCGACCCATCACGCACCGCAACGCGGTCTGGCGTGCGCACCGCCTGCGCCACAACGAGTTCAGCCAGGCTGGCCGATGGGCGGGTAAGAGCGGGACCAACCGCAGGATCCGGTTCGGCCACGAGACCCAACCGACCCGTCGGCAGGTTCGCCTCGGCTTCGACAAGACCGCGCAGCACGGTCGCGAAAGCGTCGAGGTAGGCCGCGAGGTCCGCGTCGGTGTACCGGGCGGGGTTGCCGTCGACCTCGACCTCCAGCGACCCCTGCGCGCTGTAGACCGTGAACGACAGGTCTGCCACGGGTCCGGCCGCCAGGTAGTGCACGGTCGACCCAGTGGCACCGAAGTCCAACTCCGCCCGGTACGGCTTCAGGTTCACCCACGGCCCGACCAACCGGCGCCCAGCGGCGAGCAGGTGCGCGTCCCGGCGCACGTCCTCACCGCGGTAGGTCTGGTGCGGGCTCACAGCCCGCATCTCCGCCCGCACGGCGGCGAGCAGGTCACCGACCGCCATGCCTGGCGACACCGCGATCCGCAGCGGCAGCACGTTGACCGTCGTCGTGGGGATGCGCGCCGAGACCGACCCGAGGCGACCCATCATCGGCAGGCCCAGCACTACCTCGTCTGCCCCGGTGGCGCGATGCACCAAGAGGCCGACAGTCGCCGCCACGAGCGCGGGGCCGTGCAAGGGGTCCAACCGCAGCGCGACGCTGCCCCGGTGCCGCCGGAACCCCACGACCGATTCGGTCACGCTCGACGGCGACACGACCTCGGGCAGGTCGGCGACCCGCTCAGCCCACCACTGGCGGTCCACGTCGAACTTGTCGGAAGCGCGGTACTTCTCCTGCTCCGCCACGTAGTCCGCGACCGGGGCAAACGGGTTGGGCCCAACCTCCCCGCTTACGGTAAGAGCCCGGTAGACCTCGGCGACGCGACGGCCGACCAACGAGAACCCGTACCCATCGAGAACGATGTGGTGCGCGCGCAGGTACCACAGGTGGTGCTCGGGTCCCAGCACGATCAGAGCCTGCGCGGCCACCGGACCGGCGACCAGGTCGACCGGCCGCGCGAGGTCCTCGTCCATCCAGCGTCGAGCGGCCACCTCCGGATCGGCCGCGCTGCTGAGGTCCACCAGATCCGTCGGGACCGCGACAGCACTGGGGAGCTGGCTGACCTCGGCACCGTCCACGACGAACACCGTGCCGAGCACGCCCACCTCACCCGCGACGGCGGTAAGAGCGCGCAGGAACGCCGGTACGTCAAGCGGTCCGCGGAGCTCTACCGCCTCGGCAACGCTGTACCCGGCGCCGGTGGCGTCGAGCCGCTGAGCGAACCACAGCGCCTGTTGCGCGGGCGACAGACCCACTCGGACAGACATCCCCGCACACCCTTTCCGGGACGGCCTTCACCGAGCCGGGACCTACGTCGTCCCGGCGTCGGCTGGATTTCATCGGAGGAAGCGGCCTACTCGTCCTCGGCGTGACCACGCCGCCAGTAGCCGCTGAAGTACACCCGCTGCTTGGTGAGGTCCCGCTCCAGCACGAGGGTCGCGCGCACCGCCTGCACGGCGGAGGATTCCCCCGCCACCCACGCGTACGTGCGCGGGTCGACCGGTTCGGCGCGGACCGCGTCAGCGAGCCGGGTTCCCGTGCCCGCCTCGGCGCCGTCGCGGTGCAGCCACGTGACCGACAGGTCGGCCGATGAGTCCACCGGCTGCTCCTCGGCGGCGGACTCGACCTCCACCAGCACCCTGGCGGGCACACCGGCCGGGAGCGACGCGGCGATCCCGCAGATCGCGGGCAGCGCTGTCTCGTCGCCGACCAGCAGGTACCCGCTGGTGTCGGCAGGTGGGTCGAAGCTGCTCAGAAAGCCGTAGAGGCCGATCACGTCGCCTTCACGCGCGGCGGCGGCCCACCGCGAAGCGGGACCGGTGTCGCCGTGGAGCACGAAGTCGATGTCCAGCTCGTGCTGCTCCGGGCGCGCCGCGCGCACCGTGTAGGTCCGCACGATCGGGCGCGAGTGCTCCGGGATGGCCCGCATCGCGTCCCAGAACGGGACCGCGTCCGGCACGACCACCTCGGCGCCCGGCGCGGGCGGCAGCAGCACCTTGCACCGGGGTTCCGGGCCGACCGCGGTGTAGTGCGCCAGGTCCGCGCCGGTCAGGGTGATCCGCACGGTGTGCGGGGTGACCGCCGTGGTCCTGGCGACGGTGAGCCGGTACGGGCGCAGCGACTCGCGTCCGGCCGGGCCTCGGCCCGCCACTCGGGGCGCGGCCACGGTCAGGCGCTCGTCCGGTCGGCGTCCATCCGCTGGGCCAGGCTGCGCGGGCGCATGTCGGTCCAGTTCGCCTCGATGTGGGCGAGCGCGGCGGCGCGGGTGTCCGGGCCGAACACGACCTGCCAGCCCGCCGGGACGTCGACGAACGTCGGCCACAGCGAGTACTGGCCCTCGTCGTTGACGAGGGCGTGGAAGGTGCCGTTCTCGTCGTCGAACGGGTTGGTCGACATCGCGCGCACTCCTCAGGGGGTACCGGGAAACCGTTGGTTAGGCTAACCTAATTCGCCGGTCGGGAAAAGTGCCAGCCGCCCCGGTGCGCCTTCGGTCACACAGGCGTTGATCAGCCGCGACCGAGGAAGTCCAGCAGCAGCGAGTTGACCTCGCCGGGCTGCTCCAAATAGCCGTAATGACCCCCGTCGGCGACCTCGGCGAACCGTGCGCCGGTGATCGCGCCCGCCACCTCGCGGCCCAGGTGCGGCGGGGTGATCACGTCGTCGGAGAAGGCGATGACCAGGGCGGACGCGGTGATCCTCGCGCACAGCCCGAGCACGGCGGGGTCGTCGACGATCGCCATCTGGGCCAGCACGCCCGGCCCGACCGGCTGGGTGGTGAACTCCAGGATGTCGAGCCATTCCCGCGCTTTGCCGTTGTCGAACAACGTGCGCGGAGAAAGGTTCCACAAAGCTGTAGAAGCTGCGTGGTAGCGCGGCGGCAATCGAATGCCCGCGGTCGCCAACTCCAACTCGCCCGCGTCGAAAGCGGCGTGCAGAGCCTCTTGGCGGGCCCTCGTTGCCATCAGCACGAGCCGGTCGACCAACTCAGGCCGAGTAGCAGCAACCTCAACCGCGATGCGCGCGCCGAGGGAGGTGCCTATAAGAGCGATCGTGGAGAGCTCTAGGTGCTCCGCGAGCGCGACGACGTCTGCGGCCATGTCGGCCACAGTGATGCCGTCGGCGCACTCAGAGGTGGGCGCGATACCCCGGTTGTCCACGGTGATCACGCGGTACCCGGCGGCGACAAGAGCGGGCTGCTGGTGCAGGTGCCACACGCGACCGGAGCTGCCAGTACCCATCAGCATCAGGACAGGGTCACCGGTGCCCTTGTCGTGGTAGCTCAAGCTGATGCCGTTGAGGTCGACTACCGGCACTAGACGGCCCTTTCTTCGTGGACGACCCTTCCCCCAGCGAGCCGCACCACGCGCGGCAGCCGCTCGATGGTGGCCTCGCGGTGGGCGATGACGATGAGCGTACGACCGGTGTGCAGGTGGTCCACAGCCCGTTCCAGCCGGGCCGAGGTCTCCGGGTCGATGTCGGCCGTGGCCTCGTCCAGGATCAGCACCGCCGGGTCCACCAGCGAGGCGCGGACCAAGCCGAGGATCTGCCGCTCCCCCGCGGAGAGCCGGTCGCCGCGCCTGCCGACGACGGTGTCGAGACCGTCCGGAAGCGAAGCCACCCACTCGTCGAGGCCCAGTGCGTGCACGGCGTCGACCATGTCCTGGCGTGTTGGTGCCGTCGGCGCCAGAGCGAGGTTGTCTGCGATCGTGCCATCGACCAGATGCACCTGCTGCGGGACGAGGACGAGCTTGCCGCGCAGGTCGGCTTCGTCGAGATCGGCCAAGTCGACGCCGCCGTAGGTGACTTTGCCGCGGTCGGGCGTATAGAGGCCGCTGAGCAGCTTGGCGAGCGTGGTCTTACCGGAGCCTGTTTGGCCTACTAGGCCTGCGCGGTCGCCTTCCGTGAAGGACACGGAGACGTCGTGCAGAACTTCGGCCCCATTAACGTAGGCGTAGCCGAGGTCCGCAGTGGACAGTTCCGCGCGCTCGGGTGCCGGGGTGCTCGCGCCGCTCTTACCTTGCCGCTCGGTCGCCTCTAAGAGGTCGAGCAGCCGCGCAAGGCCTACACGGGCAAGCTGCAACTCGGCCAAGAGCTCGGAGAGGTTAAGAACACCCTCGAACAGGTTCTTAGTGGCCAGCACGAAAACCACGACCGTGCCGACGCTGATCTGATCGGAGGTCACCAACCACACGCCGAGCAGCAGCAACACCGCAGTGGACAAGCCCTCCAGCAGACTCATCGTCTCTAGGCGGTTCTGCACCGCGACCGTGCGGTTGGCCGCCTTGAGCGCTTCGTCGTTGGAACGGCCGAAACGGCGCAGCCGGGCGCGCACCCCACCACCGAGGCGCAGCGTCTCCCCCGCCGCGACGAACTCGGTGAACTGGGCGGCCATGGTCGCCTCCGCGGCGGCCTGGTCACCGAACGCGTCATCGGCCGCGCGGTCGAACCAGCGCAGCACCAGGATCGCCGCGGGCAGGAAGACCGCCAACAGGATCAGGGTCATCAGCCAGGAGTAGGCGAGCAGCACCACAATCGTCATGCTGAGCGTGATCAGGGCGCCGAGCAGGTCCGGCAGGCTGGCCCGGACGAACTGGGCCAACTCGGCGACCTCACCGGTGCTGCGGCGCAGCAGGTCGCCGGTGCGGTGCGCCTCGATGAAGCGCAGCGGCGCCGACGCGAGCCGGTCGACGACCAGTTCCCGCAGGTGCCGCACGACCCGCTCGCCGACCGAGGTCAACTGCAGCTCCGCGGCGGCGAGCAGGACGAGCCTGCACAGCGTCAGTCCGATGAGGACGAACACGGCCAGCCACAGCCCGCCCTTGTCCTTGGCGAGCACCGCGTCCACACCCGAGCCGATGACCGGGGCGATGCCGACCACAGCGGCGGTGGCCGCGGCGGTGGTGAGCAGGGCGGCGGCGATGCGCCAGCGGTGCTGCCGCAGGTGCGGCCAGAAGCGGCGCAGGACGCCCTTGGTCGACGGCGCCTCGGCGAGGGTGCGGATCTCAGCCACCGACGACCTCCATGTCCTCGGTGAGGGTGATCAGGCGGTCCGCGGCGGCGACCACGGCCGGGCGGTGGGTGACGAAGACGATGGCGGTCTCCGGGGACCAGTCGCGCAGCCTGCGCAGGATGGTGCGCTCGGTCTCGGCGTCCACCGCGGAGGTGACGTCGTCGAGCACCAGCACCGGTGGCTTGTCCAGCAGCCCCCTGGCCAGCGCGAGCCGTTGGACCTGCCCGCCGGAGAGGGTCTCGCCGCGCTCGCCCACGACGGTGTCGTACCCGTCGGGGAGGCCGTCGATGAACTCGTCGAGCGCGGCGACATGGCACGCTTCGCGCACGAGGGCCAGGTCGACGTCGCGGTCGAGGGTGATGTTGTCGCGGATCGTGCCCGAGAGCACCACGGGCCGTTGCGGCACAACACCCACCCGGCGCCACACCTGCTCCGGGTCGGCCAACCGCAGATCGATCCCGCCGAAGTGGACGGTGCCGTGGTCCGGGTCGTCCAGCCTGCACAGCAACCGCACCAGCACCGACTTGCCGGAGCCGGTCGGGCCGGTCACCACGACCAACTCCCCCGGCCCGGCGACCAGGTCGACCGGGTCGAGCACGGTGCGGCCGTCGCGCACCGCGCTGACGCCGACCGCGGCGAGCATGCCGGTCTCGGGCAGCGGCCGCGGGTCGGCGGGGGCGGCGACGGCGGGTCGGGCGGCCAGCACCTCGGCGACGCGCGCCGCGGCGACCCTGGCCTGGTTCCGGTTGACCAGCAGGTCGACCAGGACGGTCACCGCGACCGTCATGGTGATCATCCACGAGGTGAAGGCGACCAGGGAGCCGACGCTGATCCGGCCGTCGATGGCGGCCAGCCCGCCGACGGCGAGACCGATCGCCACGGCCAGCCGCAGCAGCGCGGGCGGGGCGGAGACCCACCACGCCGAGATCCGGGCCACGCCGAGGGTGTGCCGGGTGACGTGCGCGCTGACCTCGGTGTGGCGGCGCACCAGCACCTGCTCACCGCCGAGTCCGCGCACCGCGGCACTGGCCGAGAGCAGGTCCTCCACCGCGTCGGCGCGGGTGCCGTGCGCGCCGGAGAGGCGCTCGTTGGCGGTGCGGTAGCGGCCGGGGAACTGGGCGTTGAGCAGGCCGAGCAGCGGCATCGCGACCAGCAGCACGATGAGCAGCACCGGGTCGAGCACGGCCACGGCGGGCACCACGACCAGCACCGTCACCACGACCCGCGACCACCGGGTGAGCCCCTGCACCCAGGCGGTGATCAGCTCGGTGTCCCTGGTGACCCGCATGGCGAGGTCACCGCGGCCGAACGGGGCGATGGCGGCGCGGTCGAGGCCGCCGACGCCTCGGGCGAGGTCGGCGCGCAGCGCGTGCGCGATCCGGTTCGCCGCCAGGTTCGCCCACCACTTCCCCGCGACCGCCGCGACCAGCATGACGGCGGCGACCACGGCGGTGGTGACCGACCAGAACGCGGTGCGACCGGTGTCGCCGGGGGCGATGCCCTCGTCGAGGCCGTGCTGGACGCACCACGGCAGGGCCAGCAGCGCGGCCTGTTGCACCACCGTGGCGGCCAGGCCCGCGCCGAGCACGGCCCGCTCCCTCCGCAGGCCGCTGCGCAGCAGATCCACCCCGGTGTCCTCCCTGTGGCCGCGCGCGAGCAAGGGCGCGCTAAGAAAAGTTAGGTCATCCTTACTTGCCACCCGGCGGGGTGTCAATGTGATGGATCAGCGCCGCCCGGAACGCCACTCGCTGGCCAACAACCAGGCGAGGTAGAGGCCGCCGATGGCCGCGGTGGCCACGCCGACCGGTAGTGCGTTCTGCCCGAAAGCGCGCTGTGACAACACATCCCCGGCCAGCAATAGAGCCGCGCCCATCGCGGCAGCGGGCACTATGGCCACCCCGGCCGAGCCCGCGAGTCGACGTGCGAGTTGTGGCGCGGCGAGTGCGACGAACGCGATAGGTCCCGCGCACGCGGTGGCCACCGCGGTAAGAGCGACACTGATGACGACCAGCGCGAGACGGGTGGGCTCGGTGCGGATGCCAAGCATCGTCGCGGTCTCGTCACCCATCTCCAAGAAGCCCAACCTTCGGCCTAGCACCAATGCGGCCGGTAGGAGGAGCGCGAGCGCTATGGCCACCGGAAGTACCTCTGACCAACCCCGGCCGTTAAGGCTGCCGACAAGCCACACTTGAGCGGCTTGGGCTTGGCGTAGTCCGGCTCTAGTGAGGATGTACGTGTTCAGGGAGCCGAGGACGGCTGTGACACCGATGCCGATAAGGATCAGCCGGTAACCCTGAACGCCTGTCCTATAGGCGAGTCCGTAGACGACGATCGCCGCGACGATGCCACCTGCGATAGAGCCCAAAGCGATCTGGGTGACCCCACCGCCGAAGACGATCAGCACGAGGATGGCACCGGTGGCGGAACCGGTGGAGAAACCGATGATGTCGGGGCTGCCCAACGGGTTGCGGGACAGGCTCTGGAAGATGGCCCCGCTGATCCCCAGCGCCGCGCCGACGATGACGGCGATGCTCACCCTCGGCAGGCGCAGGTCGAAGACGATGTACTTCTGGCCACCGGTGCCCGCGCCGTTGAGCGTGTCGAGCAACTGGGTCAGGGTGAGCGGGAAATCACCGGTGAGCATGCCGAGCACGGCCAGCCCGAAGGTGACCGCGAGCAGGGCGAAGACCACGATGATCGCGCGCGGGTGGGCGCGGGTGGACAGACCGCCGATCCGGACGGGCGTGCCGGTCACCAGGCTCATAGGTGCGCCAACTTCCGGCGCCTGCAC
The DNA here is from genome assembly GCF_016907695.1 of Actinokineospora baliensis. Lineage (NCBI taxonomy): Bacteria > Bacillati > Actinomycetota > Actinomycetes > Pseudonocardiales > Pseudonocardiaceae > Actinokineospora > Actinokineospora baliensis. The sequence goes on along the minus strand of NZ_JAFBCK010000001.1, from coordinate 3,447,978 downwards.
AACGCGATGAACACCGGGGCGCCGACGAAGGCGGTGATGATCCCGACCTCCATCTCCCGCGGCGAGATGATCAACCGCCCGACCACGTCCGCGCCGAGCAGCAGCACCGGCCCGATCAGCGCGCACAACGGCAGCACCCGCCGCAGGTCCGGCCCCACCAGCGCCCGCGCCATGTGCGGCACGGTCAGCCCGATGAACGCGATCGGCCCCACCGCGGCGGTCGCGGCCCCGCAGAGCAGGGTGATGGCGGCGGCCGAGCCGACCCGGACGGTGGTCAGGTTCACCCCGAGCGCCCGCCCGGTCTCGTCGCCGAGCGCGATCGCGTTGAGCGGACCCGCCAACCCGGCCGCGATGACCAGGCCCGCGAGGATGAACCAGTGGATCTGCGACACGACATCCATGCCGCGCCCTTCCAGCGACCCGATCTGCCAGAACCGGAACTGCTGGAACGCCGCCGGGTCGAGCACGATCGTCGCCGCCACGAACGCCCCGAGCGTCGCGGTGATGGCCGCACCCGCGAGCACCATCCGCTCCGGGGTCACAGCACGGCCGGTCGACCCGAGCAGGTACACGAGGACAGAGGCGGCGGCGGCACCGAAGAAGGCGAACCAGATGTATCCGCCGACGGTCGAAATGCCGAAGAACGCGATGGCGGCCACCACCGCGGTCGAAGCACCGATGTCGACACCGAGCAAGGCGGGGTCAGCGAGCGGATTGCGGGTCAGCGACTGCATGAGCGCACCCGCCACCCCGAGCGCGACCCCGACGAGCAGGCCCAACAGCGTGCGCGGCACCCGCCGATCCCAAATGATCGTCGCCTCGTCGCCGGTGGGCAGAGCCCCGCTCACCACGTCCCACACGGTCGAGAGCGGGATGGTCCGCGACCCGATGGCCACGCTGGCCAGGCAGACCAGCACCAACCCCACCCCGAGCAAGCCGACCCGCACCGCACCTCCCGCACTAAAGTTAGGCTCACCTTAGCTCGCCCAGGTCAGCCCCCCACTGGCCCCCTCCGGGGCTAACCGCGTCGAAGACGTGAGCGCGCCGACCGAGGGGCCGTTCCTTACCTCAGCGGCGGGTCGAGGAGCTCAACTGGTGGAGGAAGCCGATGTCCGGCCGCCCGAGGCAGGCCATCGTGGTGGACGCGATCCGCAGCACTTCGGACAACACGCTGCCGCACCGCCAGCGGGTCAGTTGGGTACCGGTCACTCCTCTTCGGCGAGGGCGGCGGAGAGGCGGCGGTAGATGTCGTCGAGGGTGGTCAGGTCGGCGTCGGTGAGGGGGGCGAGGAAGGTGCGGCGGACGGTGGCTACGTGGTCTGGGGCGGCGGCGGTGATGGTGGCTCGGCCGTGGGGGGTGAGGCGGACCATGGCGCCTCGGGCGTCTTCGGGGCAGGTTTCTCGGGTTATCAGGCCTCGGGACTCCATGCGGGTGAGGTGGTGGGAGAGCCTGCTGCGCTCCCAGCCGACCGCGGCGGCCAGGTCTCGGGCTCGGACGAGGCCGTCGGCGGACTCGGAGAGGGGGACCAGGAGGGCGTAGTCGGCGAGGGACAGGCCGCTGTCGCGGGTGAGGCGGCGTTCCAGGACGGCCTGGAGGTCGCGGTGCAGGGCCAGGTGGGCCCGCCAGACCCGGGATTCGCGCTCGTCGAGCCACATCCGGAGGGGCCTCCGCTCCCGCGATTTGTTGATGTGTCATCATAAGGCGAATGGAGGCCCGCATGGAACTCGGCATCTACAGCTTCGCCGACCGCCACCCCGACCCGGTCACCGGCGAGCAGGTCTCGGTGGCCGAGGCGCTCGCCAACACCCTCGAACGCATCAGGCTCGCCGACGAGCTCGGCCTGTCGTTCTACGGGCTCGGCGAGCACCACCTCGACACCTACGCCATCTCCAACCCCGGCACCGTGCTCGCCGCCGCGGCCGCGGTCACCGAGCGGATCACGCTCAGCAGCGCGGTGACCGTGCTCAGCACCGAGGACCCGGTCCGGCTCTACCAGCAGTTCACCACGCTCGACCAGCTCAGCCGGGGCCGCGCCGAGCTGCTCGCGGGCCGCGGGTCGTTCACCGAGTCCTTCCCGCTCTTCGGCGCCGACCTGGGCGACTACGACGACCTGTTCGACGAGAAGTTGGCCCTGCTGCTGCACCTGGACCGCGAGGACCCGATCACCTGGTCCGGCCGGTTCCGGCCGCCGCTGGAGGACGCGCACGTCCTGCCGCGGCCCTACGGCGAGCACCTGCGCATCTCCGTCGGCACCGGCGGCAACCCGCAGTCGTCCGTCCGAGCGGGACTGTTGGGTCTACCGGTGGTCTACGCGGTCATCGGCGGTCAGCCGGAACGGTTCGCCCCACTCGTGGACCTCTATAGGCGCGCGGGCGAGAGCACCGGCCAAACCGGACTGCACGTGACGATGGGCGCCATTGGCTTCATCTCAAAGAAGTCGCAAGAGGCCAAGGACACGTTCTACCCGTACTGGTTGGAGACCATGAAGTACGGCGCCCGCTCCCGCGGCTGGAGCGTTCCGTCCCGCGCCGACTACGACGCCTACGCGCACAACGCCCAGGCGTTGTTCGCGGGCAGCCCGGCCGAGATCGCCGACCGCATGATCAGCGTCGGCAAGCTGGTCGGCGCCGACCGCTACGCGATGCAGATGGACTGGTCCGGCGTGCCGCACAAGCAGGTCATGGCCGCCATCGAGTTGCTGGGCACCGAGGTGCTCCCGCAGGTCCGCGCGGAGTTCGGCGGCTAGAGCGACCAGCGCGGCTAGTGGGTCCGGCGCGGCTAGTGCGTCCGGCGCGGCCAGGCCCAGGCGGAGCGCAGGACGAAGGCCAGGATCAGCAACTCGAGTCCGATGGAGAAACCGTAGAAGTAGCCGTAGCTCCACGGCTCGCCCGCCACGTTGTACACCGTGACGGGGATGTAGAGCACCGCCACGACGAGGTTGGTGACGCGGTTGGCCCTGGCGGGCAGCACCGTGGACAGCAGGATCATCACGGCCGGGATGGACATGAGCGTGATCGAGAGGCCGACGAAGGTGGGCCCGGTGTCGAAGTCGTGGACGGAGCCGCCCCGGATCTCGTCGATGAAGCCGGGCTTGTACAGGGCGAGGTAGTCGACGTAGATGTAGAGGGACATGAGGCTGGCCCACGCCGCCGCGAGCTTGGTCCGCACGGACACGCGCTGGTCTTCCAGCGCGCCCGGCGACGACGACGGGTTCTCCAGTGCGGTGGGGGATTGAGACGTCCTCATCACGGTGCTCCCTGACTCGATCGGGTGGATGCTCCAACTCTCACGGATGGCCGCGGCGGATACATCCGCCGCGGAGCCTGATTCGACCTGGCCATTGGCACAGCCGGGCTCTTGTACTTTCGACGGATACGCCGACCGCGCGGGCCGCTTAGGCTGACCAGATGGCCACCAACGCACTCCGCTCGCTGTGGGCCGAACCCCGTCCCGCGCACGCCCCGCAGCGGAGGCCGCAGGACTGGGCCTTGGTCGCGGTACTGGTCTGCTGGTCCCTGGTGGAAGTGGTGCTTCGCGAGGGTCTGGCGCCACGCCCGCTGCTGCTGCTCGTGGTGCTGGCGGTCCTCGGCCCCCTGCCGTGGCGACGTACGCACCCGCTCGCCGCTGTCGCGGTCGCGTTCAGCACGTTGACCGTCGTCGACCTCGTCAGGCTTTTCACCGGGTCGCAGGGCACCCTGCTGAACAGCACCTCCGCGACGCTGGTCCTGACCTACGCCCTGTTCCGGTGGGGCTCCGGCCGCGAAGCGGCGAGCGGCTTCGGCTTCATCCTGCTGTGGCTGGCCATCACCTTCGTCGCCGACCCGACCAGCCTGGAGGACACGGTCGCGGGGTACGCGTTCTTCCTGTTCGCCGCCGCGCTCGGCGCCGCGGTCCGCTACGGCACGAAGATCCGCGTCCGCGACATCGACCAGGCCAAGGCCCGCGAGCGCGAACAGCTCGCCCGCGAACTGCACGACACCGTCGCCCACCACGTCTCGGGCATCACCATCCAGGCCCAAGCGGGGCGTGCCGTCGCGGCCACCCACCCCGAGCGGGCCGTCGAGGCCCTGGCCACCATCGAGGACGCGGCGACCCGCACCCTCGCCGAGATGCGCGCCATCGTGGGCGTGCTCCGCGCCGCGCAGGACACCGAGTTCGCGCCGCAGCCCGGCGTCGCCGAGGTCGAGCGGCTCGCCACCGGAGGCCAGACGCGTCCCCGCGTGGACGTGACGCTGCGCGGCGAGTTCGACGACCTCAGCCCGGCGGTCGGGGCCGCGGTCTACCGCCTGGTCCAGGAGTCCATCACCAACGCCCGGCGGCACGCCCGGCACGCGACCCGGGTCACCGTCGCCGTCACGGGTGATGCCGACCGGGTGCGGCTGACCGTCGACGACGACGGCTCCGCCGCAGGTGGGCGCTCCCCAGCGGGTTACGGCCTGGTGGGCATGCGGGAGCGCGCCGCGCTGCTCGGCGGCACCTTCCACGCGGGCCCCGCCGCCGAGCGGGGCTGGCGGGTGGAGGCGGTCCTGCCCCGAACCGGGACGCCCCGATGAGCATCAGGGTCCTCATCGCCGACGACCAGCCCATCGTGCGCACCGGGCTGGCCATGCTGCTCGACGCCCAACCCGACATCGACGTGGTCGGCGCGGCCGCCGACGGGCGCGAGGCCGTCCGCCTGGCGCTGGACCTGCGCCCCGACGTCGGCCTGTTCGACATCCGGATGCCGCTGATGAACGGCATCGAGGCCACCCGGCGGCTCGCGGGTCCCGATGTCGCCGATCCCCTGCCGATCGTGGTCATCACGACCTTCGACCTCGACGAGTACGTCCACGGGGCGCTCAAAGCGGGTGCCCGCGGGTTCCTGCTCAAGGACGCCGGACCCGCCTTGCTGACCCAGGCCATCCACGCCGCCGCCGACGGCGAGGCGCTGATCGCGCCCAGCGTGACCGTCCGGCTGCTCGCGGCGTTCGCCCACGAACGACCCTCCTCGCCGAGGCAGCCGGTAGAGCCGCTCACTGCCCGCGAGGAGGAAGTCCTCGTGCCGGTGGCGCAGGGCCGCACCAACACCGAGATCGCGGGCGAGCTCCACATCACCCCGAGCACCGTCAAAGCCCACCTGGCCAACCTCATGCGCAAGCTCGGCGCCCGCAACCGCGTCGAGGTCGCCATGTGGGCCTACGAGACCGGCCGCGTCTGAAGGCCCCGACGGGCGGTCAGGGTTCGATCATGGTGACGCCGTTGCCCGGGGTGTTGCCCATGGCCGTCAGCGCGGACGGCGCGTCGTCCAGCGGGATCGTGCGGGTGATGAGCAGGTCGGGGCGGAGGATGCCGGTGGACACCATGGACATCATCTCCGGGTACGCGTGGGCGGGCATGCCGTGGCTGCCGAGCAACTCGAGTTCGTAGGCGATCACCCGCGCCATGGGTACCGGCGGGTCCTTGGGCAACAGGCCCACCTGCACGTGCCTTCCGCGTCTGCGTAGGCAGGTGATCGACGCCGCGCACGTGGCTGGGCTACCTAGGGCGTCCAGTGACAGGTGTGCCCCGCCGCCGGTGGCGTCCACGATCGCCGACGGTATGTCTACGGTTGTCACCGGGTTGAGGCAGGACACCGCGCCCAGCGATGCCGCCATCTCCAACGCCGCGAACGAGATGTCGACCGCGAGCACCCTGGCTCCGGCAGCGACCGCCACAGCGACCGCGGAGAGCCCAACGCCGCCGCACCCGTGCACGGCGACCCACTCCCCCGGTGCCACCCGGCCCTGCGCGATCACTGCGCGAAAAGCCGTCGCGACGCGGCAACCGAGTCCCGCCGCGGTCGCGAACGGCATGTCCTCGGACAGCCCGATCAGGTTCACCTCGGCGTCCTCGACCGCGACGTAGTCGGCGAACGATCCCCAATGGGTGAAGCCGGGCTGGGTCTGCCGTTCGCACACCTGCTGGTCGCCCGCCGCGCAGGACGGGCACCGCCCGCACGCGCAGACGAACGGCACGGTCACCCGGTCGCCCTCGCGCCACCGGCTCACCCCCGCGCCCACCGCGGCGACCGTGCCCGCGAGCTCGTGCCCCGGCACGTGCGGCAACCGGATGTCCGGGTCGTGCCCGATCCAGCCGTGCCAGTCGCTGCGGCACAGGCCGGTCGCCGCGACGCTGATGACGACCCCGCGCGGGGACGGGGTGGGGTCGGGAACCGTCTCGACCCAGGGGTCCTCGCCGAACTGCTCGAACACCACGGCACGCACCGACCGTCTCCCTCCCACGCGCGGACCCGTCCAGCATTCGGGGACGGGCCGCGCACGGTCAAGGGCGGCAAGCCGAAGGTCGGTACGCCGGGTGTCGGCAGCCCAGACCCGAGAAGCGAGCCCGAGTCAGCACTACCGGCGCGGCAGGACCGCCTCGATGGCGTCGGCGACCCGCTGGTGGCCCGCCGCGTTGGGGTGGATCAGCGCCCAGCCACCGGAGCGGTCCACGATGCCCTCCACCCAGTTGGCCCCGTCGGGCCTGCACACGTCGTGCCCCAACGTGGCGGCGTAGGTGTCCACGTACACCGCGTTGTGCACCGCGGCCTGCTGCGCGATCACCTGGTTGAGCCGTTCCAGCACGTCCGAGCGCAGCCACCGCAGGTCCGGGTAGGTGGCGGTGGCGAAGTTGCGCAGCGCCCGCGGGTCGGTCCCGTACGCGCAGGTGTTGACGTCCTCGGGGATGATCGACGGGTAGCCGACGGCGACCACGGTGGCGTTGGGCGCCACCGCGCGGATCATCTCGATCAGGTCGCCGTACTCCTGGCTGACGGTGGTGAGCCGCTCGGTGACGGTGGGCACGCCGTCACCGCCGGAGGTGAAGTAGTCGGTGCAGGGGTGGTCGAGGTCCTTGTCCGAGATGCTGCCCAACTGCAGACACGCGTAGACCAACTCCGCGAACCCGAAGGTGTTGCCGCCGACGCCGATCGTCACCAGGTTCGCGCTCTCGGGGATGGCGGAGATCTGCGGTGGCACCAGGGGGAACGGGTAGTCGGGGTCGAACACGTCGAAGAACGGCAGGTTGTACCCGGTGGGTTCCTGCGACTGGTCGTACAGGTTCGCGATGGTCGCGCCCGCGCAGGTGACGTTGGTGAGGTCGTACTGCTGCGCCAGCCGCTCGCGCAGCACTTCCGGGTAGGAACCCGCTGTCCTGCCGCAGCCGTCGCGCCCACCCGGCACGGGCAGCTCCACCCCGGCGGCGGGAATCGCGCCCGCGGCGTAGGAATCCCCCAGCGCGACCCATTGCAGCGGCGCGGCGGGGGCCGCCTGCGAGGGCAGGGCTGGCACGCTCGCGGCCAGGGTCACGGCGAGCACGGCGGCGATTCTGGCGTGGGCACGCGTCATCGGACTGCTCCTCGGGGAGGTGGCACCGCGGATCCAGGCGGCACCCCGAGTCGTACCGTCCACAGAGGGCGGACGCCAGCAGCCTCACCCACCCCGGTGACGGTGACCGCGGGCGTGGGGCGGCCTGGGCATAAGCCGCCCCACGGCCGTGACTCGCACCCAGGACCGGCACCACGGGAACCGGTCGGGCGAACACGGTCAGGCGGGCGATCGCGGGCCACGCTAGAAGAAACACCACCGGTGCAGGTACCCCCGAATGGCGTCAAGCGGTCCCGATCGCGCCCCGGCCCCGGAAAACACCCCGGGAGCCGGGGCGCACCCCCAGCGCGGATCGGTCTTCTGGTCAGCGCTCCACAGTGGACGTGAAGCGGCGGCGGTATTCCGCGGGACCCACCTGCAGCGCGCGCAGGAACGCGCGGCGCATCGCCTCCGGCGTGCCGTAGCCGCAGGCGCGGGCGCCCCTGGCGACGCTGTCGTCGGTGTCCTCCAGCAGCAGCCTGGCCGCCTGCAGCCGGACCTGGTCGACGTAGCGGCCGGGCGCCACCCCCACCTCCCGGGTGAACGCCCGGGTGAAGTGGCGCGGGGAGAGCCTGGCGTGCCTGGCCAGCGCGGCCACCGACAGGTCGGCCTCGGGGTGCTCGGTGATCCAGCGCTGCACGTCGCGCAACGGCTCGCGGTGGGCGAGTTGCGCCGACATCTGGGCGCTGAACTGGGCCTGGTTGCCCGGTCGGCGCAGGAACACCACCAGGTGCCTGGCGACCATGAGCGCCACCTCGCGCCCGAGGTCGTCCTCCACCAGCGCCAGCGCCAGGTCGATGCCCGCGGTCACCCCGGCCGAGGTGGCGATGTGGCCGTCGCGCACGAAGATCGGCTCCGCGACCACCGTGACGTCCGGGTGCAGTTCGGCCAGGTCCGCGCAGTAGGCCCAGTGCGTGGTGGCCCGGCGCCCGGCGAGGAGCCCGGCCTCGGCGAGCACGAAAGCCCCGGTGCACACCGACACCAGCCGACCGGCGCGGGATCCGGCGGTCCGCAGCCACGACACCAGTGACAGGTCGAGCTCACCCGGCACGCAGCCGCCGGGGGCCAGCAGGGTGTCCGGCGCGGGCGCGCCGTCGAGGTCGATGTCGGGGGTCAGCCGCAGCCGCGAGGAGGTCCGCACGGTCACCGCGCCCAGGCTGCCGGTGCTGATCGCGTACGCCGGGGCCCTGCCGCGCTCGGCGAGCACGCCGTTGGCCGAGGCGAACACCTCGGCCGGGCCGACCACGTCGAGGCCCTTGACGCCGTCGTAGAGCATCAGCTGGACGTTGTGCACGTGATCCATCGTGTTCGGTGCCCGGCGAAGTCGTCAACGACGGGTGTCCCACCTTTCGCGCCACGGGCGTCACCACACCCATTGACGCATCCACAGTGGACGGTCGCGGCCCTGGCCGACCTGGCGCAGCTCGGTGGGGTCGAACAGCACCGGCTCCTGCTCGGCGTGCACCAGCAGGACCTCGTGGTAGACCTCGCGGTCGGACAGGATCCAGTCGTGCGGGCACCCCGCCGCGCGCCACCTCGCCCGCCACAGCGCCGTCTCCTCCACCGCGGCCCGCTCGACCAGTTGGACCCGTTCGACGCGCAGCCCGCGCGCGGTGAGCACCATGCCCGCGACGCAGGCGAGCACGCCGCAGTCCAGGTGCGCTGCGCCCGGCACGTCGCACCAGGCGAACGGCCAGCGGCTGGGCCCCCAGCGGAAGTAGCGGAACAGCCAGCCCAGCCCGAACGTGGTGGTGTCCCACTCGCGGGCCGGGGTCGCCTCGGCGCGGTCGTGGGCCAGCAGCCAGGACCTGGTGTCGGCGCAGGCGACGCAGTCCGGGTGCTCGGTCAGGGTGGACGGCGGTTGGTCGGGCACCTTCGCCCGCGGCGGGTGGCCTGGTCGGGTCATCTCACACTCCGAACCGGTAGCTCATGCTGGCGTCGTAGGCGCCCGCGTCGAGGAACAGCAGGTGGTCGCCCGGGGCGATGCCCTCGGGCAGGGTGATTCCGGCGCGCGGCCGGTCGTGCTCCATGCACAGCCGACCGAGGACCGACTCGTCCCCGGCGGGCAACCTGCGCCAACCGGCTCCGGGGGCCCGCCACAGCACCGGGTGCGGGTGCGACACCCAGTCGGGCAGTTCGGCGATCGAGGCGTCGACCACCGCGGCGCGCCCGTGCGTGCCGTCGCGGACGTCGAGCACGGTGGTGAACACCGCCATCGCCCGCTCGACCAGGTACTTGCCCGGTTCGAACAGCACCTGGTCCAGCGAGCCGAGTTCGCGCACCGCCACCCGGCTCGCCCTGGTCAGCTGGCTGCCCAGCTCCGCGCGCGAGAGGCCGGGTGGCCAGCCGCCGCCGAGGTCGACGCAGCGGGCTCGGACGTCGACGCGGGCGAGCAGATCGGCGGCGACGGTGATCGCCGCGGTGTACTCGCGCAGCCAGGCGCGCAGCCCGATCTGGCTGGCGGCGTGGTGGAACTGGAGCCCGATGCGGCCGAGGGGGGCGGCGCGCAGCACCTCGGCGACGCGCCGGTAGGCGCGCGGGCAGGTGAGGTCGACGCCGAAGCGGGAGGCGACCGTGGGCGGGGCCAGACGAAGACCGACCACGTCGGCGTACACCGCGCCCTGGGCGAGCAGGTCGACGGTGCGCTCCAGGTCGGTGACCGAGTCGCAGAACACCGCGCCGAACTTGACCGGGCCGCCGTCGAAGCGCCACCACTTCGCCGGGCCGCCGAGCACCACCCGGTCGCCGGGGAACCCGGCCTCGGCGCAGCGGCGGGCCTCGGCCTGCGAGATCGCCTCGACCAGCGCGCCCCGGCGCAGCACCGCGTCGAGCACCCTGGGGTCCGGGTTGGTCTTGACCGAGTAGGCGAACCGGGTCGGCACGCCGGTGGCGTCCTCGACGTCGCGGCACACCGCGGCGAGCCGGTCGAGGCCCCGGTCGAGCACCCCGCCGAACAGGACCCTGGCTGGCGACTCGTACGGGTCGACCACCAGCGCGGCGGCGATGTCGGCGGCGCGGACCGGGTCGACGGGGGTGGGTCTCGGCCGCGGTCGGGCCGGGGTGAGCCTGCGGGAGAGCACCGGCATGCCGGACGGGTGCTTGCCGAGCGCGGCGGGTTCCGAGGCGACGACGCGGTGGGCCAGCGGGACGGCACCGGTGGCGTGCGGGCCCGCCGGGATCTCCTCGACGACCCGGACGAACCCGGTGGAGTGCGCCTTCTCCCGTTCGCCGCGGGGGATGCCGGTCGCGGCGGCGACGAGCCGGGCGGGCAGGTTGACCCCGGCCAGGGTGGCGCCGTGGATCCAGGCCGGGAACCTCGGGTTGACCTCCAGCAGGTAGGGGATCCCGGTGTCGGTCTCGCGGACGAACTCGACCTCACCGCCGCCGGTCCACCTGGTCACCCGGACGAGGTCGATCAACCGGGCGCGGGTGGCGTGGTCGAGGTGGTCGACCGCGCCCGCCCAGGTCTTGCCCTCGCTGGTGACCATCGTCTTGCGCATCGCGCAGGCGCCGAGCAGCTCACCGTCGAGCGCGGCGAACACCACCGACTCCTCGGTGCCCGCGACGTGCCGTTGCAGCAGGCACTCCGCGCCCCAGGTGGCGCGCACCCGCTCGAGCGCGGCGGCCAACTCGGCGCGGGTGGTGGCGGCGACGGCCTCGTAGCGCGGTCCCTTGACCCAGATCCGCCACCCGTGCCTGGCGGCGAAGTCCGCGGCGTCCTCGACGCCCTCGGCGAAGCGGTGCTCCGGCACCGCGAGGCCCAGCAGCGACGCGGCGGTCTCCCCCGGCTTGGCGACCACGTCGAACGCGGCGGCGGGCGGCAGCAGCAGCGCCGGGTGGCCGGGGACGCGCTCGGCGAGCAGCGCGGCCTCCAGGTCCAGCCCCGGCAGGAAGACCGCGCCGGTCGACTCCACGATCGACACCAGGCCCGTGCACAGCGCGCCGAGGTCGGCGGTGTGCCAGCCGGGGCGGATGTGCGTGCGGTCGAACTCCGAGGCGCTGAGCCCGGTCGAGCGCGGCGAGTAGTCCAGCGCCTCCAGCCGCAGCCGGGGCCAGGCCAGCCGCAGCGACCTGGCCAGGCCGAGGCCGGGTGAGGGGTTGGGGCCGGAGTGCACGCCGGACAGCACGACGGTGGGGGTGGTCGACACCGGTGTCCCCTTCAGCGCTCGGTGGCGAAGTAGGCGGCGAGGCGCTCGTCCTCGCGGTGGCGCAACTGGGTCCACAGCGCCTCGTAGTCGGCGGTGGGGATCGCGGAGTGGTTGTCGTTGTGGTCGGAGTAGTCCTGCAGCGCCGTCGCCGACACCTCGACCGGGCTCATCCGGTTGCGGGCGCGGGCCCAGTGCGAGAGCTCGCCGAGCGGGGTGTGCGGCAGCGGGTAGTAGCGGAACGCGTCGAAGGCCAGCCGGGGCACCGCGTCGATCAGGTCCAGGGTGGCGCGGGCGTCGGCGGCGTCCTCACCCGGCCAGCCGATGCCGATCGAGGCGCGCAGCACGAACCCGAGGTCGATCGCGCGGTTGAGCACGTCGGTGATCTCGCCGCGCAGCCGCCCCTTGGCCAACCGGGTCCTGGTCCGCGCCGAGGCGGACTCGATCCCGACATAAAGGGCGCGGAAGCCCGCGCGGTGCATGAGCGCGAGCAGGTCGGGATACCGGTCGAGATCGGACAACTGGACGTCGCAGCCGAAGCGGAATCCGCCGCCGTGGGTGATCGCGCGGGCGCAGAAGTCGCGAACCCGCCGTTGCCGGGCGTCGATGAAACAGTCGTCGACGAAGTAGAATCCGCGGGCGCCGGTCACCGCGTTCAGTTCCACCAGGTCGTCGTGCAGTTTCCCGGCGGAGACGTAGCGGAACCGCGCGTTCGGGTACTGCGCGTTGAGGTAGCAGAAGGTGCAGCGCCTGGTGCAGCCGCGCGCCGACGCCACGTGGATTCCCGGAACGGCCATGTTCGGCCAGCTGCTCGCCGGGTGCACGTAGTCGGCCAGCCCCGGCCACCACGACGGCAGCCCGACGTCGTCGAGGGTGGGCGGTTCGGCGCCGTGCACGAGCCCGCCGGGGCGCGGGCGGCGCGCCAGCCAGGACACCATCGCCTGCTCGCCGTCGCCGAGCACCAGGGTGTGCACGCCGGTCCAGATCAGCGCCCTGGGGTCGGGGAACGTGCTGACCAGCGGTCCACCGGCGACGACGGGGATGTCCGGAGCGACCCTGGCGAGGTGGTCGACCACGGCGCGGAACCGGCGGGCGGCCACGCCCTGCTTGGCGGTCACCCCGACGACGGTGGGCCGCTGCGCGGCGAGCGCGGCGTCGAGGTGGGCGGCGGGGTCGGCGCCGTTGAGGTCGAGCACCCGCGCGTCGTGCCCGGCGGCGCGCACGGCGTGCCCGATCGTGATCGCGCCCCACGGCGGGAACGCGAGCGGATTGCCCTCGTCGTAGATTCCCGGGTGCACCAGCAGCACCTGTTCTCGGGTCACCGCGTCTCCTTTCGTTCGAGAAGGCATCGTGACCCCGGCGGGCCCCGTTACCCATTCCCGTCGACCGCGACACGATCCAGCGACAAACCCGCGATCCGTTTCCCAAGTCCACCACCGACAATGGTTGTGGCGGAATTCCAGGAACGGGCCGAAGTTCCGCACGTTCGGTAGCCGGAAATGGTGTTCCGCTGGGCCAAAAGGGTATTCCGGGGGCACCTGCCACCCGGGCGGCGCAGCGCGGACGAGCATGATGTCGTTTTCCCGCTGGAGTCGGCGGTGGCGACCGGCGATGCTGGGCACATGCACTCCGACACCGAGCGGTGCGTGCGGGCCGTGCAGTCGCGGGACGCGCGGTTCGACGGCTGGTTCTTCACCGCCGTGCTCACCACCGGCATCTACTGCAGGCCCAGCTGCCCGGTGGTGCCGCCCAAGGCGCGCAACATGCGGTTCTACCCGAGCGCGGCCGCCGCGCAGGGGGCCGGGTTCCGCGCGTGCAAGCGGTGCAGGCCCGACGCCTCGCCGGGGTCGCCGCTGTGGAACGAGCGAGCGGACCTGGTCGGCCGGGCGATGCGGCTGATCGCCGACGGCGTGGTGGACACCGGCGGGGTGCCCGCCCTGGCGGCGCGGCTGGGCTACAGCGTGCGGCAGGTGGAGCGGCAGCTGCGGGCGGAACTGGGCGCCGGGCCGCTGGCGCTGGCCAGGGCGCAGCGCGCGCAGACCGCGAGGGTGCTGATCGAGACCAGCGCGCTGCCGATGACCGAGGTGGCGATGGCCTCGGGGTTCGGCAGCATCCGGACGTTCAACGACACCGTGCGCGAGGTGTTCGCGCTCTCGCCGACCGACCTGCGCAGGCGGGCCGCGCGCGATGCGGTGCCGGTGTCGGGCGGGTTGACCGTGCGGCTGCCGGTGCGGGCGCCGTTCGCCCCGGACAACGTGTTCGGCCACCTCGCCGCCACCGCCGTCCCCGGGGTCGAGGAGTGGCGCGAGGGTGCCTACCGGCGCACGGTCCGGCTGCCGAACGGGCCGGGGGTGGTGAGCCTGCGGCCCGCCGCCGACCACGTGCGCTGCGAACTGGCCCTGACCGACCTGCGCGACGTGTCGGTCGCGATCAGCCGGTGCAGGCGCCTGCTCGACCTCGACGCCGACCCGGTGGCTGTCGACGACCTGCTCGCCGCCGATCCGGTGCTGGCGCCGCTGGTGCGGGGCACGCCGGGCAGGCGGGTCCCGCGCACGGTCGACGGCGACGAGATGGCGGTGCGCGCGGTCCTGGGTCAGCAGGTGTCCACCCAGGCGGCCCGCACGCACGCAGCGCGGCTGGTGCTCGCGCACGGCGAGCCGATCACCGACGCGGGCGGCGGCCTGACGCACCTGTTCCCGGACGTGGCGGCGCTGGCCGAGATCGACCCGGAGACGCTGGCCTTCCCCCGGTCGCGCCGGGCGACGCTGCTGGGGCTGGTCGCGGCGCTGCCCCGCATCGACCTGTCGCCGGGCGGCGACTGGCTGGCCGCGCGCGAGGACCTGGCGGCGCTGCCCGGGATCGGACCGTGGACGGTCGAGACGATCGCCATGCGCGCGCTCGGCGACCCGGACGCGTTCGTCGCCAGCGACCTGGGGATCCGGGTAGCGGCCGAAGCCTTGGGGTTACCCACCGCGCCCGCCGCTCTGACCGCCCGCGCGGCGGCGTGGCGGCCGTGGCGCTCCTACGCGGTGCAGTACCTGTGGGCCACCGGCGACCACCCGATCAACTTCCTGCCAGGCTGACCTTGAAGACCGCAGTCGAAACGAGGACCTCCGTGCCGTTGTCCCACCCCGTCACCCTGGCCGACCCGCTGACGGGCCCGACCCGCTACTGCACGGTCGACTCCCCCGTCGGCGAGCTGCTGCTGACCGGCGACGGGGAGGCGATCACCGGTCTGTACATGGGGGTCGAGCACCGGCACTTCGCCGGGATCGGCGCGGACTGGGTGTCCGACGCCGGCCAGTTCGGCGCGGCGAAGGCCCAGCTGGCGGCGTACTTCGGCGCCGAACTGCGCGAGTTCGACCTGCCCTTGGCGCCGCGCGGGACACCGTTCCAGCGGCAGGTGTGGCAGGCGCTGACGACCATCCCGTGGGGCCACACGACCACCTACGGCGGGCTCGCCCACCAGTTGGGGCGCACCGCGACGGCCTCGCGCGCGGTCGGCATGGCCAACGGCCGCAACCCGATCTCGATCATAATCCCCTGCCACCGGGTCATCGGCGCCACCGGCGACCTCATCGGCTACGGCGGCGGCCTGCCCGCCAAGCGGCACCTGCTCACCCTGGAGGGGTCGACACTGGTGTGACCCTAGATGCAACAGTGCTGTTAGATTGACGGGGTGTCGTACCCCCACGGTGAACCACGCGCGCACGGACTCCTCGACGTCGGCCAGGGCCACCAGGTGCACTGGGAGGAGTCCGGGAACCCCGGCGGCAAGCCCGCGCTGATCGTGCACGGCGGGCCGGGATCAGGGCTCAACCGCCACAGCCGCGACTACTTCGACCCCGCCCGCTACCGGATCGTCCAGTTCGACCAGCGCGGGTGCGGCCGCAGCACACCCGACGCGGGCGACCACACCACAGACCTCACGCACAACACGACCCACCACCTCGTCGCCGACATGGAACTGCTGCGCGAGCACCTGGGCATCGACCGCTGGCTGCTCTCCGGCGGCTCCTGGGGGTCCACACTGATCCTCGCCTACGCGCAACGGTTCCCGGAGCGCGTCACGGAGATCGTGCTGAGCGCGGCGACGACCTCCCGGTACGCCGACTTCGAGTGGATCACCGCCGGCGTCGGGGTGTTCTTCCCCGAAGCGCTGGAACGCTTCCGCGCGGGCGTCTCCCACGCCGACAACGTGATCGCCGCCTACCTCGAGCGGGTGTCCGATCCGGACCCCGCTGTGCGCGAGAAGGCCGTGCGGGACTGGACCGCGTGGGAGGACACCGTCGTCTCACTGGAACCCCGCGGCGACACCCTGCCTTACAGCAGCCGACCGACCGCGGCCCAGCACACCATGGTCCGGCTGGTCACCCACTACTGGTCCAACCGGGCGTGGCTCGAAGACGGTCAACTCCTGCGCGACGCCCACCGGCTGGCGGGCATCCCCGGCACGATCCTGCACGGCCGCCACGACATCGGCGGACCGGTGGAGGTCGCGTGGACGCTGGCGAAGGCGTGGCCCGACGCGGAACTAGTCGTGGTGGAGGACGCCGGGCACACGGGCAGCGCGGAGTTCGACCGCCTCAAGCAGGCGGCCCTAGACCGCTACGCCGTGGATTCGCCGGGCACCACCAGCCCGGTCCGGTAAGCCAGCACCACCGCGCTGGCCCGGTCGCGGACGCCGATCTTGGCCAGCACCCGCTTGACGTGCGTCTTGGCCGTCGACTCCGCGATCACCAGGGCCACGGCGATCTCGGGGTTGCTGTGCCCCAACGCGATCAGCTTGAGCACCTGGGTCTCGCGGTCGGTCAACCTGGCCAGCCGGGCATCGGTCACCGGCGCGGGCACCCGCCGCACAAAGCGGTCCACCAGGTCGCCGGTGACCGCGGGGTCCAGCACGGTCTCCCCCAGCGCCACCACCCGCACCGCGTCGATCAGCCGCTCCGGGGAGGCGCGCTTGAGCAGGAAACCCCGCGCGCCCGCGCGCAACGCGCCCCAGACGTACTCGTCGTGCCGGAAGGTCGTGAGCACCAGCACGGCGGTCGACGGGTTCGCCGACACCACCCGCCTGGTGACCTCGACCCCGTCGTGGCCGGGCATCCGCACGTCCACCAGCAGCACGTCCGGCTCCAGGTCGCGGGCCGCCGCCACCGCGGCGACCCCGTCACCGGCCTCGCCGACCACCTCGATGTCGCCCGCGGTGCCCAGCACCACCCGCACGCCCGCGAGCAGCAGCGGGTCGTCGTCGGCGAGCACGACCTTGATCACGCCATCCCCCTTCACGCGAGCGGGAGCAGGACCCGCACGGTGAACCCGCCCCCGTCACCCCCTCCGTGCACGACCGTCCCGCCCAACACCTCGGCGCGCTCGGTGATCCCGGTCAGGCCGCGCCCGACCCGGTACCCCGGCCGCGGGCCACGCCCCCGGTCGCACACCTCGACGGCCACCCCGGCCCCGGAGGACACCACAGACACCGTCGCCGACCTGGCCCCGCCGTGGGTCAGCGCGTTGGTCAGCGCCTCCTGCACGATCCGGTACACCGCGAACTCCACCGGACCGGGCAGGCCGCCCGCCTCGACCCGCAGGTCCACCGCCATCCCCACCTCCGCCATCCGCGCCGCCAGCCTGCCCAGGTCCGGGTCCTCGGTGCGCAGCGCGGCGAGCACCCGGTCGAGTTCCTCCAGCGCCTCCCGGCCGGTGCGCTCCACCCCGGCCAGCAACTCCCGCGCCTTGTCCGGGTCCTTGTCCAGCACGACCCGGCTCGCCCCCGCCTGCACCAGCATCACGTTGACCGTGTGCCCGACCAGGTCGTGCAGCTCCCGCGCCATCCTGGTCCGCTCCTCGGCCACCGCGGCCCGCCGCATCAGCGAGGCGCGTTCGCGCGAGCGCGCCGTCCCGAACCCGACCGCCCAGGCCAGCAGCCAGAAGAACATCGTGCCCGTGACCGTCACCGCGGGCTCGGACAGGTGCGCGTAGTAGGCCAGCACCCCGGGCAGCACGAGCACCGGACCCCACAACGCCCGCCGGACCGGCGCGTAGGCGCCCAGCGCGTGCATACCCAGGAGGTTCGCGTACGGCGCGATCGGGTCCGCCACGCCGAGCAGTCCCCCGCCCATCAGCGCCGCGGTGCCCAGCAGATACCCGATCAGGGGCATCCGCCTGCGCAGCGCCAGACCCGCCGCGACCGCGGCGGCCAGCCACCACGGTCCGGGACCGACCGCGGCCATCGCGGCGAACGCCGCGACGGCCAAGGCCCCGTCAAGCAACCACCACCGACCGCTCATCCGCCACATCCCTAGCCATCAAGGCCCGCAGGTACCCCACCGCAACTCCTACCACGCCGAACAGGCCCAGCGCGCCGAGCGCCACGGTCGGGTCCGTCCACGGTCGACCGTCGTAGGCGGTCAGGGTGACCGCGGCGTAGGCGGCGGTGTAGCCGACCGTCGCGATCAGCATGGCCGCGAGCCTGGCCCGCGGCGCCAACCTGGTGCCCTCCAACAAGATCGCCAGGACCGCGAGCACCTGGATGCCGTGGATGCCGATGGCGTGGGCCAGTTTCGCGCTACCCGCCGCCCCGAACACCAAGTCCTCCGGCACGTGGCCGGTCGCGGCGACCACCTTGTCCCCTTCGGCGATGAGCTGGGTCCCGATGTACCCGGCCACCACCTGCGCGACGATGCCCGCCAACGCCGCGACGCGCACGACGGCGGAGCCGCGCAGGTCGAACACCGCCCACACCAGCAGCAAGCCGATCGCCGTGGCGATCGCGAGCACGCTCTGGCCCATCAGCTCGAACACCTTCTCGTCGAAGGGCGAGTGGTTGTTGAAGTGCGAGGGCTGACCGCGCCACACCTGCATCGAGATGAGTCCGACCTCGAAGAGCGCGAACCCGCCGAGCAGCACCACCACCGGCCACCTCAGCCACCGTTCACGCATGTTGCGCAACACCCACACCACCGACCACGCCAGCAACCCGAACGACGCGCCGAACACGATCGGTTTGCGCCAGCTGACCGAGCCCAGCCACGGCGTGCCGTCCACGACGGCCACCACCGAGTGCACCACCGCCGAGGCCAGCAGCAGCGCACCGCACCACCAGAGGAAGCGCTGCGCACCCCCCTGCGGCCGCACGGCCGCCCACACCTGCGACACCATTCCCACAACTCCCCGTTGCACCATGGGAAACGAAGGTAGGTCGAACCCCAGTCCGCCTCGTCCCCCCACAGGGGTACCGAAACCCTGGGATTTCCTCAGGTGGTCCACAGTGGATTGGTGCCCGCGCCCGAATTGCGCCGTTCGGCCGTAGCTGCGCACTCCGACTGCCCCTAGTTTGGTCCAGACCACATGGCGGTGTCCGGACCGCTCGTCAGCGAGGGAGAACTATGTCGGCGAAACGATGGCGCGCCGCGGCGCTGCTCACCGGGGTGGCCGTGGCCACCGCGGTGGTGGTGGCGCCCCAGGCCCAGGCGCACCCCGACCACCGCGGTGGCCACGGCCACAGCAAGGACCGGGTGATCGGGTACTTCACCAACTGGGGCATCTACGGCCGCAACTTCACCATCCGCGACCTGGACACCAGCGGCACCGCCGCCCGGCTGACCCACCTCAACTACGCGTTCGGGTTCCTCGACGCGCAGGGCAACTGCGTCGCCTCGGACGCCTGGGCCGACTACCAGAAGCCGTTCGAGGCCGCGCAGAGCGTCGACGGGGTGGCCGATGTCGCGGGCCAGCCGCTGTCGGGCAATCTCAACCAGATCCGCAAGCTCAAGAAGAAGTACCCGAAGCTGCGGGTGCTGATCTCGCTCGGCGGCTGGTCGGGCTCGAAGTACTTCTCCAACGCCGCGCTCACCCCCGAGTCGCGCAAGGCGCACGTGAAGTCCTGCGTCGACCAGTGGATCAAGGGCAACGTCGCGCCGGGCGGCGCCGCCGCTGGCGTGTTCGACGGCATCGACCTGGACTGGGAGTGGCCCAACAGCACCGCGGGCGACCCCGGCAACATCAGCAGGCCCGAGGACAAGGCCAACTACACCAAGCTGATGGAGGAGTACCGCCGCCAGCTGCCCAAGGGCGCCGACCTGACCGCGTACCTGCCCGCGAACACCCGGGAGATCAACTCCGGCTTCGAGGTGGCGAAGGTGCTGCGACTGCTGACCTTCGGGAACCTGCAGGGCTACGACTACCACGGCACCTGGGACCCGACCACCAACCAGCAGTCGGCACTGCGCACCGGCAAGGGCGACCCGACCCCGGCCCCCGGCTTCAGCACCGAGGTCGTGGTCAACGCCTACGTCTCCCGCGGCGCCCCGCGCGACAAGCTCGTGCTCGGCGTGCCGTTCTTCGGGCGCGGCTGGACCGGCGTCGCCAACGTCAACAACGGCCTCTACCAGAAGGCGACCGGGCCCGCCCCGGCCACCTGGGAGGCGGGCAGCGAGGACTACAAGGTCCTCAAGACCAAGGTCGGCATCGGCGGCTACAAGGTCTACCGCGACGAGAAGGCCGGGCACGCCTGGCTCTACGACGGCACCAACTTCTGGACCTACGACGACCCGACCGAGATGCGCCGCAAGGCCCGCTACATCAACTCCCAGGGCCTGGGCGGGGCGATGATCTGGTCGCTCGACGCCGACACCAGCGACGGCGAACTGATCAAGGCACTGCACCGCGAACTGTCCTGTTAGGACAAGTGGCGTAACGGGGTCCCCGGCGGATGCCGCCGGGGACCCCTTGCCGCGTAGGACGAATGGAGTCTGTCGGGCCGGGTCCCGCTGATCTACGGTTCCCCCAACCCACCTGGGAAAGGACCCGAGCGATGAGCGGATGGCCCCACCTGCGTTCGACGCGGACCGTCCGGGTCGGATCGGCACCGGGGACGGTGATCACCTGCGGGGTGACCGACACCGTCATCGCCGACGTCCCGGTGTCGGTGGTGTTCTTCTTCCCGCACACGCCCGACCCCGACCGCCTCGCCGACGGCTTGGCGAGGGCGCTGGCCGCGGTGCCCGCCTTCGCCGGGCGGCTGCGCACCACCGGCGACGTCCTGGAGATCGTCTGCGACGACTCGGGCATCCCGCTGGAGGTCTACGACCTCGACGAGACCCTGCCCAAGGCGATCGGCCGGGTGACGCTGCCCGGCGCCGACTTCGTCGACCACGTCCAGGCGCGGGAGGCGCGCCAGGGCGGGCACCCGCTGCTGACCGTCCGGCTGACCGTGCTCGCCGACGGCACCTCGGCCCTGGGCTGCTCGTTCCACCACTCCGTCGGCGACCTGGCCAGCTTCATGTTCCTGGTCCGGGCCTGGTCGGCGGCCACCGAGGGCACCGAGCCGCCCGCGATCACCCTGCTCACCGACCCGGACGGCTTCCTCGACGAGGTGCTGCCGCCGACCGACTCCGGCCGCCCCGGGTTCCGGCTGCCCACCCCGGAGCAGGCCGAGCGGATCGGCGCGGAGTTCCAGGGCGCGGTGCGGGCCAACCGCACGGTCCAGGTGTACTTCACCGACGCCGAGATCGCCCGGCTGCGCGAGGAGGTCAGCGCGGCGGCGGGGCGGCGGCTGTCGGTCAACGACGTGCTGTGCGGCCACGTGACGAACGCGGTGCGCGCGCTGGCGGGCGACACCGGGGCCGCGCGGTCGATCGCGATGCCGGTCAACGTCCGCCGCTTCCTCGGCCTCGACGAGGGCGTCATCGGCAACCTCGTCGGCGAGATGTTCGTGACCTGCCCGCCCGACGCCCCCGCCGAGGTCATCGCCGGGCTGATCCGCGACGCGGTGGCCGACTTCCCGCGCGCGCAGCTCAACCTGCGGGCCAACCGGGCGTTCCTGGAGTCCATCGGCCGCTCCCGGCTCGGCGAGTGCGTCCCGGTCGGCTTCGACCCCGACCAGCGCACCTTCACCATCACCAACTGGAGCCGCTTCGGCATCTACGACGTCACCTTCGACGGCAAGCAGCCGGTGTTCTTCAGCCCCACCTCCAACCTGCAACTGCCCTGGGTCGCCTGGGTCGTGGAGGGGTTCGACAACCGCGGCCTCCTGTTCACCATCGCCGTCCCCGCCCGCCTGGCCACGGTGCTGCGCGGCGAGGCCGGGCGTGCGGCCCTGCACCGGTACCGGGACCCGGCGGAGGAGCTGCCCGCGCTGGCCGGGGAGATCCGCAAGTTGGCCTGACGTTCGAACACGTGTTCGAGTGAGCTGCTAGACTCGGGTCCGTGAGAGGCTCCAAGGGGACCGTGGCCAGGTACTACCTACCCTGGCCCACCCCGGTCCAGGCAGCGCACTACACCGATCCGTCGACCCTGCCCGCCATCAGCCAGTGGGTCACCGCCCTGCGCCAACAGGGAAAGGTCGCCCCAGAGGTCACCTTCGGCATCGACACCACAGACCACCCCCCAACAGGCGTCCTCACCGACCAGACCGGCGCTCATCCGCTGCGCTTGAGCGGGTTCCTCGTCTTCGGGAGGCAGGGGCTGCACGTGCTCGACGCCCACACGTTCTGGCTCCATTATCGGGATGTGTCGCGCGGGTGATTCGGGGTCCTGGTCGGCTCGCCTTCGGCATTGCATCGGATCGTCGGCTCGCCTTCGGCATCGCGCGCCGATCCGCGATTTGAGTGCAGGCTCGATGTGGTGGACCTGTTTTGCGTGGGGCCCCTACGACAGTCGTGGCAGGACCGCAAAGCAGGGGCCGAAAAGCATGGCCCTGCAGCGAGGCAAGGCTACGACTATCGTCCCCCCACACAAAACAGGTCCACCCCATCGAGCAGTTGGCACCAGCGACTTCCGGGGGCGGTGGTTGGGCTGGGTGGGTCGGCTCGGTGGGGTGGGTTGGCGGGGTTGGCTCGGTGGGCTGGGTTTGGGCGGGCCGGCTCGGGGGCTGGGTTGGTACCGGAACTTCTGGCGTCCGCTAGAATGTGAGAAATGGGATCAGTTCGGGGGGCAATGCGAGCGCGGGTAGTCGCATTGGCGATTTTGGCGGTTGTTTCAGGTTGTTCGTCGACGCAATCGGAAACTGCGCGCGTGGGCAACGTCAATGGTGCGATCATCCCTGCGGGCGACCGGGTTGCCATCGAGGAGCTCAGTGGCGAGAGCCTGTTGTCCCCGGGGACGGCTGTGTCGTTGGGGGACTTCTCCGGCGAGGTCGTGGTGGTCAACATCTGGGGGGCCTGGTGCGGTCCCTGCCGGGGCGAGACCGAGCACCTGATCGGGGCTCGGGAGGAGGTGGCGGATCTGCCGGTGGAGTTTCTCGGGATTGATGTCCGGGACAACGATCGGGGGTTCGCTGTGGATTTCGTGCGGGACCGAGGGGTGCCGTACGGCTCGATCTACGATCCGGCCGCGCGCACGATGCTGAAGCTGAAGAAGTACCGCAGCGTGGCCGTGCCGACGACGCTTGTGCTCGATAGGGAGCATCGGGTCGCGTCGTTGTTCGTGGGTGGGCTGTTGCGGTCTGAACTGGTTCCGGTCGTGCGGGCGGTCGCCAACGAGTCGGCGCCCTGACTACTTCTCTTTCTCCGCCGCCTCGCGCGCTTTGGCGCGGCGTTTGCCCTCGTGCATGGCTTGGACGCGGGCGACCGGGATGGTGTGGCCTTCGGCGACCAGGTCTTCCGGGAGGGATTGGGGAGTGGGCATCAGCTCGGACCAGGGGTCGGTGTCGCCGAGGAGGTCCAGGGCGGTGCGGATGGTGAAGTCGGCGGGGGTGACCCGGTCGAGGTCGTCCCACGGGACGGGGAAGGAGACCGGGACGCCGGGGCGGATTCGGGGGCTGTAGGGGGCGGCGATGGTGGCGCCGTAGGCCCGGGTGGAGTCGAGGAAGACCTTTCCGTGGCGGTCGTCCTTGATGTAGGCGGTGGTGGCGGTGGTGGGGTCGAGGCGTTCGGCGCGGGCGGCCAGGGCGCGGGTGGCGGCGGCGATGTCGTCGGCGTCGGCGGGGTTCAGGGGTACCAGGATGTGGACACCCTTGGAGCCACTGGTCTTCACGGCGGCGGCGAGCCCGTCGTTGGTCAACGCCTGGCGCACCAAGGCGGCCGCGGCGACGACCGCGTCGAAACCGGCCTCCGGTGGGGGATCCAGGTCGAGCACGAGGTGCCGCTGGCGGTTGTCGTCGGAGCGGAACAGCGGGACGTGGTACTCGACCGCGCGCTGGTTGCCCAGCCACACCAGGGTCTTGCGGTCATCGCACACCACGTAGTTGATCTCGCGCTTGCTGCTCTCGGCCCACAGCCGGGTGGTGCGCACCCACTCCGGGGTGTACTTCGGGGTGTTCTTCTGCATGAACGGCGGCTGCCCCGGGCGGATCCGCACCACCGACAGCGGCCGCTCGCGCAGGCCGGGCAGCATCCGCTCGGCCACGGCGGTCAGGTAGTCGACGAGGGTGCGTTTGGTGGCGTCCGCTCCGTCGAACAGGGGCTGGTCGAGGTTGGTCAGCGACACACCGTCGCGGTTCTCGTCGCTCGTCACCCACCCACTGTGCCACAGGGGTGACGGCGGAATTCCACTGTATACCGCGACCGACCTCGCCCGATCGGGTTTCGGCGGTGTCCGGAAGGCCCGTTTACACTGGTCGACGACACCCGTACAGGTTCGGTGGATTTGCCAACTCGCGGCGGCGAGTAACAATTACCCCCATACCACTGACATAAGAGGCATATCACCAACGCCGGACCCGGACAGGAAGCAGCGATGCGCCCACAGCTCGACACCGTCGGTGTGCTCGACGTCGGCAGCTTCAGCGCGCACCTGCTCGTCGTCGCGGCGGACCAGAACGCCCCGCTGACCCCGCTGTACTCGGACAAGGTCCGGCTGCGCCTCGACCGCGGCCTCGACGCCTCCGGGCGGCTGCGCGCCGAGGGCGTCGACGCCATCGCCGCGGCGATCGCGGCGGTGCGCGGCCGGGCGCGGCGCGCTGGGCTGCCGATCGGCGAGTTCGTGCCGTTCGCCACCTCCTCGGTCCGCGACGCGGCCAACGCCGACGAGGTGGTGCGGCGCATCGCCAGGCGCACCGGGGTGGTGCTGCGGACCTTCACCGGCCAGCAGGAGGCACAGCTCGCCTACCTGGCGGCGCGCCGCTGGTCGGGCAAGGAGGGCACGCTGACCGTGCTCGACGTGGGCGGCGGGACCGTGGAGGTGGCCACCGGGGCCGCGGACGAGCCGCTGGTCGCCGAGTCGCTGCCCTACGGGGCGCGCACGCTGACCGCGCTGGGGTTGGTCCACCGCGAAGCCGAGGTGGCCGAGCTGATCCGGCGCGCGCTCACCGAAGACGACCTGGCCGCGCTGCACCGGGGCCGCGCGGTGGGGTGCTCGAAGGTGTTCGGCGGTCTGGCCAAGCTCGCGGGCAGGCGCACCCTGCGGGTGACCGACCTGGACCGCTGGATCCCGCGCCTGGCCCGGTTGTCGGCGCGGCGGCGGGCGAAGCTGCCGGGCATCTCCCGGCACCGCGCCGAGCAGTCGCTGGCGGGCGCGGTGGCCGCGCGGGCGTTGATGGAGGTCACCGGGCACGACGCGGTCGTGGTCAGCCCGTGGTCGACCACCCAGGGGCTGCTGCTGGCGCTGCGCGAACACCGCTCGGAACTGGTCGGCACCGACGCCGCGTGACGGGTTCACCACCACGCGACCGTTTCACCCCCGGCGGTCGAGGTATTCCCGATGCATGACGGATGTGGCGGTGTGGGCGGTGACGGTGCCCGCCGAGCCGGGGCAGCTGCACTTCGCGCGGCACGCGCTGCGGGACTGGTTGACCACGGCAGGGGTGCCTGAAGGCACGTGCGAGGACGCGGTGTGGTCGGCCGACGAGGCGATGAGCAACGCGATAGCCAACGGCGGCCGCGGCGGTGAACGCACCGCGGTGCTCGGGGTGAGCGCCCACGTCGACGACGAGGTCGTCGTGGTGACCGTGGTCGACGAGATCGGCTGGCGGGTACCGGCGTCGGGGGTGGTGCTGGCCGGGCGCGGGATGGCGATCGTGCGGGCACTGGCCGAGGAGGTGAACCTCTCGGTGACCGACGGCCGCACGACGTTCACGGCTTGGTTCGCCCGCGAAGACACCACCAGCGACCGCTCCGGCCACTCCACCGCCGACCGCAGCACCGACTGACCGGTCTGACTGGCCCGGAGACCCCAGCGGGCGAACCAGCGCGGAGACATCACCCGACCACCCCACCGTCGACCGCAGCGCCAACCGACCAGCCCGCGATACCCGATCACTCCACTGTGGACAACAGGGCGGACCGAAACCGCGGAGGCGGTTGAGTCAACTCCACTGTGGACTGTCGGACCTACTGGCTCAACCGGCCCGACTGCCCCTTCCTGGGGCCGTAGCGGGCGAGCACCGCCGCGCGCAGGTCGGCGTCCGAGCGCGGCACCGGTTCGAGGAACACCTCACTGACGTCCGGGTGCTTCTCCCGTAGTTCCGCCGCCAGCCGCACGCAGACCCGTTCCAGCTCCCCCGCCGTGAGGGTGTCGTCGAAGTCGACGCGGGCGCACACGAGCACGCTGTCGGTGCCGATCAGCATGGTTTGCAGGTCCACCACCGCGTCGATCTCGGGGGCGGCCGAGAGGTGGTCGCGCACTCCGAAGACCAGGTCGGGGGCGGCTTGGCGGCCGATGAGCAGTGCGGCGTTTGCCCTGCCGAGCAGAAACGCCACCCCGGCGAGCAGCAGGCCGATGGCGATGGAGGCGATGCCGTCCCAGATGGCGTCGCCGGTGAGGTGATGCAGGCCTACGCCGGCGAAGGCGAGCAGGAGGCCCGATAGCGCGGCGGAGTCCTCGTAGAACACGGTGGTGGCCGTGGGGTCGTCGCTGTGGCGCAGTTGGGCGCGTAGGGTCCGGCCCTGGTCGGCGGCGTCGCGGCGCACTTGGCGCAGGGCTTGGGCCCAGGACACCGATTCCAGGGCGAACGCGGCGGCCAGCACGACGTAGGCCACCACGGGCGCGGTCTGGTCCTCTTCCGCGCCGAACACGGTGGCGACGCCCTCGTAGAGCGCGAACATCGAGCCGGAGGCGAAGATCGAGACCGCCGCGAGGAGGGACCAGAAGTAGCGGGCCTTGCCGTAGCCGAACGGGTGCGTGCGGTCGGCCGGGCGCCGGGAGACCTTCAGCGCGGTGAGCAGCAGCACCTCGGTGATCGTGTCGGCGACCGAGTGCACCGCCTCCGAGAGCATCGCCGCCGAGCCGGTGATCAGCCCGGCAACCAGTTTGAGCACCGCGATCAGCAGGTTCACCGATCCGGCGAGCACCACCGTGAGCGTGCTCTCCCCGCCGTGGGACTGGGTGTCTGGTGCCACCCGGCGATCCTAAGTCGCCGGGTGGCGGCCCGCTCAGCTCGCGATCTCCCCCAGCGCGGCCACCGCCGCCCGCAGTTGGTCGTCGCGCAGGTAGGGCGCGGGCCCGAACCGCAGGTGCTCGCCCCGGCTGTCGGTGAGGACACCGCGCTCGGCCAGCGCGCGTTGGAACTCCTGCGCTCGCGGCGCGCGCAGTGACAGGAACCCGGCGAACGCGGTGCGCGGGGTGTCGCGGTCGCGGGTGACGACCTCGTCGGGCAGCCCCAGCTCGTCGAACGCCGAGGCCAGCACGCCGTTCTGGTGCAGGGAGATCTCCCGCAGCCGGGTCGGGGTGAGGTCCTGCTCGGCGAAGAAGTCCAGCACCCTGGCCGCCCGGTAGTGGCTGGTCGGGTCGTAGGTGGCCCCGGCGAAGCGCGTCGCGCCCGGCCCGTAGGCGACGAGGGTGGGGTCCCGTTCGTCGGCGAGCGCGGCGAACTCGGCGTACCAGCCGGTGATCACGGGACGGGTGTGCTGGGCGTGCGGCGGCAGCCGCAGGAAGCAGTTGCCCTCACCCAGTTGCAGGTACTTGTAGCCACCGCCGACCACCCACGCGTCGGCGAGGCCGTCGAGGTTGAACGGGACGACGCCGAGCGCGTGGTAGGCGTCGACCAGCAGCTCGACGCCGTGCCGCTCGCAGGCGGTCGCCACGGCGGCCAGTCCCGGCACGATCCGCGCGGTCTCGAACAGCACGGAGGACACCAGAACGGCGGCGGTGCGGTCGTCCACTTCGGACGCCAGGCGCTCGGCGAGGGTGTCCGCCGGTTCGGCCGGAACCCGCACGATCCGGACGAACTCCTCGGCGAGCCTGCCCAACTGCCTGCGCAGCGTGTGGAACTCGCCATCGGTGGTGACCAGCTTGGGGCGGCCGGTGATGTCGGTCGCGGACAGGAACCGGACGACGAGCTCGTGGGTGTTGGCGCCCAGCGCGATGTCGCCGCCGGGGTCGCCGACCAGCTCACCGTAGGCCGCGCGCAGCCGGTCCGCCTTGGCGAAGGCGCGCCCCCACTTCTCGTCCACGGCGAGCGCGGCGTCGTCGAAGGCCTCGATCTGCCCCTGCAGCGCCACATCCGGCCACGCCTGGTGCGAGTGCCCAGTCAGCAGCAGCCGGTCGGCCACCCCGAACCGGGTGTAGTGGGCGGCGAGGTCCGCGGCGCTCACAGCTCGCTCCGCACGGCCCACAGGTCCGGGAAAGCCGGGTCGAACAGGGTGCCGCGCAGGTACGCCGCTCCCGCCGACCCACCGGTGCCCTGCTTGGCGCCGATCGTGCGCTCGACCATCTTCACGTGCCGGTACCTCCACTCCTGTAGACCTTCATCGAGGTCGACCAAGTACTCCGCGACGGTGGAGGGCCCCGAGTCGTCGGCGTAGACGGCGAGCAGGACCTGTTGCAGCTCGGGCGAGGGCACCGACGCCTCGCTCACGTCGCGGTCGAGCAGGTCGGTGGGGACCTGGTAGCCGTGGATGGCGAGGTAGGCCAGGAACGAGTCGAACAGCGACGGCCTGGCCATCGCGTCGGCGATGGCGGCGCGCTGGTCGCCGCCCTCGGGGTAGTGCGCGAACGCCCGCCGGTCACGGCGGCCCAGCACGGCCTCCAGCTCGCGGAACTGGGCGGACTGGAAGCCGCTGGAGGCGTCGAGGCGGGCGCGGAAGGTGGTGAACTGGCGCGGGGTCATCGTCTCCAGCACGTCGATCTGGGCGACGATCACCTTGAGGATGGTCAGCACCCGGCGCAGCACCCGGGTGGCGTGGGCGGTGTCGCCCTTGGCCAGCACCGCCTGCAGCCGGGCCAGCTCGTGCAGGATCTGCTTGAACCACAGCTCGTAGACCTGGTGGATGACGATGAACAGCAGTTCGTCGTGCTCGTCGGAGCGCGGGCGCTGCGCGGAGAGGACCTCGTCGAGGGCCAGGTACGACGTGTACGTCAGCGCCGCCTGTGTGTCGGCGGGGCCGGTGCTGTCAGGGGTGGTGTGCTGGGGTGCGGTCACGGGGTCATCGCTCCGTCGAAGTGGCGCTGGGCCTGCTCGGCCAGCGCGGGGTAGGCGGTGTGGAAGAGCTCGACCGCGGCCGCGCGGTGCGGTGGCGGCGGCACGAGGTCCTCGGGCAGTTCCGGGTCGAGCAGCGCGAACTGGCGGTAGGTGTGCGTGAGCCGCACGCGTAAGCCGAACGCGGTGGCCGGGTCGGCGGCCGGTCGGCCGCTGAAGTCGGTGACGAAGTCGCGGTAGCGCCGCTCCAGCGCGGCGAGGTCCCACACGCGGCTGATGAAGTCGGCGAAGCGCGGGACCGCGGCGGGCGCGCCGACCAGCACGCCCGCGTGCGCGGTGACACCGAGGTCGGCCAGCAGCGCGGCGACCTCCTCGGCCCGGTCGTAGGGGGCCAGCCAGGTGCCGTCCTGCACCGAGCCGAAGCCGAGGAACCGCAGCCTGCGGACCAGGCGGGCGCGGGCGAGGCGCTGGTCCTCGGGGATGGCGTGCCAGAGCACGGTCCACTGGCCGGGGGCACCGGAGCGGGTGCCCAGGGTGAAGATGCGCCGGTCGCCCTCGGCGAGCACGGCGGCCGCGCGGGGGGTCACCCGGTAGTGCACCATCCGGCCGTCGCGGACCCGTTCCAGCAGGTCGCGCTGGACGAGCCGGGTCAGCGCGACCCTGGCCGCGCCGGGGGTGGAGCCGAACTCGCCGAGCAGCGCCACCAGGCCGCCGGACCACACCGTGGTGCGCTCGCGGGGGCGCAGGTGGGCGCCGAGGATGGTCAGCACGAGGTCCTGCGGGGCTGCGTCGAACACGGGGATGAGCTTAGTTGACACCTCAGCCGGGTCAACCGTAACGTTTTGCCCCGGTGACCACGGCCACGAGGGTGTGACGCTGGTGAAGGTCGGTATCGGACTCCCCAACACGGTTCCCGCCCGTGATCGCGGCGTGCTGCTCGAGTGGGCGCGGCGCGCGGAGGCGGGCGGTTTCAGCACGCTGGCCGTGCTCGACCGGCTGCGCTACGACAGCGTGGACCCGTTCATCACGCTGGCCGCCGCGGCGGCGGTGACCGAGCGGATCGGGCTGGCGACGATGATCGCCATCGGCCCGCTGCGCTCCCCCGGCGTGCTGGCCAAGCAGGCCCAGTCGCTGCACGAGGTCTCCGGCGGGCGGTTCACCCTCGGTCTCGGCATCGGCGCCAGGCAGGACGACTACGCGGCGGCGGGGGTCGACCCGAAGACCAGGGGCGCGGCCCTGTCCACGCAACTGGCCCACCTGCGCGACGGCGGTCTGTCCGATGTGGACATCTTGGTCGGCGGCGGATCCGGCACCGCGTTGGCGCGGATGGCCCGCTACGCCGACGGGTACGCCCACGGCGGTGGTCCGCCGCGCGCGTTCGCCTCCGCGGCGACCAAGGCCAGGGCCGCCTGGTACGACCACGGCCGCACCGGCACCCCCGCGTTGTGGGGGCAGGGATATCTCGCGTTGAGCGAGCCCGACCGCGGGCAGGACTACCTGCGCGACTACTACGCCTTCACCGGGCCGTTCGCCGACAAGATCGCGGCGGGCGCGCTGACCAGCGAGCGGGCCATCAAGGACTACCTGCGCGGCTACGAGGAAGCGGGCTGCGACGAGCTGGTCCTGTTCCCCACCACGCTCGACCTGGCCGACCTCGACCGGCTCATCGAGGCGCTCTGATGGACGTCTCGATCCTCGGCGCGGGCCCGGCGGGGCTGTACCTGGCGATCCTGCTGCGCAAAGCGGGCCACGCGGTCGCGGTGCACGAGCGCAACGCCCCGGACGCGACGTTCGGCTGGGGCGTGGTGTTCTCGGAGGAAACGCTGGAGGCGCTGCGCGACGCGGACCCGCAGACACACGCGGAGATCACCGACTCGTTCGCCCGCTGGTCGCGCATCGACATCCGCTACCGCGACGAGGTGGTCCGCTCGAGCGGGCACTCGTTCACCGCCATCGCCCGCAGGCACCTGCTGTCGATCCTGCGCACCAGGGCCAGCGAACTGGGCGCCGACCTGCGCTTCGGCAGCGAACTCGAGGAGCCGCCGGAGGCGGACCTGCGGGTCGCGGCCGACGGGGCCAACAGCAAGACCCGGCAGCGGCACTTCCGGGCGAAGGTGACGCCGCAGGGCTGCAAGTACGTGTGGTTCGGCACCGACCTGGTGCTCGACGCGTTCACCTTCGCCTTCCGCGACACCGAACACGGCCTGTTCCAAGCGCACGCGTACCCGTTCGACGAGCGGACCAGCACCTGGATCGTCGAGTGCGCGCAGCCGGTGTGGCAGCGCGCCGGGCTCGACACCGCGACCGAGGCGGAGAGCATCGCGTTCTGCGAACGGCTCTTCGCCGAAGACCTGGGTGGCGCGCGGCTGCGGTCCAACCGGTCGCTGTGGCTGGACTTCCCGCTGGTGCACACGCCGACCTGGCACAAGGGCAACCTGGTGCTGCTGGGCGATGCCGCGCACACGGCGCACTTCTCCATCGGCTCCGGCACCAAGCTGGCGATGGAGGACGCGATCGCGCTGGCCGCCTCGCTGGCGACCGAGCCGACGCTGGACGCGGCGTTGACCGACTACGAACTGCAGCGGCAGCCGGTGGTGGAGCGGTTCCAGCAGGCGGCGGCCGAGAGCGCGGGGTACTTCAGCCGCACGGCGCACTACACCGGGTTCGAGCCGATCCAGTTCGCGGTCAACCTGCTCACCCGCAGCGGCAGGGTCACGCACGCGAACCTGGCGCAGCGCGACCCGGGCCTGGTCCGCCGGATCGACTCGTGGTTCGCGGGCCGGGCGATCGCCGCGCCGCCGGTGTTCGCGCCATTCGGCGACCTGCCGAACCGGGTGGTCGCCGAAGTGTCCACACCGGACGAAGCGACCGCGCGGGCGGCCGACGGGTTCGGGCTGGTGCTTGCCGGGCCGGTGGACGTCGGCGACACGACCGCGGCCCATGTCTGGTCGAGCGCGGTCCGGTCGAAGACCGACGCGCACCTGGGGCTGCGGCTCACACACCTTGGCGCCAGGGCGAGTGCGCCTTGCGTGGCGGCCTCGCCGGTCCCCTACGGCCCCTTCGCGCCCGTACCGACCGAGTTGACCGACCTCGACGCGGTGCTGCGGTCGTTCGTCGAGCACGCCACGCGGGCCGCCGAGGACGGGTTCGACCTGCTGGAACTGGACATGGCCGACGGGCACCTGCTGGCCGGGTTCCTCTCGCCGCTGACCAACCGGCGCACCGACGAGTGGGGTGAGCGGCACCGGTTCCCGCTGGCCGTGCTCGACGCCGTGCGCGCCGCGTTCCCGCACACGCTGTCGGTGCGGCTGGCGGTGACGGACTGGGCGCCGGGCGGGACGACCGTCGCCGACGGGATCGCCTTCGCCGCGCAACTGCGGGCGCACGGCACCGATCTCGTGCACGTCCGCGCGGGGCACACCCTGCCGGACTTCCGGCCCGACTACCGCCGCGGCTACCTGACCACACTGTCGGACCGGGTGCGCAACGAGGCGGGGATCCCGACGCTGGTCGGCGGCTACCTGACCACGTTCGACGAGGTCAACACGATCGTCGCGGCGGGACGGGCGGACCTGTGCGTGCTGACGGAGGGGCCATGAGCCACCGGTTCGCCGACTTGACCTCGCCACAGGCGGCCGCGCTGCGCGAGCGGACACCCGTGTTGCTGCTGCCCGTGGGGGCGGTCGAACCGCACGGCCCGCACGCGCCGCTGGACACCGATCCGCTCATCTCCGCGGGCATGTGCCAGCGGGCGGCGGACCGGCTCGCCGACGACCCGGTGGTCACGGTCAAGATCCTGCCCGCGTTGTCCTACGGGGTGACGGAGTTCGGCTCTGCGTTCGCCGGGGCGGTCGGGATCAGCGCCACGACACTGGGTTCGCTGGTCGTCGAGATCTGCTCATCGCTGGCCGCGCAGGGGTTCACCCGCGTGGTCGTGGTGAACAACCACTTCGAGCCCGCCCACGTCGGCGCGTTGCGGGCGGCGGTGAAGACGTTGGCGGACAAGGGGATCCGGACCGGGTACCTCGACCTGCTGCGCCGCGCCGCGGTCGCGCGGCTGACCGAGGAGTTCCAGTCCGGGTCCTGCCACGCCGGCCGCTACGAGACCTCGCTCGTCCTGGCCGACCGCCCCGAACTGGTCGACACCGACACCATGGCCGCTCTGCCCGCGCTGCGGGTGGACATGCCCGCGGCGATGGGAGCGGGAACAACCGGGTTCGTCGAGATGGGCATGGTCGACGCCTATTGCGGCGCCCCGGCCGAAGCGACCGCCGCGGAGGGGCGGGAGACGTTCGAGAGCCTGACAGCCCTGCTGGTCGAGGCCATCCACGACCAGGTGCGTTGAGAGGAGTCCGGTGCCCCACCAGCTCAACCTCGCGAGCCACTTCCTCGACCGCAACATCGACCTCGGCCGGTCGGACCGCCCAGCCCTGCTCGGCCCGACCGGCCACTGCAGCTACGCCGACCTCGCCGCCACGACCAACCGGGTCGGCAACGTCCTGCTGTCGTTCGGGGTGCGCCCGGGCGACCGCGTGCTCCTTGCCCTGTCCGACGGCGTCGAGTTCGTCGCGACGTGGTTCGGGGCGCAGAAGATCGGCGCGGTGACGGCAGAGGTCTACACGTTCTTGACAGCAAAGGACTACGCCTACTTCCTCGGCTATACGGAAGCTTCCGTGGTGGTAGCCGACCCCCTGACCCTGGATCGGTTACGGGAAGCGGGTACTCAGGGGCGGCACGTGCTCGTCGTCGGTGCAGCCGACCTGGAGTTACAGGCCAACGAGCACGACTTCGACGCACTGGCGGCCAATGCTGAGTCCACTTTAGACGCTGTGCCGCGCGATCAGGACGACGTGGTGCTGTGGAAGTTCACCACGGGGAGCACGGGAACCCCGAAGGCGTGCCCGCACACCGTCCGCAGCCCGCTCAACAGCCACAACTGGTACGCCGAACAAGTGCTGGGGCTCACCGAGAACGACATCGTGTTACCCGTACCGAAGTTGTTCTTCGGCTACGCGAGGGACCTGACCGCGCTGTTCCCCTTCGGGGTCGGCGGCGCCGGGATCGTGTTCCCCGAACGCACCACGCCCGAGCGGGTGTTCGCGTTGATCGCCGAGCACCGGCCGACGGTCCTGGTGAACGTCCCGACGATGATGGCCGCGATGGTGGCGCACCCGTTGGCCGCCGAGCAGGACCTGAGCTGCCTGAGGCTGTGCACCTCGGCAGGCGAGGCGTTACCCCCGGAACTGCACCGCAAGTGGGACACCACGTTCGGCGTTGAGGTCGTCGACGGCATCGGCTCGTCGGAGGCCTACCACATCTACATCTCCAACCGCCCCGGCGCGACGGTCCCGGGCAGCATCGGCACCCTGGTCCCCGGCTACTCGGCGCGCGTCGTCGACCCCGACGGAGCCACGCTGCCCGACGGCGAGGTGGGCACCCTGGAGATCACCGGTGACACCGCGGCCACGGAGTACGTCGGCGACCCCCAGCGCTCCGCGGTCACCTTCCCCGGCGGCGGCACCGTCCACACGGGAGACTTGGTGGTGCGGGACCCCGACGGCGCGTTCCACTACCGCGGCCGCGCGGACGACCTGCTGAAGGTGAGCGGGATCTGGGTGGCGCCCAGCGAGATCGAGCACTGCCTGATCGGCCACCCGGAGGTGGTGGAGTGCGCGGTGCTCGGCCACGAGCGGGGCGGGCTGATCCGGCCGCACGCGTTCGTGGTCAGCTCTGGCGGGGTGACCGAGGACGACCTGCGGCGCCACGTCCGGGAGCGGCTTTCCCCGCACAAAACCCCCGAACGGGTGGTGTTCGTGACCGAACTGCCCAGGACCACCAACGGCAAGCTGGACCGCAGGGCGCTGCGCACGTTGGATGTGTCCACATGAGACGTGTTGTGGTCACCGGCGGCACCAGGGGCATCGGCGCGGCCGTCGCCGCCCGGTTCCGGGCCGCCGGTGACGAGGTCATCGCCCTGGGCCGGGCCGACTGCGACATCACCGACGAGGCCGCGGTGGGTGCGGTGTTCGCCGGGATCGGGCCGGTGGACGTGCTGGTGAACAACGCCGGTATCGCCTCCAGCGCCCCCCTGGTGAAGACCACGCTCGACCAGTGGCGGGACCAACAGGACGTCAACGCGCTGGGCGCTTTCCTGTGCACGCGGGCCGTGCTGGAGGGGATGCTGGCCCGTGACACGGGTCGGATCGTGTTCGTCGCGTCCACCGCGGGCAAGGTCGGGCAGCGCTACACGGCGGCGTACACCGCCGCCAAGCACGCCGCCGTCGGCTTGATGCGGGCGGTGGCCGCGGAAGTGGCGGGCACGGGCGTGACCTCGAACGCGGTGTGCCCGACGTTCACCCGCACCGACATCGTGGCGGAGGCGACCCGGGTGATCGCGGAGCGCACTGGCCGGTCCCCGGTCGACGCGGAGGCCGCCCTGGCCGGGGCGTCGCCGCTGGGGCGGTTGCTGGAGCCGGAAGAGGTCGCGTTCGCGGTGTGGTTCCTGGCCTCGGCCGAGGCGGGGGCGGTCAACGGGCAGTCTTTGGTGCTCGACGGAGGAGGAGTTCAGTGAGCGGAGGTCAGCGATGAGCCCCTTCCGGGCGTCGGCTGGTGTCACCGGGTCGTGGTCGCACTTCGGGTTCTCGGTCGAGGACGGGGTCGCGACCGTGACGCTGGACCGGCCGGAGAAGCTCAACGCGCTCACCTTCGAGGCGTACGCGGACCTGCGGGACCTCGTCGCCGAGTTGCCGCACCGGGGTGACGCGAAGGTGTTGGTGCTGCGCGGCAACGGCCGAGGGTTCTGCTCGGGCGGCGACGTCGAGGAGATCATCGGCGCGCTGCGGGCCATGGACGCCGCGCAGTTGTTGGAGTTCACCCGGATGACGGGGGCCGTGGTGCGGGCGCTGCGGGAGTGCCCGATGCCGGTGATCGCCGCGGTCAACGGGATCGCCGCGGGCGCGGGGTCTGTGCTGGCACTTGCTGCGGACTTCCGCCTGCTGGCAAGGGAAGCGGCGTTCGCGTTCCTGTTCACCAAGGTCGGCCTCGCGGGCGCCGACATGGGCTCGGCGTACCTGCTGCCCCGGCTGATCGGGCTCGGGCGCGCCACGGAGCTGCTCATCCTCGGCGACAAGGTCGACGCCGTCCGGGCCGAACAACTGGGCCTGGGCACCATCGTCGACGACCTCCCCGCGGCGGCGACGTCCTTGGCCCGGCGCCTGGCCGACGGCCCGGCGCTGGCGTACTCGACGACCAAGGTGCTGCTGACCAGGGAGCAGGACGTGGACCTCGCGACGGCCATCGAGTTGGAGGCCGTGAGCCAGGCCCTGCTGATGAAGTCAGCCGACCACGCCGAGTTCTACGCGGCGTGGCAAGCGGGCCGCGCACCCAAGTGGACCGGCCGATGACCCCGCACCGGATCGTCACCGCGCCCGACCTGGCCCCCCCGGTCGGCTTCGCCCACGCCGTCGTCGCCGCCCCCGGCAGCACCGTGCACCTCGGCGGCCAAACCGCCCAGAACAGCACCGGCGCCATCGTCGGCACCACCATGGCCGACCAATTCGACCAGGCGGCAGCCAACGTCGTCGCCGCGCTCGCGGCCTCCGGCGCGACAGCGGAACACCTGGTCTCACTGCTCATCTACGTCACCGACGTGCGTGCGTACAAGGCGGCCCTGCCCGAGCTGGGCCCGTTGTGGCGCAAGCACTTCGGCCGCCACTACCCAGCAGTGGCCCTCTTCGGCGTCACGTCGCTGTTCGACGAGGAAGCGCTCATCGAACTCCTCGGAACGGCGGTGATCCCGTGACCGACCTCCGCACCCGGCGCGAACGACCCGACCAGACTCCACTTCGGACAGCGATCGAGGGCGGCATCCCCGATAGCTCAACGAACTCTCCGGAACGGCGGTGATCCCCGTGACTGACCTCCGCACCCGGTGCGAACACCTCGCCCAAGGCCCACTCCGAGTAGCAGCCGAAACCGGCGCCCCCGGCCGCCTGAACCGACCCCTGCTCAAAGCACTCGCCGACCACGGCGTCCTCGCCGAGATCTTCGGCGACGGCCCCGCCAAGGCCATGGCCCTGTGCGAGATCCGCGAGGCGCTGGCCAGGTACTGCACCGAGGCAGAGACCGCGTTCGCTCTGCAGGGCCTAGGCGCGTACCCGATCCTGCTCGCGGGCTCCCCGGAGACCGTCGACACCTGGATCCCCCGCATCGCCGCCGGTGACGCGGCCGTCGGGTTCGCGCTGACCGAGCCCGACGCGGGCTCCGACGCCGCCCACCTGGGTTTGCTGGCCACGGCCGATGGGGACGACTTCGTCCTCACCGGGGAGAAGACCTACATCTCCAACGCCCCCGAGGCCGACGTCTACTCCGTGTTCGCCCGCACCGCCGACACCGGCGCCAAGGGCATCACGGCCTTCGCCGTCCCCGGCACCTCCCCCGGCCTCGACGGCGACCCGCTGGACCTGCTGGCCCCGCACGCCATCGGCCGTCTTCGCTTCACCGGGGTCCGCGTCCCGCGCGCCAACGTCCTCGGCGAGGTCAACGGCGGCTGGTCGGTGGCCATGCGCACCCTCGACATGTTCCGCCCCAGCGTCGGCGCCTTCGCCGTGGGCATGGCCCAGGCCGCCCTCGACGCCGCCGTCGCGCACGCCGCCGCCCGCCAGGCGTTCGGCAAGCCGCTGTCCGCCTTCCAGGGGATCTCCCACCAACTGGCCGACGTGGCGACCCGCATCCACGCCGCCCGCCTCTTGGTGCACAACGCCGCCACCGCCTACGACACCGCCCCCGGCACCACCGGCCACCTCTCCGCGATGGCCAAGCTCTTCGCCACCGAAACCGCCCAAACCGCCGTCGACCTGGCCATCCAGGTGCACGGTGCCCGAGCCCTGGAACGCGGCCACCTCCTCGAACACCTCTACCGGGAGGTCCGCGCCCCCCGCATCTACGAGGGCGCCTCGGAGATCCAACGCGAGATCATCGCCCGCCACCTCTTCCGCTGACACCCGCCGCCCAGCCTCGATGATCATGGTCGTTCCCCGGTGTCGGGGTGGACCGGCATGATCACCCCATGACCGACGAGGCGTTCTGGCAGTTGATCAGCAGGACGACGGAGCAGCCGGGGGATCGTGATGAGCAGAGCGAGTGGTTGGCCGAGGAGCTGACCCGGTTGCCGGTGGCGGAGGTGGTGGACTTCGCCGGTCGGTTGGCCGGGGTTCGGCGGTCGGCCGACACCTGGACGATGTGGGCGGCGGCGCACCTGATCGAGGAGGGGTGCTCCGGCGACGGGTTCTGCTACTTCCAGTTGTGGCTGCTGACGCTCGGTCGCGGGGTGTTCGAGCGGGCCGTGGTCGAGCCGGACAGCCTGGCGGAGGTGCCCGCGGTGCGGGCGCTGGCGGCCAGGCCGATGCGGGAGTGGTCCGACCAGGACTGGCCGGAGTGGGAGAGCCTGGACTTCGCCGCGCACGAGGCGCACCAGGAGGTCACCGGCCGCGAGCTGGCGGTGCCGCCCGCGCGGGAGGGGCGCCCGGCCGACGCCGAGTGGGACATCGAGGACGAGGCGCAGGTGCGGGCCAGGCTGCCGCGGCTGTGGGAGCTGTTCGGACCGGGGCGCGCCAGGGGCTGAGGGAACGAAACGGGCACTTCGCTTGTTACGGTGGTGTGGTGAACGTCGAGGTGACCCCGCTGCCGGGTATCGGGACCCGTCATGACTTCGTGTCCAGGACCGGGCGCCGGATCGGGGTGATCACGCACCGGGACGGGCACTTCGACCTGGTGGTGTCCCGCCAGGACGACCCGGACTCCTGCGTCGCGTCGATCCCGCTGACCGTCGAGGAGTCGGCCGCGCTGGCCAACCTGCTCGGCGCGCCGAACCTGGTCGCCCAGTTGCGCGACCAGGCGCCCGGGGTCAGCACCCGGCAGCTGCCGATCGCCCCGAACTCGCCCTACGACGGGCGCACGCTCGGCGACACGGCGCTGCGCACGCGCACGGCGGTCTCGGTGGTCGCGGTGGTCCGCGCGGGCACCGTGCACCCGTCGCCGCAGCCGGACTTCGCGTTGGGCGGGGGC
Organism: Actinokineospora baliensis; assembly: GCF_016907695.1. Classification (NCBI taxonomy): domain Bacteria; kingdom Bacillati; phylum Actinomycetota; class Actinomycetes; order Pseudonocardiales; family Pseudonocardiaceae; genus Actinokineospora; species Actinokineospora baliensis. The sequence continues at coordinate 3,409,093 of NZ_JAFBCK010000001.1, read as the reverse complement.
GACCTGTTAGTCACGGTCGGCACCGCCGACGGCCTGGCCAAGGCCGCCGAAGTCCTCGAACGCGGCTGACGGGGTCAGGCAGTTGCACGATTCCTCCATCTCGTTGATCGAGCTGGGTGCGGTCTTCTTCGGGCTGGGTGTGCTCGGGAGGCTGGCCTGGCGCATCGGCGTGTCCCCGATCCCGCTGTACCTGATCGGCGGGCTCGCGTTCGGCGCGGGCGGGCTGGTCCCTTTAGAAGGCATCGAGGGCTTCACCGCGATCGCCAGTGAGATCGGCGTCGTCCTGCTCTTGCTCCTGCTGGGCCTGGAGTACTCGGCGGCCGAGCTGGTCACCGGGTTGAAGCGGTCCTGGCTGGCGGGCGTGGTCGACATCGTGCTCAACGCCCTGCCCGGCGCCGCGGTGGCGCTGTGGTTGGGCTGGGGGCCGGTGGGCGCGCTGGCGATGGCGGGCGTCACCTACATCTCGTCGTCGGGCATCGTGGCGAAGGTCCTCGGCGACCTGGGCAGGCTGGGCAACCGGGAGACCCCGGTGGTCCTGTCGATCCTGGTGTTCGAGGACCTGGCGATGGCGGTGTACCTGCCGATCCTCACCGCGCTGCTGGCCGGGGCGACGCTGCTCGGCGGCCTCACCGCCGTCGGTGTGGCGCTGGTGGCCGTGACCGTTGTCCTCGTCGTGGCGCTGCGGTTCGGCCGGTACGTCTCGGTGCTGGTGGACAGTCCCGAGCCGGAGGTGTTCCTGCTGCGCGTGCTCGGTGCCGCGCTTCTGGTGGCCGGGTTGGCCTCGCAGCTGCAGGTGTCGGCGGCGGTGGGCGCGTTCCTGCTGGGCATCGCGATCTCCGGGTCCACGGCGGAGAACGCCACCAAGCTCCTCGAACCGCTGCGGGACCTGTTCGCGGCGATGTTCTTCGTGGTGTTCGGCCTCAACACCGACCCCAGCAGCATCCCGCCGGTGCTGGGCTTCGCCATCGCGCTGGCCGTGGTGACCACCGCCACCAAGATCGGCACCGGCTGGTTCGCCGCGAGCAGGCAGGGCATCTCCACGCTCGGCAGAGCGCGGGCGGGCGCCGCGCTGGTGGCCCGCGGCGAGTTCTCCATCGTCATCGCGGGCCTGGCGGTCAGCGCGGGCGCCGTCGACAAGCAACTGGCCGCCCTGGCCACCGCCTACGTGCTGCTGATGGCCATCCTCGGCCCGGTCGCGGCCCGCGTGGTCGAGCCGGTCACCCGGGTGTTCATGGGCAAGCCGCGACCGGCGACGGCCTAGCGGTCCAGGTCGGCCAGCAGCAGGCCGCTGCGCGGTTTCGGCGTGAAGTAGGTGCTCTTGCGCGGCATCCGCCCACCGGCGGCGTGCACGGCGAGCACCTGCGCGAGCGGGACGGGCGCCAACCGCAGCACCGCGTCGACCTCGACGTCCGGGGTGCGCCCTTCCGGCAGCGGCCGCACGTGCGGTCCTTCCGGGTCCAGGCGCAGCGCGTCGTGCAGCAGGAGCTGTTCGACCTGGGCGTGGTCGAGCGCTGTGGACGGTGGAAGGTCCAGGCACAGGAACCGGCCGTGCGACTCGACGACCACCGAACCGGGGTGCGCGGGCGGGTCCGCCGCGGGCACCTCGCGAACCTCCACACCGACCGAGCGCCAGGCGGTGGCCAACGCGTCCGCGTCGAGCCCGGTACCTGTGAGGACGCGGTGGTAAGCGCCGATGCGCAAGCCGGGACCGGCGGTGACCAACGCGAGCAGCCCACCCAGATCGGCCGCGGCCGCGGCGGCGACCCGGTGGTTGCCGTCGGCGACCATCAACGGCCGCGCGGCCACCACCGACAGCACGGCGTCGCGGATGGGACCCGGCCCGAGCAGCCACACCCGGTGCCGCCGCCCGGCTGAGTCCACTGTGGAGACGGCGGGCGCCCCGGCCGCGGCGATCGCCTGGTCGACGGTGTCGGTGAGCAACTCCCCGTCGGTGACCGGGATCAGCAGGGCGGCGCTGGTGGCGCAGCCGAGTCCGGTGAGGACGGCGGCCCGCTCGGCGACGACGTCCGGGTAGACCTGTTCGCTGTGGCGCACCCAGGACACGCCGTCGGCGCCGACCGCGGCGGGGTCCACCATGCACAGCACCCCGGTCGCCGACCCGTCCGGACCGTCCACCCGGTAGGGCGCGATCACGTCGACGACCGGCCGGTACGCGGTGCGCTCCAGGTCCCGCAACGTCCGCCTCGCCTCGGCGAGCACGTCGAGCAGCCCGCGCCCGGCGGCCAGCGCGGCCGGTGTGCGGTGCGGGTGCTGCACGGCCAGCAGGGACCCACCGGTCCCCGGCCGCGCCAGCGCCGCCACCACCCGGTCGGCGTCAGCGAACTCGTCGACGTCCGGTCCCGGCACCTCGGCCCGGACCAGCCACCCCCGTGTGATCGGGCGAACCCACTCGGTCATACCGATCATCGTGCCCCATCGGTGATCACCGGGCGGCGCGGCACGACCGGATCCCGCGCCCGCGCTGTCGCGTGTGTCCGATTCGACCGGACTCAGAGGTCCACGGCGGAGTAGAGGGCGCCGACCTCGGTGCGGTTGAGCGCCCGCATCGACCCCGGCCGCTGGTTGCCCAGCCGGACCTCGCCGATCTGGGTGCGCACCAGCTTGAGCACCGGGTGGCCGACCTCCTCGAGCATCCGCCGCACGATGTGCTTGCGCCCCTCGTGCAGCACCAACTCGACCAGCGCCTTGCCCGCGTAGCTGTCGACCATCCGGAACGAGTCGACCCGCGCGGGACCGTCGTCGAGCACGACGCCCTCACGCAGCCGCCTGCCCACGTCGCGGGCGACCGGGCCGGGCACCTCGGCGAGGTAGGTCTTGAGCACCTCGAAGGAGGGGTGCATGAGCCGGTGCGCGAGGTCGCCGTCGTTGGTGAACAGCAGCAGGCCCTCGGTCTCGGCGTCGAGCCGCCCCACGTGGAACAGCTTGTCGGCGCGGCCGCGCAGGTAGTCGCCGACGCAGGGGCGACCGCGGTCGTCCTCCATGGTGCTGTGCACCCCGCGCGGCTTGTTCAGCGCGAGGTAGACCCGGTCCTCGCGGACCACCACCCGCACCCCGTCGACGTGGATGACGACCTGGTCGGGGTCCACCCGCATGCCCTGCTCGCGCACGACCTCGCCGTCGACACTCACCCGGCCCTGGTCGATGAGGTCCTCGGCGGCCCGGCGCGAGGCCACCCCGGCACTGGAGAGGACCTTCTGCAGCCGGACACCGTCCTGGCTAGTTGACATCGTCGATCGCATCCACTTCTGGCAGCAACGGGGCGATGGGCGGCAGGTCCTCCAGCGAGGACAAGCCCAACCGCTCCAGGAACAACTCGGTCGTGCGGTACAGGATCCCACCCGTCTCGGGATCGGTCCCGGTCTCCTCGATCAGCCCGCGCACCACCAGCGTGCGGATGACACCGTCGACGTTGACCCCGCGCACCGCGGCGACCCGGGACCGGGTCACCGGCTGACGGTAGGCGATGACCGCCAATGTCTCCAAAGCGGCCCTGGTGAGCTTCGCCCGCTGCCCGTCGAGCAACAGCTTCTCCACCACGGGCGCGAACCGGTCCCTGGTGAACAAGCGCCACCCCTCACCGACCCGGCGCAGGTCGATCCCGCTGCCCGCCTCGGTGTAGCGCCCCGCGATCCGCCGCAGCGCCTCCCGCACCCGCCGAACCGGCTGCTCGGTCGCGGTGGCCAGCAACTCCTCTTCCGCCGGGGAGTCCACGACCAGCAACAACGCTTCCAACGCGGCCTCGAAGTCCGCGTCCTCGGTCAGATCGGGAAACCCCGCCCCGGTCTGCACCAGATCAGCGTCAGGCTCCCCCTCAGCGCCTGTCGCGCCTTGGTCGCCCTGGTCGCCTTCCGCCTCGGGGTGGTCCCGCACGACAGCCGGATCAGCCCCGGCCTGCCCGGCCTCCGCTGAGTCCACGATCACATGATCAACAGCCGCGGGCTCCTCGGCTCCTGCCCCACCCCCGAGCGGCTCCTCCCCCACAGGGTGCTCGACCGCCGGGTGCACCGGGGTGTCGGATATGACCACAACTCCCAGCTCGGAGTCGGTCGGGGTCTTGTCGTCAGCCATAGTCCTCGTCCTCGGTCGACACCGGTGTCGCCGCCACCTCGGTCAGGGCGCCGCCGGTCCACTCCACGCGCAGTTCGCCGAGGGGGTCGTCCTGTTCGAACAGCACGGTCGCCTCCCGGTAGAGCTCCAGTAGGGCCAGGAACCGGGCGACGACCTCGATCGTGTGCTCGCAGTCGGCCACCAGGTCGGCGAAGGTGGCGCGGCCCACCTCCGCCAGCCGGGCGCGCAGCAGGGCGGCGGTCTCGCGGACCGACACCTTGCCCATGTGCAGGTGGTCCAGCGACACCGCGGGCGGTGGTTTGGGGCGGAACACCGCGGCCGCGATCTGGGCGAAGCGGGCCGGGTCGACGCCGATCATGACTTCCGGGAGCAGTTGCTGGAAGCGGTCCTCCAGGGCCACCGAGCGCGGGTAGCGGCGCAGCGCCCCGGCCTCCAGCTCGCTGAACAGCGCCGCGACCTGCTTGTACGCCCGGTACTGCAGCAGCCGGGCGAACAGCAGGTCGCGGGCCTCCAGCAGCGCCAGGTCGTCCTCGTCCTCCACGTCGCCCGCGGGCAGCAGCCTGGCCGCCTTGAGGTCGAGCAGGGTCGCGGCGACGACGAGGAACTCGGTGGTCTCGTCGAGGTTCCAGTCCTCGCCCAGCGAGCGGATGTGGGCGATGAAGTCGTCGGTGACCCGGTGCAGCGCGACCTCGGTGACGTCCATCTGGTGCTGGGAGATCAGCTGCAGCAGCAGGTCGAACGGTCCCTCGAAGTTCGACAGCCGCACGGTGAAGCGGCCGGTTCCGGCGGCCGGGTCGAGCTCGGTCACCGGCCGCCGTCCTGGCGCAGCCTGCGCACGAGGACCGAGTCGGCGCCGTTCTCGGCGAGGTCGGCCAGCGCGGTGGCCACCGCCTCGCGCACCACCCGACCCCGGTCGACGGCGACGCCGAAGCCCGCGCGCAGGGTGAGCCTGGCCTGCTCCAGGGCGAGCAACTCCTCGTCGGAGACGTAGACGGTGATCTTCGAGCTGTGCTTCTGCCTGGGGGTGCCGTGGGGGACCGGGTCGAACAGCTGCGTCACCGGGCGATCACCTCGCGGGCGAGCTGGCGGTAGGCCTTGGCCCCGGCCGAGCGCGGCGCCCAGGTGGTGATCGGCTCGCCAGCCACGGTGGTCTCCGGGAAGCGCACGGTCCGGTTGATCACGGTGTCGAACACGGTGTCCTTGAACGCCTCCACCACGCGCGCCATCACCTCGCGCGAGTGCAGCGTGCGCGGGTCGAACATGGTGGCCAGGATGCCGGTGATCTCCAGCTTCGGGTTGAGCCGCTCGCGCACCTTGTCGATGGTGTCGATCAGCAGCGCCACCCCGCGCAGGCTGAAGAACTCGCACTCCAGCGGGATCAGCACGCCGTCGGCGGCGGCCAGCGCGTTGACGGTGAGCAGGCCGAGCGAGGGCTGGCAGTCGACCAGGATGTAGTCGTAGGCGTCGAGCACCGGGCGGATGGTGCGCAGCAGCGAGTGCTCGCGGCCGACCTCGGAGACCAGCTGCACCTCGGCGGCGGACAGGTCGATGTTGCTGGGCAGCAGGTCCATGTTCTCCACGCCGGTGCGCAGGACCACGTCCTCGATGCCGACCGAACGCTCGATGAGCACGTTGTAGATGGTGCGGTCGAGCTGGTGCGCCGGGATGCCGAGGCCGACCGACAGCGCGCCCTGCGGGTCGAAGTCGACCAGCAGCACCCGGCGGCCGAACTCGGTCAGCGCGGCACCCAGGTTGATCGTGGAGGTCGTCTTGCCGACGCCGCCCTTCTGGTTGCACATCGCCAGCACCCGCGCCGGGCCGTGGTGCTCGAGCAGCGCGGGCTCGGGGATGTGCCGCTTGGGGCGGCCGGTAGGGCCCGCCCCGGCGGCGAGCTCCTCCGGTCCGTCGTCGTCGGCGTCGGAGGCGGCCCGGGGGGCGATGCTCAGCTCCACCGCGCCGTGGTCCACCACCCGCCCGTGCGGAAGTGTCGACATGGCGATCTAGCTCCTTGTCGCCTGCGTTGCTGTCACGCGCAGCGTAAGCGGGCGCCGGTCAGCGACCAACGCGGCTCGCCGCGACACGCCACACCCGTCGTGACCTGTCAAGCCCCACCGGCGACCGCGGATCAGCGCTCGGCCCGGGCCACCGACCCCAGCACCGACTCCAGCAGACCGGGGAACCGCAGGTCCAGGTCGTCGCGGCGCAGCGAGAGCCAACGCTGGTTGCCGTCGCGGCGGGTGCGGGTCACCCCCGCCTCGCGCAGCACCCGCAGGTGCTGCGACAGCGTCGACTTGGCCACCGAGACGTGCAGGGTGCCGCACGACAGCTCCCCCGCGCCCGCCAGCTGCGCCACCACGGCCAGCCTGGTCGGGTCGCTGAGCGCGTGCAGCACCTCCGGCAGGGTCAGCCGCAGCGTCCCAGGTTCGTCCACCTCGCCCATCGCGCCCATCGCGCACCTCCGGCCGAACAGAGTAGGGGAAGGATCATCGAAAACAGGTTGACTTCCGCGGTTTTCACCTCAACCGCTGCCAGCGGGGCTCGACTAGCCGAGCGCCCTCGGGTGCGCGGTGGCGTAGACCTCACGCAGGGTGGTCACCGTCACGAGCGTGTAGATCTGGGTTGTCGTCACCGAGGCGTGCCCGAGCAGCTCCTGCACCACCCGCACGTCGGCCCCGCCCTCGAGCAGGTGCGTGGCGAAGCAGTGCCGCAACGTGTGCGGCGAGACCGGCGAGGTGATGCCCGCCCGCTCGGCGGCGACCTTCAGCGCGGTCCACGCGCTCTGCCGCGACAGCCGCCCACCGCGCCGGTTGAGGAACACCGCCGGGGTGCCCCGGCCAGCGGCCGCGAGCTCCGGCCTGGCGCGCACCAGGTAGGCGTCGACCGCGGCCAGCGCGGGCCGTCCGACCGGGACCAGCCGCTGCTTGCCGCCCTTGCCGTCGAGCAGGACCGTGCGCTCGGTGGTGTCGATGTCGTCGAGGTCGAGCCCGACGGCTTCCGAGATGCGGGCGCCGGTGGAGTAGAGGACCTCCAGCAGCGCCCGGTCGCGCAGGGTCCCCGGCCCATCACCGGGCGGGGTCTCCAGCAGGCGCAACACGTCGTCGACCGGCAGCGCCTTGGGCAACCGCCGCGGCGGGGTCGGCGGCTTCACCGCACGCGCCACGTCGTGCTCCACGAGTCCTTCCCGGACCGCGAAGCGGTGCAGCCCGCGCACCGCCACCACGGCCCGCGCCGCGGAGGAGGCGGCGAGCGGGGGGTGGTCCGGGTCGCCTTCGCGCAGCAGGACCAGGAAGTCCAGCACGTGCCGCTCGGTGACCGCACCCAGCTCACCAACCCCCTGCGCGGCCAGGTGGTCGAGGTAGCGCAGCAGGTCGCGGGTGTAGCTGTCGAGGGTGTTGGCCGCGGTGGCGCGCTCGATGGCGAGGTGGTCGAGGTAGCCGCGCAGCACCGACTCCACCGGGTTGCCCCTCACCATGCCGGGAGCCTAGTCGCAACCGCCGAACAGGCCGGAGATGACCACGTATGGTGGACGGCGTGAGCGCACCAGGTGGCCCCGACGGCGTGCGCGTCGGCACGACCGAACGCGAAGACGCGATGCGCGCGCTCGGGGAGCACTTCGCCCAGGGCCGGTTACCGATCGACGAGTACGAACAGCGGGTCGGTGACGCCTCGGCCGCGGTGACCAGGGCCGACCTGCGGGTGCTGTTCGCCGACCTGCCCGCACCGCACCCGCCGTTCCTGGTGCCCCCGACCTGGGCCACACCGGCCCCGGTCGTGATGCCCGCCTACCCGCAGCACGCCCCGACCCCGTACGTCGAGGTGTACTCGTACCGGTCCAAGGTGGTCGCGGGCCTGCTGCAGATCCTGCTCCCCTTCGGCGCGGGCCGCTTCTACACAGGCCACTACGGCATGGCCATAGCCCAACTCCTCACCTGCGGCGGCTTCGGCATCTGGTGCCTGATAGACGGCGTGATCCTCCTGGCCAACGGCGGCCACGACGCCGAAGGCCGCCGCCTCCGCGACTGACCCGCCACGGTCGGTGCCAGCGCAACCGGGCCTCCGTGCGCGCTGGGCACGCCTCGACCACACCCGCAGTCCCACAAGCGCGGCGACCGCCGCCACAAGCGACACCACCACCGCATCGGCGCAGGCCCGGCCTCGCGGCCAAGCACTCCGGCGAGCAGTCCGGCGAGCAGTCCGGCGACCGCCGCACCGAATCAGTCACGCGGCCAGCCAACCACCGCCACCGCCTCGCCCCCGCAGGCAGAGCAGCGCGACACCGTCCCATCGCAGCGATCAGTGCCCGCGCGAACGCCTCCAGGCGGCCATCCCACGGCGCGTCCGCAGCCCGCGCCTCAACCACACCCGCAGTCCCCACGCGCGTGGCGAGCAGCCCGGCGACCGCCGCCACACTGGCTCGACCGGGTGGCCAAGCACCCAGCCGTCACCGGCTCCTGCCGACTCGACTTCGCGACATCCGCACCGCAACCCCGGCAGCGCAGTCGCGTTGCCGCCGCCCGACCGCACCGACCAGCGCCTGCGTGCGACGCCTCCGGCCGGCCTTCGACGACGCGTCCGCAGGCCACGCCCCAACCGCACCCGTCGTCACCACGTGCGCGGCGAGCGGGCCAGCGACTGCCGCACCGGATCAGTCGTGCGAACCACGCACCCAAGCGATCAACGCTTCCGCCGCAAACCGTGCCGCAGCCGAAGCGACACCGCCCCACCGCAGCGGTCAGCGCCTCCGGGCGGCCCTCCCACGGTGCGTCCGCAGGCCGCGCCTCGACCACCCGTCATCAGCGCATGCGCCGCGAGCAACCCGGCCACCGCGGCACAAACCAGTCGTGCGTCCACGCCCGGGCGATCACCCGCAATCGCAACCCACCCCGCGGCCAAGTCGCGCCTGCACGCGACCGCCTCCGGCCGCGCCTCCCACCACGCGTCCGCAGCCCAAGCCTCAACGACACCCGTCGTCATCACCGCGTGCGCGGCGAGCAGGAAGGCCAGCCACCGCCGCAAACCCGTGCCGTCGCCGAAGCGACACCGCCCCACCGCGGCGGTCAGCGCCTACGTGCGAACGCCTCCGGGCGGCCATCCCACGGTGCGTCCGCAGGCCGCGCCTCGACCGCACCCGTGATCACCGCGTGTGCCGCGAGCAGCCCAGCCACCGCCGCCGCGTTGGTGATCTCACCGGCCAGCACCCGGCGGAGGCCTTCGGCGAGGGGCACCTTGGCCACCACGAGGTCGGCCTCCTCCTCCCCAAGCACCACACGGTCCACAGTGGACAGCCCAGTGGCCAGGTACACGCGTACCGCCTCGTCGGTGAAGCCCGGGGAGACCGCGATGTCCGCCAGTACCGACCAGTCCGTGGCGGTGAGGCCGACTTCCTCGACCAGTTCGCGTTTGGCGGCGGCCAGCGGGTCTTCCTCGGCGTGGTCGATCAGTCCGGCGGGCAGTTCCCACAGGCGGGCGCTGACCGGGTGCCGGTACTGGTGGATCAGGGTGACCGCGCCGTCGGCGTCGAGGGCGACCACGGCCACCGCGCCGAGGTGTTCGACGACCTCGCGGTTGGCGGTGCCGCCGCCGGGCATGGCGACCTCGTCGAGGCGCAGGGCCAGGATGCGGCCGACGTGGATGTCGCGGGTGGACACCACGTCGAAGGTGTGGCTGCCGGGGTTGGTGCTCACGCGTCCACCGCCACCGGCTCGTCGAGGTCCACCGGCAGTCGCTCGGCGCGCAGGTAGGTCAGCGCGGCGCCGACGAAACCGGCGAACAGCGGGTGCGGGCGGGTGGGGCGGCTCTTGAGCTCGGGGTGCGCCTGGGTGCCGACGAAGAACGGGTGGGTGTCGGCGGGCAGTTCCACGAACTCCACCAAGCGGCCGTCGGGCGAGGTGCCGGAGAACAGCACGCCGGCCTTGGTGAGCCGGTCGCGGTAGGCGTTGTTGACCTCGTAGCGGTGCCGGTGGCGTTCGGTGACCTCGCGCTCACCGTAGACACCCGCCACCACCGAACCGGCGGCCAGCGTCGCCGGGTAGGAACCCAACCGCATGGTGCCGCCCATGTCGCGCTCACCGGCGACGACGTCTTGCTGGTCGGCCATGGTGCTGATCACCGCGTCGGTGGTGTCGTCGGCGAACTCCGCGGAGTTGGCGCCCGCGATGCCCGCCAGGTTGCGCGCGGTCTCGATCACCATGCACTGCAGGCCCAGGCACAGGCCGAGCACCGGGACCCGGTTGACCCTGGCGTGGGTGATGGCGCCGATCTTGCCCTCGATGCCGCGCACCCCGAACCCGCCCGGGATCAGCACACCGTCCACCCCGGACAGCGCGGCCGCCGCGCCGGTCGGCGTCTCGCAGGCGTCCGAGGGCACCCAGATGACCTCGACCTTGGCCCGGTGGGCGAACCCACCGGCGCGCAACGCCTCGGTCACCGACAGGTACGCGTCGGGCAGGTCGACGTACTTGCCGACCAACGCGATCCGCACCGTCTCCTTGGGCTTGTGCACCCGGTCGAGCAGGTTGCCCCACACCGTCCAGTCGACGTCGCGGAAGGGCAGGCCGAGGCGGCGCACCACGTAGGCGTCGAGGCCCTCGCCGTGCAGCACCCGGGGGATGTCGTAGATCGACGGGGCGTCCGGCGCGGCGACCACCGCCTCGGTGTCCACATCGCACATGAGCGCGATCTTGCGCTTGAGCCCGTCGGGGATCTCCCGGTCGGCGCGGCAGACGATGGCGTCGGGCTGGATGCCGATGTTGCGCAGCGCGGCGACCGAGTGCTGGGTGGGCTTGGTCTTGAGCTCACCGGAGGGCGCCAGGTAGGGCACCAGCGACACGTGCAGGAAGAACACGTTGTCGCGGCCCACGTCGTGGCGGACCTGGCGGCAGGCCTCCAGGAACGGCAGCGACTCGATGTCGCCGACCGTGCCGCCGACCTCGGTGATCACCACGTCCGGCGCCCTGCCCTGCGCGTCCGGCTCGGCCATCGCCCGGATGCGGGCCTTGATCTCGTCGGTGATGTGCGGGATGACCTGCACCGTGTCGCCCAGGTACTCCCCGCGCCGCTCCTTGGCGATCACCGCGGAGTACACCTGGCCGGTGGTCACGTTCGCGCTGCCGGAGAGGCTGCGGTCCAGGAAGCGCTCGTAGTGGCCGATGTCGAGATCGGTCTCCGCGCCGTCCTCGGTGATGAACACCTCGCCGTGCTGGAACGGGTTCATCGTGCCGGGGTCGACGTTGAGGTACGGGTCGAGCTTCTGCATGGTCACCCGAAGACCCCGCGAGGTCAGCAGCTGACCCAGGCTGGAGGCGGTGAGCCCCTTGCCGAGCGAGGAGGCGACGCCTCCGGTGACGAAGACGTGCTTGGTCGTCCGAGCGTGCTGCGCCAAGAGAGCTCCCGTGGTCAGAGGTCGCGGTGGTGTTGTCGCGCTGGTCGCGGCTTGCGAGACCGCGCCGGTCCACGGGGTTTCATGCTAACACCAGCCGCGGCCCGCTCCGGCGAGCCCACGCCCCCGCGCGGTCCCGCCGTGTCGCCACGGCGGGACCGCGGCCGGGTCACGGCGTCGGCGAGCAGGCGGTCGCGCCGACGATGACGTCGCCGGTGTAGCCCGACGGCGGCAGGAACCGGATGTGCGCCACGTTCAGCGTGATGCTGCCGTCCGGCGGCGTGGTCACCTCCTTGAAGGTGATCGTGGCCAGGGTCTCGTTGAGCGCGCCCTTGAGCTCGCGGACGTAGTTGGTCGGCAGCGGGTTGGGCAGCGCGGTCAGGCCGGTGAGCCCCCCGAAGGACCAGCCCGCGGTGGACCCGTCGTTGTCGGCGACGCAGGTCACCTTCCACGTGCCGATCTTGAGCCGCGGTCCGCCGAGCAGCACCAGCGCGGAGAGCTCGAAGTTGGTGCCGTTGGCCTCCGACTTGGTCTCGGTCAGGCCCGCGTCCTCGTCGACGACTCTGGTGGTGCAACTGGAGTTGCCGCCGCCGAAGCGGACACCGCTGGCGGTGACGGCACCCGAGGTGGCCGTGGTCGGGCCCGTGACCGCGCATTGCGCGATGGGCGCCACCGTGACCGGAACGCCCAACCGGGCGAAGCTGGCCGAGCCGACCGATGCCGTGCCCGGCGACGTGGCCGTCGCCGACGCGGGTGTGGCGACCGCGACGAGCGCGGCGAACGCGGCCGCCGCGGTGATGGCGCCGCGCGCCGAGGTGATGTGCCCCATGTTCACTCCTTGACCTCCCGTGGCGGAACGAACTTCCGCCACGGGCGACATCGGTCGCGGAGGTCGGAAAATGACCAGCTGATCATGGTCCTTACCCGTCCGGGACTGACTTTCCCTCGTTGGTGAGGCAGGCTCATGACCGCCAGCGACGGTCTCACTCGCGCGAGTGAGGGCGTTACCCGACGGGCGCGCCGGGCGCCGGGGCTTGCGCGTTGCCAGCGCTGCCATAGCGACCGGCCTTCTCCGCGACCTGCTCGGCGAGCGCGAGGATGACCACCACGCGACCGGCAGGCGTGTCCACGTTGTCCACAGTGGACAAGATCGAGGTCGCCGCGGTGTCCGCGCGCACCACGCCGATCGCCCCCGCGCCGTCGGCCGATCCCGCGCCACCGGCCAGAACCGCGCCCGCACCGGAGCGGTCGACCTGTGCGGCGAACCGGGCGATCGTGGCCGCGCGGTCGCCCGCGTCTTCCCCTGTGGACGTTCCCCCGGTCAGGATCACCGCCAGCTGAGCGGGTTTCACGTCCGGCGGCGCGGTGAGAAACCCGCCTTCGGTGAGACCGGCGAACGCGGCGGCGGTTTCCTCCGGCGAGGCCTGCGGTTCGTTGGTCGCCGCGCTGATCAGCAGCAGCGGACCGAGCAGACCGCCCGCGAGGGTGCCCGGGTCGGTCGCGGTCGGCAACTGCACCCCGGCGGGCAGCAACCTGATGACAATCTCCTTGAGCTGGTCGGCTTTGGCCGGGTCGGCGAAGGCGTCGGTGAGTTGCAGTTCACCGGTGACGCTGCCGCCCGCGGTGGCCACCAAGCCCTTCACCGCGTCCCGGTCCGCCGGGCGGGCGTCGGCGGTGGTGACAAGCACGACCGTTCGTTTGTCCAACGCGCCGCGCACCGCGAGCGGGCCGACCACCCCGGCGAAGGAGTCGCCGTCGGCGAGGCGGGCGTTGAGCGCGTTGCGGTCCTGCTCCAGCCGCGTCACCTGGGTGCCCAGGTCGGTGTTGGCCGTGGTGAGCCCGGACAGCAGCGACCGGCTCAGCGTGGTCGACCCGAGCACCACGCCCACGGCGATGGCGAGGAAGACCGCGGCGATGGAGGTGATGTGGTAGCGCAGCGAGATCACGTGAACAGCCCCTTGACCCAGGAGAACACCGCGTCGGCGGTGTCGGCGAACCAGCCCGCGTAGGCGGCGCCGACCCCGGAGACCGCGATGGCGGCGGTGATGGCGAGCAGCGCGGCGCCGACCATGATCGCCACGGCCGCCGCGGAGACCCGGCTGCGGTGCAGGGTGGCCACCGCCTTGCCGTCGACGATCTTGCCGCCGAGCTTGAGCCGGGTCAGGAAGGTCGACGGGTTGGACCCCGAGCGCCCCCGGTCGAGGAACTCGCGCAGCGTCGCCTGGAACCCCACGACCACCACCAGGCTCGCCTCGTGCGCGTCGGCCAGCAGCAGCGCCAGGTCCTCGGCGTTGCCCGACGCCGGGAAGGTGACCGCCTCGATACCCAGGTCCTGCACCCGGTTGAGACCGGGTGCGTGCCCGTCGACGTAGGCAGGCACCACGACCCAGGCCCCACCGCGCAGGGTGTCGGTGGAGATGCCGTCGGGGTCGCCGACGATCACGTCCGGCCGGTGGCCCGCCGCGCGCACCGCGTCCGCCCCCGACTCCACGCCGATCAGCACCGGCCGGTGCTCGGCGATGTAGCGGCGCAGGCCGCGCAGGTCCTCGACGTGGTCCACCCCGGGGGCGACCACCACGACCTGCCTGCCGCGCATGGCCACCGGCACCTGCGGCACGCCGATCCCGTCGAGGATCATGGTGCGCTCGCGGCGGAGGAACTCGATGGTGTTGGCCGAGAACGCCTCCAACTGCGCCGACATCCCGGCCTTGGCCTCGATCATCTGGTCGGCGATGGTCTCCGGGGTCTGCCTGGTGCCGCTGGCCACCTCCCGGTCACCGTGGTAGACCGCGCCCTCGTGCAGCCGGAGCTTGCTGCCCTCCTTGATCGTGTGCAGCGCCTCCTGCCCCACCGCGTCGATCAGCGGGACCCCGGCGTTGACCAGCAATTCGGGCCCCAGGTTCGGGAAGCGCCCCGAGATCGACGGCGACGCGTTGACCACACCCGCCACCTCGGCGCGCAGCAACGCGTCGGCCGTGGCCCGGTCGAGGTCGAGGTGGTCAAGCACCACGACGTCACCGGGGGACAGCCGTCGCAGCAGGTCACCGGTGCGCCGGTCGACCCTGGCTGGACCGGTGATCCCCGGCCGCGGCGACTGGGAGCGGCTGAGCAATCCCGGGAATCTCATGCGGCCGATGGTGACAAACCGGCGGGCGATAGTCCGAACGCCACGCCGGGTGCGCCTGAATGGAGCAGCGTTGGCGGCTTCGGGGGTCGGCTCGCCTGCGGCATTGCTCTGGATCGCGGTGGTGTGGGTGGGCTCGATGGGGTGGACCTGTTTTGTGCGGGGCCCCTGCGACACCCATGCTGGGCCTGAAAAGCTGGGGGCCAAAGGGACGGCCCAGCCAGCCGCCGGTCAGGCTACGGGTGCCGCTCCCCCACACAAAACAGGTCCACCCCATCGAGCAGAGCATGCGGGCGGCCTCCGAGGAGCGGTGGTGAGGCTGGCGGGGTCGGCTCGGGGGGCTGAGTTGGGCGGGCTGGCTCGGGAGGCTGGGCCAGGCGGGCCAACTCGGGGGGCTGGGTTGGGTGGGCCAGCTCAGGGGGCTGGGCGCGGCGGCTCGATGGGGCGGACTTGTTTTGCGTGGGGTGGCGGCAGTCGTAGCGTTCTGCGCGGACAGGGCCATGCTTTTCGGCCCCAGCTTTGCGGTCCTGCCACGGCTGGCGCAGGGGCCCCGCGCAAAACAAGTTCGCCCCATCGAGCAGTTGGAGTGAGCGGCCTCTGAGAGCAGTGGCGGGGCTGGCGCGGCTGACTCGGGGGGCTGAGTTGGGCGGGCTGGCTCGGGGGCTGGTTTGAGCGGGCCAGCTCGAGGGCTAAGTGTGACGGCTCGATGGGGCGGACTTGTTTTGCGTGGGGGAGCGGCAGTCGTAGCGTTGCGCGCTGCAGGGCCATGCTTTTCGGCCCCAGCTTTGCGGTCCTGCCACGGCTGGCGCAGGGGCCCCGCGCAAAACAAGTTCGCCCCATCGAGCAGTTAGAGCGAGCGGCCTCCGAGAGCAGCGGTGAGGCAGGCAGGGCCGGCCCGGGCGGCCGGGCTGGGCGGGCCAACTCGGGAGGCGGGCCAGCCCGGGGGGCTGGGCGCGGCGGCTCGATGGGGCGGACTTGTTTTGCGCGGGGGAGCGCCAGTCGTAGCCTTGCCTCGCTGCAGGGCCACGCTCTTCGGCCCCAGCTTTGCGGTCCTGCCACGACTGGCGCAGGGGCCCCGCACAAACAAGTCCGCCCCATCAAGCAGTTAGAGGCAGCGGCCTCCGAGAGCAGCGGCCGAGGCTGGTTCTTCGCGTTGGCTGGGCCCCGTGCTAGGACTGGCGCTTCTTGCGCTGTGGCCTGGGTTTGCCGGTGAGTTTCCAGTCGTGTTTTTCGCCGTCGGCTAGGCCTAGGAGTTCTTCGGCGTGGGCTCGGCCGGTCTCGGTGGACTCCATGCCCGCCAGCATCCTGGCGAGTTCCACCACGCGTTCGTCGTCGCCGAGGGTGCGGACGTCGCTTCGGGTGACGCCGCCGTGGATGCCCTTGTCGACGATGAGGTGGCGGTCGGCGAAGGCGGCGACCTGGGCCAGGTGGGTCACCACGATCACCTGGTGGCTGCGGGCGAGCCGGGCCAGTCTGCGGCCGATCTCCACCGCCGCGCGGCCGCCGACGCCCGCGTCGACCTCGTCGAACACCAGCGTTGGCACCGGGTCGGTGTGCGCGAGCACGACCTCGATGGCCAGCATGACCCGCGAGAGCTCACCGCCGGAGGCGCCCTTGTGCACCGGCAGCGGCTGCGCGCCGTCGTGGGCGACCAGCAGCAGTTCCACGTCGTCGACGCCGTCGGCTCCGGCGTGCATGGCTACCCCGTTGACCTCGATCGCCACCGGGTCACCCGCCTCGGCCGGGCGGGGCCGCACCGAGATCTGCACGCTGGACTGGCCCATCGCCAGGCCGCCGAGCTCGTCGGTGACGGCCTTGGCCAGCGCTTCCGCGGCCACGGACCTGGCCTCGGTCAGCGCCGCGGCCAGCTCACCGAGCCGGACAGCCAACTCCTTCTTGCGCGCGGCCAGCTCGCCGAGCGCCTCCTCGGAGGTGTCGAGCCCGGACAGCTTGTCGACCGCGTCGCGCGCCCAGGCCAGCACGCCGTCGGCGTCGGCGGCGTACTTGCGGGTCAGCGACTTGAGTTCGGCCTGGCGCGCCAGCACCCGCTCCAGCGCGGCCGGGTCGGCGTCGAGGCCGTCGAGGTAGGCGGTCAGCTCGGCGCCCACGTCGGTGAGCAGCACGGCGGCCTCGGTCAGCCGCGACTCCAGCTCGCGCAGCCTCGGGTCTTCCGAGGAGGACACCCGCCGCTGCGCTTCGCCGATCAGCCCGAGCGCGCCCGGCACGTCCGGGTCGCCGTCGGGGGACCCGGAGACCGCGTAGCTCGCGCCGGTCGCGGCCTCGCGCAGCTGGTCGGCGTCGGCCAGCCTGCGGGCCTGCTCGACCAGCTCGGTGTCCTCGCCCGGCTGCGGGTCGACGGCGGTGATCTCGTCGAGGCCCATCCGCAGGATCTCGGCCTCGCGGGCCAGTTCCCGCGCCCGCTTGGTGCGGTCGTCGAGCTCGGCGGTGACCGCGAGCCACTGCTCGCGCACCGACCGGTACTCGGCGAGCACGCCCGAGATCTCGGTACCGGCGAACCGGTCGATCACGGCGCGCTGCTCGGCAGGCCGCAGCAGCCGCAGCTGGTCGTTCTGCCCGTGCACCGCGATCAGCTGCTCGGCCAGGTCCTGCAGCACCCCGACCGGGACCGAGCGGCCCCCGACGTGGGCGCGGGAGCGGCCGTCGGTGCTGACGCTGCGCAGGGTGATCAGACTGCCGTCGTCGTCGGGTTCGGCGCCCGCCTCGGTCGCCACGACGGCCGCCGGAGTACCGGTCAGCTCCTCGAAGCGGCCCTCGACCACGGCCTTGGGCTTCCCACTGCGGACCCGCGAGGCCTCGCCCCTGCCCCCGGAGAGCAGGTGCAGGCCGGTGACCACCATCGTCTTGCCCGCGCCGGTCTCACCCGTGACGACGGTGAACCCCGGGTGCAGTTCGAGCGTGGCCTCGTCGATCACGCCGAGGTCCTGGATGCGCATCTCGGCTAGCACAGGGCGCACCCTAGCGGCTCGCGGCGACAGCGGTAAGCGGCCGTCCACAGGATCATCGGCTGCGCCACCCGTGCACGGGCAGGTCGAACTTGTCCACGAGGCGCTCGGTGAAGGTCTCGTCGCGCAGCCTGGCCAGCCGGATCGGCTGGTGACCGCCGCGCACCTCGATGCGCGCGCCCGGCGGGATGCCGAAGGTCCGCCGCCCGTCGCAGCACAGCACAGCGGGCTGGCCGTCGGGGTCGACCTCGATGCCGACCACCGAACGGGAGGACACCGCCAGCGGCCGGGCGAACATGGCGTGCGCGTTGCTGGGGACCACCAGCATGGCCTGCACGTCCGGCCACACGATGGGTCCGCCCGCGGAGTAGGCGTAGGCGGTGGACCCGGTCGGTGTGGCGCACAGCACGCCGTCGCAGCCGAAGGACGACACCGGGCGGCCGTCGACGTCGATGCGCACGTCCAGGATCCGCTCGCGACTGCTCTTCTCCACGCTGGCCTCGTTGAGCGCCCAGGTGTCGGCGAGGACCTCGTCACCCAGCCGCGCGGTGACGTCGACGGTCATCCGGTCCTCGACCAGGTAACCCTGTTCGACGACCAGCCGCACGGTCTCCTCGAGCGCGTCGGACTCGGCCTCGGCCAGGAACCCGACCCGGCCCAGGTTGACGCCCAGCACCGGCACCCCGGCCGGGTGGGCCAGCTCGGCGGCGCGCAGCAGCGTCCCGTCCCCGCCGAGGACGAACACCAGCTCCGTGCCCACGGCGGCGTCCGGGCCCAGCGGCACGACCCGCGTGTAGCAGGACGGGTCCAGGTCGGGGGCTTCGTCGTCGACCACCCGCAGCCGCACCCCGGCCGCGGCGAAGCAGCTGGCCACCTTCTCGGCCACCCGCCGGTTGTCCGCCCGGCCGGTGTGCACGACCAGCAGGATCTCGCGCTGTGCCGTCACTGCGGTCCCTCCTGCACGGCGGTCTCGACCAGGGCGGTCACCTCGGTGTCCGCGACGGGCTCCCCCCGGCGCAGCCAGGCGAAGTACTCGACGTTGCCCGAGGGCCCCGGCAGCGGGCTGGCCACCACGCCGTGCAGCCGCAGCCCCAGCTCACCGGCGGCCACCAGCACCCGGGACACGACCTCGACCCGCAGCTCGGGCTGCCGCACGACACCGCCCGCGCCGAGGCGCTCCTTGCCGACCTCGAACTGCGGTTTGATCATCGGCAGCAGGTCGCCGCCGTCGCGCAGGCAGCTGTGCAGCGCGGGCATGACCAGGCGCGCGGAGATGAACGATAGATCGGCGACGACCAGGTCCACCGGCCCGTCGATGTCCTCGGCGGTGATCGCGCGGACGTTGGTGCGGTCCTTGACCACGACCCGTTCGTCGTTCTGCAGCCGCCACACCAACTGCCCCCGGCCCACGTCGGCGGCCACGACCTGGGCGGCCCCGCGGCGCAGCAGCACGTCGGTGAACCCCCCGGTGGACGCCCCCGCGTCCAGGCAGCGACGCCCCTCGACCGGCACGGCGAAGGCGTCGAGCGCGCCGATCAGCTTGTGCGCCCCCCGGGAAGCCCAGTTGGGGTCGTCGTCGACATCCTTGACCACCACGGCGGCGTCGGTCTCCACCCCGGTCGCGGCCTTGCTGGCGACGGTGCCGCGGATGGTGACCCGCCCCGCGGCGATCAGCTCACTGGCGTGGTCGCGGGAACGGGCCAAGCCCCTGCGGACCAGTTCGGCGTCCAAGCGCGCCCTCCTGGGCACCGTCTCAGACCTTGTCGATGCTGGCCAGAGCGGCCGTCAAGGCGATGTGCACCGCGTCGAACCGCTCGACGTGCTCGGCCACCGGCACCGACCCGAGCCCCTCGAGCCCGGCCACCGCCGCGTCAATGGCCTCGTCCCGAGCCGGTTCCCGCGGCGGCCCTGGCACGGGCCCCGGGGTAGGGGTGAACTCCACCTGCACTCCTGCACGCTATCCGACGGGTGACCACTGCCCAAGATCAACTCGCGTGGTGGCGCCCACCCACCCGGGGTCTGGGTGCCCTTGTTCGAGCCTATCCGATGGGAGGGGGTGTCAAGAGGGGTGTGGGTGTGCTGTGGATGGGGTGGGGGGTTGTGGATGAGGGTGTGAAAGGCGGTGGTGGGGCAGCGTGCGGGAGGGCTTGTGGTCGGCGGTGGACCGCGCAAATGGCTTGGTGTACGCGCTCAGGTGTGTGCCGCCCCACTGGGGGCGCGTGGTGGGGACAGCGCGCAGAAGGTGGGGCCGCGATGGCCTTGGTGGACGCGCTGGCACTGTGGGGAGTCGGCGCCAGCGGACAAGGCGCTCTCGATGTTGGCCTGGGCTGCGTTGCGCCGGGTCAAGTCGAGCAGGCTCAGCGGGGGGTGAGGCCGAGGGCGGCGAGGGCGGGGTGGTCGCCGAGGATTTGGGGTGGGGTGGGGGCGGCCCACGTGGCGGCGCAGAGGGCGCGGAGGAGGTCGAGCGGGTCGCCGTCGCCGGTGGGGGTGAGGGTGGCGTTCTCCTCGCGCAGGTGCCACCCGGGTTTGGGGCCGATCTCGAGGTCGGCGACGGGGGCGGTGATCGCGGTGAGGTCGGCGGCGAGGTAGGTGGGCCTGGCCTCGGGGCCCGCGGCGAGCAGGTCGGCTGCGGTGCAGACGCCGGTGAGGACCAGGAGGGAGTCCAGGCCCGCAGCCACGGCACCCTCGATGTCGGTGTCGAGCCGGTCGCCGATCACCAGCGGGCGCCGGGCGTCGGCGGCGCGGACGGACTCGGCCATCAGCGGGGTCGCGGGTTTGCCCGCCACCTCGGGCTCGTGGTCGGTCGCGTACCGCAGCGTGTGCACGAGGGACCCGTTACCGGGCAGCAGGCCGCGCTCGGTGGGCAGGGTCCGGTCGACGTTGCAGGCGACCCACAGCGCGCCCGCGTTGATCGCCACCGCCGCCTCGGCCAGGTCGCGCCAACTCAGGTCAGGCGACAGGCCCTGCACCACAGCGGCGACCCCGTCGGCGGTGCGGACGGGGACCAGGCCAACGGCGGTGACCTCCGCGGCGAGCGCGGAGGTGCCGAGGACCAGGACGTGCTCGCCGGGGCTCAACCGAGCGGCGAGCACGGCGGCAGCCGCTTGGGCGCTGGTGCTCACCTCGCCCGGTTCGGCCGGAACACCCAACTGGACCAGGTGGTCGGCGACCTGGGCCGGTGAGCGGGAGGCGTTGTTGGTGACGAAGCGGACGGTGGTGCCGTCCGCCCTGGCCGCCGCGATGGCCCCGGCCGCCCCGCTGATCGCCTCGCCACCGCGGTACACGGTGCCGTCGAGGTCGAACAGCAGGGCGTCGTAACCGTCGAGCAGTCGATCACCCATCCAGCGCGACCCCGTTCGACGACTTCTCAGCCGCGGCGTCGGGTGCTTCCGCGGAATCCTCATCAGATTCGTCGGAGTCGTCGACCTCGACGGTCTCCGCGGGGAGGGCGGCGGCGATCTCGGACTCGTCGGCACCGAGTTCGAAGGCGCGCTCGGCGGCGTCGGTGTCCTCGTCGTCATCGGCCTGGGCGGCGTTGAGGAACCAGCGGATGGCTTCCTCGGTGCGCCCGGCGGCGGCAAGGTTGTCGGCGTAGGCGTAGAACAGCCGCGCGCTCCACGGGTCCCGCCGCTTGGGCTCGAGGTCGGGGCCCTGCAGACCCACGACCGCGGCGTCCAACTGGCCCATGTCGCGGCGCGCACCGGCGCTGACGATCCGCAGCTCGACGGCCACGTCCGGCGGCAGGTCGCGCCCGGCTTCCTTGGCGAGCTCCAAGGCCCGCTCCGGCCTGCCCAGCGCGCGTTCGCAGTCGGCCATGATCGCGATGTGGGTGTCGCCGCCGCTCATCCGCCGGACCGCGCGCAGCTCGGAGAGGGCCTCGGCCCACTCCCCCGCGTGGTAGGCGGTCAGCCCGGCGGCCTCGCGCACGATGGCGACCCGGGACGCCCGCTCACGCGCGAACCTGGCGTGCACAAGCGCCCGCTCCGGGTCCTCGTCGATGAGCATCCCGGCCGCCACAAGGTGCTTGCCGACCAGTTCGGCCAGCGACTTGGGCAGGCTGCGCAGCCCGGCCCTGGCCTCCACGTCGAGCGCGGAATAGTCGGCGCCCTCGGGCAGCTTCGGCCCGAACTCGACCGGCTCCACATCCCGCTCGTCGGCCCGCGCCCGCGGCTCCCGCCGCCCGGTCACCTCGACGACGCGGCGGTCCTGCCCAGCGTCATCGGACTCCACCGACGGCGTGTCGACCGCATCAGTGCTCTCGACCTT
Source organism: Actinokineospora baliensis (assembly GCF_016907695.1). Lineage (NCBI taxonomy): Bacteria > Bacillati > Actinomycetota > Actinomycetes > Pseudonocardiales > Pseudonocardiaceae > Actinokineospora > Actinokineospora baliensis. The sequence goes on along the minus strand of NZ_JAFBCK010000001.1, from coordinate 3,387,273 downwards.
CGGCTTCTCGGCGTCGTCGGCACGGAAGTGCCCGCGCCCGGACGACCGGAACCCGCCCCGCTCCTCGGACCGCGAGCCACCACGGTCATCCGTGCGGCTGCCACCACGGGAACCCGCGCGGTCACCGGACTCGGTGAACCGGGACCCGCGGTCGTCGGAGCGGAACCCGCCCCGGTCGTTCGACCGCTCACCGCGATCAGACCGGAAACCCCCGCGGTCCGAACCACCGGAACGGGCACCGCCCCGGTCATCGGACTTATAGCCGCCACGGTCGGAACCAGCCGACCGGGAACCACCACGGTCATCAGACCTGGCGCCGCGGTCCGAGCGGAAACCCCCACGCTCGTCAGACCGACCGCCACGGTCCGAAGCACCGGAACGGAAACCACCGCGGTCATCAGACCGGCCGCCGCGGTCGGAACCGCCAGAGCGGAAACCCCCGCGGTCGTTCGACCGCTCACCACGATCCGAGCGGAACCCGCCACGGTCATCGGACTTGTAGCCGCCACGATCGGAACCACCAGACCGGTAACCGCCCCGGTCGTCAGAACGGCCGCCGCGATCAGAGCCGCCCGACCGGAAACCACCACGATCGTCAGACTTATAGCCACCGCGGTCCGAGCTGCCCGAGCGGGAACCACCCCGGTCATCCGAGCGGAACCCGCCGCGGTCGGACCCACCGGAACGCTGGCCGCCACGATCGTCGGAGCGCGACCCGCTGGGACGATAACCGCCACGGTCCGAGCCCCCAGAGCGGAATCCGCCCCGGTCATCCGACCGGGCACCGCGATCAGGACCACCCGACCGGTAGCCACCACGGTCATCGGACTTGTAGCCGCCACGGTCCGAGCCGCCGGAACGGAATCCACCACGGTCGTCAGACCGGGCACCGCGATCGGAACCACCAGACCGGAATCCACCACGGTCATCGGACCGGGCACCGCGATCGGAACCGCCGGATCGGAATCCGCCACGGTCGTTCGACCGCTCACCACGATCAGGACCGCTCGAGCGGTAGCCACCACGGTCATCGGACTTGTAGCCACCGCGATCAGAGCCGCTCGAGCGGTAGCCGCCGCGGTCCGAACCACCGGAACGGAATCCGCCGCGGTCATCGGACCGGCCGCCGCGATCGGAACCGCCGGAGCGGTAACCGCCGCGGTCGTCAGACTTGTAGCCGCCACGGTCGGAACCGCCAGAGCGATAACCACCGCGGTCGGAACCGCCGGAACGCTGACCATCGCGGTCGTCCGAGCGGGGCCCGCCGGGGCGGTAGCCACTGCGGTCCGAACTGCCCGAGCGGTAACCACCTCGGTCGTCGGAGCGGCCACCGGAACGGAAGCCGCCGCGGTCGGAACTGCCTGGGCGGGAGTCGCGGTCGCTGGTGCGGTAGCCACCTGCACCGCTGGTGGGGCGGTACCCGCCCCGGTCGGATCCGCCTGAGCGGAATCCACCCCGGTCGTCCCGCTTGTTGTCGCGGCGATCGCCGCCCCGGTCCGTGTCGCGTCGGGGGGCGTCGCCCGCGTCGCGCCGACGACCTGGTTCTCTGTCGCCGCGGTCAGCGCCGCTGCCTCGACCGAACTCGGACACCTGATCCTCCCGCATGCGGGCTACCCGCACCTTGCTCCGACAACACCGAAAAGGGCCTGTGGTCTGACGCACGTTACACGTGCCTCACCACAGGCCCTTTCGGGAATGATTGTCCGGCGGCGTCCTACTCTCCCACACCCTCACGAGTGCAGTACCATCGGCGCAGGTGGGCTTAGCTTCCGGGTTCGGAATGGGACCGGGCGTTTCCCCACCGCTATGACCGCCGAAACACTATGAAACAATCAACCTCAACCCACCTAGGCGCCCACACTTGTACCGTGTGGTCTGCCCCTGGTGGGGTGGTTGGTGTCTCAGACACCGTACAGTGGATGCGTAGCCTCTTCGTTGTAAGCCCTCGGCCTATTAGTACCGGTCGACTCCACCCCTCACAGGGCTTCCATCTCCAGCCTATCAACCCAGTCGTCTACTGGGAGCCTTAACCACTCAAAGGTGGAGGGAGACCTCATCTTGGAACGAGCTTCCCGCTTAGATGCCTTCAGCGGTTATCCCTTCCGAACGTAGCCAACCAGCCATGCCCCTGGCAGGACAACTGGCACACCAGAGGTTCGTCCGTCCCGGTCCTCTCGTACTAGGGACAGCCTTCCTCAAGTCTCCAACGCGCGCGGCGGATAGGGACCGAACTGTCTCACGACGTTCTAAACCCAGCTCGCGTACCGCTTTAATGGGCGAACAGCCCAACCCTTGGGACCTACTCCAGCCCCAGGATGCGACGAGCCGACATCGAGGTGCCAAACCATGCCGTCGATATGGACTCTTGGGCAAGATCAGCCTGTTATCCCCGGGGTACCTTTTATCCGTTGAGCGACCACGCTTCCACAAGCCATGGCCGGATCACTAGTCCCGACTTTCGTCCCTGCTCGACCTGTCAGTCTCACAGTCAAGCCCCCTTGTGCACTTGCACTCAACACCTGATTGCCAACCAGGCTGAGGGAACCTTTGGGCGCCTCCGTTACCCTTTGGGAGGCAACCGCCCCAGTTAAACTACCCACCAGGCACTGTCCCTGAACCGGATCACGGTCCGAAGTTAGACACTCAGTACGATCAGAGTGGTATTTCAACAATGACTCCACACCCACTGGCGTGAGCGCTTCACAGTCTCCCACCTATCCTACACAAACCGAACCAAGCACCAATACCAAGCTATAGTAAAGGTCCCGGGGTCTTTCCGTCCTGCCGCGCGTAACGAGCATCTTTACTCGTAGTGCAATTTCGCCGGGCCTGTGGTCGAGACAGTCGAGAAGTCGTTACGCCATTCGTGCAGGTCGGAACTTACCCGACAAGGAATTTCGCTACCTTAGGATGGTTATAGTTACCACCGCCGTTTACTGGCGCTTAAATTCTGAGCTTCGCGCTTACGCACTAACCCGTCCTCTTAACGTTCCAGCACCGGGCAGGCGTCAGTCCGTATACATCGTCTTGCGACTTCGCACGGACCTGTGTTTTTAGTAAACAGTCGCTTCTCGCTGGTCTCTGCGGCCGCCTCGCCCTAGCCCGCGAAGGGCTTCAAACGCTGCGGCCCCCCTTCTCCCGAAGTTACGGGGGCATTTTGCCGAGTTCCTTGACCACAGTTCACCCGAACGCCTCGGTATACTCTACCTGACCACCTGTGTCGGTTTGGGGTACGGGCCGCACGGACACTCACTAGAGGCTTTTCTCGGCAGCATGGGATCACTCTACTTCGCCTCAATCGGCTATGCATCACGCCTCACCCTATATGAGCGACGGATTTGCCTATCGCTCGGGCCACACGCTTACACCAGACACCAACAGCTGGCGGAGCTACCCTCCTGCGTCACCCCATCGTTTGGCTACTACCGGATCAGATCCCGCGCTCCACCCCTTGGTTCCGAAGAACCTCAGGGCTTTGGGCGGTTAGTATCACCGACCTCACCAGGGACGCGTCCACACGGGTACGGGAATATCAACCCGTTGTCCATCGACTACGCCTGTCGGCCTCGCCTTAGGTCCCGACTTACCCTGGGCGGAACAGCCTGGCCCAGGAACCCTTGGTCATTCGGCGGACGAGATTCTCACTCGCCTATCGCTACTCATGCCTGCATTCTCACTCGCGTCACCTCCACGACTGGATCACTCCGCCGCTTCCCCGGTGACACGACGCTCCCCTACCCATCCACACCACTGCACACGACCTCAAGGATCATGCGGATGTATTGCGTGAATGACACAGCTTCGGCGGTGCGCTTCAGCCCCGCTACATTGTCGGCGCAGGACCACTTGACCAGTGAGCTATTACGCACTCTTTCAAGGGTGGCTGCTTCTAAGCCAACCTCCTGGTTGTCTGGGCGACCCCACATCCTTTCCCACTTAGCGCACACTTAGGGGCCTTAGCTGGTGTTCTGGGCTGTTTCCCTCTCGACTACGAACCTTATCGCCCGCAGTCTCACTGCCGCACTCTCACTTACCGGTATTCGGAGTTTGGTTGATTTCGGTAAGCTTGTAGGCCCCCTAGACCATCCAGTGCTCTACCCCCGGCAAGAAACATGCGACGCTGCACCTAAATGCATTTCGGGGAGAACCAGCTATCACGGAGTTTGATTGGCCTTTCACCCCTACCCACAGCTCATCCCCCAGGTTTTCAACCCTGGTGGGTTCGGGCCTCCACGACGTCTTACCGTCGCTTCACCCTGGCCATGGGTAGATCACTCCGCTTCGGGTCTAGACCACGCGACTCAAGCGCCCTATTCAGACTCGCTTTCGCTACGGCTACCCCACACGGGTTAACCTCGCCACGTAGCACTAACTCGCAGGCTCATTCTTCAAAAGGCACGCCATCACCCCTCAAGGCTCTGACGGCTTGTAGGCACACGGTTTCAGGTACTCTTTCACTCCCCTCCCGGGGTACTTTTCATCTTTCCCTCACGGTACTAGTCCGCTATCGGTCATCAGGAAGTATTCAGGCTTAGCGGGTGGTCCCGCCAGATTCACAGCGAATTTCACGAGTACGCTGCTACTTGGGAACACTCTCCAGAGATGCCATGTTTTCGCTTACGGGGCTCTCACCCTCTACGGCCGCCCATCCCAAGGCGTTCAACTAACAACAGCATTTTCTTACTCTGCGCCAGTCCGGCAGAACTGACTGAAAGGTCCCACGACCCCGCCGCCGCAACCCCTGCCGGGTATCACACGACGACGGTTTAGCCT